>NZ_BAAGXF010000011.1:0-178573 GCF_054779975.1 Hymenobacter arcticus
GGGCGTCTTGACGTTGGAGGAAGTAATTGCCCGCCTGGACGCTCGCGAGCACGAGTAAGGGGCCGAATACGGCGGGCCACCGGGTAAGAGTACCCCTGCCAGGGGTTACCACGTAGCGGGCTAAGGGAGGTCAATAAAGAAGGTCGTGCCCTCGTTTTCGTGGCTTTCGAGCCAGATTTTGCCCCCGTGCAGCCGCACGATTTGCTGGGTGATGAACAAGCCCAGCCCGGTCGTGGATTCCCCGTACAGGCCGCTGCGGGCGGCGGCACTGAACTTGTCGAAGATGTGCCGCTGCAAGGCCGGGGCAATGCCGATGCCGGTGTCCTGCACCGAGAGGCGCGGCCGACCGGCGGGCTCGGCCAAGCCGACGACTACCCGGCCCCCGGCCGGGGTGAATTTCAGGGCGTTGGTGAGCAGGTTGACCACGACCCGGCTGAACTTGTTGGGGTTCAGGGGGGCCGTCACGGCGTGGGGCGGCACCTCCAACACCAAGTCAATGCCTTTTTCCTGCGCGGCGACGCGGTGCAGGGTCAGTTGCGCATCCAGGAAGGCGTTGAGGTTGGTGGGCTCCTTTTTCAGCCGGGTGGCGTCCAGTTCCCCGACGTAGAGCACGTCCTTGAGCAGGGCGTTGGCCTCGGCGCACGCGCGCTCCACCAGGGCCAGAAACTTGGGCGCCTCCGACGCTTGGCCGGCCCCGTCGCGGCGCAGCAGCTCCACCAGCATCTGAATGTGGGCGATGGGGGTTTTTACGTCGTGGGCCACCAAGTGCAGGATGGTTTCCTGCGTGTCGTACAGGCGTTTGAGGGACGTTTCCAGCTCCTTGTGCGCGGTGGTGTCCACCAGGGTGGTGTAGCCCAACTCTTCGCCTTCGTCGGGGAACAGGATGGAGTGCACCTGGCACCAGAACGAGGACCCATCGGCGCGCACCAGGCAGGTTTCGAAGGTGAAATTGGGGATGCGGTGGCCCCAGAGGCGCTCCTGCAAGTGGTTCCAGTCGTCACGGTAGTGGGGGTGGGTAAATTCGAGGATGCGCCGGCCCTCGACCTCGTCGGGGTGGGTGAGGCCGAGCATGGCCACCAGCGCCGGGTTGGCCTGGCGGATGGTCAGGTCGGGGTTGATGATTTTCTGGCCCAGGGGCGAATTCTCGAACACGGTGCGGAAGCGCACCTGGCTTTGCTCGTACGCGTCGGCTTTTTTCTTCTCCTTGGCCACCGCGGTTCGGTCGGCGCGCAACCGCTGGATTTGGGCGCGCAGCGCATCATTTTCGGCCCGAAGGGAGCGCGGTTTGGCCGTTGGCGTGGACTTCGGGGGCATGGTACAAGTTTGGAGGAGCGGGTAAGATACGCGCTATCCTAAGGAGGAGCTTAAAAATTAGCGTGATGGTACCATGCCGGGGGAGTGCTAGCGGAACGGGTGGGCGGCTGCGAAATCAGCCAGGTTTTTGAGGCCTATGGCGGAGAAATGCGACCAAGTGCGAGTGCTTAGGAACGACTGAAAGCCGCCCTGATTCAAGGAGTTGTCCGACAATATATAGTAGGGCTGAGGCTAGCTTAAAGGTTGTTCGCTTTTTGGTGGAATAGTGGACGGAGCCGAAAGGAAAAGCGGCGGGTTGGGCGACGTATTCCGAAATGCCGATACCTTCGTCCGCCAACAAGGGACAAACAGAAGCCTTCTTCCGTCTGCCCATAGTTCCTATGGTATCTTATTGAACCTGATAATTATGGCTACCAATCCCACTCGAAAAACTGGTCGGCATCGCCGGGATATTGTCGTCATCGGGGCCTCCGCCGGGGGCGTGACCGCCTTGCTGGCGCTGGCTAAGGCCCTGCCCGCCGATTTCCCGGCGCCCATCTTCGTGGTGCTGCACGTGGCGGCCGATTCGCCCAGCCTCATGCCCCAGCTGCTGAACGCGGTGTCGGCGCTTCACGCCAAGCATCCCCAAAACGGGGAAGTGGTGCAGCCCGGTACCATCTACCTGGCCCCGCCCGACCACCACCTGCTGCTGGAAGACGACCGGGTGCTGGTGACGCGGGGCCCGAAAGAAAACCGCTTCCGGCCGTCCATCGACGCCCTGTTTCGCTCGGCGGCCTATACCTACGGCCCCCGCGTGCTGGGCGTGGTGCTCACGGGCTACCTCGACGATGGCACCTCCGGCCTCTGGTCGGTGCAGCGCATGGGCGGGCTGGCCATTGTGCAGGACCCGCACGACGCCGAGCAGCCCGCCATGCCCACCAATGCCCTGGAATTTGTGACGGCCGACCACGTGGTGCCGCTGGCCCAGCTGGGGGCGTTGCTCGTGCGCCTCACCCTGGAACCGGCCCCCGGCAAAACCCATTTGCCCGCCGCCGCGCGGGACCTGCTCAAAATTGAGTTGACCATTGCCAAGCAGGGCGGCGGCTTCGAGCTGGGCATCATTGACAAGGGGAAGCTGACGCCCTTTACCTGCCCGGATTGCCACGGGGCCCTAACGCAGCTCATCGAAGGCCAGCTCATTCGCTACCGCTGCCACACGGGCCATGCCTACACCGTCAGCTCGCTGCTGAGCGAAGTCACCCGGTCGGTGGAAAGCCTGCTCTACCAATCGATGCGCGGGCTGGAAGAAACCAAGATGCTGCTCCACAACCTGGGCCTGCACTTCACCGAATTGCAGCAAACCGCAGTGGCCGAGCTGTTTTTTGAAAAAGCCGACCAATCTGGTCTTCAGGCCCGCATCGTGCACGAGTCCATCCTGCAACAGCAAGCCCTGAGCGGCGACTTGCAATTCTACCCCAAAAAGCAGGCGTAGCCCGACCCCCTCCCGCTGACGGGTAGCCCCCGAACACGTACCTTCCCCGCTATGCCCGACGCTACCCCTCCCGCCGACTCCGAGAACCCCGCCGAAGCAGCGGCGCAGCGGCAGCGACTCGCTGACTTCGTGCGGGAGGCCCCGGCCTGGCGAGCCTGGCCGGGGCCTCCCACTTAGTCACGGTCACCAATCCCCTGTTTCGGCAGCTGTTTGGCGACCGGCCGCTGACCGGACTGCGACTCCACGACGCGTTGCCCGAATTGCGGGACCAGCCCTTTTTTGCCCGGCTGGACGAGGCCTACCGCACCGGTACCACTTGTCATGGCGACGAAGCCATTGTCTTCCAGGACGCGGCCCGCGCCGACCCGCGGGGCCCCGTCTATTTCACCTTCGTCGCCCAGGCCGTGCGCGACGCGGCGGGCGCGGTGAGTGACCTGTTGCTGTTTGCCTACAACGTGAGTGCCCACGTCGAAGCGCAGCAACGGCCTCCCGCCGGCTCCCCGCCGGCCAGCACTGCCCAGCAGCTGGCCACGGCCAACGAGCGGCTGGCGGTGGCCAACGAGGAGCTGGACGTAACCAACGAGGAGCTGCTGGTCAGCAACGAAAGCCTCCAGGTCGCCAATGGGCAGCTGCTGGAAGCCAACGGCCAGCTGCGCACCCAGGCCGACGAGCTGCGCCGGTCCGAACAAGCCGTACGCCGGCTCAACGACGAGTTGGCCCTCACCAACGCCGGGCTGGTCGATACCATCACCGACAGCCTCCAGGCCACCGAGTACGCCCGCGCCGATGCCGACGCCCAGCGCCTGCACCGGCTCGTGGCCGAGGCCCCGGCCCTGATTGCCGTGCTCACCGGCCCCGGCCACGTGGTGGAACTAGCCAACGACGACTTTCGGGCCATGTTCGGCCACCGCGAGCTGGTGGGCCGGCCCTACCGCCAGGCCGTGGCCGAGCTGGAAGGCCAGCCCTTCTTTGACCAGCTGGACGAGGTGTACCGCACGGGCGCGACCTACACCGGTACCGACGCGCCCGTGACGCTGGACCGCACCCATTCCGGCCGGCTGGAGTACCTCTTTGTTACCTACATCTACCAGGCCACCCGCGACGGGGCCGGCCAAATTAACGGCATCTTGATTTTTGCCTACGAAGTAACCGAGCAGGTGCGGGCCCGCCAGGAGCGGGAGGACAGCGCCCGGCAGCGGCAGCTCGTGACCGATGCCCTGCCGGTGCTCATCGCCTACGTGGACCAGGCCCAGCGCTACCAGTTCAACAACCAGGCCTACGAGGGCTGGTTCCACCAGTCGCCGGCGCAGCTGCGGGGCCGGCGCGTGCGCGAGGTGGTGGGCGAAGCGGCCTATGCCGCCGCCGCGCCCTATATGACGCGGGCCTTGGCGGGCGAGCACGTGAACTTTGAGGCGCTCATGCCCTATCGCGACGACCTGGTGAAGCACATCCGCACCAGTTTCGTGCCGGATGTGCAGCAGGGGCGCGTGGTGGGGTTTTACTGCCTTATCAACGACGTTACCGAGCAAGTGGCGGCCCGCGCCGAACTGGAACGCCAGCAGCAGCAGCTGCACGCCCTGTTCATGGCCGCGCCGGGGCCCATCGTCATTCTCGCCGGCCCGGCCCTGGTTTTTGAGCTGGTCAATCCGGCGTATCAGCAGCTTTTCCCCGGCCGGGCGCTGTTGGGCAAATCCCTGCTCGACGCCCTGCCCGAACTAGCCGACACAACGATTCCCGGCTTGTTCCGCCACGTGTACGACACGGGCGAAACCCACGTGGCCGAGGAGCTGCCCCTGCAACTGGCCCGCCACGCGGCGGGCCAACTGGAGGAAAGCTACTGGACCTTCACCTACCAGGCCCGCCGCAACGCCCAGGGGATAGTAGACGGGGTGGTGGTCTTTGCCCACGACGTCACCCCGCAGGTGCGCACCCGGCAGGCCATGGAAAGCAGCCGGCAGCACGTGCAGGCGCTCAACCAGCAGCTGGCAACGCATAACGCCGACCTGGGCAATGTCAACGAAGAGCTGCTGGTCAGCAACGAAGCGCTGGGCGACACCAACCAACACCTGACGCGCACCAACGGCGACCTGGATGCCTTCGTCTACACGGCCTCCCACGACCTGCAAGGGCCCCTCAATAACCTCGACGGGCTGCTGCACGCCCTGCGCGAGGAATTGCCGGCCTCCGACCGGTCCGCCCCGGTAGCCCATATCCTGGAGCTGCTGCACGATTCCGTCGAGCGGTTCCAGCACACGCTGACCCACTTGAGCACCATCGCCCGGGCGCAGGCCGAGACGGGCGAGCCGGCGCTGCCCGTGGCCCTGGCCGATGTGGTGCGCGACGTGCTGCTGGACCTGGCTTTGCCCATTGCCGAAGCCGGCGCGCAGCTCACGGTGGACGTGGCGGACTGCCCCACCGTCAATTTCTCCGAAAAGAACCTACGCTCGATAGTTTACAACTTGCTCAGTAACGCCGTCAAGTACCGTCACCCCGACCGCCCGCCCGAAGTGCGCGTGCGGTGCCGGACGGAGGCCCACTTCTGGGTGCTCGAAGTAGCGGACAACGGCCTGGGTCTGACCTTGCCGCCCGGCCGGCCGAGCTTCGGCCTGTTTCAGCGGTTTCACACCCACGTGGACGGGTCGGGCGTCGGCCTCTACCTGGTTCAGAAGCTGGTGGAAAACGACGGCGGGCGGCTGGAGGTAGAGAGCCACGTAGGCCAGGGTACCACCTTTCGCATCTATTTTAAACGCTAGCTTCCTAGCGGCCCGCCTACTTGGGGTGGCGCAAGAGTGGCCTCGGTTAAAAGTTTGGTACAGAAGTTAAGCGAGTCGCTTCCAAACGGGGCACCCACAACTCACGTCCCGCATTTAGAGGTTGTCAGGGCAGTTTTGTACAGTGAAACATTCGTTTTAAGGTGTTTAAGGCAGTTTTGAATACTGAGGGCCATTTGCTTCTTAAAAGCGTATTGTTTGATTATCTCGTTAATCAGTAGCTCTTACTAGCCACAATAGCTGACTTAATGAGACGGAAACGGCTTCCAAGCGCTGAATTCCGACACTATAGAAAACCTACCGGGAATTTCTGTTCTTACTCTTGCGCTACCCCTAATACCAGCAGACGAGATTAATCTTGGATGAGGCAGGCGAAACTATTGCTTTTTAGAGTAGTGAATGCGTCATCCACCGCAAGCAGCAGGAAACGCAAACCAAAGCGGCCCGGTACCTGATACTGCCAACCAACTGCGTGCTGCTGCGGAATACTGCGTAGTAATAGAGCTGGTAATATTCATCCGTCCCCAGCGTGCGTAGCTCTTGAGGATTAGGATAAAGCGGTTGTTGTTCAACTAGGTTGCATGCGGTAAGCTAGGCTAAGAGTTAAAACGGCTTTTTAATGGCCTGCGCTCCCTTGAGCAGGGGCCTCAATTACATACTGAAAAATCGGTTAGCGTATCAGACAACGGGTTAGCATCCATCTGTTGTGCCGCCTGCTCAGGGTTTAGCCCGGCTAAGGGTTCTTATTGCAGAAAAGCGAATTTACACGCTAAGCCCTTTATCAAACAGACTGGTTTTCAAACACCTATGAAATAAGCGGTTTCAAGCAATCGAGAGCGAATATCAAGCATATAAGAAAGGATTTCCTTTTTGACTGAGCAAGTTAAAGCCTCTATCAGTACGCTAGTAATCAGCAATTTGATTGCTTAGCGTGTAAATCCGCTCTTCTACAATAAGAGCCGCCGGCATGGGCGGCATCGCGTTTCTGGAAGCCTTTAAACGCCTACCTCAAGCCCAGCAGGATGCGAAGCTCAATACCACTACGACATTCACCCGGCTAATTTGGTGGAATTAAAAAATGCGCCGTACATTTGTACTATTAATCCCCCGCACGCCACTGACGCAAGCGCATCTGCGGGGCTTTCTTAACGAAATCACGGCGCCCCTAGCTTAGCTGCTAGGGGCGTTGCCGTTTCAGATGGTTTAGCATGCCCCAGCAGTACCGCAAGCAGCCACTCTCCAGCGCGGAGCTACTGGCCCTACTCAAAAGTCGTAACCTACTTATTCCGGACGAGGTCCGCGCGACTCGCTACCTGGATAGCATTGGCTACTACCGGCTCAGTGGCTACATGTACCCTTTGCAAGTGGCTGGCCGGGCGCACCGCTTCGTGGAAGGCACGAGCTTCGATGACGTAGTGAACGCTTACAAATTCGATAAGCGGCTGCGGGCCATCGTGATGGAGTACATGGAACGCGTGGAGGTGGGGCTGCGAGCCAAGCTGACCAATTACTACAGTCTGGCGCACGGCTTCTTCTGGTACACCGACGAAAACTTGATTGACGTAAAGTATAAAGGTCAGTGGCAAGCGCTATTAGCTAATCTACAGGAAGAATTCAAACTACCTAAAGAGTTATTTCTGAAGACGTTCAAGCGGAATTATCCCGATGAGCCATTTCCACCGTCACAAATGGCCCTGGAGACCTTATCACTGGGAGAGCTTGCGCGCTTATTCAGGGCCCTGCTAACTAGTGAAACGAAGCTGCAAATTGCTGCTGAGTTCCAGCAAGCTCCTGCCACCCTGGATACGTGGTTTCTTTGGCTGGCCAATGTTCGGAACGTTTGTGCGCACCACGGCCGGCTTTGGAACAGAATTATCTCGGCTGACCGCCCCACCATTCCCTCCCGCAAGGCTTTTAAGTTCCCCGTACCCATGCCCGAGGATGCGAACACCACGATGTACGGGGCAGCAGCGCTCGTCAACCATCTGCTGAAGTGCTTCAACCCAGGCAACTCTTTCACGAGGAAGGTCGAAGAGCTAATTCGGGAATACCAAATTGATGCTACCCTAATGGGCTTTCCGTCGGACTGGGAAAAAACAGCCGTTTGGCACCATTAGCAACAGCGACGCGCTTCGGTAATAGCGTGCGACCAAGTTAAAGACTACGCCCACGACTTCGTGCAGGCGCAGTTTCAACCCATGTAGTCCGGTCATGGCAAGAGCATTCAGCATGGCCTAATTATCACTATCTCCATCCACCACATCTGAGTTAAGGTCAATCAGAATGCGGATGGGGGCAAAGCCTTCGGGGCGGAAATTGTCCGGGTGGTTATGGCCCCGGTACGGGTCATCCCCTTTGCTTCGCGCATATACCCGTCTGTAAATCGGGGGTAGAATGTCTTTTCTGCTGAATTTAATGGCCCTTTGCGGTGCTTTGCGAGGGCAGCAGAAGAGTGAGCGTAGCGGCTCTGCTAGGCCTGGAAAAACATCGCTAAACGGCATGGGCGAGGTACTGCTAACCGTATTCATGATGTCCAGCGCCTTCACTAGGGTCAGGCCGTACTCGGCAATTGATGCGCGCCCCCGGCAGTCTGAATAAGTTGGTGGTGTGTTGGGAAAATTGGTTTTGGATTGCCCTACGTACAGCAGATAAAAAGCCTGGCTGCCAAACAGGTACTCGTGTAGCAGCAATTTATGCCATTGCTCCTCAATCGCACCTGGCTTCTTGACTTTCAGGTCGTTAAATACACCCTCGTGCGACATTACCTTGGCTTGCAGCGCGTACCAGTCGTATTGGCCTGTGGCATCCTGCACGAATAAATCAATGTCGTTGCCGTAAGGTTTTTCGACCGGCCACGACGTTTTGTAGACCTCCACCTGCAAGGGGGCCACCTGCTGGGAAAACCTTACCAAGTCCAACACAAAGTGGTCCGTTATACCTAGCTCCGAAAAGCTTAACTCGTAGCTAAATACTTCGGAAAGGTGCCGAAATGCCCTGCGGGAAAAATGGCTGGTGTAATTGCAAATGCTCATTGATGCTTGCCTATAATGCAGAAATTCCTACAACTTGCTGGTATTCATAAACCAGCGCTAAGAAACTGACCGCGCAATCTTGAGCATGGCCGCCGGCGAGTCGCCAAATTTGCACAGCGCCTCGCAGTGCTGGCGCAACTCCGAAAACAGAATGTAGCGAATGGTCGCGCCGGCGGCCCGGATAGCCGGGCGCGAGAGCTGGGCCTGTACTTCCTTTTCGCGGGCGTCGGGCACTACTAGGTATAAGGCCGTTTCGTGCTCAGGCATGGAGAACGCCAAATCAGTCAGCCGCAGGATACCGCTGTAGATGCTGGTGCTCTTCTCGACCTCAAAGGCGGCCACCACGCGGTTGGTACCGGGCGCAAACCACACGATGTCGATAAGGCGAATGGTACTGGCCACGTCGGCTGGCACCGGTAGCGCGGGGTGCTGGTCGAGGCAGAGAAACGAAAGCTTCTGCCCGCCACAAAGGCGGTTGCGGTCGTTGATGGCCGTCGTTACATCACAACCCAAGGCCTTGCCTACGCGCAGCAGGTGGTGCTGCATCTCGGTGTGCTGGTTCTCCTCTTGGGCTTCGAACTGCACCTCCTTGTGGCGCTTCTGGGCCTGCTGCTGGTACTTGTCGCGGTCCTCGTCGGTGGCAAACTGCTGGTCACCGGCAATCATCTTCTTTACGCCCACGTCAAAAAGCAAGCCGCTCAACGCGCCGTAGTCGAGGCTCAAGTGGTGGCGGTGCTCCTGGTTGAGGTCGCGCAGCCGAGCGCGCATGCGCAGGTACTCGGACCAGGACCCGAGCTTGATTTTCTCTCCAAACAAGGCGTTGAACCCGTTGACGATGGCCGTGTTGCAGGGCGGCATCAGGGTGGGGTGCAGAAAGTAGAGAATGCTGGCCACGGCCGGGCCCAGGCCCTTGATTTTGCGGCGGTCCAAAATGTCGATTTCGCGCAATAGCTGCTGCTCAGTAGTGGCAGCCAGGCAGCTTTCTAGAAATTGGCCGAAGGCGCGCTTGTTGTCCTCGTGCTCGTAGATGTCGGGGATGCGCAACTTGGGCTTCCAATAGAAAGGGTGAGCCGCGCCCTGGAACACCTGCTTTTGCTCGCTAATGACGCTGAGCACGAATTCGAGCGAGGTGCCTTTAAAATCGTTGCCAAAGCTGCCCGCTTTGATGTCCTTTACCACTTGTTGCACCCCGCGCCGGATGGAGCGGAAGGCCTTCAGGCGCTCCTCGTTGTTGATGAACCAAGTGTTGTAAACGGACTCGGAATCGGCCTTGTAGCGTTGAATCAGCGGGGGTAAATGTTCGGACATTGGATAAAGTAAAATAAACCGGGCAGCGAAGATGCACCGCCGGCTACCAGTAACCAGCACGGCCCCAAAAAAGCAGCGCCCCGCGAAAGGCGCCGCTTGGCTAACTCGGCTGCTTTGCTTACATCTTCATGCCCCCGTGGCCCCCGCCGCCCATACGCATTTTCATGCGCGGCGCAATAATGCGCACGAACACCTCGAATGAAAGCGGGGTGCGGCCGTAGCTGCTCAGCAGCGTGGCGTTGCCGGTGTCGTAGGCATTGAGGGTGCCGGTCGCGCCCAGGTCCACCCAAGCGGCGCTGGTCTTGGCCAGGTACTTGGATGCCCCCAAGGTGAAGGCGGACACTTGGTGGTTTTCGTGCAGGGCCCCTTCGGTGGGGGCTGGCAGCAGCAGCTCGTCGAAGTTGAGCTGCAAGGTTTCGAGGCGGGCGAAGACATTGAACTGCCGGGCTTGCCAGTTGCTTTCCAGCAAAAACGAGTGGGAGTAATACACGTCGCCCACGCCGCTGTTGCGGTTCATGCCCCACACGAAGGCCGACGACAAAACGGTTTCGCCGCCCAGCGCGGCGTTGTGCAGCGCCGAGGCCGTGAACCGCTCTTGGTTGGCGGCCGGCTCCAACTCCTCCGGGCTTTTGATGTGGGCCACGGAGGCTTGCAGGGCCAGGCTGGGAGCCGGGTTCACCGAGAGCCGGGCGCTGTAGGAATCGAAGCGGGGCCGGTCGAAGCTGTAGCGGTTCTCGTTGGGCTCGCGGCCGGTGAAGAGCGAGCCTTCGAGCTTGGCGTTGCGGTAGCGCACGCCCAGCGTGGCCACGCCAAACTGAATGTGCGTGGCGTCCTGCCAGTGGTGACCCAGCGGGGCCGAGGGAAAGTTAGCCGCCGAGGGCCGGTGCATGAACACCGGGGGCCCGATGGCCGGCTCGCCGGGGTAGCCCACGTAAGCCGTCAGGTCCACGTCGGGGCTCACTTCCTGGGTGTAGGCCACGCCCAGCGCGCTCACCAAATCGTGCGGGTGCTGGTGGTCGTGCAGCTTCACCCCCTGCCACGACTCGCCGGTCTGGAACAGCAGCGGGTAGCCGCTGCCGCCCACCGTGAACGGGTCGGCCGAGAGCATGGCGTGGATGGTAAACAGCCCGTGCTGGCCCACCAGGTGGTTGGCCATCGCCATCACGTAGGTGTTCGACCGGAAATCGGCGTCGCCGCGCAAGTCGCGGTGGTTGACGTTCTGGCTCGTGTAGCGCAGGAACACGGAGTACATCAGCATCACGTCCCAGCCGCCGGGCTGGTACATTTTCATGTACATCGGCGAGTTGTCGGGGTGCCAGCTCGTGCCCGAGCCTTGGCGGGTCATGGGCAGGTTTTTAGAAAACGAGTTGCGCATGCCCCCCATGCCCATGCTGCCGGCGCTGTCCATCTCCATGCCGCTCATGGACGGACTGGCTTTCATGCCCAGCATCTTCTTAGCCGTATCGGCCGGCATGGTTCTGCTGGGCATGGGTTTGGCCGCCGGAGCGGGTGGCATCGTCATGCCGGGCATGGGTTGTTGGGCCAGTGCGGCGGGACCGGTCAATAGCAGCAGCGAAGCAAAGGGTAACGATTTCATAGCAAATGGTCTACTGCAAAGTTTTTGAATAGTTGTCGCCCTGCGCTGCGGGAGCCGCTACCTGGCCGCGCTAGCCCTGCCCGGTATCGGCCCCATCGCCCCGCCCGGCCGCATCGACAAGTCGCCGTAGCGACGATTAATACTAAAAAGCAGCGGGGCCACGGCCCCGCTGCTTTGGTAATTCATGGTGCTGGCTTCCTAAAACTTCTTGTTTTTCAGCAGCCAGGCCTGGAACTGGTCGATTTCCATCTTCTGGTCAGTAATAATGTTCTGCGCCAGGGTTTTAGTAGTGGCTTCACGGCCATACTTCAGCTCCAGGTCGGAGTTTTCAACGGCGCTCTGGTGGTGGTCCACCATAAGCTGGGCATAGTCGTAGTCAGTGTCGCCGGTCAGGGGGCGTAGGTCGTTGGCCTGGTCCATGCGCATCATATTCGCATCTTGCATCATGGCAAAATCAGGCAGGAACGGCGTGTGGGCGGGGTGCGCCGTCAGAAAAGCATTGAACTGCTTGATTTCGTCCTGCTGCTTGGCAATGATGCTGGTGGCCAGGGCCCGCATCTCAGTGTCCTTGCCATTTTTCAACTCCTCGTTGGCCATGTTGATGGCCCCCTGATGGTGCATGGTCATCATCAGGGCAAAGTCGTTGTCGGGGTCGCCGGTGGGCTTCATCATGCCCATGTCCATCATCATGGCGTGCATGATGGTCATCAGGGTGCTCTGGTCGTGGGACTGCACTTGCAGGCCCTCGTCCTTTTTACAGGCAGTAGTGGCGAGGCCCAGGCAAAGCAATGCTAGCGTGGGAAAGCGGAGTAAACGGTTCATAGGGGTAAGTAGTGATGAGGGATTAACTGCGACTAAAACGGCCCCACCTCCCTCATGATTTGTACACTTTCGTCGCTCCGCTTGCATAATTTCTAGCCAGCAGTCACACACCTTGGCTAACCGGGCTTGCGCAAGGTTATTCGGCTTCGCCCTTCCGGTTAATAATGGGCAAAATCTGGTACAGCATCTCCTTCGGGATGCCCAGCATATTCCGCTTTTCCGCGTAGTTCTCCAAAAACAGCGCGAAGGGGTGAATGGCCTGCATCTGCCGCTGCTCGTCCTCGGCCGCG
Organism: Hymenobacter arcticus; assembly: GCF_054779975.1. Taxonomy (NCBI): domain Bacteria; kingdom Pseudomonadati; phylum Bacteroidota; class Cytophagia; order Cytophagales; family Hymenobacteraceae; genus Hymenobacter; species Hymenobacter arcticus. The sequence goes on from NZ_BAAGXF010000011.1 coordinate 12,606, forward strand.
CTGATGCCGGCCCAGGCCGGGGCACGCAGGTAGGCCACGTATTCTTCCAGCACGTCTTCGAGTACCAACCGCCCATCTCGGAAATCTTCGTGAAAAGCCAGCAGCGTATCCACGTCGATGATAATCAGCGGCCGAACGTTATGCACGGGTAGGCCTTGCTGTTCCAGCTTGGTCAGTTCCTCCTGAAACCAGTCGTTGACGACCACGTTCAGGCCCGGTTGGTTATAGAGGCGGTCGTGAACCACTACCACCGGGTAGATAATTAGTCCTGCCGGGTCAAAATCGGTGTCGAACGGCAGCTGCCGCTGCAACAGGCGCTCAACGTTGCCCGCCAATTGCTTCGCCGCCTTGGGGTGTGCGTCCACGTCCTCGTCAAACTTATAGCGCAGCTCTTCCAAGTAGGTGGCAAAGTCGTGGCCCGCCTTGGCATTCTTGTTCACCAGCACGTCTTTCGACTCGAACAGCACCGCCCGGTGGCCGTGGCGGAAATAGTAGTCCGGCTCGGACTGCTTTTTCAGCGTCCACCCGGCCTTGATGGCATTCCCGCTCAGCGCCAGCCCCCGGCCGCGAAAAGTGGCGTTCAGCAGCAGGTAGAGCAGGTACTGCTCGGAAAACAAGTCGCAGTAAACCGACCGCCAATCCTTTTCCCGTTCGGCTTTGGGCAAGGCCCGATTAGCTAGGCTAAACTGAAAATACAGCCCCTTGTGCAGCGTTTCCAGCACCAATACCGGGTACACCAGCACGAAGGTGCCGGGCGATTCCTCACACAGCGGGGTGGCCCGTAAACTGGTGAAGTCGGCCATGTCCAGCGGCTGCCCTTCGGGGAGCGTGAAATGCCGCAGAAACGCGCACGCCTTCTCGTAATCAGGCCCAGCGGGCACCTCAATCGCAATTCGGCCGGGGTTTTCTGCCTGCGTAACAGGCTTGACTACGCCGCTTAACAGACGGAAATACTCCTGCCAGCTTTGGCAGTTGAACCGGCGCAAAAATGCTTGCAGCAGGGGCGCAAAACGGGCCTCAGCCTCTAAAAACTCGAACAGCCGCACCGACTTTATCAGTTGCAGCATCGCAATGTGGTGCAGACGGTGGTTCACCAACTCAAAATCCGAGAACGTACCTGCTAAAGCAGTAGCTGCGAGCGGCTGCATCGGCAGCAGCTGTTGGGCAACGGTCATGGCCTGGTACTGCTCTTTGATATAGAATTCGTTTAGGGCCAGGCAGGCCACAAAAAAGCTGCATTCTAGTTCAGGCTCGGTCTGCCTGGTTGGCTCATCGGCCAACTCAAAACAAAGGCTATAAAGTTGGAGCGCCGTTTTCGGATGCAGAAAGTTGAGCTTGGACTTGACGCGGCGCGCTAAAGCCTGCGTCTGCTGGTATACCTGGCTGGCAAAAAGCTCATTATGCTGCGGCCCGAAAAACTGCTGCATGTCCGTCACGTAGTCCCGCTTAGGAGCCGGCGTTTGGCTTAGATAGCCAAGCAAGTGCGAGACGCATTGCAAGCGGTCTAGCCGGCTAATACCACTCAGGTAGTCGGGAATGGGCTGCGCGGGCCCGGTAAATAAGTCATCGAATTCAACGAGAAGCTGTCGGGTCATAACCAGGAGAGGCGAGGCCGGGGGTGATGGTCGGCGCTCTACGGTCCGTAACACAAAAAAGCAGCGGCCCGTTAATCGGACCGCTGCCTATCCACTACTTGCAATGTTGACCCTGTGTGACTTACGTCACCTTCAGGTAACGCGGCCTTTAAATCAGCGAATCGAGGCTGCGCCGGGCTAGGCTGGCCGGCCCCAGGCGTTGAAACTCGGTCGGCGTGAGGCCGGTTACCTGCCGGAACTGCCGCGAGAGGTGCGCCGGGCTGCTGTAGCCTAGCTGCTGCGCTACCTCGGCAATGGGCAGTTCCCCGTAGCCAATCAACTCCTTGGCCCGCTCCACCTTCTGGCGAATGATGAACTTCTCAATCGTGAGGCCTTCGGCAGCGGAGAACAGATGGGAAAGATAATGGTAGTCGCGCCCCAGGTGCTCGACCAGATAATCCGAGTAGTTGAGCAGGCGCGGGCCGGGCGGCGGGTAGTGAATCAGGGCCACCAGCAGGGTTTTGATGCGGTCTACCAGCTGGTCGCGGGGGTCTTCCAGCAGCTCAAATCCGGCTTCGTGCAAGCTGGCCCGGATGGCCACCCAGTCCGGGGCCGCACCGGCGGGCGTTGCTACGTCCGCCTCACCCAGCGCTACCCGGTGGACGTGCAGGCCCAGTGCCGTCAGGTCCTCGCGCACCACCCGGATGCACTGCGGGCAGACCATGTTCTTTATCAGCAGCCGGTGCGAGTCGGGCGGCGGCAAAACGTGGGCGATGCTAACGTCGGCTTTCATGGGATGCGCCATTATTTCACTACTAGGCTACCCCGCAGCATGCCCATGCCGCAGGTAAATGAAAATGTGCCGGCTTCTTTGGGCAGCAGCTCCACCAGCGTGGTTTTGAAAGCGGGCAAGTCGCGGCGGATACTGAAGTCGGGCATCAGCAGCTCCTCCGAGCAGCTGTTTTCCTCGTCGCGGTAGAAGCTCAGCTGCACGGGTTGGCCGCGCTTTACCTCAATCACGTCGGGCGAATAGCCGCCCTTGACAGTAATGGCCACCTCCTGCACGCCGCCGGAAGAGGATACGGCGCTAGCCGTCTGGCGAGCCGAGAAGAAAAAGTACCACAGCACAAACCCGGCGAGAGCCAGGCCGGCTACGGTCACAATAATGGCGGTCGTGTCCATAATAAGGAAGGATTAGTGGTTGTCGAAACTGCGCAGGCGCAGCGAATTGGTCAGCACCGAGACGGAGCTGAGGGCCATGGCCCCGGCCGCGAGCATGGGCGAGAGCAGGATGCCGAAGAAGGGGTAGAGCAGGCCGGCCGCGACGGGAATGCCCAACGTGTTGTAGATGAAGGCAAAAAACAGGTTCTGCTTGATGGTGCGAATGGTCTGGCGACTCAGCTCAATGGCCGTGACTACCCCGTTCAGGTCGGAGCGCATGAGCGTGATGCCGGCCGCTTCCATCGCCACGTCGGTGCCCGAGCCGATGGCCAGCCCGATGTCGGCTTGCGCCAGCGCGGGTGCGTCGTTGATGCCGTCGCCGACCATGGCCACGGTGCGGCCCTCGGCTTGCAGCTCTTTCACTTTGCTGGCCTTGTCCTGGGGCAGCACCTCGGCGAAATAGCGCGTGATGCCCACCTGCCCGGCCACCTGAGCGGCTGTTTCAGGGTTATCGCCCGTCATCATCACCACCTCGATGCCCAGCGCCTGGAGCTTTTTGATGGCTGCGGCCGACGTGTCGCGCACGGTGTCGGCCACGCCCAGCAGGCCCACCGCCTGGCCCGCCACAGCAACGTAAAGTACGGTTCTGGCCTGGCTCAGCAGCTGCTCAGCCTGGGCAATCAGAGTGGGGGAGAGAAGCACGTTTTCGTCGGCCAGCAGGCGGCGGTTGCCAATCAGCACGGCCTGGCCGTTCACGGTGGCAGCGGCCCCCTTGCCTTCCACGGCTCGGAAGCCGGTGGCAGTCAAACTAGCCCCACCCTGAGCGTCGGCGTGACGCACCACGGCCTCGGCCAGCGGGTGCTCGCTCTGCCGCTCCACCGCAGCCACCACTTGCAGCAGTTGGCCCGCCTCCTGGCCGGGCAGCGTCCAGAAGTCCGTCACGGCGGGCTCGCCACGGGTAATGGTGCCAGTTTTATCCAACAGCACGGTGTTGACTTTGTAGGCCTTTTCCAAGGATTCGGCGTTGCGAATCAACACGCCGTGCTCGGCTCCCTTGCCGGTACTCACCATGATGGCAGTGGGCGTGGCCAGCCCCAGGGCGCACGGACAGGCAATGATGAGCACAGCCACAAAGTTGACCAAGGCCAGCGGCAGGCGCGTGCCGACCGGGGCCAAATCAAACCACAGCACGAACGTGAGAATGGCAATGACGACCACCGTGGGAACGAAGATGGCGCTTACCTTATCAGCCAGCCGCTGAATGGGGGCGCGGCTGCCCTGGGCGTCTTCCACCAGCTTCACAATCTGCGAGAGCATGGTATCCGCCCCCACCTTCGTGACGCGGAAGCGGAAAGAGCCCGTTTTATTGAGCGTGGCCCCAAACACGGGGTCGCCCACTTGCTTCTCCACAGGCAGGCTTTCGCCGGTGAGCATGGCCTCGTCGAGCGAAGAGGAGCCGTCGGTGATGAGGCCGTCGGTGGCCACCTTCTCGCCGGGGCGCACCATCACGACGTCGCCCAGCTGCACCTGTTCGATGGGCACGTCAACTTCCGCCCCATCGGGCCGCACCACGCGGGCCGTTTTGGCTTGCAGGCCTATAAGCGACTTCATGGCCGCCGAGGTCTGGGTCTTGGCTCGCAGCTCCAACACCTTGCCTAGCAAAATGAGGGCAATGATGGTGGCCGTAGTATCGTAGTATACCTCGGGCAGCAGGCCCCGGCTGGTGAAAAAATCGGGCACCACGGTGGCAGCCAGGCTGTAGAGGAAGGCCGCACCGGTACCCACGGCAATGAGCGTATCCATGTTGGCGGCCCGGTGCTTGAAGCCGTTCCAGGCTGACACGTAGAACTCGCGCCCGCTGTAGAGCAGCACGGGCAGCGTCAGTAGCAGCAGGACGTAATTCAGCCATTGCATGTTGACGCGCTGCATCATGGCTGGCCAGAGCATGAGCATACTCAGGGGCATGATGACCACGGCCAACCCTACCGCGACGCCGAAGCGGCGCTTGAGCTTCTGGTAGGCCAGCGCCTTTTGACGGTCGATTTCGGCGCTACGCTCGGCGGCACTGGTGTCGGGCGCCCGCTCCGTCACGCCGTAGCCGGCGCTGATGACCGCCTCCTTCAAGGTAGCCGGGGAGGCTTGGGTAGGCAAGTAATCGACGGTGGCCTTCTCGGTGGCATAATTGACCATCGCCCGCTGCACGCCCGGCGTGCGGCTGAGCGACTTCTCGACAAAGGCCGCGCACGAGGCGCACGTCATGCCTTCGATGTCGAGGGTCTCGGTTTTAGTGGCAGGTTCCATAAAAAGCAGCGTAAGATGTGATTTTAGAGGCTATTAGCCGGCTGGCTAAAGCCCATAATCACCCTACAAAGGAACGTCCACCGAATCTCAAAGTTGGTACTAAATACCGCCGCAGACTAGCATAATTTAACGGGTTAACGCCCTATACAGTGACCAATTCTGTACCTTCGCTTACTCGTTTTAACGTTCGACTAATCCCACATTTCCAAATTGAGCAGTCAAAATTTTCCCTTCCAATACGAGCAACGTGTAGTTGCCTTTATTGATATTCTAGGCTTCAAGAATCAGCTGATAAAGAGCTACACTGATGCAAATGCTTTCAAGGTCATCCATGACGCTTTGACCGAGTTACAGGAAACATTTAATGACCCTATGAAGGGAGATAGTGAGGAGGGCAAAAAAGCTTTACGGATTGACACCCAGACAATCCAAGTCTCTGACAGCCTAATTATATCCCGATTAGCTGAGGAGAAAGGAGGTATCTACTCAATGCTCTTTGACTGCTCTTATGCTATCCACACGCTTATTCGTCATGGATTCTTATGTAGGGGAGCCATTACAGTAGGTCAGATGTATCACAAAGGCTCCTTGATGTTTGGCGAAGCATTCGTGAGAGCATACCAAACCGAGGCTGCCGAAAAGCTACCAATCATCAAGTTTGACCAAGCACTGTATGACTTGGCAAACCAGTATCCGTCGATGGGCAACGAAGGCTATGGCGATGAGGAAGTAAATTACCTAGCTGAAAACTGCAAAGAACTAACTCCGGGCATTTACTATTTGGACTATTTCACCGACTACGATAACCGTTTTGGGTGGGACGAAGGTGATGCTTCTATGCAATACGATTCCTTGCGGAACATCATTGTCGATGGATTGAGTGCTGGCCCTTCTACCCGTTTTTATGATAAATACCGGTGGGCTGCGGACCAGTTTAACTTAACTGCTCAACGTTTTCAACTTCCGCTTATTTAGGGCAACTACAGTTTACAAAATCACGCCGCACACTTGCATAATTTTGCGCTGAGCCATTACCCGACTCTTGCTCATTATCTCAGCAAAGGGGCCTAGGTCACTAACAGAAGTTATTTTACCTCTACCTCTCCGCAAGCCCGACCAGGCTACTGGAACCCTTTCGCAGCATTGCGGGTAAAGAAGCAGCTTAACTCCTTTTGAGAGATAAGCCTAATTTTGCGGCTGCTTAGTGCCCGTTATGTTCCGTAGCCTGTTTCCTTTCCGCCGTCTGCTGGCGACGAGCTTCCTGCTCGTCTTCGTCAACGTGTTCGTGGGCCAGTGCTGGTGCGCAACGGTAAATCCTGCCCTGCTGGCTCCGCCGATGGCAGCGATGAGCCACCACGAAGCAGAGAAGCCAGCGCACCCCGGCTGCCACGGGCACGGGGCCGTGGCGGAGCACAACCCCAAGCAGCACGGGCATTCGTCCAAGCCGAACCGCAGCCACGACTGCTGCAAGGACAAGTCGGCTTCGCTGCTTTCCTCGCTGACGACGCCCGCCCAGAAGCACCTGTTTATACCCGCCCCGGCTATATTACCGACGGCGATTGAGTTTCATTTCCGGCCCCTGGCGGGCAAATGGGACCGCACGGCTACCGTTGCCCTAGTTCCGCCCCGGCAGCTTAAGCCCAAAATACCCGACATCCGCATTTTCATTCAGTCGCTGACTGTCTGATTCTTCCGACGCGCTAAGGCTCGCGCCGGCATAGCTATGCTATGTCCGGGGCGGGCCTTTTCATTTGCCCGTCCGCGTGGCTAAGCCGCGCTCCTTCCCCCCATTTTCCTGGTTTTTCCTCCCTCGCAAGGCAGCGTTGCTGTCAGGAGGCCGGCGCGCCGCCCCCCCGTGGGCCGGGCCGTCGCTGGCTGTCCTACCTGCTCTACGCCGGATTGGCCGCCGTGCTGGGCTTCGTGCTCTGGCAGCAGTGGCAGGCGTAGGCCCCACCGGCCCGTTCAGGGCCGCATCATCCATCCCTTACCCGTTTTCATGACTCGCTTTCTTGTTCCGCTGCTGGCCGCTGCCAGCGTTTTCACCGTTGCCAGCTGCTCCTCGGATTCGTCCAGCAGCAGCGCCACCAATACCGTTACCACCCCCACGGGCACCGCGCCCGACAGCACTGCCGCGCACGCCGGGGGCCATACTTACGCCTGCCCCATGCACCCGGAGGTAACCAGTACCAAGCCCGGCCAGAAGTGCTCCAAGTGCGGCATGGAGCTGGTGCACAACGACCAGGTAAGCAACGGCAAAAGCTACCAGATGAAGTTTGAGCCCAAGCCCATGCAGCTAGTGGCTAGCCAGCCCGTCACGCTCACCTACACCCCACAGGAACTCGGCAACGAAAAAGCCCCGGTGCCGCTGGCCGTGGTGCACGAGAAGAAAATCCACCTCATCATCGTGCGCAAGGACCTATCGGTGTTCGACCACGAGCACCCCGAATTCACGGCCGATGCCAATTACAAGTCCTCGTTCACTTTCCCCAAAGGCGGCGAGTACGTGCTGTTTCAGGATTACACCCCCGACGGCAGCGGCCACCAGCTGGGCCGCCAGGTGGTGAGCGTGCAGGGCCCGAAGTACACGCCCGTCAAGTTCAGCAAAGACCAGATGCAGTGGAGCCAAGACGGCTACCAGGCCACGCTCTCCTTTGACAAGGCACTGAAAGTAGGCCAGCTGCTGGGCATGAAAATCACGCTCAGCCAGAATGACCAGCCCGTGACCGACCTCGACAAGTACCTCGGGGCGCTGGGCCACGTCGTGGTCATCAGCGAAGACACCGAGCGCTACCTCCATGTGCACCCCAACGACCAAGCCGACAAGGGGCCCGTCATCGGCTTCAACACCAGCTTCGAAAAGCCCGGCCTGTACCGCGTGTTCCTGCAATTCAACCACGGTGGGCAGATTCACACCGGCAATTTCACCATCAACGTCAAGGCGTAACCCCCGGATTTATCCCTCATTTTTCATTCTAATCCTAATTCCAACCCAAACCCCATGAAAAAGTCCGCACTTTTCCTAGCCGCCCTGTGCTCGGGCACCCTGCTGCTTGGCAGCTGCAACGGCAACAAGTCGGCCGACACCACGGCTACTGAAAAGGCCGCGGCCCCGACCGACACCATCGCTGCGGCCGGCGACATGGCCGGCATGGACCACTCCAAAATGGCGACCGGGGCGGCCGGCACCTCACCCCTGATGGCCTCAATGGACGACATGATGGCCAAGATGGCCGCCATGAAGATGAAGGGCAACACCGACCACGACTTTGCCCACATGATGCTGATGCACCACCAGGGGGCCATTGCGATGGCTGACATTGAACTGCGCGACGGCAAAGACGCGACTATGAAGCAGCTGGCCGGGAAAATCAAGGCCGACCAGCAGAAAGAAATCGGTGAGCTGGAGCCCATTGCCGAGCGCCTCGACGCGGCCCCGACCAACTACAAGCCCCAGAACCCGGCCGACCCCTTCACCGTCCAGCTGAAGGCCGCGATGGACTACACGAAGCAGAACATGCCCACGATGGTAGCCGATGCCGACATGAATTTCAACATGCTCATGACCGTGCACCACCAAAGCGCCGTGGATATGGCCAAAGCGGAGCTGGCCCACGGCAAGGACAGCAAGCTCAAGGAGATGGCGCAGATGATGATAGCCGCGCAACATAAAGAAATCCAGCAGTTTAAGGACTGGCACGCCAAGAATAGCAGCAAGATGAAAGCGACGGCTGCCGCCTACGTGTGCCCGATGAACGACGGGGGCCAAAGCAACGCGCCCGGCAAGTGCCCGAAATGCGGCATGGAACTGAAAAAGGCCTAATCCTACTCTAAACCCACTGATTCATTTCATGAGAATGTTCCGCACCTTCCTCGCCGCACTGGCCTTGCTGGCCACCGCGCCCCTCGCCTACGCCCAGCACGCTGAAATGGCAGCGGGCGAAACCCACGCCCACGTCGCCCCGCACGGCGGCGTGGTGCGCTCGGCCAGCCCCTACCATCTGGAGCTGGTAGCCCAGCCCACCGAACTGGCTTTTTACCTGCTCGGGGCCAAGATGAGCGCCGTGCCCAACAAGGGCATGAGCGGCTCGGTGCTGGTGCAGCTGAGCACCAACGCCACCGTGACCGTCCCATTGGCCCCGGCCGGTGATGACCACCTCGTTGCCAAGCTGCCCGCCGGGGCCAAGGTGCGCACGGCCATCGTGACGCTGAACACGGCCGACGGCAAGGCGCTGACCGTGCGCTTCGACAAGCTGGATGAGGCCCACACCCACAAAGCCGTGGGTGCGGCCTTCGCCTGCCCCATGCACCCGGAAGTAGCGGCCACCGAACCGGGCAAATGCCCGAAGTGCGGCATGGCCCTGGTCAAAAACTCCTAGTCCCCGGCGGTTGGCGGTTACCGGCTGCCAACCGTCTTCCCGGTCCCCTACCCATCCGCCCGCTGGCTGCTCGTCGGCGGCTGGGCTAGCGGCCCACCCAACGCCCATGAATAACCTTCTCCCTCGCAACCGCCTGCCTGCGCTCCTGCTGCTTTTGCTGCTGGCCGGGCCGGCGTGGGCGCAACAAGTCGTCGTTCGCCTCGACAGCGCCGAGCGCCAGGCCCTGCGCCGGCACCCGCGCCTGCGCCAGTCGGCGCAGGAAATTGAGGAGCAGCGCGCCCTTAAGCGCGGCAGCTTTTCGCCCACCAACCCAGACTTTCTGTTCTCCGCGCCTACGGGCGAGCGGTGGGCGCCCGGCGTGGTGCAAACCATTGACTTTCCCACCGTGTACCGCCGGCAGGCGCTGGCCGCGCAGGCCGGCATTACCCTCGCTGAGCGGGGCCTCGACGTGAATCGGGCCACCGTACGGCGCGACGTACGCCAGGCCTACCTGAGCCTGCAATTTGCGGAAGCCCAGGTGCGCCAGCTCACCTACCAGGACAGCCTGTTTCAAACGCTGCAACTGGCCACCGAGCGGCTATTTAAGGCCGGCGAGGTAACGGCCTTGCAGCGGGTGAGCACCGAAGCCGAAGCCCGGCAGGTGCGCAACCAGCTCGACCAGGCCCTAGTGGACCAGCGCTCGGCCCAGCGGCGCTTGGGCTTGCTGCTCGGGCAGCCCGAAGCCAACCTGACGGCCGATGCCGACCTACGCCAGACCGGCCCCGCGCTGGCCCGCGCCGGCGCGGAGCTGCTGGGTACGCTGCCCACCCAGGACAGCGCCGCCGTGGCCCTAAGCCCCACGCTGGCCTATTATGGCCAGAGCGTGGCCCTGAGCCAGTCGGGCATCAGCCTGGTGCGCGCCCGGCGCACCCCGGCCCTAACGGTAGGCTATCAAAACCAAGCCTACGGCGACTCGCCCACCCGCTACCGATTCCAGTTTGGCGCGTCGGTGCCCATCTGGTTCTGGACTTACCGCGCTCAGCTGCAAGCGGCTACGGCGCGCAGCAAGGCCGCCCAGGCCCAGCTGCAAGTGCAGCGCCTCGACCTCGGCACCCAGTACCAACAGGCCCTGGCCGACACGCGCAAGTTCGCCGCCTCGCTCACCTACTACGAGCAAACCGGCCTGCCCCAGTCGCGGGCCATCATCAGCCAGTCGCAGCGCCTGTTCAAGGCCGGCGAAATCAGCTACCTGGTGCTGATTCAGAGCCTCAACCAGGCCTTTACCATTCAGAATACCTACTTGACCACCATCCGCGACTACCGTCAGGCCATCGTTGCACTTAACTACCTGCGGGGACAATAATGAAGAACCTTCTCCTGCTCCTGCTGGCCCTGCTGCTGGCTACCGGGGCCCGCGCCCACGGCGGCGAGGACCACGGCGACGCGGCCAAGCCCTCGGCTGGGGCGGTGGCCACCACGTTTTCGGTAGCCGCGCTCTCCGAAAGCTTCGAGCTGCTGCTGCGCTTCGAGCCCCTGGCCAAGGGGAAAGACGCGGACTTGCGCCTCTTTATCTCGGACTACGCCACCAACGCCCCCATCAAGGGGGCCAAGCTGACGGTGACCTGTCCCGAAGCGGCCGACCTCAAGTTTGCCGTCAGCGAAAAGTCGCCGGGGGCCTACCTGGTCGAGGGCATGTTTCCGGCCGATAAGAAATACAGCCTGGCCGTCAACATCGTGGCCGGCGACAAGGCCGACTTGATGTTGCTCTCGGGCATCGAGGTCGGCAAGCTGCTGCCCGTGGCGGCGGCTCCGGCCCTGGCGGCCCCCGCCCTCATCGGCTCCTGGAAAACGGTGCTGCTGCTTTTCGGCGCGTTCGCGCTGGGCATTGCCGTCACCGCCCTGGTTATGCGCCGCCGCTCCGCCGCGGTGGTCCCCACTTCAACGCCCGCTGTTTATGAAAACCACGCATGAGTATCTCGCCGCTACGGCCGCCCTGGGCCTGGCCTTTTCCGTGCTGCTGCCCCCGCCCGCCGCGCTGTGGGCGCACGGCGGCGAAGACCACGGCGGGGCCGCGCCCGCCTCAACTGGTGTGGCGATGACCGACGCCGTGGCCTTGCCCAAAGAAAGCCAGTTCCTGTTCGGGGTGCGCACGGCCCTGGCCGGCTACTCCGATACTTACAACCGGCTCACCCTCTACGGCACCGTTTCGGCGGCAGCGGGCGGCGAAGGCCGGGTAGTAGTACCCCAGACCGGGCGCATCGTCAGCCTTTCGGCCAAAGTAGGCCAACCGGTGCGCGCCGGGCAGGCCCTGGCCGTTGTTGACCAAACCCTCGACGCAACCCAGCAAATCGGCCTCAGCACCGAGCGCGCCAACGCCCAGGCCGAGCTGCGCGCCGCCCAGCAGGACTACGCCCGCCTACAAACCATTGCCGACATTGCAGCCCGCAAGGACGTGGTGGCCGCCGAGCTGCGCCTGCGTCAGGCCCGCCAGAACGCGGGCATCCTGAATGGGCAGGCCAGCAACCGCCGGGTTACCATCACCTCGCCCATCAGCGGCACTGTGGACGTGTTCACCCTGGCCGTAGGCCAGCAGGTGACGCAAGGCGACGAGCTGTTTCGGGTGCTCAACCCCGGCAAGCTGCGCGTCGAAGCCCAGGTGTTTGCCCAGGACTTGGACAAGATTCCCGCTGGGGCCCAATTTCAGGTGGAAGGCCTGCAAGGCCAGACCGGCAGCGTACCCGCCCGGCTGGTGGTGTTCAGCAACGTGGTAAACCCGGTGAACCAGGCCCGCCAGCTGGTGCTCGAACTCGACCCCACCGGCACCAACCTGTTCCGGGCGGGCCAGGCCGTGAACGTGCAGGTGCTGGGCCGCAGCGGCGGCGGCAAAAAGCAGCTGGTGGTGCCCACCTCGGCGCTGACCGATTTGAATGGCAAGCCGGTGGTCTTCGTGCACACCGACCCCGAAACCTTCAAAATACACTACGTGCAGCCGGGTGCCGCCAATGGCGAGCAAACGGTGCTGCTGAGCGGCGACGTGAACGAAAACGACCGGGTGGTAAGCGTGGGCACCTACCAGCTTAAATCCATCTACCTCAACCAATAGCGGATGCTCGATAAAATCATTCGTTTTGCCCTGCAAAACCGCCTGCTCCTGCTGGCTTTTGCCGTGGGCCTACTCATTGCTGGCACCTACACGGCGCGCCAACTGCCCGTGGACGTGCTACCCGACCTGGACCGGCCCCGCGTGACCGTATTCCTGGAAGCGGCCGGCATGGCCCCCGAAGAAGTGGAGGCCTTGGTGACGCTGCCCGTGGAAACAGCCCTGAACGGGGCGACGGGCGTGGCGGCCGTGCGCTCCAACTCGGCCATCGGGCTGGGCCTGGTCTTCGTGGATTTCGACTACGGCACCGACATTTTTACCGCTCGCCAGATTGTGGCCGAAAAGCTGCAAACCGTCAGCGGGCAGCTGCCCACCGGTATTACGCCAGTGCTGGGGCCCATCTCCTCGGTAATGGGCCAGATAATGTTAGTGGGCCTGTCGGGGGGCAAGCAGACCAACGCGGCCGACCTGCGCACGCTGGCCAACTACACCGTGCGCCAGCGCCTGCTCAGCATTCCGGGCGTGGCCCAGGTCATTCCCATCGGCGGCGACAACTTACAGTACCAGGTGCTGCTCGACATGCCCCGCCTGAACGCCACGGGCCTGACCGTGACGCAGGTAGAGGAGGCCCTGCGCCGCTCTAACCTGAACACCACCGGCAACTTCTTCGACCGCAACGGCTCGGAAGTCCTCATTCGTAACCTAGGGCGGCTGCGCTCGGTGGCCGACATCGAGAACATCATCGTCGGCTACCGCGAAGGCTCGCCCATCAGCGTGAAGCAGGTAGCCAACGTGGCCTTCGGGGCGCGCTTCAAGCGCGGCGACGGCAGCGTGAACGGCAAGCCCGCCGTTATTCTAAGCATCGAGAAGCAGCCCGGCACCGCCACGGTGGGCCTAACCCAGGCCGTGGAAAAGGCGCTGGTCGAGCTGAAGCCCTCGCTGCCCAAGGACGTGCGAGTGAACACGCGCCTGTTCAAACAGGCTGATTTCATCGAGTCGTCGATTACCAACGTTGAAGAAGCGCTGCGCGACGGGGCCATTCTGGTGGTCATCGTGCTGTTTGCCTTTCTGCTGAACGTGCGGACCACCTTCATTTCGTTGGTGGCCATTCCGTTGTCGTTGCTGGTGACAGCATTAGTATTCCGCTTCGCGGGCATCAGCATCAACACCATGACGCTGGGTGGCCTAGCTATTGCTATCGGCGAGCTGGTGGATGACGCCATTGTGGACGTGGAAAACGTGTTCCGGCGACTACGTGAGAACCAGCACTTGCCCACCCCCAAGCCGGCCTTGCAGGTGATTTACGCTGCCTCTTCGGAAGTGCGCAATTCTATTGTGTACGCCACCATCATCGTGGTGCTGGTGTTCCTGCCGCTGTTTGCGCTCGAAGGCATGGAAGGGCGCATTTTCGCCCCCTTGGGCATTGCCTACATCACCAGCATCGTGGCCTCGCTGTTCGTGTCGCTCACCGTGACGCCGGTACTCTGCTACTACCTGCTGCCCAAGATGAAGCAGATTCAGGCCGCCGAGCACGAGGGCGGCTTAGTGCGCTGGCTTAAGCGCAAGGATACCGGCCTACTTAATTGGGGCCTGACCCACCCAAAAGTGGTGCTCACGTTCACCGGGCTGCTCTTCGCGCTGGCCGCCTCGCTGGTGCCCTTCTTCGGCACCGAGTTCCTGCCCCCCTTCAATGAGGGCTCGCTCACGGTCAACTTCTCGGCCCCGGCCGGCACCTCGCTCAACGAGTCCAACAAGCTGGGCACGCTGGGCGAGGAGCAGATTTTGCAGCTGCCCGAAGTGGCCTACACCGCCCGCCGCACCGGCCGCGCCGAGCTGGACGAGCACGCCGAATCGGTCAACAACTCCGAAATCGAGGTGGCCTTCAAGACGCCCGAGGAGTTGAAAAAGGAGGGTAAGACCATGCGCAGCCGGGAGGCCATCCTTACCGACCTGCGCCAACGCCTGGCTTTGATAACGGGCGTGAACGTCAACATCGGCCAGCCCATCAGCCACCGACTCGACCACCTGCTGAGCGGGGTACGGGCGCAGGTCGCTATCAAAGTATTCGGCAACGACCTGCTGGAACTGCGCCGCTACGCCAACGAGGTGCGCACGGCCGCCGGCACGGTGCCCGGCGTCGTGGATTTGCAAGTCGAAAAGCAGGTGCAGATTCCGCAGCTGCTGGTGCGCCCCCGCGATGCCGCCCTGCGGGCCTACGGCCTGGAACGCGGCCAGGTGGTATCTACCCTGGAAACCCTGTTTCAGGGCGACGTGGTATCGCAGATGCTGGATGGGCAAAAGCGCTTCGACCTCATTGTGAAGCTGCCCGAAGCCCAGCGCAACGACGTGGCCACCATCGCCCAGACCCGCATCGAAACCCCGTCCGGGGCCCTGATTCCGGTGAGCCAGGTGGCCGACGTGAGCTACGAGCCGGGGCCCAACACCGTCAACCACGAAAACACCCAGCGACGCATCACCATCTCGATGAACGTGGCCGGGCGCGACCTGGGCAGCACCGTCAAGGAGGTGCAGGCCCGTATCAACCAGCGGGTGAAGCTGCCGGCGGGCTACTACCTGACCTACGGCGGGCAGTTCGAAAGCCAGCAGTCGGCCTCACAAAAGATTCTCTGGCTCAGCCTGTTCTCGCTGGCTGGTATCTTCCTGGTGCTGTACTCGCACTTCCGGTCGGGGTTGCTGGTGGGTCAAATTATGCTCAACATTCCGCTGGCCCTCATTGGCTCGGTGGTGGCGGTGCTGCTCACGGGCGGCACCTTCAGCATTGCTTCGCTGGTGGGCTTCATTACGCTCACCGGCATTGCCTCGCGCAACGGCATCATGATGATTTCGCACTACATCCACCTCGTGGAGCACGAAGGCGAGAAGTTCAGCAAGGAGATGATAGTCCGGGGCTCGCTCGAACGCCTGGTACCCGTGCTGATGACGGCCCTGGTGGCAGCCCTGGCCCTGGTGCCGCTCACGTTGGCCAAGGACGCGCCGGGCAAGGAAATCCTTTACCCGGTGGCCACCGTCATTCTTGGCGGGCTGCTCAGCTCCACCTTCCTCGACATCGTGGTGACGCCTGTCGTGTTCTGGCTCTTCGGCGAAAAGGCCCTGGCCCAGTACCAGCGCGGCCACCACGAGGTCGGCCTCGATGCCCACCCGCAGGAGCTGGACGCCCAGCCCCTTACCCCCCCAGCCGACCTGAACCCGGTGCAGTCCGCCGGCTAAAGACTTTCCATGAATTTCCCGCTGCCTCCTGCCTCCGCAATGCCTAGCTGCGTGCTTTACATCAAGCACATCGTCTGCGCGCGGGGTATCCGGGTGGTGCGGCAGGAGTTGGAAAGCCTGGGCCTGCGGGTGTTGGACGTGCGGTTGGGGGCCGCGACGGTCGCAGGCCTGGGCGCGGAGCTGGATTGGGCACGCATTCGGGCCGCCCTGGCCACGGCCGGCTTCGCGCTGCTCGAAAGCCCCCAGCACGCGCTGGCCGCCGGGGTGAAGCAAGCCGTGGCCGCGCTGCTGCACCGCCCCGGCACCCTCCGGCACCGGGACTTCATCCCGACGCTGGCCCGCGAAATGGGCCTGGACCGCCGCCGCCTGCACGCCGCCTTCGCCCACCTGCCCGGCCACGAAAGCCTCATCAGCTACATTACGGGGCAGCGGCTCGCCTATGCGCAGAAGCTGCTGCTGGCCGGCAAGCTTGACATC
This sequence comes from Hymenobacter arcticus, assembly GCF_054779975.1. Taxonomy (NCBI): domain Bacteria; kingdom Pseudomonadati; phylum Bacteroidota; class Cytophagia; order Cytophagales; family Hymenobacteraceae; genus Hymenobacter; species Hymenobacter arcticus. The sequence continues at coordinate 28,802 of NZ_BAAGXF010000011.1, forward strand.
GGGCGCATTGCCCGGCAGCTGGGCTACGGCAGCCTAGCGCACTTCTCCGGCCAGTTCCGGCGGTTTGCGCAGTGCTCGCCTTCGGCCTACCGGCAGCGGGTTGGTGAAACCGACGCGGATATACCCCCAGAAGTTAAATAAACCACCTGTCGTGCAACTCATTAAGCATAAAAAGACTCTTCGCTTAACACATTTGCGCGATTCAGGCAGTAGGTGCTACGCCTACTTGAGGCCTTATGTCTGCCGTGAACTGCCAGCTTTTTCCCACTTTATCGAACTACCTGCGCAATGAAAGCTCGTCAACTCTTAGCCTTGGCCTGTAGTAGTGTCTTAGCCACGAGCACTGGCTGTACTAAAGACGGCGATGTTTCCCCTGAGTCCGCCTTCACAACCGGGCAGCTGGTAAAACTGGAGACTACTCTTGATGGGACGGGGCAAAACCCACGCTCCCGGTGGATAATAGACCTGGCACCGATTACGCTTGAGGGCTACCAGGCAAAATTATATTCCCAGGTTAAGGTGTTTAACCTGCCTGCCAATCTTGACTACCAGGCAGGGCAGCGCATCTCGTTCCATTATCAGCTAGTGCCTTACGCTCAGCAGACGCCGTGGAAGACCACCTACGAATGGCTTGCCGTTCCTGCCATGCCACCTGGGGCCACGGCCCTACCCGAAATTAGTGTCACTGATGCTCATTAGTCTTAAAGTAGAGGAGGGATAATCGACTAACGAGTGGCGCCCTTTGAGCTTTGAAGCTAGCCACCACAGTAGGCAGTAGTGAGTAAACAGGCCAAGGCCGCTTACAAATAAATTTCATTCACCAAAACTGATAAGGCACTAGGAAATAACGACTTGAAATCAGGTTTTAAGTACGCACTTTATTTGGTCATCCAGAAGACCAAATGATGCAAGCAAATGGATAATTGATGTAAAACCAGGGTCAAGCCGATGGGTATAAAGCGTTAGTACCGGCTTTGTTTCATCATCCGGTTAATATCCCTTCCCTATGCACACCCAGAATCAAGCCCTCCTCGATGCCCTCAACGCTTGCATCGCCTCCTGCGAGCACTGCGCCACGGCCTGCCTTCAGGAAGCCGACGTAAAAATGATGGTCCGCTGTATCAGCCTCGACCGCGACTGCGCCGACATCTGCGCCCTGCTGGCTCGCTTCGTGGCCCGTGGCTCGGAGCACGCCCAGCACCTGCTGAAGGAATGCGCCGAAATCTGCAAGGCCTGCGGCGATGAGTGTGAAAAGCACGGAGCCCACATGCAGCACTGCAAGGAGTGCGCCGAGGCCTGCCGCCGCTGCGAAGAAGCCTGCCGCGCCGGCCTCAGCACCGCCGCCTAGGCCTGCTTTGTCACCGATGGCGGGATGACGGGAAATCATGCAAGCCCCCTGCGCAATTCTGTACCCCGCTGGTGCTACTCTGGCCGCAGCTTTGCGTGTTGTATGGACACGGGCCCGGTGTGGGTCCCTTAACTCAACTCGTCATGAAAACGCTTCAATTCAAAACCAACATCAACTGCGGCGGCTGCATTAAAGCGGTGACGCCTACCCTCAACGAGCAGGCCGGGGCCGGCAACTGGCAGGTGGATACGGCCAACTCCGACAAAATTCTCACGGTCAGCTCCGACCAGCTCACTGCGGCGCAAGTAGTGCAGGCTGTCAAGCAAGCTGGCTTCGAGATTGCTGCGGCTTAAGCTGCTCGCGTATCATACTCTCTATTAAAAACGCCCGGCTTAGTCGGGCGTTTTTTGTTAGCGCAAGTCGCCTTATTTGCAGGCTTGTACCAAGGCGCTCACGCTTAGCGTGGCCGTTGCGTCGGTGGTGTAGTTGTCATTGTTCACGCACACGAAAAGCTGGCGCGTGCCGGGCGGCAGGGTAAGTGGTCGGGTTTCCTGGGGCGTGTTCGACGCCGCCCGCAGGCAGGCCTGCGCGTTCGTGATGGTGCCTTTCGTGGCCATAAACTGGTTGGCCTCAGCCGGGTCGGGGGTGATGTACCAGTGGCACTTGGTGCTGACCGTGGGCGGGGCACTATTTCCCTGCCGGGTAAGAGCTGAGGCGGCCGTGCCCAGCAAGGCCGGAGCTGCCGAGCCGCCGCTGCCCACCACCGCCGCCATTGCCAGGGCTGTGGACCACGACACCGGCGGCTGGCCCTCATCGCGCACGTCGAGCTTATAGACGACGCCCACCGTGCCAGCCGGAATATCGACCGTGAACACCGTGCGGCTGGAGTGCATACAGTTGCTGCAATGGATGGCGGCGGTACTCAACGGCAGCGCCTCCATTAGGCGAGCGGCACACTTGATTTCCCGGCCATCGGGCTGCCAGCTGCGGAAGTCCGCCTGCTGTATTCCGTTTATGTAAGTTCCCCGAAAGCTGACCTGGCCGTTCTCGTGCCAGCCGCAGCAAAGCCCGGTGGGCTTGTCGGGTTTTTCGGCAGCCATCTTGCCTTCCCACTGCTTCTTCCAGGAAGGATAGAAGTAGTCGCGCACGGTCCCCACCGTTTTGCCGGCCGCGTCGTGGCGGGCGATGCGGGCGTAGGAAACTTCTTCCAGCGTTTCGGTGCGCTCCCAGTCCCGGTCGAAATACAAGGTATCGGCCGGGGGCAAGCTCACGGCCGCCGGCTTGGGCCGCTGGGCCAGCGCGGGGATGCTTATAATAAGGAGTAGGAACGGCAGAAAGTAGCGTTGCGTCATAAAATAGAATCAGTAAGGATACAGGAAAATTTGGTTGGTAAATTTAGCCTGAGGCTTTGCTCCCTTCCTGCTTTAACGAGTAAATTCAATCCCTTCTAAACTCTGGCTTTTGACTTTAGGAACCATAGGTGTTATAGATAGCCCTGACCTTCGTCAAAAGGTCGGGACTATCAGATTTAGCATGTTAGAGCATGTTTTCTGTTCAAGTAAGGCACCCCTTGGCTTGTCGGGAAGAGTTTAGAACGCTTATTAAACAGTTCTTCACAAACGCCATGAAAAGTCCTGTCATACCCTGGCTACCTACTCTGGCTGAAGCCGCTGCTGCTCTGTCTGAATAACCCGCTGCAACTCTGCCTCAGTAGGTAGATTGACTTGGTACTTACTCACAAACACTTGTTCACTCAGGCCCGAGGTAGCATAGCGAACCAGCGTGTCGTTCTTCTGGGCACACAGAATTAGCCCTACCGGCGGATTATCGCCCAGGGTCATTTCTTGCTCCTTATAGTAATTAAGGTACACGTTCATCTGCCCGGCGTCGGCGTGGGAGAAGGCCCCCAGCTTCAGGTCCACCAGCACGTGGCACTTCAGAATGCGGTGGTAGAAGACCAGGTCGATGAAGTAGTGCTCGTTGTCGAAGGTAATGCGCTTCTGCCGGGCCTCGAAGCAAAAACCGCGGCCCAGCTCCACCAAAAAGGTCTGCAAATGGTCGATAATCGCCTGCTCCAGGTCACTTTCCCGATAGCCGGACCGCTCCTCCAGGCCCAGAAACTCCAATACGTAGGGGTTTTTGACCACGTCGGCCACCGTGAGCGGCTGCGTGCCGGCGTGCGCTGCCAGCACTGTGGCTTTGTCAGTGGACAGCCCAGTGCGCTCGTAGAGTAGCGAGTCTAAGGCGCGTTTCAACTCGCGCACCGACCAGTTGTTCCTGACGGCCTGCACTTCGTAAAAGGCCCGGTGCAGGGGCGTATCGAGCTTGAGCAGCTCAATAAAGTGCGAAAAGCTGAGCCGGCTCAGCAGCAAGGTCGGCGCCAAGCCGGGCAGGGTAGCAGGCGGGGGCAATTGGTCGGACACTGTCTGACCAATTGCCCCCGCCGGTAACGGTACGCCGAGCTGCTGCCAGGTGGCCGCTTCGTACGCCAGCAAAGCAGGGTAGGTCTGGTAGAACTGCCGGCACAGCTTCAGGTTAGTCAGCCCCAGCCCCCGCACCCCGCGCGCCGGCAACGCGCGGGCCAACTCTCCCAGCAAACGGTCGCCGTAGGCGGCGCGGTCGCTCCCCTGCTGTTCGTATTCCACCAGGTACCAACCCACTAACCAGTTGCGCGCCGTCAGCCAATAGTTGACCTGCTGCACGGCGGCCACCTGCGTGCTGTTATGAACGTGGGCAATCTGGTCAGTCAGCGCAGCGAGAGTAGAATTCATGGCAGAGTAAAAGTTAAGCTTGGGGTACGGAAGGCAACAGGCGCTGCACGGTAGTGGCCTGAAACTCTTTCCCACGCCGGGTACGATAGCCCGCTTCGTTGAGCTTGGCCGCAATTTGCCATAAGGTCTGCCCCTTGGCCCGTAGGAGTTCGGCCAACTGTGCCGCCTGCCGGTTGGCCTGGTGCTCGCGCGCGTTGCGTTGCATGGCCGCCTGACCCTGCGCAATCACGGTCGTGGTAAAATTCTGCGGACTGCCCAGCTGCGCGCCACGGGCTTTCTTAGCGGCGAGCGCATCCTTTGTGCGTTTAGAAATGGTCTCGCGCTCATGTTGAGCGATAACCGCAAAGAGGCCCACGGTAAGGGTGTTGGCGTCGGGCATATCGCAGCAGACGAAGTCCACCCCCGAGTCGCGCAAAGCGAAGATGAAGCCCGCGTTCCGGCTTAGTCGGTCCAGCTTGGCGATGAGCAACGTCGCCCCCACCTGCCGGGCCTCGGCGATGGCGGCCAGCAGCTGCGGGCGTTGGTTCTTCTTGCCGCTCTCGATTTCGACGTACTCCGTCAGGAGCTGGGCCGAGTCGGCAACGAAGGCCTGCACCGCGGCACGCTGGGCATCGAGGCCCAAGCCCGAGGTTCCTTGCTTCTGCGTAGAAACTCTATAATACGGCGTGTAGAATTTGGCAGCGGGGAGGGCCGACATGGTACAAACAGGGCAGACTAGTACAAAACCTCCCCAAAGCTAGTGATTTTACATATTGTAAACGTTCGTTTACAATATGTAAAAAAACTCAACTACTACTGAAAGAGGGCTGCCACGCTGGCAGCTCAAGCCACAGCAGACTTATTCAACCAGAAATTAGCTCCCAATGAGACGCCTTGTAGAGGGACGTTTAGAAAATGACTATAGTCCAGCTTTGACAGACCTCTCCTAGCTTACTTCTTGCCTTCAACCACTTCTTGAAGCTTCTCTACAAACTGAAAAGGTGTCCATCCATTCAGAACGTAGCCAGCTACTTTATCTAAGTATATGTTGCCGGTGACTTCAGTTAAAGCTTTTACTATACTACCCGCTGCTACGGCTGCGCCCGGTATCAGGCCCACTGGTGTAGCACTGACAGCCGCCGCTGCTACGATACCAGCGCTCAATGATACTAATTGACTGGGTCCTTGCATAGCTAGGCCTTTCACTAGCTTACCTAGAAAGCTTTCAGTATAGCCAATGGGCCTAGCGATAGCCGCTGTATACTTCCTCATCACATATTCGCGCTCGTTAGGGGCAGAAATAGTTGGAAGCCACTCTCTAAATCTGATATTTTCTGGCGTATCCCTCAACGCCATCGCCGTCTTAAAACTTGCGCGGCCAGAAGTATATAACAGTCTGAGATTGGGCAGAAAGTGCTCAGTTAGAATTTTATCATTACTATTTTGCACATTTAGCGCATCTTCAATATTGCCTATAGTTTGCTTTGCAATACTATAGACGGAAGGGATTTTATATAACCCATAATCCCTTTCCGCTGTGAATAGTAAATCTTCTACATCAGAGACGTGACGTTGAAATTTCATTCGAGTCGGAACATCAAAATCGAAGGCGTCACCTTGAAACGGCATTCCAATTGGAGCTAACGAATTAGAATTATATGCCTCTAATACAAATTTGTTGGCATTATCACCATCCTCAAGCGGTCCTAATTTTATATAAGGAGATATCATTTTAACAATTGCTTCTTTGTCACGCTCAAAAAACTTGTTTGTGTAAGCCAGGGCTTCTGTGATAAGTCGCTCTGGTCCAAAATCACTAGGCCTGCCATATAATACTGGTGGTCCTTTTTTCAGGAGAGCCGGGTTCTTTTCCCCTTCCCCAAATGCACCTGTATTGACAATAGACATTACACTGGGTAATACTATCTCAATAGCTTCAGTGCTAAGCGCCTTTTCTAAGTCGTCCAACGTGAATCTATCAAACAAAGCAGCTACGGGTGTACTATCAATAGGCCCTAACATAAAGCTGACTTTATCAAAAAGCAGCAATTGCTCAAATAGCTCTGCATACATACCATTCATCAATGGCATATGATATGGCATAATAAAGCCCCCTGCAAGTAGTTTTCCTTTTGGAATTTCTACTATACTCCTATTAAACACTCCGTTCATAATACTTGACCGCTTAAAAAAATATTTTATTTACTCTTAAGTAGTTGTGCACGGTGAATACTGACTCACCAGCCGCCTCAGCAATCTTACATTAGCTCAGGTCCTAGACTGCCAGTTCGCGCACCTCTGTGGCCACATCCCCAGTAACCGGCTAGCGGCCGTACGGGTACTGCTCACTAGACTTTCCTACCTGAGCTTTCTTCCGGACCTGACCCAGCCGCACGTTTTCGCTATGGCGTTGATTACGGTAGTCAGCTGCCCAAGCAATAGCCGCCTTATGTAAAGTGGCCATTGGACCAGTGGTATTGAGCATTGGCTCGCAGGAACTCCAGAAGGCTACCCCACACTGGTCGAGCCGGGTGGTATGCTCAAACGAGGCTTCTATACCCTTGCTACTGAAGCAGTCGAATGCAAACACGCGCACTAGGTCGCATTGCCGCTTCTCTGCATTCTTCATCAACTGCTGGAACGGTGTGCGGCTAGCCTTACCACTGAATTCCTTATTGATGCACTTTCTTACAAGGATATTACCGGCCCGCTCGGCCTCGCGGTGCAGTAGCACTAGCTGGTTTTCCGGGTTCTGGTCTTTGTCGTAAGTCGAGATGCGGGTGCACAGGGCTACTCTCATTTATACTTTTTTTCTCGTCCTTTTTACGTTCAGTAAAAAACTGCTTGATAGGTTCGGTTAGCAATGTGACGCAGACAGCAGTGATAAGAGCTATTCCTAGTGTAATTAATCGCTCCTTCCACTTCTCCCGATTTGCTTTCGCTTCAGCCAAACATACAACATCCAATTTCTGCCCTTTTTTTATAAAGTCTTTTCCTTTAGGAGTAATCTCTGATTGTTGAATTGTCCATTCAACACTGCTAAGCCAGGCAGATGGATGAAGTATCCTACCTGGGATAGCAGATTCGAAAGCATCGAAATAGGCGACAGCTGCCATTGTATTGGGTATCTCCTTTATAAGTTTTTTTCTAGCAGTAGGTCTAGCACACCCCGCAAGCTATCAGCATCATGGTAGATATTCTTATCATCTAAAAAGTTGAGTAGAATAGCTTCCGGCCCGTCTACGTTCCTTCTGGATAGATGCTTTAAAAACAAGTCCGCAATCCACTCTTTGCGTAAGCTTTTCGCACTTCCGCGAAAGCGCATAACTCTTCGCAAGCTTTTAGCCCCTTCAGGTACGTTCATGACCTTAAAGCTACTATTCGAAACAGAGTTCTTTTTTGAACAATTCCAATACCTCACTTAACAACTCCGAAATGCGGTTTTCAGGACGTATTTTGAATGCGTTGCTAACTAAGAATGGTCGTTCTTGACTCTTTACTTTTGCCAAAATCCCGTGTTACCGAAAGCTAGGCCTGCTACCCGCGGCTAATCCAGCCCCCGACGGTTACCGACTCTTTGTAAAGGAAACGACCCTTTCTTTTATATGGGTCAGGATGCTTTGTAAAGAAGAGTCAGGTTTCTTTACAAAGCCAGGCATGCTTGTGTAAGCTTCCCTCAAAATAATGCCAATACAAGCCAGCGTCTATCTACCTCTAGGCCCTGAAATGCGCGCTTTTTTGGGCTAGCATTACTAAGGATACGTTTAGGTTTTTTGTCGATATCCAAACACGTTCTCAATGATGTTGGGCAACCACCTCGGTAGTCTGTACACTGACCAAAGCAGATTATTTCTTTTTCTAAAATTTATCGACTTTACAAGAGGATAATACGATTTTAATGATAAGCTGTGATCAGAATAACACCTTAAATTACTTAATGGTTCAGCAAATATTCTCAACAAAAATGATAGATTATGATGCATCTTGTATAATGCTTTCATTTGATCTGATAATAAATAATTTATATGTTGATTAGGATCTAAAATAATTGCTTTCGCTTGCTTTATACCCTTTGTCTTCAAAGCATGAAGCCTGTGATTTCCATCTATAACAATAGATTTTTTAATCGCAAAGTGACGAGCAATAATAATTGGTGGTATCACATCCATCCTACTATAGTATGCCACTTTTTCTTGATTAACGTGCTCGGGATCGCTGTGGATATTATCGTTCTCTATTGAAATCATTACAGGTTTTATATTGTATAATTCCGGCTTTATAATCTTCCAGTGCAAATGATACAAGTCACCCTCTACCATCATATAAATTGGAATGCCAAACATTTGACATCCATCAATAGGGCCCTTTATTTTTAAGGATTTATTGATTGTTTCGGAATACCTTTCCAGTTCGTCCTCTACACCAGGAAATATTTTGTAAAAACCGTGTTTTGCAAATATAAAATTACAATAATCAAGTGTATTTTTTATTTGAAAACTTTCATCCAGATATTTCATATCACAAGTTAGTTGGTTTAATAATATACTATAAACACAAAAGCCTTAACTTAATAAGTTGAGTCTTATTTTAGAAAATCAAATTCCGCATAAGCTGGCGCAGTTCTTCTATACACTTTCTTTAAAAACAGGCTAGTTACATTGGAACCTGACAACTTGAGCCTAGCCCGAAAGGTGCGCCATACTGAGGCTCCCCATAATAAGTGCTAAAAGCTAGCCTAGGGGGTGCCTCAGTAGCTCAAGAAGTAGGTTCTAAATCATTGTTAGGAAACCGGTACTTTCTGACCCAACAGGCGCGTTCGAAAACCCTCTCGCGAAACGGTCCTGAAAACGGTGTTTTTGGGGCCGTTGGCGCAGGTAGGGCTAGTAGTCGAAGAACAGTAGTAGGGTAGCGCTTGAAAGCAGAATAGGCCAGCCATTTTTGTACCTGTAAAAAGCGCTCAACTACTTCGAGCTTTTGCTCATTCACTTCGTCATTTTACACGCTGCTGCGTAGAGAGCTTTTTTATGTAGACCGATAGCTTACCTCATGGCAAGGAGAGTAAGTTCATTTTTTAAAAATCAACCCTTCTCGAAGCTCTTTCTGTAAACAATCCTTCTCTTCATAGAGCAACCTATATTCAAATATTTTTAACTGAATTACCGACTCGATGGATAAGTAAGCACTAAAAGCGGTGCTGAATCCTTTCTTACAACTCCTGCACTTGTACCTGTATCTACCTGAGGGCGTTTCACCAGCGGCATCAATGGAGTACTTATCAGCCTGGCAGTAGGGGCATTTGAAATCATGGCGGTCAACCCGGTACTTAACAGCCTAAGTATCATTGAATAAGTATTCGTTGTTCTTCCAATCGATTAAGTCTAAGTTACGGTCCCTAACCAAGCCGATAAACTCAGCCTTTCGTTGTTGGAAACCAGCTCTATCAAAGTAATGGGCGACTGGTATCTTCACCAAGTAGTCTGCTCTGGGAAAGTAGAGGGCAATCGTGTGAATGGGGTAGATAGGCTTGCATTTTCTGGTATACATCAACGAAAGCAGATAGTAGCCAATTAACTGATTTAGATGCGAACGCTTGACGCTTAGCGTCGCGGTCACCTTCAGGTCAATCAGTACGCCATCAATGATTATATCTGCATCTGCCCCGCCGACTAAATCCCCTGCACGACCAAAGGTTGGGTTCAACACGCACTGGCGTTGAGCCAGGAAGGGATGCCAATTGACTGCGTGAAAAAGCTTCCTTACCTGTTCGACTTCAGCAGTTGCCTTTTCCTCGTCTGCCTCTTGCCTAAGCACATAATCAGTCCTGCCGGTACGGAAAACCACGTCAAGATTTGCTAAAAATAAGCAGGACTTTATCAGTTCTGTTGTTAGAATACCACTGCTGATAAATGCTTGGTGTTGGCGTTTGGCTTCCTCAAAAACGCTCAATAAGTCGGCAGCCGAAGGGTGGCTTCGAGTGGCTGACTCGGGCTTGGTGCGTCTTGCCTGATAGTTCACCATCCTATCCAAGCCGTGTTCAGCAATCCACTGGCTCGGTTCCTGTTGAAACTTCGCGTTAATTCGTTCGAGTTGAAATCGAAAGAGGTAGTCAAAAGCGGTTCCGATACGTGAGTAGTCTAGATTGGGGTGTACTTCCTTCGCTACCAAGATGGGAGCAGTAACTGCTGGAGTATTATTAGGAAAATGATACTTAAGCCAGTCAGTCAGGTTAGCGTAAGGTGGGTTTTGGAGAATGGCAGTCAAGCTCATGAGTACAATTTATGAATTAGGGCCTGCCACTAGCAAAACCCTACTACCTGCTAATTCCCAAGCTAACCTACTGAACCAAGGCTTCGCGTGAAAATATCAGTGAGTTATTCTAGTTGACTTAAAATCTGGTCGATGCGATTCCGCACGTCAAGTAGTTGTTCACGTAATGTATTGGAAGATGAAGCGGGAATGTCCGTTTCTACTTCCTCCTCATCACCAAATGGTGTAGCCCCAAAGCCTCCCCGGCCAAATTTTGAAGTGAAGTACATTCCACTTGAACTGATGTTGGGAGATACCGAATGCCGAAGTTGGTAGCGCGCACCATCGCCTAGCGTCAACTCACTGCTATCATCTGTAAACACCCCTGCGGTTGGTGGGGGTACTTCCGCTAGAAATTTCTGAAGTTGCTGCAAGCCTTCCTGAGCTTTGGGTAACACTTCAGCAAGTTGGCTGGTGTGTTGTAAATAGTCAGGAGCACCTACCTGCCGTTGTAGCTCCCTTAACCGTGACCACCACGTATTCTCACGTACTTGCTCGGCTTGGTTCCACCAGCCTTCCGCTAAGCTTAAGGGCACTCCTGGTGTATCATCCAGAGCGTAAACCTGCTTCCATAAGGCGTTAATGGGTGGGACAAGGGCATCAAGCAGCAACTGCGCCTGTTGCTTCAACGGCTTTAATAAATTGTATTCGTCATACCGATAGTTCTTAGCATGAGGAATTGCAAAAGTCCCTCTAAGTACTTGGGCATGGCGGGTAACCAAACTACCATACGATATTGGCAGCAGTCGCCACCGTCCTATCTCCTGCCCATCTAGCCATACTACAAGGTCTGCTATGCGAGGCTGCCGGTAAAAGATTTCTCCCTCCAAAAAGCTTGCGGGAGACATAAACCACTCCGCGCCAGTACTGGCGAACTGCTGTAATACATCAGCAACCCGCTGCATACTCAGTGGTCTTGTCTTCATTATTTCTTGTGTTGGTTCCATCTAACAAATCTGGTACTACTCCAAAGCATCAAATTAGCACCCCTCGGCTATAATTACTCTAGACCTTATTTAGTAGTCACTGGTAATTTTGCCGCTACTCGCAAGCTTAGTTCTGATTAAGAATTTAGTACGAAGGTTACATGCATATTCCCGAGATTACCGTTATCCTTAATGATTTAGAGGCCGGCACGATTACCTGGGAGCAGGCCCTGCAACGGGTAACGTCGCTGCCGAAAGTCTGGCAAACCGCTGAATGGAAAGAGAGACGGGCCACGCTAATCCAAGACAGCTGTGCGGTGTGCGCTACCACCAAGGGGCCATTTGTCTTACAGCATTTAACCCCGACGCTTACCTTTAAGGAAACGTGCCAGGTTGTAAAGGCGCAGCTTCGGGAGCAGCTGCTACCCGAAGTGGACGCACAGCTCACCGACCAGGAAGTGGCCGCTCACATCGGGCCGGGGGAGCCCCGGCAAATGTGCCCCCACTGCGGCTCGCTCAGCATCCGGCACCGTCCGACAATGGCCCCGCATTACGTATGTGGCAAGTGTGGACCTGGGGGCGCGGGTTTCGACCAGCCAGTGGCCGGGGCTTATTATGCCAGGCAGCGTACCACAGACCACGCTACGGCGATGGCTACGGCGCGTGAGTTTCTGGCCAGCTTCAATACCGTGGCTAAGCTCCGCGAGTACGACTACCAGATTCAACACGAAGCCACTTTACGCAGCTTAAAAGCTACACTGGCCTATCGGTCACTAGCCGATACGGCCACTTATTGCAAATCCTGCGCCTTTAAGGCAGACCAAGCTCTTATCAGACGCAGGGCATGGTAGGGCGGTGACTTTTTGCCGATGGTTGCAGCACCTGCTTTTAGAAACTAATCTAGGATTGCCAGTAAGTTATCCACTCGCTGCCGAATGTCAAGTAGCTGAGTACGAATTGCGCTTTCTAAGGATTGTTCAATAGCTTTTAATGGTTGGATTGCGTCTGGTTCAATTTCTGGTTCTTCATCAGGAAATTTATACGGCCCATAAACAATTTCTATTTCTGGCAGATACTCATACATCTTCATAGCAAGCTCTGAAGACATTCCGCGCCTCCTGAAGCTTAGCTGCGCCCAATCCCATCTACTTTCTTCGGCGCCAACAGTAGTCCGCTCACGCGCACCTGGTGGGCTGGTAGGGGGTAGAGAATTGGTTAAAAACTCCTTCAATAGCTGTGTTCCTTGCTGCACGGTGGGTAGCAAGTCGGGCAAGCAACTGGAATGCGAAGCGTAGCGAGGTGGGCCAACTTCACTCATAAGTTGCTGTAAAACCTGTCCTTTAGTAGTAATGAGGGTATGCTCAGCCTGTTTTAGCCAACTTCTAACCTGGCTAACTGACAAGCCCGCTGTCCGCTCAGTGCGGGCCATGCGGTATAGCAAGGCATTATATGGGGGAATAAGCTCAGCCAATACTTGCCCCGCCGTTGCTAAGCGGCTACTCACCTGGGCGTATTCATCATAAACAAAGCCCTTCGCGTGTGGAATAGCAAAGGGCCCTTCCGGTTGTTGCACCAATCCGCTAACCAGGCTTCCATAAGCCATCGCGTGTAGCGGCCAGCGGCCAAGTTCATGCCCTGCCTCCCATACTACTATCTCTAGAGCTGGAACTGCTGATTCGCGGGATAATAGCTGTGTCGCTGTCATATACCACTCGGCCCCGCTGCCAGTAAATGGCAAAAGGATTTCAGCTACTCGCTTTGTCCCAAGTAACTTATAGTTGCGGGATTTACTCGAACCAGTGGGCATATCAACGAATGGGTAGTAGAGGTGTTATGTTTTGGCTTCAGATTCGCGGCAAGTGCTCAACCGCCCGCTGCGCCGAACCAATTCCATTGCCAACCTCATAGTTTGTTACATCAATGTAACCTCGCTCAATATCGCGGCGGCTCAACTTCATACGGCGGCCATTTACATAGTCGAACATACTTGGCAAAGAACCTTCTTCTTCATCATACAGGAAGCCGCCTTCGTGTACCGGCTTAATTGCATAGTAAAGTTTCGCGCCTTCTTCCTCCATAATATTCTGGGGGTCATCCTGGTGAAAGCCCATACCCTGGGGGTTCGCCGCATTGTAAAGAGCGGTAAAAACGGCCACTTCATTCATACCTGCGGTATTTATATAGTGGTGGGCAAACTGCTTGCTGCGCGCTAGTTCCTCGGCCGACCTAAACTGGTCAATATATCCGTAAAACTCCTGCATAGCAAAGTGATAGTTGAAGCCGAAGCTAAGGAAATAGTATAGGCGTAGCTGCTCATCCTGCTCCGCACCCAGCGCAGAGGTTGGGTCCGAAACACTTGGGGTTAATCGCCTCATTAACTGGAAAACCAGTAGCAGAAGCAGCGGTTTACTTAAGCTTATTTTTTGGTATTGGGTATCCGGTACGTGATAGATGAACTTAGATACATCGTTCAGCAACTGGTCGATGAGTTCTAATGGCTCACGAAAATCCCGTTCTTCATCTGCCGCATTCTCTCGTCGCTCTCGCAGCTCCAAACGCGTGGTCTCGGCTAGTTCGAGCATCATGTCACGCTGGCGGGGCGTAAACTCAAATTGATGGTAGTCTATTTCCGATTGCATAGGTGGGTATGTAAGAAATGAAGCGGACTAAGGCACTACGTGCCAATCTGCATATGTTTCTACTTTTCGATACTTGAAAAGTGGTTTTGGCACTGGTTGAGAAGCGATAAGCATTGCCTCACACCCCAGGGAGCCCTTGACGGAAATATGAGCTGTTACCTGCTGTTCCAGGTACTGAAATTGGTATTCTCCATCTGCCCGACCGGCTAACACTTGCTCAAAATTAATGAGGCTGCGAACCTTAGCCTGTATGTCCGGTGTGGCATCAGTGGCCGTTTCAAAAAACGGGGCTTTGCGAATCTTCTTTACTTTATAAGTCGCCACTAAGGTTTCCGTCTGGCGCGCATATTTATCCGGCTCGAATTGAAGTCCGGTCAATGTTTTAACTTTAAACGTATCGCGAGCAATAGCTACTTTTCCGATACTGAACTTAATTAACGGTTGAATCTTCGTTAAATCAATAGTGATTCCGCTCCCTTCTCCTACCGACACCTCCCCGATTTCATCAACTGTTACAGGAATAAAGAACTGCTGGGACTTAACGCCCTGATAGTAGGCAATAAGATTTTGCGGGTTGCCTGTAAAGCGTTGGCAGGTGGCTAATTCATCTCCGCTAAATACTTTGCCTGCTGCAATTTGCTCCTTCAATACGTTGTAGGCTTGCTGTTGCTCAGACTTACGTTCAAGAGCTTGCTGCTTCGCCGCCGAAGCAGCCTCACTGACAGTGGGTACGCTTGATGTTACAAAGAGTATCCTTTGCCCAAACAGCTTCATGGTTGGGTTCCACTCAGCATCATATTGAATCTGCTGCCTTTGTTGCCTGTCCTCTTCCCCAAGCGGAAATACAACCAACCAAGAAGTACTGCTATAATAAGTTACTCGGTCGGACTTCGTTTCCTTCCGGGTAATACGCCCCGTAATATTAGGACGAATAGCTCCCCGCTCAGTTGTGATGGCAAAGCTAGTAGGATAAATGATGATTTTACCTCCACCGAATTGCTGACCGCCATTTACATAATATCCTTGCCCGTTTCGAACTGGCACCCGTTCATCCAATATTGCAGGATTCCATAAAAGTATTTTATAAGTTCGCTGAGCGTTTCCCAGTAAAGGAGAAACTAAGAAGAGAACGGATAGTGCCACTTTTAAATACCGACATTCTGCTAAAAAATCATGGGCAGCAAAAGTAATTTTCATTTCATGTATTAGTTTTTTTGATTAATGCAATGCGTAGAGGGAGAAGCTAGCTGGTTTTGCTTTTAGATTTTTTATTAAGATTTTCTTCAATAATAATATGCCACGAAAAGCGTAAAATATGCGTTTTTGTTTTTAAGGTAAACTGATCAAGCGTACCGCTTATTTCTTCTATGTTGAGCGTATCGATGTGAAAGGCTAACACGTTGGGCTGCGGCTTAGTATGCCACCATTTCTGCTTCCTTCTGGACTCATATATTAGATTGATATAAAGGTTATTATCCCACATTTCAAAGTCGGTTTTCTCATAGTGTTCCTTTGAGCGGGAATCAGTGCCTGGTGCCCGCGATACAAAACCGTTTCCATTGATGCGGAAGTAATTATCAATAATTAGAGCGGAAGCCCCAATAGCTTCGTCTCCACTAAAGGAAAATTCAACCCATTTTTTTATAAATGCTGTTTTACCAAGCGATTCGTACTGTTGTTCCAGATGCGCCTTTCGCAGTTTTTGCAGTTATATAAGGTTCGGGTTCGTTTTACCCAAAATGGTCTGCATATAAATATCAGTGTGATATTTTATGTTCTTTGCGGCCATGAATGCCTTATCTACTTCATCGAAAGTACCTACTCGTGTAGGCGTTCCTTGATAGCCAAAAACATGCAGGCCGCGAACTGGATAAAATGACATAAAAGCCAGCTTGAAGTGGGTATGGATTTAACAGGTGCTGGCAATAGGCTGCCTTACTTACTCGGTTACTAAGCAGCGCAGGTATCCTGCGGCTCTATATGACAAACCTGCGCCATGATAACCAGCATATCAAGTAGGGGCTTCACCTTGTCAACTTTGGTACGCCAGAACCGTGGTGCTACTTGGGCGCTGCTCAAGGCTTCGCCGGCTGCCGGCTGGATAATGGCGCGCACGGCGGGCATTTGCTGGGCTAGCCCGGCGCCCCCATCATTGAACGTCACAGCCCGCTCTGGCACATAGGTGTCCTGGGTGGAGCTGTCGGTAGTGGGGTAAGGGCGGGGTACGCCCGATAAGTCGCAGAAGTCTTGCAGAAACAGCACGTAGTTAGCTCGCGCCACGCCGCCTGACTTCCGCCAGCGGCTTTCAAAATCCTGGTATTGCACGGCGCAAAATACACGTTTCTTCATCAGCTTTAGCTCCCCCCAATACGGCCTCGCCCGCTGCTCAGGATTTGCCTCAGCAGCGGGCTTTTTTGGCTCCTAACCAACGGCCCCGTTTTAGGCAAGTTTCAAAAAGTGCCCATGCTGCCTGGAGACGCATTTTTTAGATGGCCGATTTCGTGTCCTTTTTTAAAAGCACTTCGATTTGGAAGTTTGATAACCGGGAGTTAGCAAGAAAATTAGCCTCGCGGCTTTTCGGTGTATGCAGCCGCGTCAACCAGCCCTCCCATCCGACCTACTTATAGCCCTACCCTGAATGCTCTTCCCTTCATCCCAAGCAAGCTATTTGTGTTGACAGGGCGCGCACTGCTCCTCCTTCCTTTTTCTATGCTAGCTGCGGTGACCGCTTCCTCTCACCGAAGCATACTACTTTAAAAAGTGCCTCTACAAGCTTGAATCAGTCTTATTACACTTTCGTCCTATTACTAAACACTGAATTCGTGCTTTTTGGGGCTTGCTAATTTTGCACCACCACTTCAGTAGTGGCCGCTTTGAACGTCTTTCTGCCGAGCTAATAAATTAACTACAACTCTTATGAACATGCGTACAATTTTATTCCTTTCTATCCTTCCTAATACTACCCCAGCTGGTTTATGGAAAGTCCTTGGGACTATTGCCGAACGAATGCCCGCAGACCAGCTTATCTGGCTGGCCTTGATGCTCTGCGTATTAATCCTGGGGATTATCTGGCTAGCCTATCGGGCCATTAGTCACCTTGCTAAGAGCCGACACGCGGCAGCATTATTCGGGCTCATTAATCAGCATGCTCGCCAGAAATCGGCTGTCAGTCCCTAAAACCAGAAACCCCGCTATACAGCGGGGCTTCTGGTTAATTAACAGACGTGCTAGGGGTGCATCAGCACAAACTCAGCGGGAATGTGCAGTTTGGTGTACAGGCGCCGGCCGAGGTCCATGTTCACTGCCCGCTTGCCATTGAGCACTTCACTTAGGCGGCTGTTCGTGATACCGAGTAGCTGTGCTAGCTCCTGCTTCTTCAGGCGATGCTCGAACATATAGCGCTCAATGCGAAAAACGAGCGAATCCGGCCGGACAGGCGCGTGACCGTGGCTGTCTTCGTAGGCTTCGAGGGCATTGCCCAGCGTCTCCATTTCCGCCAGGTTAGCGGGGTTGTTGCTGTCGAGGGCTTCCAGGCGGCTCATGCCTGCCTGGTACGCTGCATCATTTTGGATAGTCATGGTTACGGTCATTTATCATGTACAAGTAGCTAGTGGATAACCCCCTGGCTCATAGATTCGCTATATCGGTGATGCGGTCATACTCCGCGTGGGTCCCAATAAAGCGCACAAAAATCTGGCCGGTGAAGGCCGGCAATTGGGAGTAGTTAATCTTAACCACCATCCGGTAGCGGTTGCGCAGCAAGTTAAAAACCCAGCGGTTGTTCCCGACATGGGTCGCGCTCGGGTCAAAGGCTTTCACCTCAGCAGCGTTGGCCCAGTTGGCGGCCTTCATATCGTCGTAGAGCTCTAGAATGGCAGTCGCTACGTCTAGGTGTTCAACAGCATGTCTTCTAATTTTTTCTTTACTTAAAACATTCATAATCTGTTTGTTATTTTTTTACTTTATCCCATATCTCATTATCATAGTTGTTGGCTGCTCAATAGCTAACGTGACAAAGATATGATAAATTTACCAAAATCGAAAATAATTTACCACTAACAAAAATATCACACTTACTCATGCAGCCTACGTGGCCTTAACTGAGGTGGTCGGGTAAATGTGGACAGAATAAGGTCTTGTCTGTCGCATATCATGAAAGACAGCCTGCAACCCACCAAACGCCGCCGTTACGGTGCCTTCCGCGTCGGAGCATTGCGCTTTGCCGGCGCCCTCCCCGACGCAATTCGCTGCTCATGCTTTAAATATCATTCCCAAGCTACTGTGAGGTGGTCTAGCTAGGCCGCACAGAGTACATAGTGAGGTCGCTCATGACATTATGAATTTTTAATCAAGTATTCGAACGCTGACAGCAATTGATGCACGTCATCACTAAGCGGGGTTTGAAAGCCCGTGCCTTTGTGGTGCAGTCGGTAAGCGACTGGTTGTGCATAGGCGGTTCCACTGTTGCGCAGGTGGCCATCTTCCGCTATCATTTCCACTTCTTCGTTTTCACACTCACGAGCGAACAGTTGAAACGCCTGAATATCGGCCACCAGAAATGGCAGCCGGTCAGGTGGTAAATCAACCAGCTCAAGATACCTTTTAGCAACAGCTTGTATTTGACCGTCCGGGACATCCAGCAGCTTGATGGGTGGGCGGACCAGCAGGCCACTCATCCCTTCGTGCGCTGGCTTTACTGCCGACTCAAATGACGGGAAGCCATTCTCTTTTTCAAGGGCGCGCAGGGCTTGCAATAGCTCATCTGCGGGCTGAGGGCTTAGTTGGTTATTATAGCGAAGTTGGAAAAGCGCTTGTAGCTCGTAAGCCGTGCTGAGTGCGTGGTGCGCCTCCTTGAACAGGCCCAGGCTCCGAAAAAGTGAATGAGCTTCCCCGCTGGCATTATACTTTCGATTGTACTGCGTGTGTAGCACATCTGTAAGCACAATCGGCTTGTCGAAGTGACCCATCATGAGGCAGTAGTGCAACGCGAAGAAAAAACGGCTACTGTAGAGCAGCGCATGGGCATTAAGCAATTGGTCGCTTTCTGCCTTGGCATATGCAGCCACCGACTCTACTGCTTTGATGGCCTGCGTGACCAGTGCATTGATGGCTTGGGCTCGCTCAAAGCGAGTAAATGGCGTGACCGGAATACCGAATTTGTCACCAACTTTAATTTGGCTGGCAAGCTTCAGCAGCTGTTCGCACCCATAGGTGTGCAGGTTTTCGCTGTTGAAAAGCTTGAGCAGCTGCTTGTCTTTTTCCGCAATCGGGGCCGCCTCGATAGCGGGAAACAAGTCGGTAATCACGGCCGCGTCGGGAATTGCGCTACCATCAAAATCCTCCACAAGCCTGATGTGGATGCTATTTATCTCAAATGTCAGCTTATTCAGGGGGGAATGGGTGCTGGCTTGAAGGGCGGTTAGCTTGTCGAGGTACGTGCTGGGAGAATTCTCTCCTTTTATAAAATCGGCCCGGATATGAGCAAACTCCAATAGTTCCAGTGAAGCCGCGTCGAACTCCTCGCGTCGACGAAAACATTTATTCAGAAAATATTCACCCTCAATAACATTGCCGGCCTGAATATATGTTAGAGCTGCAAAAAACAGCAAGGTTTTGGAGGCACTTATCCGTGGGGCGGGTAGCCGCCCAAATAGGTCCAGAAGCAGGGGGAATTCCTGCTGATTGTGCAGCAAGCCACTAAACTCTTCCAGCAGGTCCGCCATCTGCTGTGGGTCTGTGATATCAAAGGGCGGCTTGCCCGATGCCGTGGGAACCACAGCCGTCAGGTCGTAGCGGCCACCGTAGTTGAGCAGCAGCAGTTGATGCCGATGATGGGCTTGCGTAAACTTTTGGTGCAGCGTTAGTAGCGCGACCGCGTCGAGGGGCTGCGCAAGTAACTGGATGGTTACGGTTTCCTGGGGCCACCAGTCCCGCTCGCCGTGCTGCGCGTTTAGCCGAGCCACGATATCCTCTACATAGTCGAAGTAGCAGGTGGCGGTAGCATCATCGTACAGCACAATGATGCCGCTAACGGGGGCGCGCCGGCACAAATAGCCCAGCCGGGAAGTTTTGAAGACAAGTGGCGCAAAGGATTTTCCGTTGCGTTCAACTAGTACGACTTTCGCCGTGCTCTTAATCTGGACGGGAAACATCTGCGACGCGGCTCCACTCTGGTGCATCAACTCCACGTTGAGGTCGACTCCGTAATCGGGTTCCTCGACCCGGCTGATGAAGCCGCGGCGGCGCGTTAACAAGGACTTCACGGCATTGACCGATTCCTCGCTTTTTTTCGCATTTTCGTCTACTATCGGCTCGTCCCAGAAGGCCATCGTTACAACTACCGCGGAGCAGTATTTTAGTGGTTAGAAAGAGGTTTTCGGCCATTGGTGCTGATTCTACCAATAGGAGTTCTGCTGCCGGAAGTGGGGCCGGGATGCCTCAAACTTGGTTTTATCGCGGTTGTAAAGCTGCTGGGCTTCGGGTAGCGCAATCATCTCGGGCTCGACCAGTTCCTTTACCCGTGGCGGTAGCTGAAACGGGAATTCCATATTGCGGCCTTTCAGCAGCCCCGATGTGGCGGCCACCGACAGGATGCGTTTGTTGCGGAGCGAAAGAACGGCGGGGTCCTGCATGGGCAGGTCTTGTACGTCGGAATCGAAGAGAAAAAACTCGCGCAAAATGGCCTGTTCCTGCCCGCTGAGCGCCCATAGGTTTTTCACAATAGCCTGGCGATAATCAGCTTGAAAGCGGCGGCGCGCTATGCTGCGGCCGATGGCCCGGCCTAGCAGCAGCACCATTATGATTACGCTAAAGATGAAAATCAGGCCCTGGAAATCAGTTATCCAGGTTGGTAGGCGGGTGAGCTGAAACAATGTAGCGCCGGCGGGCCAGAACAATAGGATGCCCGTGGTAAGCGCCAAAATAAGGCAGAGCGGTACCACGTACTTTTCAGTCGCGGTGATGATGGAATCGGCAGTGTTGTCGGCCATAGTGATTGGGATTGCAGCAGCAATTAAGCGGCGTATTTATTCTCTTCTTCCACGAAGCGTACCAGCGCCATCAGGGCCAGTGTATCGAGCAGAGGCTGCACCTTTTTGGCGCTACTGCCCCGGAAGCGGGCCGCGACCTGGGCGCTGCTCAGAGGCTGCCCGGCCTGTTGCACGAGGCCGCGCACGGCCTGCATCTGCTGGGCCAGGCCTGCGGGCCAGGGCTGCGGGCTGGTTTCAATGGTCGCGGTGGGCGTGACCGCGGCGGCCGGTAGCGTGAGGGTAGCCTGCTGCTCGTCGGGGGCTTGGTAGGCGGGGCGCAGGTAGCGGATGGTGCCGGCGGCTTCTTCCTGCTGGCGGGCGTGGTTGAGCTGCACTAGGCGGGTAAGAATATCGGCCTCGGGCAGGTCGGCGGACCAGCCGTAGGCCTCGGCCACGGCCGCGTCGAGCTGCTGGTGCAGGCTGAGCACCACGGCGGCCAGGCCGTGCTCGTGGGTAATTTGCTCCTTGGCCGTGAGGGGCTGGCCAGCACGCAGCTTTTCCACCACGTTGTAGAGGTCGGTGAGCGTGAGGATGGGGTGCTGGGCCTGCTGGCGCTTGCGGTGCGCGTCGAGGGCTTCGGCAAGCTCGCGGATGCGGGCTTGCTGGGCTTCGGTGGCGGCGGGGAATGGGAAGGGCTGAAAACAGCGTGAGCTATTGTAGCGCGAATCATTTCCCACTCCCATTCTACCCCCTGCCGTGAAAGCCCACAGCGTATGAATCTTACTAGACAAAACGCCTAGATGAAATGCATCATCTAACGCCAGTGCCACAATCATGTGGTCAGCAGCTGTGGTAGAATTTAAGAATTGAAAAATTCGATGCTTTGCCGTTTCTGGTGTTCCAATGTAACGAGAAAGACCTACCAATGCTTTGCGCAACTCTTGGCGAGAGCGGCCATGCAACCACCACCTTTCTCGCAAGGCTTTATCGCGGTTAGTATCGCGCTCAGGCTTTACACGGGTAAAAACCTGCTGATAGAGCGCTGGGAATTTACCTATTACCTCCGCTTCACTTAGGCCAAATAAGTCAATCACCATCACCCCGCGAGGTGTCGCTGCCAAGTCTTTGCCGTTCCGATAAGGCCGAATGTGTTGCTCAATTCCCGGAATCGTGCCCAACCCCAAAACCTGCGCTTCGGCAGGTGTTACGATAAAACCAGACCCAGCCAGCATAAGACCGAAGCTGCTAAGACCTTCGTTAGCTTGCAACAACTGCACCTGCGTCACATCGGCCCCAATAGTCAGGTCTGCATTGATACGCCCCCGGCGCTCGGTCATTTCAACTGAAATAGCTTCCTCATCGGTGGTAGCGTTACTTTCGCTGATAACCACCACAAGGGTTCCTTCCTCCCCTTTCGCCTTCTCGGCGGCGGTGAAAGCTACCCGCACGGCCGCACCGTTAGAGTTATCGGTCCACGGATGGTCAGGAATGGCAAATACGACTTCTGCCGGGGCATCCTGTGCTTCCAAATGAGCCTGAATTACTCGCCGGTTGAATGTCTGAGTAATCGAATTGGTGGTGATAAAGCCAAAACGTTGCGTAGCTCCAGTCCGCACTGCCTGCGCAGCTTTGTCCCACCAGTACAGCACTAGGTCGACACTATCCGGAATATGAGGGTGGGCTTTGCGCAAAGCATTTACATAAGCATCGCCCAGTGCTTCCCGAATGCGACCTTTGCCGATGAACGGCGGATTGCCTACAATGAAATCTGCTTCCGGCCACACGGCCGGGCGGGCGTTGGCGAAGTCCGGCCCATCATAGCTCAGTACCGCATCCTGCTGCTGAATATTCTGGTAGTCATCCAGCAGCGGCTCGCGCAGCTGGGTGAGGCCGTAGGTGCGTAGGTGCCACTGTAAGTAGCCGATGCGCAGCACCACGTCAGCGATGGCGGCGGCGCGCGGGTTCAGCTCCAAGCCCAGCAACTGGCGGGGGCCCACCGTGGTGCCGTCGCCCAGCTCCAAGCGGCCCGACTGCCCAAGCTGTCCCAGGGAGGTAAGCACTTCACCTTCGAGGCGCTTGAGATGTTCCAACGTAACGTACAGGAAGTTGCCCGAGCCGCAGGCCGGGTCCAGAATCCGTACCGACGTGAGCCGGTGCAGGAAGCGCAGCAACTCGGCGCGGGCATCCTCCACGGCTTTTTTGCCTTTGCCTTCTTCGAGGAGCTGGGTGCTGGCGGCTTGGGCGGCGGCCCACTCCTGGCGCAGCGGCTCAATCACGACGGGCAGCACCAAGCGCTCCACGTAGCGGCGCGGAGTATAGTGCGCGCCCAGGCTGTGGCGCTCGGCCGGGTCGAGGGCACGTTCGAGCAGGGTACCAAAGATGGCGGGCTCTACCAGCGTCCAGTCGGCCGCGGCGGCCTGCTGAAGCAGGGCCACTTGGTCGGCGTTCAGCGACAGGGCGGTGGCGTCGTGAAAGAGCTTGCCATTGAAGTGACGCACTTTGGTGCGTAGCGCCGGCGAGAAGCCACCCTTGTCCATCGTGGCCCACAGGCTGGCCAGGGCTTCGGGCAGGTAGGCGCGGGCCTCGGCGGTGTCGGCATACTCGGCCAGCAGCTTGGAAAACGACTTTTTGGGTATCAGCTCCACGTCCTCGGCAAACATGGTGAAGAGGCAGCGCATCAGAAACTGGGCCACCACGTCGGGGGCGTGGCCTGCTTTTTCAAGCTGGCTGCTAAGGCCGGCCAGGTGCCCCGCCAGCCGGCGCGTGACCTGGGCCGCCAGCCGGGCGGGGTCGAGCTGCTGCGGGTCGGTGAAGAGCAGCTTGAGGCGCGCCCGCACCTCAGGGTCGACCAGGGCCGGCAGCAGCACCCGAAAATTGCCCGAGTCCGGGAAGGGCACGTAGCTATCGCCCACGCCAGCAAAGTTGCTGTACAGGTCAATCGAGAAGCCTACATCGACTACCACCACGAAAGGGGGGCGTGGCTCGCTGGCGGGCAGGGCGCGCACGTAACGTAGGGCCTGCTCGCGGGCGGCTTCCACCATCTGGCCCCATTTGGCGGTGCCGCGCACGGCGTGGCCCTTGCGGCGCTTGCCCTCGGCCTGGCCCAGTTCGGCCTTGGCGGCTTTGGCTTGCTGGTCAGGGGTATCGGTGCCCTGCTTGGTTTCGAGCACGAAGCAGCCGCGCTTATAGAGGTCAATGCGGCCGGTGCTGCGCTTGCTGGCCCCGTCGTCGAACGTTACGCCGCGCTCGAACACGTAGGCATCCTGGGTGGGGTCGTCGGTGGTAGGGTCGGGCCGGGGCACGTCCAGCAGGTCGCAGAGGTCTTGCAGGAAAAGGCCGTAGTTGGCGTGCTCGGCGCCGCCGGAGCGCAGCCAGCGGGCTTCGAAGTCAGAATAATTCACAGGTAATGGGCAGGCCGGTAAAACCGGGACGAGAATCAGACTCCGAACTTACTGCTTTTGGCAAGGAATTGCCGGAGTTTGGCCGTGAAATTGCAATTGAGATAAAAGTTCCTTTTCCTGCAAAGTTGTTAATTTATGGCTCGTTTTCTACTCAATAGCTGCGCGTATTAAGTTCGCTTTTGCCCACGATGCGCAGCTCAACGTGGTGCCGGCCGACAAGGCCGATAAGCTCTACAAAGACTACACCTGTCGGGGGTGCGGCAAGCCTGTGGTGCTGTGCTACGGCGACATCAACCAGACGCGGCACTTTCGCCACAAAGTGCAGGTGTGGGCCCCAGGTGAGCACTGCGACTACCAAGACGAAACCTATGCCCACCGGCAGGCCAAAGCCATTTTGCAGCAGCAGCGGTGGGTGCGGGTGCCACCCGTGATGGCGCGCCGCGCCGAAGACTACCTGGGGCCGGTGCCCACGCTACGCGAGGCCCGCACGGTGGAGGCCGTGCACGTGTACAACGAGCGCACAGTGTATGAAAACGCCGAGTGCGGACTGGACTTTCAGCGGCAGAAGGAAAAGTTTGTACCGATGAAGGGCCAGCAGGATTTCGTGTGCCGGCCAGACGTAATCTTCACCGATGCGGACGACAAGATGCTGCTCCTCATTGAAATCCACGTCACCCACGAAGTAGATTATAAGAAGCTCGTCGGCCTGCGGCGGGCGCAGGTTGACACCATTGAAATTACAATTCCCTACTTCCTATCGGCCAAGGAAATAGAAAAATTACTGGCCTCCCATGCCAATACCAAATGGCTGTATAACCATGAGCGAGAAACTACTGACCCCGTTGGATGTGATGCCGCCGGCCCTGCGCCATCTGGTGGAGACGATACGGAAGAAGCATTGGAGGACGAGCCAGAATCCCTTGATTGCCAGCTCCACGAAATTAGGGAAGCAGTTAGAAACCTTAGAAAATTTATGGGCGGAGCTGCAGTGGGATCACTCCATCAGCGACTTGCAACAGCGCGCGACGAGCTTGACGAAGCGGAGCACGGAGAGGCCCGCGAAGATGCAGCAGCTCTTGCCCGCGCTGAGGCAGACCTACTTGCAGAATTTGCAGAGGAGGAAGCAGAAATTAGCCGCCAAAAAGCAGCGCTGGGAGCTGAAAAAGCAGACGTTGCGCGAGTCTTTGAAAGTGAGCAAGCGAGCCTTGGCCGAGCAATCGCGGCTGCTGAACCTGACGTCCGAGCAGCTTGCGAGCGAGCTGCCCCTGGGTTACGACAGCGAGTGGCAGAACGCCGAGCGACGTATCGCGGAACAGAACACGCTGTTGCAGCAAGCCGAGAGCAGCTACGAACTCAACTTGACGGCGAAAAAGCTGACCTTGACCAACGCTTTCAACACGCTAAAGAAAAGCTTGAGCGAGAAGCAGCTGCAAGCACCGCTTACGTTGATACAGCTACAGCAACAGAACATGCAACGCAGGACCGACTTGCCCGCCTTAGTAGCTACCTGGAAAGCCGCAGCAGCCGTGCGGGAGATGCGCTGCAACGACGAATTAACGAGGTGGTTTACGAGCCATCCGATACCCAGTGGCGACGTACCCAGTCAAGAAGTCTTGACGAGCAGGAGACAGATGCTGAGCGAGAGGAAGCAAGCTTTGACGAGCAGGAAACAGACGCTGAGCGAGAAGAAGCGAGCTTTGCAGCAGCGGAAACTGCAACTCAGCAGCGTCGAGCAGGTCATGCAGACCGAGTGGCAGCGCGTGAGCGCGAAGCCGAGCTTATCGACACCGCCCAGCGCCGGGCAGAGGCAGGACTGGCTGAAGAAGTCGCTGCCGCTACGGATTATCTGGCGCGAATTACTCCCACTTATGAAGCGTTGCGCGCTGCTAAAGGCCGAGCTATTGACCGGCGGTTTTCTCAGCGTTGAGGAATATTCAGAAATTGATGTGGCCTGGGCCGCCGTTGAGTTCCACTAGAAGCCTCATCTTTGGGGTCCAGTGGTAGCGCATCTAGATAAGCACGCTAACTTATCCCCTAGCCGGTAACCCTCCAATAAATGAAAAGATACCTACTTACTGCGGCGCTTACCATCTGTAGCATCGCCGCGTTTGGCCAAGGCAAAAGCATCAGTCGGGAAAAGAAGATTCTGCTGCCATACGTCAGCCAGAAAGGCGATACGCTCAACGTAGGGGACGCTGTTATGTTGACCGAGGGAACCGGCACCAATGGCCAATTTATGTACGTACAGCTGCTAAATGGCTTCAATGAACCTATTAAGCCTGCCGACAGCCGGCTCGCATCTCAGCGACAAAACATCCTCTTTTTCAAGGAGCAGGATGGCGTAACCTATCTTTTTACCAAGTTTTTCGTCGCCAATATTGAGGCTGCTTTCAACAAAGGGGAAATAAAAAGAGTCATTACCAAATAGGGAGCTACCAACCACTATGGACGCTACATTAAGCCTAGCCATCACGCTGACCAATACAAAAGGGGCTACGGCCCTGCTGCTGGGCTCGGGTATTTCTTCGGCGGCGGGTATTCCGACAGGTTGGGGTATTACGCTGGATTTGGTGCAGAAAGCGGCCGCAGTTGCGGGCCAGAGCGCGGGGCCCGACCCAGCTGCCTGGTATCAGGCGAACTACGGCGAGGAGCCTGACTATGCAAAGCTAGTGGAGCGATTTGCCCCTACCCCTGCCGAGCGGCAGCGGTTACTGCGTAGCTACTTCGTGCCAACGGAAGAAGAGCGGGAACTGGGCTTGAAAGTACCGACTAAGGCGCACCACGCTATTGCAGAGTTGGTAGCGAAGGGCTACATCAAAGTCATTCTAACCACCAACTTCGATTCGCTTTTAGAACAGGCCCTGGAGGCGCAAGGCGTGCAGCCTGCTGTGGTAAGTGATGCGTCGGCACTGGCGGGCATGATGCCCTTACAGCACGAGCAAGTAACGATTATCAAGTTGCATGGCCACTACCTGGATACTCGTTTGCGTAACACCCCGCACGAGCTGGCCACCTACGAACCAGCGCTGAACCAATTGCTCGACCGCGTATTTGACGAGTACGGGCTACTTATCTGCGGCTGGTCGGGAGTGTGGGACACTGCCTTGCGGGAAGCACTGCTCCGCTGCCCTACCCGTCGGTTTACAACCTATTGGGCGGTCATGGGCGGCCTGGCCGCGCCAGCACAGGTGCTAGCCAAACAGCGAGCCGCACAGCTTATTTCGATTCCGACGGGCGCGGACAGCTTTTTCCAGTCACTGGCTGAAAAAGTCGCGGCACTGGAAGACCTAGCCCAATCACACCCCGCAACGACGGCCGTGGCGGTAGCCACACTCAAGCGCTATCTGCTGGTGGATGCCTCTCGTATCCGCCTGCACGAGCTAGTAACTGCCGAGGTAGAACACGTGTGGGAGCAGGCCGGTACCCTTACGCCGGCAGCATCCCCTACCTTAGAATTGATTGCGCAGACAGTTAGAAGCTTAGACAAGCTATGCGAACGGGTCATTCAGCTGCTTGTCACCGGCTCCTATTGGGCTGGCACTGCTCACCAGACTGTGTGGCTGCAATCAGTAACGCGACTCAGCAAGCTCAAAGTAGAAAACACCGGAAGCTACGGAGCGTGGATGAATCTGCGCGATTATCCCTTACTATTAGCTTTTTATGCAGTTGGGCTTGGCGCTACCGCTGCGAATGACGACTCTCTGCTACTGGCTTTGCTGCTAGACGTGAAGCTACGGAAAGGCGCACACCATGAGATAGAAAAGCCACATAGCCGCTTGTACGAACCAATTGAAGCACACTACTTAACAGGGCTGTACGAGCAGGAGAAGCCATTTCTTATCCACTATCACCTGCATCAGGTGCTTCGCCCTACCTTCCGGGAGATACTACCGGATGATTTCGCTTATGATGAGTTGTTTGACCGTTTCGAGTACCTCGTCTCGCTCGCTTTTTACAACGAAATGATACGGGCCAACGATAGCTCTGCTGGGGATTTTCGGTACGGCCGGTTTATGCAACGCTCGCGTTGGAATCGACCTAATCCAGCTATCGAAGAAATAAGGCAGGAAATAACTGCTGCTGGTACGTCATGGCCGATGCTTCAACGGGGCCTTTTTAATAAGTCGGAAGTTGAATTAGGACAAGTAGTTGCGAAAATGGACAGCATAATCAAAGAGATGCGGTCCTTTCGGTAGAACTGAAGTAATCACAATGAACAGGTACTCCTGTGCTAATACATCGGGTAATTGTTCTTAGCTAGCTTTCAAAAACCTATGAGGCAAAAAGAAGCCTCTCTAAAAGTTTAAAAGATTAAGCCATTAAATTGACCAACTAGTATCGGACGGCAGCCTTAGGTCAAGCACTTTTGCCCAAATAACGCAACCTGCAGTGACGGCAGCGGCAGCCTGCTGGTTTAGTAGCTGCTGTAGCTCTTCTATGTCCTTTTTCTTTGAAGGCTTTTTATAGTACTGGCCATAATGCCAACCGACTAGGAAGATACCGTGCTTATAGGTTTGGTTTTTCAGATAACCAAGTAGTTGGTTGTTGATAGCTGTTTCAACTTCTTCGTTCTTGCTCAGCTTCACTTCTATCACCACCGTCACCACGTCAATTTTGGTCCTGTCGGCTCCAGGCGTGAATGCCTCAACATAAATATCTACGCGCTGCCCCGTGCCTTTGCCAGCAGAAGGCAGGATTTCTACTTCCCGCTTGATAAGAATATCGCCTCTCTTGAGGTCTTGGGTCAGGTGCCGCCGGATAACGTTGGACAAATAGTTCTCGTCGTGAATGCGCTGTCCAATCGTGGCATTCTTCGCGCTTTTTTCGGGCATCCACAATTGTTCGGCCGCATTTAGCGCACCTTGCAAATCTGTTTGAAAACGCGTCAACGATTCCTGAATCAGTCCCATTAGGTCATCAGCCGACCGCACCCAGCGCCGGTCAGTTCGTTGACTGAGCTGAATAAGCGCAATTGGGTCCAAGGGCTCCCAGGAATTACGACGCAGATTTTCTCGTACTTGGTCGACCCGCACTTGTAGCCAGAACGGATTCTTTAGTGAATCCGAAAAGGCCTGCAGCTTATCCCACGCTCCTAGCGTGCCACGAGTGGCAAGTTCGGATGCTGCCGCAGAGCGCAATGAGGCAATACGACCATTGGGAGTATTTTCTTGCCAGTCATCTACATCCGCAGGCGTCAGTGAAAAAGTGTTTGACAGCCAGCGCATCAACTCGCCAAGTTGCTGCTCCGTTAGCTTTCCAAGCTGACGTAACTCCCCAGGTGACAAGTGGCTAATAGAATCGCCGAGCACTTGTGCAGCCAGCGTTGGCTGAACCATCAGCCGCTCAAGCCAATACCACCATTCGGCCGATGATTTCCGGTTAAACAACAGCCAGCAGTACGTTGCGACAATCAATACCGACCGTAAGGTATTCTCCGGTGTACTGGCTACAATACTCACTGGAATCAGCGTACCCACATACTCCCAAGCGGGCTGGTAGCCTACTTCCAGCATATTTACTAGGAGTTTAGCTGCAAAGTCCTCCCGCCACGTCCCCTTCTTAATTTCTTGAAGCAGGAGACCTGAAAAATCATTTCCCGGCAGTGCCCGAAACATCTCGTCGAAATCATACCATCCCGAACTACCCTGAGCGTTGTTTGCCGATACTACCCGCAAAATAGCCTCGTCTACAGCCGCTGGCACAATGGCCGCCGCTGGCTGAAGCGAATCAAATTTTGTATCCTCCGCGCTGTTGCCCCCAAACTTGAGTAAAAAGGCTACCCATTGCTGCCAAAAAGAGACTGACTGGGCTTCTAAAAACGCTGGCCGCTGCCGCCAGCACACAATGTAGGCGCGGTGTACTCGCTGGGCATCATAGTACTGAACATTATCTAAGCTGCACCACTCGGCGGGTAGGTCGGCATACTGCGCAACAATTGCGCAAGCCCAATCCACTAGTTGCGTTTTCTGCTCTTCCGTGAGCCGTTTACTCCACCCCTGTGACCGAGTTACGTCGTGAGGCTCAGAGGTACCGTCTTTCACCACTTCTTCCCCTACGTAGTGCAGCAGAATCTCCCAATGACGCAATGTTCCAGTCGTCGCATTATCCAGCAGCTCTGCAATGCGGCAGTACCTTTTGCGCAAGAACCGTAAGGTAGAACGCCGACGCTGTTGCGCAGTGCGCAGTTTCTTCTTTTCCCTTACGCGGTCCTCCAATTGCCACTTTCGGTTTTCCAGCCGGGATTTATCTTTCACCTTTGCGGGGCCGCACCATGCCCGAAACGTCATCCGGGCTGAGCGATACTTTTTCATAACTCCATACAGCTTCGTAAAGCGGGGGGTAAAATCCGTTGGCACCGAATTTTCTGTCACCTGATGCATCAGCAGCCGCGTTAGTACATCTGTGAGCCAAGCTCTTGCCGTGGCCGACAGCCGGCCATGCAACAGGGGCTCTAAGGCTTCCCAGTCTGCATCTCTTATCAACGATTCGCCCTGCTCCAGATGGTATAGCGTGCGCCATGCGTCGGGCCGGTCATGCCGTGCTAATAACAAGCTGAAAATGAGGAGTCTCTGCGTCTGGGTTCCGGCAGCGGAGGGCTGCTTGTACCTACGCACGGCAGCTACAAAAAGGTCGGCATACGCTTGTGCGATAGTTTTGTCGTCCATCACATTCCATACTTCTTTCCAAAAAGATGTCCCTGCTTTACCCCATAACTCTTCAAGTTCCCCGACTTGGTCTAGGTGCTTAATATGTGTCGTCAGCCACTGCATGCTAGCCAACAGTGCGGAAGGTGCAGGATTAAATTTGCCTTCCCCAAAATCGATGAAATAGTTACTAAATCCATCCCCCATCATTCTCGTTTTCCTACGACCGACTATAATGGGTAATAGCTCGTTGACAGCTAAATGGGTCGGCCACAGGATATGCAGCAGTTCATACCGAAACTGGTCATCCTCATCTTCCTCCGGCAAAGCTGTCAGTAGGGGACGCAGCTTTTGACGAGAATCATCATCGGCGATACCTCGCAGGATGTGGAGCGCCCGCCGACGTACGTAGTAAGGCAACGATACCTCGAAGGCTTGGTCTACCAATAATGGGAGCAGTGCCGATACATTGCAGGCTACTGCCAAATCACTCGCAAATCGTTCGACTGCGTTAAAAGCAGTCGTATCGCTCAGTAAGGGTAGTAGCTGGTCTGCTAGTCCCGGGTGGCTCAGGTACTGCATAAACCCACTGCTTTGATAGGGGGGGCGCGCTAGGCTACCAAACCAGCGAATCAACCGCTCAACCAGTAAGCCCCGCTTCGTTTCCGTTAACCGACGCAAGTCCGACTGTAGCAGCGCTACCGGGTCAATGGCCAAGATTTCGTGCCAGAAAGCGGGTTGCAAATCTGCCAGCCAGGCGGCAGTTTCTAACAAGGCCGGGACGATACCACCCTGGCTGTCGGCCGCAGAGCGAAATAGTGGGCGGAGGCTGGCTGCGGTCATGCCGGTTAGATTGAGATACCACGCTGCTAGAAATTCCGCATATGACTGGTGAGCCCACACCATGCGCCCCGCACCTAGGTCGGTAAACAAACCTGTATTTTTGAATAAGTCTCGCAAACTAGCGGGGTCGATAGATGCTTGCACTCCTTGCCAGGCAACAGTGCTTCCTCCACCTAAAGCATATGGGTCTAATTCATGTGCCAATAGGCTGCCTCCGACCAGTTCAGTGTATACCAAACGCCGATTAGTCAAAACCATTACCATAGCCAAGTAACCAGCCAGTAGCAACCTCGGCTTTGGGTTAGAACGGTGCCTATCCGCACGCCTGTGGTCAGGCCTTTCGCAGAGCACTAGGCATCCCTGTTCGTATAATTCGTTACGGCTAGTAGGCCCAGTGTCCCCAAAATGAGGTTGGTGATGTCTATACAGTTGAATGAGCAGCCCGAGCGTAACGGGCCGTCCTGCTAATGGCTGCGCATCGGCCGCCGCCACGGCTTGAAGAAACGAGTTCACCCCAAACCCCTCTTGCTCGGCTGCTTGACTCACTTGGTACTGGCTCAATGGACTCAATAGCAGCATAGTTAGCACCTCGCTTGGCTTTACTCCTGCCGGAGCCAGCAATTGTTCCAGAGCACCCGCAAACGATGGCTGCCACACAGCATTGCGGCAGGTTATGCGCAGCCGTAGTTGCCGCAGCTTCAGGCCCCGCAAGATGTCAAGTAGGGACTCTTGGAGTGTATTGATATGTAGCAGCCCCTCATCCAAGCTATCAAGCCACAGCGTGAACACTGCATCTTCGGTCTGGCAGGCAAGCACTTTTGGGTCCGATTGAATCTTTCGCTCTAATCGGTCTTCTGAACTGAAAGCACCCAAATTAAAAAAGGCATGGTGCGGGTCGTCCTCTAACCGTTTTTGTTGCGCGGCCCACTCCTGCGATTTGCCCATGCCGGGCTCGCCAAGGAGCACTACGCAAATCTGCTTGTCAGTTAGGTCATCCAGTTTGACTCCTATCAGTTCTCGGGTGCGAAAATCTGCTCCGGTGCGATGACTCACAATGTAGCCATTGCTATCAAATTGATAAGGAGGCTCAAACGGATTGGATGCAGATGAAATGGGCAGCCAGCGCCGCTCCCAGGGGTATGGAAAAGGTGTAGTCATTAGAAAAATCAACGTCGGTCAAGCCATCTGAGCTAGGTCGACTCGTTCATGCTCACACAGACATCACACGTAGAGCGTGGCTTTGTCCAAGCCATGCGCATGTATAATCCTACTCGCTGACTTGCTTCTATAAAATCGCTGCGATTTGTGCCTTGCTGAGGCGTCCTTCTTTCATCTCACAGTCGTCAGGTAATGAGATTATTCTCGTTTTTATATAACGACTGGCTCACTCAACTATGTAGAAGGCTTGTATGTAGAAGGCTTGAAATCTTAAAAAATGGTCACTTCTTATTATTGTCCTGAGAAATCAGGTAACGCACGTAAGCTGCAAAGGATAAGCCCAATGACTTTGCCTTAGCCATGGCAGTCGCGTAAAGCTCGTCTGACATCCGAACCTGATAAGGCGGCTTCACTTTCTTCTCCATTCGACAAATATAAAACATACAGACGACAGACGTTTTTCTGTATGTTGTTTGTATATTTGCAACACTCCGAGCGGAGTACCCAGCTTGTAGTAAGCAAAAGAGGCCACCCCCGGCAAGGGGTGACCTCCAATTATAGCACCTGTTTACAGCAGGTACTATTAGCTGGGTTATTGCAAACCCTTCACACTCCAAAATTACATGAAAAATCATGTAAAGGGACAGGTTATGGCCATTGCCGAACCTTCCGTCTCCTTGGGCGAGCTACGCCAGCACGTCCTCTTGCCCCTCATCGGCAACCCCCTTTTCAGTGAAGCGGAACAGCTAAGGGCCAACCACTTCGTTCACGAAAGCGAGGATATCGCCCGTCTCACCCGCTGGGGTGCGAACGTCCTAGCCGAAATCGCCCGACGCCAAGCCGAAGCTGCCCGCCAGCGCCGCGACCTCGCCACGGGCATCACATTGCGTCAGTTGCGTTCCGGTAGCTTCCGCGGTCACCGCTCCCGCCCGCGTCGGCCCACACCGACCTGGATACCCGGGACCTTCTTCCCCGACCGGGCCGACCGCTGGGCCGGCACGTTTGACCACCTGGCCGCCGCCCGTTTCCAGCCCGCCGACGCGCTGACTTTTGTCTCCCTGCTTAGCCGCCCAGCACGATGAGCCACCGTCGCGACCTCAAGCAGCTACGCCGCGCTGGTAAACTGGCCAGGCGTCAGCAGCGCCAGCTGGCTAAGCTCGAACTGGCGGGTCTCACCGCCGTCACCCTGTACACCCACACGCAGCACCTGACCATCGCCATCGAGCGCCTGACCGGCGCGCCCTTGGTAGACGTGCTGCGCGAAGCCCTGCGTGACCGTCGGCAAGCCTGCGCGGCCGAGGCCCGGCAGGTCCGGCAGGCCTGCCTGGAAGATGAATGGCTGGAAGGCCGGCTGACACCTCCGACGCCTGCTCCCCTTCCCTAGGGACCCCTCCACCCGATTGAGATGCTTTTCCCCGCTGGTTGGCCAGCGGGTAGCCCCGACGCGTCCCTTCTATTCTAACACGTAATTTTTATGAATACCCTCCCCTTCTCTCATATTGAAGCAGCAAACACTAGGTCCATTGCCTACGCCTAGGCCACGTCCCAGCAGCGGGTGCAGGCACTGGCTTACCTGCGGCATCGGCTGCGCTTTCACTTTCCCGCGCTTGCCGACCACATTTGGGCTGACGCCCTGGTCCTGTTTCAACCCGACCTCCAGGTGGCGAACGACCAGGTCTGGTTCACTGACCAAACTCTGAAAGAACTGGCTCACTACCTGAGTGACTCGCCGGAGCTGCCCGTGCTGGACCCGCCGCTCTATGCGCCGCCGACCCTTTACCTGGCGCAGCAGTACCTGTACGCCGCGGAGCTGGCCGTCTGGGCCCTGGTCGAGCTGGAAGCGCTGGGGTCCGGTAGCTGCCCGCGGCTGTATGCCCTGGTGCGCTATCTGGCCCGCGGCAATCACGTGGCCGGGCAAGTGGTGCAGGCCCGGCGCTGGGGGCTGGCGTTTGGGCGGCCCCTGCCGCCCGGTGTGCCCGGCGGCGGACCGGCCCCCGGTAGCCCGGAGGTAGAGCACAGACTTTTGCACTTACGGCAAGCAGGCAGCGGTAAAACGCCGGCATGACTTGAAGAATAAAGCAAGACCTATGAAGCGCCACTTGTTGAAAAAAGTGGCGCTTCTTTGGTTTTACGGAAGAGTTGGGACCTCTTATTCCGGCTGCTTTAAATTGGGACCTGTTCGGTCGCCGGACCTGTTTCCATTCTTCCAGGAGCAGGAGTTGAAAACGATTTTTAGCAACGCGCGCCGGCATTACCTGCTTGACGAGCGCAAGCTACTCCGCCACAAGGCAGACGACCTGCGCGCGTTTCTGCCCCAGCTTCCCGCCTGGGCTTCCCCCACTTTACTCACCTGATTGCGCCCGAAACCTTCCGGCCCGTCGCACAGAAGGCAGTGGGGTAGTCGACGGGGATTTTCTCCTTTTTAGAAAGGACAGGTGCGGTGTGTTTTCACCACGCCAAATTGGGCTACCCTTCCGGAGGCGTTCGGGTACCAGTCCGAAGCGCGGCAAAAGTGTCAAGTTTTTACACGTAAAAACTTGACACTTTTGCCGCGCTTCTTTGTTTCTTTGGAGTTCGAACCTGCTTACTATGTCCGCCACCACCCAGCGTATTCGCGCCAAGCTCGCCCAGCTACCTGCCGGCCAACCGGTGGGCTACGCCGACTTCGTGCGCGAGCCCGCCGAGTTCGGGGCCGTGGCGGCCGCGCTGAGTCGCCTGAGTAAGCGGGGGGAGTTAAAACGCTTAGCTAAAGGCTACTACTACCGGCCCGTGACCGGGCGCTTCGGGCCGGTGCCGCCTACCGAGGCGGCCGTGGTGGCCGCGGTGGGCGCTGCGCCCGGCCAGCCGGCCCCCTACCCTACCGGCCTGGCCGTTTACAATGCGCTCGGCCTGACTACCCAGGTGCCCGCCACGCTCACCGTGGCCACCACCCGCCCACGCCGCCGCCTGCCGGCTCGCCTGCGCGCCGTGGTGCGCCCCGCGCCCGAGCAGCTGGCAGACGTGCCCCTGTTGCAGTGGCTGGAAGTGCTGCGCGACGTGCGCCGCATCCCCGACGCCTCGCCCGACCAGGTGGTCGCCTGCCTCGCCACCGAGCTGCGCCGCTGGCCCGCTGCTCGGCGGCACCGGCTCACGGTACTGGCCCTGGGCCAGGCTCCGCCCCGCGCCCGCGCCCTGCTGGGGGCTTTGCTTGACACCCTGCCGGGTCGCGCCGGCGCGGCGCAGCTGCGCGCCACCCTCAACCCGCTGACCACCTATCGCCTCGGCCTCAGCGCCGCCGCCTTACCGAACCGCTCCGCATGGCACATCCAATGACGCTGCACCTCGACTCAGCAGCGTTTGCTGAAGCGCTGGCCGCCACTGTCCGGCAGTTGGGGCTGGCGCCCGTGCTGGTGGAAAAGGACTACTGGGTCAGCTACGTGCTGCGGGCGCTGGCCGATTCCGCCTACCGCGACCAGGTGGTGTTTAAGGGCGGTACGGCCTTGTCCAAGGCCTACGGGCTGATTGCGCGGTTTTCCGAAGATGTTGACCTGGCCATCGCCGGCACGGAGGGCTGGAGCAACAACCGGGTTAAAAAGCTGATGGATGACGCGGCCCGCCATATCACGCAGGACCTCGCCGCTGACCCTACGGCGCCCGGCACCGTGCGCGGCAGCCACTTTCGTAAAACGGCGCACCGTTTTCCTACTGCCCACGACCCGGCCGCTTTACTACCGCAGCTGCGGGCGGGGTCGGTACTACTTGAAATCAATGCCTTTGCCCGTCCCTACCCCAGCCACCGGCGGCTCGTGCAATCCTACATCGGGCAAGCACTCACGGAGGCTGGCCAGCCGGAGGCGGTGGCCGAGTTCGGGCTAGCGGCCTTCGAGGTGCTGACGCTGGCTTTGGAGCGCACGCTAGTGGAGAAGATACTGGCTTTGGTGCGGGCGGGTTACGCGACCGACCCGCTGGCTGAGTTGCAAGTGAAAGTCCGGCACGCCTACGACCTGCATCAATTGCTGCAACAACCTGAGCTGCGGGATTTCCTGGCTAGTATGAATTTCGAGGCCCTGCTGACCGAAGCCCGGGCCGACGATGCCCGCAACCAGGAGTTTCAGGGAGACTGGGCCAGTCGTCCCTTGGGGGAAGCTCCGCTTTTCGCCGATGGCGGCAAACTATGGCGGCAGGTGATGCCTACCTACCTGGGGATATTTCGGCAACTGGTGCACGGCACCCTGCCAGACCCTGCTGCCATAGCCGCCACGCTGGCTATCGTTGGGCAGCGGCTGGCAGTGACCGGATAAGTAAGCAGCCAGTTGGCTGGTCTGGAGTCAACTCAATCAGGAGCACCGGGTAGTGCGTAGCGTTCACTAATACGGCATTTAACAGGTGTCACTTCATGCCAACAAACTGCGTTTCCAATCGTGCCTGGGGGAAGCTCTCCTTATCGCAGCCCTGGTCAAAGAGGCCAACGTGAGTGCGCCGGAGCTACGAAAACTGTTCTGGCAGATTCTTGGGGGAAAGCGTGTTTGACTACTACCAGACGCTGTGCATGCAGGAAGCCATCCGTTTTCTGAAAGAGCAGCGCCTGACGTTTTAGAAGGTGCGCTACCAGTTGGGTTTTACCAGCCTGAGCCATTTTTTAAGGGTGTGTGCGCAACACGTCGGCCTAAAACCGAAGAAGTATTCGGTGCAGTAAGCGTGAGGGTAGCAGAAAGTGGAGAGGCTTTGCTACTAAAAATTTGCAGAAGGTAGTACACGCTGCTCCACGTAACTTTTCGCCCCGTTGCAATGAGAATCCCTAAGCACGCACTTATAGGAGCCTTTATTGTAGCTAGGCAATGGCTTCTCATTTTTGGTCCGGCAGCAGCATCCATAACTCCACCCGAAGCCAGTCATCGTTAGGTCCTAACGCAATTTTATTTCTTATCTGCTGTAAGAAGACCATGACTTACTCACACCTATCGGCCGGTCAAGTCCAGGTATGGAAAATCGCCACGCAGATACTAGATGAGTTTAACCTCAATCCTACAACTACTAACGAACAACAGGGGGCAGTAGCTTATCAGACATTACTGGACCGCTTCGCACAGGACTCCGTCATTCGGCAGGACTACTACACGGGCTGCCGTATCGTGGCAAAACAGGTGGCTAATAGTTACATTGTATGGCTTGCAACTAAACAGCGGAGCAAGAAAATATCGCCCGGTGCGGCATTGCCCATTGCGTTCGACCGGATGGACTTTCACGGCTCAGTTAATGGTGGTTGGGAACTTGATTTCGAGCGGCAAGTTTACCAAGGAGGCGTCAGAACACCGGCTGTGACGGCCCGGGCGGTGCTGACACTGGCTCAGGGGGCCACGTTATACCCAGAGAAGATAGGCATCACTTATTTCGCCAACAGCCGAATTATGCAGCTCACGGGCGGGAACCACCGACTCTTAGCGTATAAGCTACTGGGCATCCCTGCTATCTCACTTGAGAAATTAGAAGCCTGCCAGGTGGTCGTCTACGACGATGATAGCGATGAGCAGCTAAACAAAGATTTGCTATGCCTAGAGGCCTTGGAGCGCTCGCCCGACCCGCGCCAGAGCCAAATAGTGGCAACTGGCAACGAGGCGTTAATCAATACCTTGGCAGCCACATATGGCGGTAGCTTGAATGGTCAACAAGCTACCGAACTCTACCGCTTTGCGGAGTATGATTTGCATCATCACCCCCTGATGCCAAGCTACAATAACCAGAATCCCCTATTAGACCGATTGACTGACTATGCAGTCGCTTATCGGCGAGCCGGGCAGTCTGCCGAATTCGGTCGCGGTTGGGTTGAGCGGATTTTTACGCCTCAGATTTCCAGCAATAAGTTGACAGACCAGCAAAAGGAGCTGGTAGTGCGACTAGCCGCGTGGCGTAAAGGCTACCCACCGCTGG
This sequence comes from Hymenobacter arcticus, assembly GCF_054779975.1. Taxonomy (NCBI): domain Bacteria; kingdom Pseudomonadati; phylum Bacteroidota; class Cytophagia; order Cytophagales; family Hymenobacteraceae; genus Hymenobacter; species Hymenobacter arcticus. The sequence goes on from NZ_BAAGXF010000011.1 coordinate 67,692, forward strand.
GCTAGTCGCAGGAGTTTGCTCGCCGCCTTGCGTAAGAGGGGTGCTCCTGTTTAGATAATTGGGCCTACCCTTGGAGATGGCCGGGCCTCCTCATCTGATGCATTTAAAGCGTAAGACGGCAGTCTGTTCGGCCAACAGTAGGTTAGGCAGTGGGGAATAAATACTATTTCTCGTATCTGCATAGCGTAAGGCCGACTATCGCCCCAACCTCAAACCTGACCACTAGAGCATGGCTGTACAGCTGGTGAACTGCCTGTTGAAGCGCGTGTATCAACTGCACTATGTGATTTCACTGTGGCATGGCATCAAGCTGTCATTGGGTATGTCAGCTTGACTCCAATATCACGGCTACTGAAGCTCGATGGTCGTGGCTAATTTATTGCCCCAGCCTCACGCATGCTCCACCAGTCCGGTTGGACCAATCTGTCGGCGTAGGTGACGAACTTCAAGTGGTATTTGAACCGCACCGTCGATTGGTAGTGCGGGCTACGTGCCTCGGATAGTTTGCCAGTTACTTCTCTTCTACTCAGCCGCACAGCGGAGAATAGTAGTGAAAGTCAACCACACTACACTGCCCCAAGCTGAAAAGCTGCTTATGGAGGGTGGCGTAGCCGGTAGCTTAGGTTGTTACCAGTTCTCCCCTCCCCTACGCGCCCTGCAAGCAGGCTTAGTAACCGCCATCCGGAACAAGTGCTGGCGACTGGGTGTCAATGCTACTCGCTCTAATTGAATGGAAGAGTTTAAGTCAGTCTAAATCCTCGACTGAGCATATTATCGCTGCTTCTCTTCGTCTGCCCGTTATTCCGCACACAATATATAGTACACTAATAGTGACAGTTAGGTTAGCAATACAAGTTGCGCTAGCAATACTATTTATACTAGTCATAAAAGATGATACAGCAGCACAAGAAGTTTTATTGTAGCTAGTCACACTTTCTTCACTAGTGCTTCTAGCACTTCTAGTGTTTCTAGTTTCTATTGAAGGGTACGTTGATATGTAATCGAAAATTATTATAAGTTACTCATTTTCAACAAATAAAATTGTAAGTCAGTGCAGTCTTAATCCGTTGACTGACCCGCTGAAAACTCTATTGCTAGCAATTCTAGTATTACTAGTAAAAATATTATTAAAAGAGACGCTAGACAAGCTTGTATCTACAGTATATCTTGCAGCGCTATCACAGCACACGTGCTAGCTTTTCTAGTGCTACTAGTATGTCGACTTCAACACAAACGCCTTCGCCTATTCGCCCTCGGGTGATTGCCGTGGCTAATAACAAGGGGGGAGTAGGGAAGACTGCCTCGGCCGCCGCGATTGCCGGAGAACTAGCCCGTCAGGGCCACCCCGTGCTGGCCCTTGACCTAGACCCCCAGGCCGGTAATCTAACGGCCGTCTTACACCAACGAGGGTACCGCGGCGACACGCTGCTCTCGGTCCTGCTTGGGGAAGCTACTTTGGAGGACATCATTGTGGAGTCCAAAGAGCCCAACCTAGATTTACTGCCAGCCTCCATTCAGCTGCTAAGCCAGGAATCACGGCTCCAACGGATTCCCGGCTATCATGGGCTGCTGCGTAAAATGCTGCCGCAGCTCAGTGGCTATGCCTACGTGGTCATCGACTGCCCACCCTCCCTGGGTGATTTAACTAGCCTGGCGCTTACGGCGGCTGATGTCTACGTCATTCCCTGCCAAGCCGAGCAACTAGCCTTCGATGGACTCCACGACATGGTGCGGGCCGCCGGCGTCGTGCGGGAAAACCTGAACGAGCGCTTGGCGCTGGCGGGCATCTTCTTCACGGCTTACCATCCCAATCAACGCGGTACGCTTAACCATGGTACCGTAGAGGCTACTCGTCGCCTCTACGGCGAGCAGGCGCTGCTCCCCAATATTCGCAAGGACATGGCCGTGCCCATGTCCCAGGCTACCCAGCAGACGGTATGCGCCTACGAGCCTGGCAGCCGGGCTGCCCAGGATTACCAGTTGCTCACTCATGCTATTCTCGCAGCCTTATGAAAAAGCCTATTCAAAGCATGGCCGACATGCTGATGCAGTCGGTCGTCAATGCACCTGCTGCACCTAGCGCACCCGCTATGCCAGCCGTACCCTCTACGTCCGCCGCACAATTGCCTGCAGAAGGGGAGAGGCTAGTAGCGTTTGGCCAGCGTATCACGGCTACCCATAAAGAGCAGTTGAGCCGGCTTGCCTTCTGGAGTCGGCGCAACGAACGAGTACTGTTAGAGCGAGCACTCACGGAGTTCTTTGCCCGCCAAGACCAGGAGCTACTACGGCCAATTCCAGAAGAATAAGCGAGAGAAAGCCTGGGTCGAAGCGATAGCCATCCGGCACCAGATAAGAAACAGGGAGTTAATGTTAGGCTTGCAAAAGCAGTTGGCTATTTAGCTAGAACTTGCTTAGTAAGCTTTCCATCCTACAATACGTAAACTACTGACTACTAGTAATAAACAGTACAAAATTCTAATCAAATTTGTACTGTTTATTACTTTTAATTCTACCGTAGTATCAGCACCTCCTTACCCCCCCTGCTTTCCAGTACAAACCCCTGATTAAGGTATATTAGCTGCAAATGCTCCTCAAAAGTCGCAGCCAGATTCAAGCGTTTAGAAAAAGGACCAGGGTTCTCATACATCTGCTTAACCTCTGTCAAATCGTATACTTTCTCAGTTGGAACCTTGGCCACTGGCTTGGCGGCTTTTGCACGAACTGGATTACCCGGTGCAATCACTGGAGGCAACAAGCTGCGCTTAAACTCATCAAGCAGCAGCTTGCCGGTAATACACTTAAAAAGATAGTCTGCCGGCTTACGTATTGGCGTCTTACGCGGCTTCTGCAACACGGTCAGCACGTAGTTCAGATATGCTTCCGGATATTGTCCTTCGGCCAAGTGGCGCCGAATCAACTCGCATCCTTCCAGACTGATTCCTTGCGTTCGCAACTGTTGCACCCAGGATTCCAGCGTTGGGTCCTCCGCTAGCACAGTAATCACGGGCAATTCGAACGGCTCACTGTTAGCTACCTCACCCAATGCTAAGGGCTGGGCGTTGAATGTAAAGCGAATCTGCTCCACCGTTAATCCCTTACGCACCATCTCCATCCGAAAGGCCAAGTCAGTTTTGGCCAGTTCTCTCTGGACTTTGTCCAGCACTTTCGCCTTAAAATTATCGAACCGACCCTTATACTCTTCCTCCTTAATCCCCAAACGAAAACGCAGGTCAGCAATGGTAAACATACGGCTGCCAAAGGTCCGATATTCCGACAGCAGCCAATAGAGCTTAAAAGCATAGTTACCCTTCAAGTGCTTAAGCTCGGCTACGCGGCTCTTCGTAAAGTTGCCTTTTTCAGCAAGTTGTAGCAGATACGGCCGAAAAAGCGGATTAAGTACGAGCACTACTCCACCGCGCTTCTCAATGTAGCTGGCCAGAGCCAGAAGAGGAATTACCCGGTAGTCAGGCTTTTTCATACGCTCTCCAGTAGGCCCGAGCTGCTCTACCCAAAGCTTGCGTTTAGTAATCTGGTCACTCAGCTCCGCAATCTGCGCGTAGGCCTTACCTCCCCCTTTACCCACATCTACCAGTTCTGCTACCGGAATAAAGTGTTCCTTTAACTCCTCATCGTCAGGACTAATCCGTTGCAGCAGAGCAGTAAAAGCCCGCCATTCCAATGTACTTAATTCAAATGGACTGTTAATCAAGGCATTATGCTGCCTTATTTCAGTTAATGCCGTTGATTCCTGAATCGGTATCAGGGGCTTCTTCAAAGGAGCAGGTAAATTCATGAGCACCGGCTAAGATACAACCCGCCTCTATTACTTATCAACTGCATTCACCTACAAGTACTACAGCGCCAGGCTTGACCTTCTAGCTCCCAGCAAGAGGGGGATTTTGGTAGGGATTAGCTGATACAGGCTTAGAAGCTTCCGACCGGAACGGGGTTCTGGTAGGGATTACCTTGCAGCAGACACGGGGTTTTGGTAGGGATTACCAGTTAGCAACAGGACTAGATACCGCCAAAACGGGGTTTTGGTAGGAGTTCCAAGTGGTCAGCTACGGCCCGGTACCACTTAATAAGCTGTACCTAGTCAGGTACAGAAAGCAGATTACTGTGTACCTAGTCAGGTACAGACCTTGTACCTAGTCAGATACAAGACACAGAGTTACTTGTATCTGACTAGGTACAAGTAGCTGCTGGCTAGTAACGGGGTTTTGGTAGGGGGTTGACGGGGTTTTGGTAGGGGATGTTGAATTAGCTGACGGGGTTCTGGTAGGGGGTTAACGGGGTTTTAGTAGGGGGTTGACGGGGTTTTAGTAGGGGGTTGACGGGGTTTTAGTAGGGGGTTAACGGGGTTTTAGTAGGGGGTTAACGGGGTTTTGGTAGGGGGTTGACGGGGTTTTGGTAGGGATATGGGCGCTGGGGACACTGTGTATCAACTAGTTATGGCGCCTATAAGACTTATAAGAGTTAATAAGTAGTAAAGACTAGTCTAGTGATTTTTTTTAGAATCAGCTTGCTCAGAAGCTTACCAACGTTCTCTACCACTAGAGTAGTCTGGCTGCGCACACTAGGGGGCGCCGAAGAGTTCATGTTTTTAACCAAGTAAGTGGTCTCAATAGCTACCGCAAACGGCTACTATATTACACAGCCATTTGGCTGTGTAAAGAGCTAACCGCTGAAGCTGCCGTACCCACTATGACCGTGGACAAGGAGCACAGAGTTACAGTCATATGCAGGCCGACTTCACCGGCCAGCGTGATTGCACCCTGCTGCCTGGTATCGTCGCGCCACTACGCCATCACCTAGCTGCCCACGAACTGCCGGCGGGGCAACGATGCTCGGCAGCAGGGTGCAGTCCCGCTGGTCGGTGAAGTCCGCTTAAATGTGGCTGATGACGCCCCGGCCCTCATCCACGGCCATACTACAGAGGTAATTAAGGGCGCGCGCTTTGCCGGACTTGACGGAGATGCGGGCGTCGGGGTTGGCGGGGCTATAGTGCGTCTTGTTGCGCAATAGGCGGGCTTGCGGACGGCCGCGCCCCAAGGGGCCGCTGGTATGGCGCAGGTACCGGGCGTGGGTGAAGGCTAGGCGCTGCAGCTGATGGGCGGGACTGGAAAGTAAGGCAGCTGGGGCGGGGGCGGGGACGGACACCGCTGGCAGTGGCTCGTCGGCCACGTGTAACGTGGGCGCGGCAGCTTCGGCTGCTTGTTTTTCGCCTAAGCTCTCCAGCTAGGCGTTGGCCTTGACGAAGGCCGAGTCGCCGGCCTGGGTGTGGCCCAGGCCCAGGCCGGCGGCCACGCACTGGGCAAAAACGTGCTCGAATAGGTACTCGAAGACGGCAGCCGGAAAGAGTTGGCGGGTGCGGCTGATAGTGGAGTGCCAGAGCAGGTTCTCGTCCACCTCATAGCCCAGAAAATAGCGGATATCGAGCAGCAGACTACAGTGCTCGACGAGGCGGCGGTCGCTGACCAGATTTTTCAGCCGACTGACCAGCATCAACTTAAAGAAGACTACCGAGTCGAGTGAGGGCTGGCCCGTGTGGCTGTAGAGACTCTGGGTCTGCTCATAGAGGAGAGCATCAAAAAGTGTGGGGCAGTTGGGGTCAGCAGCTTCTGCGGCTAACTTGGGAAGCCGTACTTGTCGGGGAAGACCATGACCCAACCACCTGCTACTTCCCCTCCTGACCGCCTGGCGGTGGGCTATCAGCTCAAGATTCATCTGCTGGGCATCAGCCCGCAAATCAGCCGGCGCGTGCTGGTGCGGGGCGATACCACCCTAGCCGAGCTACACCACATCTTCCAGGTCGTGATGGGATGGGAGAACTGGCACCTGCACTGCTTTCATCTCTGGGGCAAGGACTACGGCCTGAGCTACGCCGGCGGCACGTGGTATGCCGATGATGCCCGCCGGGTCCACCTGGGCGATTTTGCGTGGCAGGCGAACGACAAGTTCACCTACACCTACGACTTCGGCGACTACTGGCAGCACCAGGTGCGGGTCGAAAAACTACTGCCGCCGACGGCCGTGCCGGTTACTCCGATTTGCGTGAGTGGTCGCCGGGCCTGCCCACCGGAAGAAGTTGGTGGCCCCGGTGGCTACGACCAGCGCACGCTCGACCAGTTCAGTTGGCGTTACGAAGCTCATGACCGCTGGCTGGCTGGCGAGGACATTCGGGAAGACGACGTGCCGACCTGGTTCTGGACCTACCAACCGGAGCACTTCGACAAGGACTACGTCAATCGAAAGCTGGCCAAAGTGTATCAACTTAAGGGTAATCCCGATTTTCTGCTCTCGCAAGGCGGCTACGACTACTTTTTCGCGGATTTGAAAGCCTGAAAACTGTATCAGCAAAACCAAGTGGTTTATCTGATACAGCACGAATAGCTTTGCGCCATGCAACAGGCCGTCATTTTCGTGCGCGTCTCCAAGAAGGAGCAGGATTACCAACGGCAGGTGGAGGACCTGCGCGCCGTGGCCCAGAGCCAGGCCGTGCAGGTGGTAGCCGAGATTGCGGAGAAGATTAGCGGAGCCAAGCGGAACCAGGACCGGGAGGGGATTCAGCAGTTGTTGGAGCTGAGTCGGCAAGGAGCCATTCAAAAAGTATTGTCAGCGAGGTCTCGCGCCTGGGCCGCTCCACGGTCGAAGTACTACAAATCGTCGAGGAACTGACCCAGTTGGGCATTAGCATCTACGTCCAAAACTTTGGTATCGAAACGCTCAAAAACGGTAAGCGGAATCCGGTGGCCCAGTTCATGTTCACCTTGCTAGCCGAGTTCGCCCGGCTGGAACGTGAGACTTTGCGCGAGCGCATTCTCTCGGGCATGGACGAGGCGCGGCGGCAGGGCATCAAGATTGGCCGCCCGGTAGGCGCGACGGAAGAAAAAGCCGTCTTTCTGAAAAAGTATGCGGCCGTCGCCCGGCAGCTGCGCGCAGGCCTGAGCGTACGTAACACGGCAAAGCTGTGCGACGTGGCCATCAATACGGTTCGCAAAGTGAAAGTCTTGCTGTAATTCTTACCCCCCCAGCCCCATAAACTTCAAACTACAACTGGTGGCCTGTCCCTCAGCAGGCGAAGAGCCCCTACTCGAAGACGTGTTCACCTGGAGCCGGGAGGACCTGAGCTTAGCCAGCGTAGGCCTGACGCTGGCCGAATCAAAAGAACTGCTGCAACGTCTTCAGCAAATGATGATTACGCAGCAGGTGGCGACGCATCTGCAGGCGCAGCAGCCCGTCGACTTGCGCAAGAAAGGCAGCTACCCGCTCCAGCTGAAAACTTTGTTTGGTAACGTCACCGTCGAGAGCCCACGCTACTATCTGCCGCCCACCGAGGCGGGGCCTAAGACCTTCAGCCCCCTCCAGCACCTCTTTCCGCAGCACGTGACCCCAGAGCGGCTGTACCTGGAAACTAAGTGGGCCAGCCTGATTCCCTACCAGAAAACGGCCGATTTGCTCCACGACGTGCTGCCCCTGAGTGCGAAACTATCGGGCACGACCATCCAACAGCACCTGCACGCGGTGGTCGAGGCGCAGGAACAGCAGCTGCCGCAGGAAGTGGCCCCTTTTCACGGCGTTTGCCAGCGCGACCGCGAGGCCTTGCCGTGCCCGGCCCGCCCGCTGGTTGTCGGCCTCGACGGCGGCTACGTCCGGCACTGGCATAAAAAAGGCTGTTTCGAGGTGATTGCGGGCAAAAGCATCCCTGCTGAAGGGGATGCCAAATGCTTCGGCTTCGTGCAGGAGGTCGATGCCAAGCCGCGGCGGCGCGTGTTTGAGGTCCTGCGTTCGCAGGGGCTGCAGGCCAATCAGGCGGTGGAATTTTTCACGGACGGCGCTGCGGTTCTGCGGTCGCTGACCAGCTACCTGAGTGCGGAGTCCACGCACATCCTGGACTGGTTCCACCTGACCATGCGCCTGACGGTGCTGCAGCAATACGCGCTGGGATTCGTTCAGGTCGACACGGCCAGGGGCAAAGCGCTGCAAGATGGCTTGACTAGTATCAAATGGTACCTCTGGCACGGCAACGCCGAGCGGGCCCTGGAGAAAATACTGGACCTAGACGACGCCCTGGCCACGCACCAAGACGACCCGCTGGTGGCCAGGAAATACAGCAAGTGCAAGCCGTTGGCCCGGCTACTTGCTGATTTTCACACCTACGTGGAGCAGAACAGCGGCTTTATCGTGGACTACTCGGAGCGCCAGCGCTACGGCGAACGGGTGTCTAAAGGTTTTGTGGAGTCGGCGGTGAACCAAGTGCTGGCCAAGCGAATGGTGAAGCGACAGCAGATGCAGTGGACTAAAAAGGGCGCGCATCTGCTCGTACAGGCCCGTACCAAAGTGCTCAATGAGGAATGGGAAGACTGTTTCCGGCAGCAGTATCCGGGCTTCCGGTCAGTGCCAGCAGAGCCGATGCCGATGGCCGCTTAACCCCATTGCCCCACACTTTTTGATGCTCTCCTTTCTTCTTTCTGTTCATCGATGATGGTACGTCCTTCAATTGCTGCTACACCACGGCAAAAACGTCGGTCGGGTCTAGTTCTAGCAGCTCCGTCATTCGGTTTAATTTTTATATAGTTAATATAAAATTTTATTAAACTATATTATTAATTTTATTACAAATACACACACTTTTGTTAGCTTGTTATTGATAGGATATAAGCATATTTTTTGCATAATCTTTGCTATTGTATTTTTTTTACCTTGCAAACTAAGCGTTCCTGTTATACTTGCAGCACCTTTACAGAACTGCCGGTCAACGTCGATATACCCGCGCTCCCCTTTCGCTCTAATTATTATTTTACGGGTTGCATTAGAATACCTTACTATCCTCTCGGATACTAAGATTTTATTGCTTTGCCCTTTCTTTTTAGAGCATTCGCGCGCTTTTTACTTGCTGATTTTCTGGTTAAGCTTTTGCCCAAAACGCCTTTTTCGGCTCGGTGGTAAGCTACGATGAACCTAACTACTGCTGCTGTTAGACGCTACTGATAGCTAAGCAGTTTTTGCCTGCAATTAATCGTTTCCTTCCCTGATTTATGGCCCACGACTACCAGTCTTTTTGGTATTTTTCCTGGCTCCGCTGGGTGGGTGGGCTGCTGTTCGGGCTACTGGTATACTGCCAGGCCGGGGCCCAATGCCTACCGGCGGCCGGCTGCCAGCCCGGCGGCGCACCTACCAATTCCTTGAACCTGGGCTTCGGTATTTTGCGGCTACGACTGGCTAATGTCGATACCACCACGGACGGGGCCACCGATGGCTACCAGGACTATAGCTGTCGCCGGGCCATTCTTCTGAACCGCGGCACCACCTATACGCTACGGGTGACGACCGGGCCTAAAGCCGACGAGCAGGTGCGCGCCTGGGCCGACTTCAACCAGGATGGGGTCTTCGACCCGCTGAGTGAATTGATTTTCTCCTCGGTAGGACGGCAGCACGTAGGCGAGTTCACCGTACCGCCAACACTTACCCCCGGCCGTATTCTGCGCCTACGCATCGCGGCCGACTACGTGAACTCTCCCGTGCCGGGCCCTTGCACCACACCGCAGTACTCCCAAACGGAAGACTACCGGGTCGTTGTCACGACAGTTCCATTGCCGCAGCCGGCGGCACGCTTTGCCGCTGCCGATTCGGTTACCTGTTCAGGTACCATCGTCTTGCGGGACCGCTCCCGTAATGCGCCCACCAGTTGGCGCTGGGACTTTGGCGATGGCACGACTAGCACCCAGCAGCATCCCAGTCACCACTACGCGCCGGGTAGCTACGCCGTAAGGCTGCGCGTGTGCAACGCCAGTGGCTGCGATTCACTAACCAAGCCCGCTTATATTACCATGCGTGGGAACAGCCCCAAGCCAATTGCCTGTCAGCCCGCCACGCGAGCGTACTGCTGCGACTTTGGCGTAGCGCGGGTGCAGTTGGCCGAGCTTGACCACCGGCCCGGTGGCGGCGCGGCTGGTTACCAAGATGCGAGCTGCGCCCACCGGGCTACGCTCCGCGCCGATTGGCCCGACACGCTGCATATTACCACCGGCGGCCAGGCCGCCCATGACGTAAGGGTGTACCTGGACCTCAACAACGATGGTCAGTTCAATCCAACGGGTGAACTGCTCTACCAGGGCCTAAGCGTCAGTAGTCCGAACATCGTGCTGCGCCTCAACTCGCTGAGTCCCGGATTAGTCTATAACCAACCACTGCGACTGCGCATCTGCGCCGACTATGCGGGTAGCCCTGCCGTGGGCCCATGTGTGGCGCCTGAATGGGGCCAGGTGGCCGACTATGCAGTGCAGGTGCTCCCGAACACACGCGTGCCTCACGCGGCTTTCGCACTGACGTACAATCAGGTATGCGGGCCAGTGAAGGTGGCCGTCACGAATGCCAGCCTCGGTAGCGCCAGCTACCGTTGGGATTTTGGCGATGGCACCACTTCTTCGGCTGCTACGCCCCCCGTACATACTTATACCACGCCGGGCGTATACACCCTGCGGCTATTGGCCTACAGCCCCACCCAGATAGACTCAACCCAACGCGAAGTCGCTGTGGCCGCCGCTTGCCCCGCTTACTGCACTGCCGGCGGCTGGGGTGGCAATGAGGACTCGCCCCTCCACTTCACGCGGGTGAAAGTGGCGGACGTGGATAATAAGGAATACCGAGCCCCGCGTGTGGGCTACCGCGACTTCACCCGCTACGTGGCCACCGTGCGCCAGGGCCAGACCGTGTCGGTGCTCACCGAGTCGCTGCCGTTCAGTAGTGGGGGCTTGGGTCCCTGGACGCAGAGCGTCGTGTGGATTGACTACAACCAAGACGGGCAGTTTGGCCCTTCCGAGCAGGCGGGCCACTATACCGGCTATAGCCCGCAAGGCGGTTCCTTCCAGGTTCCGCACAACGCTCGTCTGGGCGCCACTCGGGTGCGCCTGGTTATTTATCTGGCCGCTGACCTGTACGCCAGTAATGGCTGCTCGCCCGAGGGGACGACCGCCGCCATCGAAGACTACAGCGTCGTGGTGCTGCCCGAGCAGGTAGCGCCGCGCAGCGGCTTTACAGCAGACCTGACTACCTCGTGCAGCGGGCAGGTGCAGTTTCGCGATACCACGTGGTCGACGCCCACCAACTGGCGCTGGGACTTTGGCGACGGCACCAGCTCGACCGTGGCCAATCCGCTTCACACCTACGCCACGGCCGGCCAGTACCCGGTATCGCTGCAAACCCGCAACACCTACGGGACCAGTACCATTTCCCGGTCCGGCTACGTAACCGTGACGGGCATTGGCCAGGGCCCCCGCTCCTCCGCCGTGGCTTTATCAACGGGGCAGCTCTGCTGCACCAATGGCATTGCCCAGGCCCAACTGGCTACCCTCACGTACCAGGGTGGCGAAAACCAACCCGGCTACCGCGACGAAACCTGCCGGCAGTCAGCGCTGCATCTAGCCGCGGGCAGTAGCTATCCCATCGCCGTGAGGCGCACTGACCGCTTTGCTTACCACTTTGTCTACCTATGGCTCGATGCCAACGATGATGGTGTATTCGACCCCAGCGAAAAGCTATTCGTTTCGACCTCGACTTCCAACATCCCCCTGAAAGAAGGCACGTTCACCATCCCGACTACGGCGCTGCGCAACCGGCCCCTGCGCCTGCGCCTCTTCTGGCACGGGTTGCGCGGCGACGATTACAAAACAGTCTGGCCCGTGCCCGACCCCCAAACCCGCGACGAGGACTACGACCAGGTGCGTGACTTTACCGTGTGGGTAGCCGATGCGGTGCTGGCCACCGCGCCCGCTGCAGCAAGCACGGGGTGGGTGGTGTATCCTAACCCAACTGCGGGCTTGCTAACCCTCGCGGGAGCCGACGCTGGCCACGGGGTTGACCTTATCAATAGTCTTGGGCAATTTGTCGGGCATTTCACCGCCCGCCCCGCTACGGGAGGAACCTTTCAAATTGAGTTAAAGGCCCTGCCGCCCGGACTTTACATCGTCCAGCTCCCCGGCCTTGCCGGGGCCAGGCGAATAACAATAGAGTAAATCTTAACCGCCCTAAGCATAAAAAGAGGCATCTGCCTACTAGCCTACAAGCACCAGAATATTGCAATTTAAGCACTATGAAAAAACGGTTACTGCTGCTCCTTTTAATAAGTTTTTGCTGGTCGGTGCGGGCCCAGATTCCCGGCGAACCCACCACTGTACAAGGGCCCAATGCCGCCAGTTTGGGGCAGTATGGAGATATACCCGTATCATTGTTTACTGGATTACCTAATATTGAAATTCCGCTCTATACGGTGCAGGAAGGAAATATTACAGTTCCACTTTCTCTCAGCTACCACGCTTCCGGTTTCCGGCCAGACATGCATCCCGGTTGGGTAGGCATGGGGTGGAACCTGAACGCGGGTGGGGCCATTAGCCGAACGGTGCATTATATACCGGACGAGTACGACAATCCAAATCTGACCGGTAAGGCGGGTTTTTATTTCAACTCCGCCCTGTTAAACTCGTCCAACTGGTTCGATGTACAATCCATCGCTAACGTAGCGCAAACTAATACGTCCACCCGTAAGGACCCAGAGCCAGACGAGTTCGCGTTCAACTTTGGCGAATACAGTGGCAAATTTTATTTTTCTTCAGAAGGCAAATGGAAGGTCAAATGTAATAAACCTGTAACCGTAGCACCTTACTCGGTAACGGTAGATGGACAAGCCTCTTACTTCCTTGACTGTGCCATTCCGCTCCAATTTAACCATAATCACTTTCGGGAAGGTGCCTCTAGAACATTTGCGGGCTTCGTCGTCACCACTGAAAACGGTACTCAATACATATTTGGCGGTACTAAAACTGCTATTGAATATCAAATCGACCTATTTGGTCAACTCGATAGGGAGTGGGCAGCAGGAACCTGGAATTTGACCCAAATCATTCATCCTGATGGGCACCGCGTGGATTTCACTTACGAGCGCATCAGTGGAGAATACGTCTCGCAGATGTACTACAATTTAGGAGGCATTATCTCAACAAAAATTCAATACAACAATACGGGATTCTTTGACCCAACGCCGAGTTCCCCTTGCAGTGGCTTCCAAGGGCCACCATCCTATTACAATTCTATCTCAGGAAAGCTTATTGCCCCGGTTTACTTGACGACCATAAAAACTTCCCTCTGCACCGTCACTTTTGGCCGGGCTCAATCGGTGCAACTTCGGTACCGAGAAGGAACGGACCTTGAATCCGCGTATCAAGGCCACAATCCTGGAGGGGGAGCGGAATTCTTGAGCTACCTAATGCAGGGAACGCCTTATCTACAATATCCCTACTGCTTAGACCGCCTCCAATGGCAAGAGTTGACGGACATCAAAATAAGCACTACTACGACTGCTACTCGCTTGGGCCAGTCAGTCAAAGGATTTACGTTTAGGTATAACAACAACGCTAACGAGCGGCTTACGCTGCTGGGTGTGACTGAGCAAGGCTCTTCAATTGGTTCAGCTAAGCCGCCGTACCGCTTCGGCTACAACAAGTATCACAACCTGCCGGAGTACTTGCTTGACCGGAACGACCATTGGGGATTTTATAATAAGAATTACGTTGAACGTGGTAATGCTTCTCCCAACTACTTAGGCTTCTACTCTCATCGGGAGCCAAGCCAGGATTCAGCTGTCTACCTAGCGGGAATGTTAACGCGCATCGTTTACCCTACGGGTGGAGTCACTGATTTCCAATTCGAACAGCATGGATTCGGCACAGAACTGGCCGAGAACCGGTATGTTGTCCCTCCTGCCCCTAGGTCACAGACTCCTGCCGGGGGAGTTCGCATCAAAAAGATAACCAGTTACTCGCCCGACCAACCCAATCAGAAACTGGAAAAAGAGTACTTCTACGTAATTGGGTTTGCTAGTGGTGCCTCCGCACCTAACCCGGCAAGCTTGCCATCTAGTGGCGTATTAGGTGGACGGTCCCGTTATACCTGGGGCAGTTACAAGGCACGGTCCTGGAACCAACCTGCAACTTCTTACAGCCGCACGCTATTCTCCGCGCAGTCAGTGCTGCCGGCGAGCAGCAACTCGGCCGGCAGCCACATCGGGTACAGCAACGTCGTCGAAAAGCGCAGTGATGGTAGTTACACCCAGTATGCCTACAGCAACTTTACCGCGGGCAATGGCGACCCTGGTCACCTTGATGAGCCACCCCTCAATCAATTGCAAGTCGAGTTTACCGACCCTGATATTAATGATACCAATCGAATCTTATATGCTCCCTATTGCTCTACGGAGGAAGAGCGCGGCAAGCTGCTTCGGGAAGAAGCATTCAATAGTGCCGGCCAACGCGTTCGGCAAAAGGTGATTGACTACGTGGCATTTAATAAAGACACGGAGTTTGTTCGCGCAATAAATGGGTCAAGTGCTAAAGTATGTGTCGAATCACCTGCCAGCTTTGACGAAGGTGCCTCTTACAAGCTATACACCTACTCGTATTTACCAATCCGAGAAACCGAGACGCTTTACGACCCTAGCGGCAATAACCCAATTACGACGGTTAGAAATAAAGCGTATAGTTCACTGGGCTATCGGCTCGTGACGTCCGAGTCTTCCACGGACAGCAAAAATCAAACCATTACCACCACTTACCGCTACCCATTCGACATCACTTTTCCGGGGAGTAGCACTGCCACCCAGCCGCTGACTGACCCGGTTGCCAGTGCCGTCTATGCGATGACGGCAAAAAACATGATTGGCTCCCCAATTGAGACGATTACCACCCGCAACGACTTGGTCACCGCCGCTACGGTGCAGACTTATCGCCTGGGCGGACTGAATAATAGCAGCATTTTACCCTTCCAATACTTTAGCTTGGAAGCAGCCCAGCCGCTGAGCCAGTATACACCCACCTCGTACGGCAATTTATCGGGCAGTAAAATGATTATCGGCGGGGGGATACCGCAGATGCAGTTAAAAGCCACCTTTACCCAGTATGACGCCAAGGGCAACCTGCTGAACTTGGTTAAAAATGGGGTCACGAATGCTGATTATACGGTTACCGGGGGAACCACCAGCAGTTATTTGTGGAGCTACCAGAATACGCTGCCGTTGGCTAAAGTAGAAAACGCTGTCCCTGCCGAAATCTTCCACAGTAGTTTCGAAGAAGATAAAATGATTGCCACGGCCGCGCCCGACGTTCCGGGCACGTGGTTCAGCCCTTATGGTTATTTGAAATTTGAAGCCACCCCAAGCGACCGGCCCTCGCTGCGCAACGCTGCGCATACGGGGCAGTTGGCGGCCGCCATGTATACCACTTATCAAGGTGAACAGGGCCAGGCTTTTGGTCCCACCTTGACGATTCCGGGCCGCGCTAAACGATTCATATTCTCCGGCTGGGTGTACAGCAACGGCCCGGCCGCGCAAATCTGGCTCCTCATTAACCAAGCCGGTGCCCGCAATGCCGACGGGACCATCAATTATTACGACTACTTAAATAATAACCTGACGCCGGTCAACTTGAGCACCAACGTGACCGGGCAGTGGGTTTTTCTGGAACAGGAGGTGGACGTGCCAGCCAACGCGACACTCTTGACCCTGCGATTGACCAACTTCTGGAACGACGCGGGTAGGGCGGCTGCAAGCGTTAACGGCGGGGGCGTTTGGTTCGATGACGTGCGGATTCACCCCGCCGACGCCCAAATGACCTCCTATACGCACTCTCCCCTAATAGGCGTGAGCAGCATGTCGGATGCTAACAACCACCCGGTCTATTATGACTACGATGAATTGAGTCGGCTGTGGCTCGTGCGGGACCAAAACCGCAACATCATCAAGCACTACCAATATCATTACCAGCGCTAGGTGCTGACTACTTAGCAGTGCTTGTTAAATCGTTTCCTGTCTACTCTTTATCATGGTAATAACCTCTACTTCCTGCCAGACAGTTATCAAGCTTTACCGGTACCCGGCCTGGTTTTTTAGCCTCCTATGTCTGGTGGCGTCGCTGGCCGTGCTTCCAGCTCAGCAGGCGCGGGCGCAACAAATTGGCTCGCCGCGGGAAGACCCGCAGAATACGCCGGTTAATACCGCAGTGGAGTACAGCTGGTACAACAGCAGTGCCGGCTACACGGGTTGGGCAATTATTCAAGGGTCGGGTACCATAAACTCTTCGAACGCCAACGGAGCTACTGTAACCTGGAACGCAACGGGTATCTCCACTATTGCCTATCGTACCAGTACGACTAATTATACCCTGAACGTCAATGTGGTTTCTTGCCGACCAAATGGCACGCCTACCACGTACTTAAGCGCAGGGGGCTATGATATTTGCCCAGGGACACAAGTATTCACGGCTAATACAACCACCGGGTGTTACCGCAATAGCTATACTTATAGCTCATCTAATAATCCCAGTGCACAGCCTTCGCCGGATATTTACTATCGGCTTACCCTCTCTCGGCCGAGCCAAGTGACCATTAGTACCTGCGGTTCCGATTTCGATACCTACCTCCATCTAGTATCTATTGCTACTAGCCAAACCTGGGATAATGACGACTCAGGCGGCCACCCGGCAGTTGGGTGCGGCGGCTACACCTCCTATTTGTCATCACTGCCCAAGAGCGACAATGCTACGCCTAGAAACACGCTGGCTAACGCTTTACCAGCAGTCTTACCCGCCGGCGACTATTTTATTATTGCCGAAGGCTACTCCACCAGCACTGGTAACCTGCGCCTTACTTTATCTGTCACGCCCCAATTCACGCCTACCATCACCTTCACGTCCAGTCCGCAGCTTCAACCAGGCAACGTACTCGAAATAATCAAGGGCAACTCCGCAACCTTGAACGTAACCGGTGATGTCGTTGGCAATTTCACCTGGGCCACCAGCGACGGGGTGCCCGCTGGCAGCGGCCCCAGCATTACGGTCGCTCCCGCCTACACGACTACGTACGTCGTAACCGGCACGGGCTGTAACAATAGCCTCGTAGGCACTGCCCAAGTAACCGTTCAGGTAGCGCTGACCAATCGCAATTATATCACGACCAATACGATACTAATACCAAACAAGCTGACTGTCACCGACATCAGCAGCATGGCTAACTTTGACGCTGCTACGGGCAGTGTAGCAACGGCCAATGCCGTCCGCCAGCAGCAGATTACGTATTTCGACGGGTTAGGTCGCCCCATGCAGCAGGTGCAGATTCAGGCGAGCACCACGAAGCAGGACATCGTAGCGCCCGTTGCTTATGATGCGCTGGGCCGCACGTCTACTTCCTACCTGCCCTATACAGGCAGCACCAACACTGGGGCCGGCACTAATGGTATTTACCAGGAGGACGCAATAGCCCAGCAGTCTGCGTTTTACCAGCGCGATACCCGATTAGGCACTTCTGAGCCCGACCGCGTTGCCAACGATGTCGCCCCGGTGGCAAAGACCGTTTACGAGGCCTCGCCGCTAAACCGGGTGCTGGAGCAAAGCGCGCCGGGTACCGCCTGGCAGCCGGGCACAAATCATACGGTAAAATCTCAGCAACGCGCAAATACCGACGCCGATGCGGTGCGGCAGTGGAACTATGACTTAGTTACCAAAACTTATTCCTCGCCTGGTATCTACGCGGTAGGGCAGCTTTTAGTAAAGGAAACCCTGGATGAGCAAAATCAGTTGGTAACCGAATATGTTGACAAGCAGGGCAAAACCGTGCTCAAGCGCGTTTCCCTTGCGGCTACGGTGTGCAAGCTAGTCTACGAGGGTAGTGGCTCCTTGCCATTGGCAGCCCCGGGTGGCGTATTAACTAGTATCCGTCGGGCCGTTTTTGGCCGGCTCCTCTCCGGTAGCACCTGTGCTGATGCCGTGTTCGAACCTAGCCAGAGTGCCAATGTAACGAGCTACGTTCAGGGGCTGGTTAACTTACCGAATGCTGCCATCTCCGTTCCTATCGATTATCAAAGACTAGGGCCTGACCCGTACTCAGGCTCGGGTAAATACTTGCAGGTAGAGGCTACTTACGCGCAAGCTGGTGCTGCGACCGACTTGCTAACCTATTACGTGTATGATGACCTGGATAACCTACGCTTGGTTATTCAACCCGAGGGCTATAACGAGCTGGCCGCTAGTGGCTCGTGGACTCGTACCGCCACCGACCCATTCATTCGCCGCTGGTGCTTTCAGTACGATTACGACGGGCGGCACCGCGTCATCAGCAAGCAGACGCCCGGTACCCTGCCTGTCTCCCTGGTCTACAACCAGCGCAACCAGGTCGTGCTTACCCAAGACGGCAACCAGAGCCAGCTGGCAACGCCCGAGTGGTCATTCACCAAGTATGATGGGCTAGGCCGTTCCCTCATGACGGGGGTAGTGGTAATACCGGGCGCCACCCAGGAATCACTGCAAACCACGCTTGATAATGAAACTGTATTGACCGAGGCGATAGACCCGTCTACTTCTGGTGTCGGGTACACACTTACGCAGGCTTATCCTCGTACGATGGGCACCGCGAACACGGCATTGAGCACGTATAATTTGCTATCCGTCACGTATTACGATAACTACAAAGCTCCTCTTCTAACTAATACCAAGCTTGCTTGCACACTCAGTGCCGACCGGTGGCAGGCTTCCGTACGAGGCTTAGTAACGGGCACGAGCGTGCGCATTATATTGCCCGATGGGACTAGCGGCGATTGGCTCACGACCGCCACGTACTACGATAAGGAGTACCGGCCGGTGCAAACCCAGGCCCAGAATCAGCTGGTGCCCAGTGCGCCCAGCCCCGGCGGGATAACCAGCCAAACTATGGCTTATGACTTTGCGGGCAAGCTACTCAACAGCAGTACGCAGGTGACGCAGTTTGCTACTGCGCTGCCGGGCTACACAGATACCAAGCGCTTCACCTATGATGCCGGCGGGCGGCCCGAAGCCACCTATCAAGTTACCGGTAATCAAACCGAGATTCTTTTAGCCAAGAACAGCTACAATGAAATCGGCCAGCTCATCGCCAAACGCCTGCACAGTACGGATGGCACGAAGTTTCTGCAAAAGGTAGACTACCGCTATAACATTCGCGGCTGGCTCACCAATATCAATGACCGCGACCTAACTAACGGCACTGCGGTCGAAGGCCAGCCAGCCGACCCCGACGGTGCCCAGGCCGACCCCGACCTCTTTGCCTTGGAGTTGCGCTACAACAACTTGTTGCAGGCCGGCGCGCTACCCCAGTATAACGGCAACATCGCGCAGGCCATGTGGCAAACGCGCAGTCCCAATCAGGGTAAGACGCAGAATAATCTGTTACGCGCCTATAACTATGGTTACGACCCGGCCAACCGACTTCTGGGTGCGCAATACACTACCCATACCGCTTCAGGATGGGATGCCACTAATCAGCCGGTTGATTTCAGCGTCTCAGGAATCGAGTACGATGGCAATGGCAATCTGCTCAAGATGACGCGGATGGGCACCACCAATGGCCGCGATGATACCCCTCAAAAAGGCAAGCTCGACCAGCTTACTTATTCCTACTCGAAAGTTGTCGCTGGGCAGACCATAATTAGCAACCAACTACTAGGCGTGGATGACGCCGCAACGCCTTATCAATCAACGCACGACTTCAAGGATAATGGCAGCACCTACAACCCAAGCGGTAATGCCGAATACGTCTACGACAACAACGGTAGCTTGCTAAAAGATGCCAATAAAGGCATCACCAGCATCAGCTACACGCGACTCAACCAACCGTCCATTATCACGTTTGCCTCTGGCAATACCATCCAGTATAGCTACACGGCCACGGGTACCAAGCTGCGTAAGGAAGTTTACACGGCGGGCCAGCTAAGCAAAACAACGGACTATGTAGGCCCGGCCGTATTTGAGTTTCTTACCCATCAGAACTCAGCCCCCGTGTTCGCGCAGACAGGCGAAGGCCGGGTGCTCTATTTGGCAACTAGTAATGGCTCCCTGCCCTGGAAGTACGAGTATCACCTCAAAGACCACTTGGGTAACCTGCGCTTCGCCTTCCGGGCCGACCAGGATGGGGGCACCGTTACGCAAGTAAAAGCCGGCATGGAGCCCGTCAATGCCACCCAAGAGGAGCGCCAGTTCACCCACGTGGCCGAAACCCGCCTGGCCGACCCCGACCACGCCCGTACCGGCGACTACGTGGCCCGCCTCAACGCCCGCACGGGCCGCCGCCAGGGCCCCAGCATCCGCCTGAAGGTAGCGGCCGGCGACAGCCTCCGCGCCGACGTCTACGCCCGCTACGACCGCGAAAGCGGCGCCGCTACCCTGCTCCAAAAAGGGGCCCTGGTTGTCGGCGGCACCACTATCAGCGTGCCCGGTCAGGCCGGCTCTGACCAGACCCAACCCCTCGCCACCCGGCGGCACTGGCTGCCCTTCGTGGGCGCCAGCCTGGCCATCGTGCCCCAGCTACTCAAAGTCAAACAGGCCGAGCTGCCTACCGCCTACCTGCGCTACGAACTCTTCAATAAGGACAGCCAGCTGGTGGCTACCCGCACCCAGGCCCTGCGGCGCACTACTAGCGACGAGTGGCAGCATCTGCAAGCCGGCACCAAGGCCGACAGCGCGGGCTTCGCGCACGTGAGCCTGGTCAACGAGAGCGGCACGGCCGCCTACTTCGATGACCTGGCCCTGGGCACGGTGGCGGCTACTCCTTACCAGGAAAACCACTACGACCCCTTCGGTCTTAACTTGGTCGGCATCGAGCAGGCCGACGTGCCCAATTCGGCTTTTCAGTACAATGGCAAGGAGAAGCAGGAGGACTTTGGCCTCAACTGGACGGATTATGGCGCGCGCATGTATGATGCTCAGCTTGGCCGGTGGAATACATTAGACAGATATGCCGAAAAGTATTATTCTTTATCTCCATATCATTATGCAGGAAACAATCCGATAAGTTTCATAGATGTAAATGGTGATTCACTCGTGTTTCATAGTGATGGAACAGGAAAAGATGCAGCCCTTAATGCAGTAGATGGGCTTATCAATGATGGCTTAGGCGGATTTTATACTGCAAAACGAAATGAAAGGGGTAGTGTTACACTGGCGTCAACTGGGCAGAAAGGCAAAATGTCGGATTCGCAAAAAGCTTTTTTTAATATAATTAATGGAATCATTAATCAAAAAGAAGACGTAAAGGTAGGCGTTTTTCTAAATGACGAAGATACGTTCATAGGTAACTTTAAGAACGAGGAAATAGACCCTTCGGATATGTCAAAAGCTTCTGGAAATGAAGTTGTCACACCACAAAGTTTATTGGCGCACGAATTACAAGAGCAAAAAGCTAAGCAAATAGATGGCAATGAATACAACTCTGCTCATAGGAAGGGGATAAATGCTGAGAATGGAGTTTCAGGATTTATTAGGCAAGACACTTTGCTTAACAGTACTATCGTTGAACTAGGCGGACTCTATAATGGAGCGGCAAGTATCCCCTATAGTAAAGGGAAGACTAATTATCTTTTAAATTTTTCAGTGAAGGATAATAATGTTGAATACATGAAAAGCAGTAAACAATCAAAAAAATAGATGTATGATACGTTTCTTAGTAATACTGCTCTCAATATCAACCCTTGCACATGGGCAACAAAGTAGAAAAAGGTTAATTCATGAATTTGAATATCATTTTAAGATATTAGATTCTCTGTCAATTATTTCAGAAAATGAAATAATTGAAAATTGCTTTTATTCTATCCGTTTTATGGAAAGTGCCACTGGAATAGAAGCAGCAACTGGTGGAAATTATGTTGGGAAGTTCGATTGCTATAAAAGCGATTTGTACAAATGGCATGAATGGTATAGAAGTATTTTTATTTATAAAAAAAGATACAAAAAAGTGTCCAAAAGTAATTATCACTAAATAAAAAATTACTTGTATATAAAAATATCCAATTAATAAATGTATTAATTTTGTGGAGACAATAGGCTTACTGGTAAATAGTGAGGTAAGGGTATAAGCCGCACACTTGAGAGATGGTGCTGCAAGGTTGGCTGGCCTACTTATTACAACCGCGCTGTGAGCAGACCTAGCCCCCATATTCGCGCAGGCAGCCGAAGACTTAGGTCCTCTACCTGCCGAATAACAATGTTCCGTTGCCCTGGAAGTACGAGTATCATCTTAAAGACCACTTGGGTAACCTGCGCTTCGCCTTCCGGGCCGACCAGGATGGGGGCACCGTTACGCAAGTAAAAGCCGGCATGGAGCCCGTCAATGCCACCCAAGAGGAGCGCCAGTTCACCCACGTGGCCGAAACCCGCCTGGCCGACCCCGACCACGCCCGTACCGGCGACTACGTGGCCCGCCTCAACGCCCGCACGGGCCGCCGCCAGGGCCCCAGCATCCGCCTGAAGGTAGCGGCCGGCGACAGCCTCCGCGCCGACGTCTACGCCCGCTACGACCGCGAAAGCGGCGCCGCTACCCTGCTCCAAAAAGGGGCCCTGGTTGTCGGCGGCACCACTATCAGCGTGCCCGGTCAGGCCGGCTCTGACCAGACCCAACCCCTCGCCACCCGGCGGCACTGGCTGCCCTTCGTGGGCGCCAGCCTGGCCATCGTGCCCCAGCTACTCAAAGTCAAACAGGCCGAGCTGCCTACCGCCTACCTGCGCTACGAACTCTTCAATAAGGACAGCCAGCTGGTGGCTACCCGCACCCAGGCCCTGCGGCGCACTACTAGCGACGAGTGGCAGCATCTGCAAGCCGGCACCAAGGCCGACAGCGCGGGCTTCGCGCACGTGAGCCTGGTCAACGAGAGCGGCACGGCCGCCTACTTCGATGACCTGGCCCTGGGCATAGTAGCGGCGACTCCTTACCAGGAAAACCACTATGACCCCTTCGGTCTTAACTTGGTCGGCATCGAGCAGGCCGACGTACCCAATTCGGCCTTTCAGTACAACGGCAAGGAAAAGCAGGAAGATTTTAATCTCAATTGGACCGATTATGGCGCGCGCATGTATGATGCCCAAGTAGGGCGCTGGAATAGCGTGGACCCATTAGCTGATAGGATGCGGCGGCATTCCCCTTACAATTACGCCTTTGACAATCCTATTCGGTTTGTTGACCCAGATGGAATGAGCCCCTGGCCTGGTATCACATTTGTCTTTGCACAAGGTGAAGCAGGTGCTGGTATGGGATATGCTTTAAATTATTCGCGGCAAGAAGGTATTGCTTACGATAAAGTCGGCAAGACCCACTTTTCAATGACTTCTACAAGTTATCTTACTAATCAAAATTTACAGGATGGAAGTAATAACCCCCAACTTGTCATAGGAGCTAGTGCTGGCTTGGCAGTAGGAGTTACACAAAATTGGACTCATAATACATTTGGTGAGTATATTGAAGATGCTTCTACTCATCAGTGGAGTTCACCTACTGGTGCCCCAAGTATGAAAGCAGAGCTTGGTGTAGGGGTTGCAGTAAGTCCTGATGATTTTTCATTAAGTTTTGGCCCTCAAATAGGAGCCAAGGCCAGTCGTCTTTCCACTGTAGTCGAACAATCAATATCATTGACAGATAAGCAAGCTAGCAGAGTCAGCAATGCCACTGATATAATAACTGAATCATGGGATGTGAGTAATCCTAGAGCTGTGCTTGGTAGAGACGGAACCCCTACTGGTTTTCGAGCCACTGTAGGAACACTAGACACCAAGGGCAGAAAAATTGATACGGGCATTTCAATATTTTCAACGATAGCTCAGGATAAAAATGGTTTAACCGTTCCATCTAATATCTGGCAATCAGCTGAATACATGAACGAAGACCAAAAATCCAGGAAATAGCTATGGGTAGAAAAGCAGTACTTTTCTTAGTTGCTACGGCAGCCTTGTTTGGAATAGGATTTTTTTTAATGTCAAAGCATCTTGAAAAATTTCATGACAGTATTAGGTCTCACCGAAAAATGTATTGTTATGACCTGTCTAGAGGTGCTCCTAGTGCGACACTTTATATAACAGATTTGAATGACTCTGCCGCCTACATTAAATATTATCATGCCATCGAAAATAGACAGAATCCTGCAATAGAATTTCCATTGAATGGCTTAACTTCTGATTCGCCAGTTTATGTCCAAAAGTACATTAATGCGGATTCTTCCTTAGCGGAGGTTGTAAGCTATTACCAAAGTCCGATAAAATCAAGACCATTTTATTTGAGGTGCTATGTTTACGGACCAACTCTTCATATTTCTCCTTTAGTACATAATCCTAAATAATTTATTATTTTCCTCAGATTGGCGCGAACTCAGTGCAGCATAAGTTGTGACTATTTTTGTCGTGTATACATGGTGTTTAACGAGTTGAGCCAGGTCATGTACAAGACTTTAGGTACAGACCGCCTCACCTAGAACGTAGACAACGTCTATGGTTGGTTCATCCGCCTCAACGACCCCATCTAGCCCACTACAGATGACCTTTTCTACTTTAAAAGCTTTTCCTAAAAGCAGGCCAGTTCACCCACGTGGCCGAAACGCGCCTCTCGTACCCTGACCACGCCCGCACCGGCGACTACGTGGACCGCCTCAACGCCTGCAAGGTCTGACGCCTCTTGTATTGTGGTTTACTCCATTAATAAGTACTAAAAAACAATTCTTCAGACCTTTGTAATTTATGCTTTTTAAATGCACTTCTGTTTCTTTAGCAGTTAGTCTCGTGCTAATTGCCACTTCTGCACAAGCTCAAGTTACATTCAGCGTCGGTCCACACGCAGGCCTCAACGTCTCAACGGTTCACTATACCGACCGCCCTACCACCACCACTACCTACCGCCCAGGCTTCGAGGCCGGCCTGACTGGTTCGCTTGGCTTCGGGCACTTGGCTCTGGAGCCCACCTTGGCGTATGCGCAGAAAGGCTACCATGCCCAGGATGAATTTAATACTGGCTCTACGCTCATTGCCAACTATGACGACTTCCGCCTCAACTACCTCACCCTGCCCGTTAATCTGGTTTATCGGCAGCAAGCCGATGGCCAAGGCTTCCAGCTGTTTGCCGGGCCCTATGTAGGAGCACTGCTAGGTGGCCACTTCTATGAAAGCAGCCGAGCCAACGGCAACCTGCTTGCGGAGGTGAGCGGCCAGATAACGGCCGAGAAATCTAGTTCCACTACTCCTAGCCGGCCTCAGCATCGCTGGGATGCCGGTTTGCAAGCCGGGATAGGGTATCGCTACAAAGAAGTAGTATTCCAAGCAGGCTACAGCCTGGGTTTGCGTAATGTGCAGGCAGAATCTGGCTTTGGTCCGATTGCCTTTGACTATACCCCGTATTACAACCGAGCTTTTCAAGCCTCACTTAGCTACTTGTTTAGCCTTAACTAGACAATAACAGGGGTCGCACGAGGTACTGTGATAAAAGGATTCGCTGGCGAGTAAAATTCTGTATTTTTAGCCTTCCTAAAGGAGAGCCTTCGGGTTCATCCTGTGTAGCCTCGGCCCGTTTACGTGGTTGGGGCTACTTCTTTTGCAGCCCAGTACGCTGGGTGGTAGTGTGGGTCATAGACACAATCGTTTTTCCAGAGCGAGTAGCAGAGCACGAGCAGTTTACGCATCATAGCAATTAGGCCTTCTTATAGCAACAAGGGGGTAAAGTTACTCTAAGCCATTTCGAGCGAGGTCCAAAAAGTCGTAACTTATTGACCCTGTAAGTTTTGCAGTATGCAGCTGGTGCGTGCGGCTAATAGTGGAGTGCCAGGGCAAGTCCTCGTCTACCTCGTAGCCTAGAAAGTAGAGAATATCGGCCTTGGTTAAAAGTTTGGTCCAAAAGTCGCATTTGACGCGGTAGGGGGCGCTTGCATAATTTTCGAGAGAGTGGAACCGTAGACCACGCTGGCTTCCTTCTACTCCCTAACCCCGCTTCTTCTGTTTTTTAAGGCGAGGCAGTGCTTCCATCCAGCGAATAGCTGCCTCGACGGGTTCGTTCGATTTTGCGAAGGCCGTGTTATGACCCAGGGCCGGAAATAACTGGTACTGATAGGGCTTGCCCTGAACTTTGAGCGTATCGAGGTGCTCCATTGATACGCGCACGGGCACCTGGATATCCTGGCCTCCAAACAGCCAAAGCCCCGGAATCGCGAGCGTGGCGAGCAGGGCGCCCGCATCGGTGTCGGCGAACTGGTACCGGTCGGAGTCGTGACGCAGGTGCTCGCGGGCTTCGGCCTCCGTGTGCGTATCCCAGAAACTGCGGTTTCCATTCGTAAAAAACTGAAACCGCAGTTGCTCGCGGGCCGTCACCACGGGGCCGCTAAACAACACCATAAAGCTCACGGCCGGATTCTTGGCGGCCGCCAGCGGAATAACCCAGCCCGCCTGGCTAAAGCCTACCAGGCCAACAGTCCGATGCCGGGCGGGCAACTGGGCCGCCAGCGTGCTGGCGGCGGCGCTGGCATCGACTGCCAGCAAGTCGAGGTTGGCAGCGTCCACGTTGTTGGTGCCGACTTCCGGTCCCACGTACAACCCGCCCGATTCCCCCACGCCGCGCTTGTCGTAGGTCAGCACCGCGATGCTGCGGCCGGCCAACCGCGTCGCCAGCTCCAGCAGCCGTTTCTCCTGCCCGGACCCGTGGACAAGCACGACCGCTGCCACCGGCTGCCGGGGGATTAGCATTGTGCCCGCTAGCGTGCTGCCCATACTGGTAAATTTGATGTCTTCGGTGCGAAACGCCGTTGATTGGGCCGCTACCGGCCGAACAGCGATAATGATAACTAGCCCCATAATTGCCAGCCACCGGCGGTCATAAAAGAGGAAGGTGAGGAGTGCGAAAAGGGGATTGGTCATTTTATGGCGGCAGAGAAAATAGTGAATTTTTAAGCCTGGTTACTGATACAAGTCCTATTTAGGGGCGGGTAGGGCCTTCAGGAGGTAGTAAGCGACGACCAAGCTCAGGCCGGCGAAAAAGAAGATGGTGGCCGGATACACGTAGCTTTGGTTGCCCACTAAGCTGGTCAGCCCGGCCCCCGCCGCAATGCCGGCCGCGATGCCCATGCCGAGCACCCCCAGTAGCAGCAGCAGGGGCAAGTAGCTCTTCGACTGTGCAAATGCGCTGGACGCCAGGCCCTTTTCTATCAAGGCCAAGCGCTCCCGGGACCGAGTCGTGAGGTAGTAGTAGGCGATGCCGAACCCAGACAAGGTGAACGTGATGGCAATTGGGATGGCCGCGGCCAAAGAATTTTCCATGAGAGAAAGGAGAAGTAGTTTGCCCTTAGACTACGGCGGGCCGCCCTTGGTCACATGGTGTGACCAAGGGCGGCCCGCCGTAGTCTAAGCCCGCACATGGATTTCTTTCACCCCTCCTCTGCGGAAGACCTACTGCTGCGCCAGGCGGGCCTGGGCCAGCCCCAGGCCTTGGCCCAGCTGGTGCGGCGCTACCAGGCGCTGGCCTACACCGTAGCCCTGCGCGTAGTGGGCAACCCGCAGGATGCCGAGGAGGTCGTGCAGGATGCCTTCCTTAAAGCGTTTGCGGCCCTGGCCCAGTTTCAGCGGGCGGCCAAGTTTTCGACCTGGCTCTACCGCATCGTCTACAACACGGCCCTTACCAAGAAGCGCAGCCGGCCCCTGCTCAGCGACCTGACGCCGACCCTCGAAGCGGCTGCCGAAGATGCCGCGACCGCCGATGGATGGGAAGCCGTGCGGCGGGCCGACCAGCAGAAGTACCTGGCGCTGGCGCTGGCCCGCCTGCCCCTGGAAGATGCCCTGGTGCTCACCCTGCACTACCTGGGTGAGCAAAGCATTGCCGAGATTTGCGTCATCTTGGGCAAGAAAACCTCGGCGATTAAAATGCAGTTACTCCGCAGCCGTAAGCAGCTCGAACGGGCGCTTACCCAGCTGCTACCCACCGAATTTCAGCACCTCCTATGAAACCGCGCCCCACCCCCCCCGAGCCAATAAAAGCGCTGTTGCAGGCGCATGGCCTGAGCCAGCCTTCCGCTGCCTTTTCCGCGTCGCTGACGCAACTCGTGGTGACCCGGTACGCATCCCCGCAAGCAGAGCCATTTCGGGCCGGGGCCTGGCTGGGTAAAGCCATTCTACTCGTGCTGGCCAGCCTGTTGGTGCTCGTCACCTGTGCGGTGCCGGTAGCCGTTTCCGCCGTCCTGGCCACCTCACTAGCCGCCTCGGTGCTGGGCATCGGGGGCATCATCTGGCTGCTGGAGCAACACCGCCAACACCTGCCTGAGGCAGGAATAGGGTGGTGAATCCGTTCATTCATGCCCCGGGTTATCCGTAGTATGTTCTTTGACTTGTCCGCCCTTCGCCGCCTCCCGTTAGCTGGCCTTTTGCTACTTGCGCTACTGCTGCGCCTGAGTGGGCCAGCAACTGCGCAAGCGCCCGCCTCGGCACCCCGTCCCACTCGGCAAGACACGCTAAACGGCTCGGTTACCCCCGAAAGAGGCTGGTGGGACGTGCAGCGCTACGACCTGACCATCACGCCCGATTACCGGCGCAAAACGCTGACCGGCCAAAACGTTATCCGCTATCGGGTCACCCAAAAACGGCCGGCTTACCGGATGCAGCTGGACCTGGTCCAGTCCCTGCGCATTGACAGCGCTTTTCAGCGTAACCAGAAAGTGGCCTGCACCCGCACGGGCGAGGTCTGGTACCTGGATATTCCCAAGCGAGCGATTGCACGCACGAACAACTTAACCATTTACTATTCAGGGGCTCCCAAGGAGTCTACGGCCCCGCCCTGGGACGGCGGCGTGGTGTGGGCCGCTGATTCGTTGGGCCGCCCCTGGCTGTCGGTGGCCTGCCAGTACACCGGGGCCCGGGTGTGGTACCCGTGCAAAAACACGATGCAGGACAAGTGCGACCAGGGGGCTTCGGTTACCATCGTCGTGCCCGATACCCTCGTGGCGGTGGGCAACGGCCGCCTGCTGGGCAAGGCGCCGGCCGCCGGCCATACGGTCGCTTACCGCTGGGGCGTTACCAACCCCATCAGTCACTACGGCCTCACGTTTTACGTGGGCAAGTACCGGACGGTCAGCGGGGTATATGCCGGGAAGCAGGGCCGACTCACGACGGATTACTGGGTGCTTGATTACCACCGGGACCCAGCGGTGCAGCACCTGGCGGCCGAGGCAACCACTACCCTGCGCTCGCTGGAGCACTGGTTTGGGCCGTACCCGTTTTACGCCGATGGCCTCAAAATCGTGGAAGCCCCCTACATCGGCATGGAGCACCAGAGCGCCATCGCCTACGGCAATAATTTCACCAAAGGCACGTACAAAGGCCGCGATATTTCCAACACGGGTTGGGGCCGCAAAACCGACCGGGTGGTGGTGCACGAAATGGCCCACGAATGGTTTGGCAACAACCTGACGGCCAGTGACCTGGCCGACCGCTGGGTGCAGGAAGGCTTCGCGGGGCTGGCGGAAGAGTTGGTGCTGGCCGACCTGTGCGGCCAGCAGGCCGGCACCGCGTTTCTTGCGGGCCGCTACCGCACCATCGAGAACGACAAACCCATCATTGGGCGCTACGGCATCAACGAGAACGGCAGCGACGATAATTATATCAAGGGCTGGGCGGTACTGCACATGGTAAAAGCCACCCTCAATAACGACGCGAAATTCAGTGCCATCCTGCAAAATCTTAACCGCCGTTTCCGTTACGGCACCGTCACGACGGCCCAGGTCGAACACGCCATCAGTCGCCAAGCGGGCATCGATTTCAGTCGGCTGTTTGACCAGTACCTGCGGTCGGCCAGTGTACCGGTGCTGGAATACAAAATGACGGGCAACGGCTACGCCTACCGCTTCACCCACTGCATTGCCGGGTTCACCATGGGTATCAAAACGCAAGGACCACAGCCGCAATGGCTTTATCCAACCACGCAGTGGCAGTCCATGGCCCTGGGAAGTACCGCCTTGCCGGATGCCCTGACCATCAGCCCTGATTTTTATGTCACGGTGAAAAAATGCGAGTAACGGTCACCGGGCGAGTAGCCCGTTCGCTACCCTCCTGGCTGCTAGCATACCCTATTAGGGCCGCAAAAGCAGGAAGCGACCGATTGGATTACCCGGTTTTTGACAGCAGTTAGCATAGGCACCGAAGCCAACTCTGAAACGCTCCCCTTCGCTCAGGCAACCGGTGCCCCTACAGCATCATCTAGGCCAGTACGACCAAGAATGAGTGGAATAACCTGCTTCGCTTGTTGGCTGACCTTCTTTCCCCCTTTTTAATGAAACAATTTCCGGTGCTTACCTCCCCCCCCTGGGCCTGGCGGCTGGTTCTGTTCCTAGCCTTTCCTCCGGTCAGCCAGTCGGTGCAGGCGCAAGCCTTACCTGGCCGTGCCGAGCAAATCCGCCGCGTCGAGACGGGCTTACTGCCCAGCGTGCGCTTCGTGGGCGATTCGGTTTGGACGATGGCCGCCCGCATGCAGCACTACGGGGTACCTGGGGTGAGCATTGCCGTCATTTACAACTCGAAAGTTATCTGGACGAAAGCGTACGGGGTAGTAGACCGTGCCAGCAACGTGCCCGTCACGACCCGCACCCTGTTTCAGGCCGCCTCTATCAGCAAGGCTGTCACCGCCTACGGGGCTCTACGGCAAGTCGAGCAGGGCCGGTTGCATCTCGACGGCAATGTAAATGACGAGTTGCGCAACTGGCATCTGCCCGATAATGCCTTCACGCAAACCCGGAAGGTGACGCTGCGCGGCTTGCTTAGCCACACGGCCGGCGTGGGGGTGGATGGCTTTCCGGGGTATACGACCACCGCGCCCGTGCCCACCCTACGCCAGGTGCTTGAGGGGGAAGCCCCGGCCAATACGGGGCCAGTGCGCGTCGAGCAGATGCCGGGCACCGGCTTTCGCTACTCGGGCGGCGGCTACTGCATTGCCCAGCAGCTGATGCTGGATGCGGCGGGCACCACTGACTTTGCGGCCCTGATGCAGCAACTAGTTCTGGGCCCACTGGGCATGAAGGCCAGCACGTATGCGCAGCCCTTGCCCGCCGCGTGGCGTGCGCAGGCGGCCACGGGCTACGGCCCCGATGGCACCGCCGTGGCGGGCCAGTGGCACACATACCCTGAAATGAGCCCGGCCGGCCTGTGGACTACGGCTGCCGACCTGGCCCGGTTTCCCATCGACGTGCAGCGGACCTTGAAGGGCAAAAGCCGCCGGGTGCTCTCGCCCGCCATGGCCGCCACCTGGCTCACGCCCGTGCTCACGGACTACGCCGCCCCCGGCCCCTTCGTGCGCCCGCTGGGCGACCAGCAGCAGGACGTGTACTTCGAGCACAGCGGCTGGAACGAAGGCTTTTCGAGCCAGTTCGTGGCCCATCGCGACAAGGGGTACGGGGTGGTGGTGCTCACCAATGCCAACCAGCCGTTGTTCGTCAACGAAGTCATCCGGGCCGTGACCGAAACTTACCACTGGGCCAATTACAACACCCCCGCTTACCCGCGCCCGCCCCTGACCGCCGCCGATACCGTGCAGCTGACCGGCCGCTACCGGGCGGGTCCGCTGGAGGCCCTGCAAGTGGTGGGGCGCGGGTCCCGCCTTTTTCTCAAGGAAGTGGGCGAAGACCCGGTGGAGCTGTTCAAGGTGGCCGACCAGACGTACATGCGCCGGAGCTGGGAGGCACCGGTGCAGCTGGCGGTGAACCCGGCCGATGCCACCCGTCATTTACTATTGCAAATGCCGCGCACCCCACCGCGCTACGAGCACGCCCGCCTGGCCCCCGGCGAGCAGGTGCCGTTCGACGGGCTCCTGCGGGGCGCGCTCGAGCCAGCCGTGGAGGCCTACCAACAGGCCCAAACTAAGAATCCCGACGAGGCTGCCTTGCAGGAAGGGCACCTTAACCACGTGGGCTACCAACTACTAAAGGAAAGACAGCCGACGCAAGCGTTACGCGTGTTCACCCTAGCCACGCGCCTCTATCCGCAGAGCAGTAATGCCTTTGACAGTCTCGCCGAAGCTTGCCTGCGCAACGGGGACAAAACCCAAGCGCAGGCCAATTACGCCCGCGTCCTAGCCTTGGACCCGCACAATAGCAACGCGGCGAACATGCTGCGCGAACTAGCGGAAAAATAGCGGTGGCTAGCCCTCCAGCAGAGACGACTCTTCTATGGTGGATTAGATTTCTCATTTTCCAAGCTGCTTACTATCTATAAAGCAGTTTCCGCCAAATGCGACTTTTGGACCAAACTTTTAACCAAGGCCACCTATCTGAGCTACGCGAAACCAGCTACCTCACTCACCGAAGGAAAAATTTCTCTCTTACTGATTGGTTCTCATGACCTCTTCCCAAGAAACTAGGCCACTGTAAAGTAGAGAAATCGGGCATTTGTCGTACCTTAAAACCCTAGACAATGTCATGAAAAAGACCAAGTTTACCGAGGCTCAAATCGTGTTCGCCCTGCGCCAGGCCGACACGGGCATCACCGTCGCCGAGGTCTGTCGGAAGATGGGCATCAGCGAAGCCACGTACTACAATTGGAAGAAAAAGTACGGCGGCCTAGGCGTACCGGAACTGCGGCGGCTCAAGCAGTTGGAAGAGGAAAATCAGCATCTCAAACAGCTTGTCGCCGACCTGAGTCTCGACAAGCAGATGCTGCAGGACGTGCTCAAAAAAAAGTTTTAAGGCCCGTGCAGCGTCGGCATGCGGCCCAACACTTACTTGACGCCTATCGCATCTCGGTTCGCCGCGCCTGCCGAGTACTTGGCTTGCAACGCGCCAGCTTCGCTTACAAAACACGTGGTCGTGATGACACCGTTTTGCGCCAGCGCTTGCGTGAGTTGGCGCAAGTGCGGGTGCGCTATGGGAGTCAGCGCCTTTATATCCTGCTGCGCCGAGAAGGCTGGCTAGATAACCACAAGCGCGTGCATCGCCTTTACTGCCTGGAAGGCTTGAACTTACGCAGCAAGCGTCCGCGACGCAATCGGGCCGCTGCCCATCGGTTGGAACGTCTGCCGCTGGGTCGACTACACCAGAGCTGGAGCATGGACTTCGTAGCCGATAATCTCTTCGATGGCCGCAAAATCAGGGCTTTAACTATAGTCGATAATTTTAGTCGCCAGTGCTTGGCCATCCACGTCGGCCAGTCACTCAAAGGCGAAGATGTGGTGGTCGTTATGACGCGCTTACATCAAGAGCTAGGTCTGGTGCCTGAGCGCATCCAGGTCGATAACGGCAGCGAGTTTATTAGCAAGGCGCTCGACCGCTGGGCCTACGACCAGCATGTTACGCTAGACTTCTCGCGGCCGGGCAAACCGACCGATAATCCGTACATTGAGTCGTTTAACGGCAGCTTCCGCGACGAGTGTTTGAACGTACACTGGTTTCTGTCGTTGACCGATGCACAGGAGAAAATCGAGCAGTGGCGCCAGGAGTATAATGGCTTCCGACCGCACAGTTCGCTACAGGATTTAACACCCGATGAGGTGGTGGCGGCCGCCACTACTGTCGAGCTTCAGAACGCCTGATGCTCCACTTTCAACCGGCCCAGTAAATGGGAGGAGGTCACTCATAGGCGGGAATCGTACAGTCAGGCTCCAGCATCTACTGGTCCTCAATGAAGGGAAGCGGACACTGCTGCTTATTTCCTTTTCGGCGCACCTATTCCCGTGTTCCCCGCACTCGCCGCAACGTCATCCGCTCCGCGCAAGGCTTTAACTGAGCGGTCTTCGCCATTGGTTTTGGCGAGCGGTACTAGTTATAGATAGGTGCCAAACCGCTCGAAATGACACGTGTAGCCGTTCGGACGCTTAAGCAGATAGTCTTGGTGCTCTTCCTCTGCCAGCCAAAACTCGTCGAACGGCTCCAAGGTGGTAACCACCTCATCGGGCCAACGACCGGAATCATCTACAAGCTGGATGAATTCTTCTGCGGTTGCCTTTTCTTCTGGAGTTTGAAAAAATATAGCCGAGCGGTAACTGGACCCCCGGTCATTCCCTTGTCTGTCTACCGTCGTGGAGTCGTGGATTCTAAAAAAATAGTCCAGAATAGCTTTAAACGACGTTTTGTCCGCGTCGTAGGTAATTTCGATGCCTTCGGCGTGACCCGGATGGTTGCCATAGGTTGGCCCCTCATTCAGTCCTCCCATGTACCCAACTTTGGTTTCCAGTACGCCAGGACGCACGCGGAACAAGTCCTCCATTCCCCAAAAGCAGCCTCCGGCCACATACGCTTTTTTGTAGTTTTCCATGTTGTTAGTGCGTCAGATTGCGTATTGATTTAGTTAAAGAAGACGCCTTAGTGCCCTATTATGGGCCACCGGCATCCCTTCAAGTCCTTTGCAAAGGGTGTTCCTCCGTAGCTCTTTATGCTGAAGCAGTGGATTGCTTGATTCACGCTGGTCCGGGGCTACTTTTTCAATAGCATCCCCGGGGTTAAGCACCTATATGCATCTTCACTCGTTTTCCAGTTGAGAGGGGCTTGCAATAGCCGGGGAAGCGTGATTCGCTGGTCCTTGCAGGCCTGTTATGGCGGCTGTTGGTGGCCATCAGGCCCGGCGATGGAAAGTAGGCGATTATATCCTGATTTAGGGAAGCGGACAAAAACTTCGTCATTCTTATCATACCCCACCCACTCTGGAATGTTTCCATACGGGCAGTTCGGCGCGTCCTAGGTGCTGCCCTAAAGCAGGCGGGCAGTCTGAACATAGGATAATAAGGAGGGGCGTAGAGATGCTATTTGGTACTAGCCGAGCAGATGATAGGTAACGACGCTACAGCTTTGCTCCATTGCTCACTCGTTCACTTGAGTGGGAAGCTGATACCTATTGCGGGACAATCAGAAAAAAGTTTGCTTTTTCTGTAACCTAGTTGGATTAGCGTGGTGTCCACCCCTGAATACCCTACTCAACCCCTTCAGCAGCTTGAACTCGCTCACGGATAACGCGCTGATGCTGCAAGTGAAATCCGGCGATGTCGACCGGATGGGGCTACTCTTCGAACGCCACCACCGGGCGCTACTCGGCTTCCTGTATCACATGCTGGGCGGCAGCCGGGCCAGCAGCGAAGACTTGGTGCAGAACGTGTTTTACCGCATGCTGAAATACCGCCACACGTATTCGGCCGAAGGCGAGTTTCGAACCTGGATGTACCACCTGGCCCGTAACGTGCTGGCCGACCACCTCCGGAAAAACCGCCACGCCGTGCACCACGCCGACGTGGCTGACGTGGCCGAAACCCTGGCCGGCGGCCACCTCGCCGATGCCGGCCTGGAACAAGCCCAGGAGGCGGCCCAGCTGCACCAGGCGCTGGCCCGCCTAAGCCCCGACCACCGCGAGGTGCTGGTGCTGAGCCGGTTTCAGGAGCTGAAATACGGCGAGATAGCCGTGCTGCTGAACACGACGGAAGGCGCCGTGAAAGTGCGGGCCCACCGCGCCCTGAACGAGTTGAAAATAGCCTTTCTGCGCATTGAAAACTGACCTGCCCATGAACTGCGAATCCACCCAAGCCCAGCTGGCCGAATACCTGACCAGTCAGCTCCCCGAAGCCGAGCAGCGGGCACTGGAAACCCACCTGGCCGGCTGCCCCGCGTGCCGCGAAGAGCTGGTGGCCCTGCAGCGCGTGTGGCACACGCTGGGCCAGGTGACCACGCCCGAGCCCAGCCCCAACCTGCGGCCCGAGTTCTACGCCATGCTGGCCGACTTCAAAGACACGCTGGAAACCGAGTCTCCTTATTCGCCAAAGGGCCTGTGGCGGTGGCTGCGGGCGCTGCAACTCCCGCAGCCAGCCCGGCGGCTGGCCTACAGCGTGGTCCTGCTGGCGGCGGGCGGGGCGGGCGGCTATTGGCTGAATAATCAGCCCCAAACCCTGCCCGCCGACCAGCAGCAAATAACCGCCCTGGCGGCCCAGGTGGGCGAAATGCGCCAGCTGATGCTCCTGGCGCTCATCGACAACCCCTCGGCCACCCAGCGGCTACGGGCCGTGAGCTACACCAAAGAGCTGAATGGCGCGGCCAATGCCAAGGTGATTGAGGCCTTGCTGAGTACCCTCAACCACGACGACAATGTGAACGTGCGGCTGGCCACGCTAGAGGCCCTGGCTCCACTGGCCGCCGACCCCACGGTGCGGCTGGGCCTGGTGCACGCCCTTACGCAGCAGGAGTCGCCGCTGGTGCAGTCGGCCCTAGCCGATGTGATGGTGCAGCTGCAGGAGCGCCGCTCGGTGCCTCGGCTGCGGGCGCTGCTGAAGCAGGCCGACCTCGACAGCACGGTGAAAAGCAAGATTGAGGAGAGTATTTACACCTTATCCGTGGGCCGACCTACCGCGCCCCCAACGCCCCAACGCCATGACCAGACGCATATTTCCCCTCGGGCTGAGCGCCCTGCTCTTGCTGTGTAGCAGCGGCTACCTGCGGGCCCAGACCCTAAAATCGGTGGAGGTTGTCAGCCGCGAGTTTGTGCCGACGGCCGCCGCGGGGCAGAGCACGCTGGCCCTCTACGATATCAACGGCTCGGTGACGGTGCAGGGCTATGCCGGCAGCAAGATTCTGGTGGAAGCCACCCAAACCATCACGGCCGCTGATGCGAAAACGCTGCAAACCGGAAAAAGTGAGCTGAAACTCGGGTTTGCGCAGCACGGCGACAGCGTGGTGGTATACACGGCCGCGCCCTACGATTCGCGGCCCCATAACGAGCGCAACCGCTCGGAGCACGTGCGCATCGCCTACCAGTATGCCATCGACTACGTGGTAAAAGTGCCCTATCCGCTCAACCTGCACGTTTCGACCGTGAATAACGGTAAGGTGCTGGTGCAGGACGTGACCGGCCGGCTGGACATCGGCAACGTGAACGGGCCCATCACGCTCCGCCACGTGAACGGCACCACCCAGGCCCACACCGTGAACGGCACCGTGGAAGCCGACTACGCCGCCAATCCGCCCGGCGCGTCGTCGTACCACACCATCAACGGCCAGATTAAGGTGAAATACCCGGCCGATTTTGCCGCCGACCTGCATTTCAAAAGCATGCACGGCGAGTTCTACACCGATTTTGCCAACACGGCGGTGCTGCCGGCGCAGGTTACTAGAAATAAGCAGGGCAAGGGCGAGGGCACGGTGTACCAGCTCACCAAAGACACGGCCGTGCGCATCGGCAAGGGCGGGGCTGATTTTCGGTTCGAAACCCTGAACGGCGACGTGACCATTACCAAACAATAGACATTCAACTTAGTAGCAATGACGTATTCATTCCGAACCGCGCTGGGGAAAAGCGCCCTCCTGGCCCTGTTGCTGCTGGGCAGCGTGCGGCCCAGCTTCGGGCAGGAGGCCGCCAAAGAGCAGCTCACGGTGGCCCTCACCGCACCCGGCAAGCCCGGCTCGCTGGAAGTGGAGCTGGTGCATGGCAGCATTCGCGTAACCGGCTACGGCGGCAAGGACGTGGTGATTGACGCCGTAGCCCGTACCAGCAAGCACCCCAGTACCAGCCCCGGCAGCGCCGCCGGCCTCAAGCGAATTTCGGTTGCCAATAGCCTCAGCCTGGCGGCGGAGGAGAAAAACAACCGCGTCGAAATCACGACGGAATCGTGGAAAAGTCCGGTCGATTTAACCATTCAGGTGCCCCGCAATTTCTCGCTGAAAGTGAGCACCGTGAACGACGGCGACATCACCATCGACAACGTAGTCGGCGAGCTGGAAGTGACCAATACGAACGGCAACATTACGCTGAGCCAAGTAGCCGGCTCGGCGGTGGCGAATACTGTGAACGGCAACCTCAGGGCCACGTTCACCGGCATCACGGCCGGCGCGCCCATGGCCTTTTCTACCCTCAATGGCAAGGTGGACGTGACGCTGCCGGCCAACGCCAGCGCCGCCCTCAAAATGAAGTCGGACCGCGGCGAGGTATACAGCGACTTCGACGTAGCCGTGACCAAAGGCCAGCCTAAAGTAACCCGCACCAGCCAAAACGGCCTCAACCGTCTCAGCACCGACGACTGGACCTACGGCAAAATCAACAGCGGCGGCGCGGAGCTGATGATGAAGACCTTCAACGGCGACATTTTCCTACGCAAGGCCAAATAGGACGGTAATGGTGGTGGCACATACCGGCGTTTTGCCCTCAGGACTCGTGGGCGGTGTCGTGCAGCGACGAGCCGCCGGTACGCGTCTCCACAACTGTCTTGTCAAGCTTAATACCCACTCCTAATGCCTGCAAGCCGCATGAAAGCTTTCCGATTTATTGCCCTCGCCGGCCTGCTTGCCCTGACGCTGGAAAGTGCCGTTGGGCAGGTGCGAACCGTGCCCGCTACCCTTTCAAAAGCACGGATGGATACCGTGGTGCAGCGGCTGGGAACCGCTTTCATGAAGCAGCCGGCGCGGGTGGGGCTGTCCATCGGCATCACCCAAAATGGCCAGACGCACTTCTATCATTTTGGCACGGTGGAGAAGGGGAAAGGTCAAACCGCGACGCAGCACACAGGGTATGAAATCGGGTCCATCAGCAAGACGTTTACCAGCCTGCTGCTAGCCCATGCGGTGCTGGAAAAGCGGGTGGGCATCGACGACGACATTCGAAAATACCTGTCGGGTGCCTACCCTAACCTAGCCTTTGGCGGGAAGCCCATTACGCTGAAGCACTTAGCTAACACTACCTCCCGGCTGCCGGATAACCTGCCGGAAAATCTGTTCCAGGCCGCCAACCCAGATTCGACTGCGGTGCTGGCGGTGAAAAACATGCGGGGCTACACGAAGCAGCGCTTCTTGGCCGACCTCCACCAGGCCCGGCTGGACACGGTGCCCGGCCTGCTGCCGCGCCATTCCAACGTGGCCACGCAGTTGCTGGCTTACATTCTGGAAAGCGTGTACAAGACTTCTTACGCCAACTTGCTGACGCGCTACGTCAACCAGCCGCTGCACCTGGCCGGTGCGGCGGGCACGGGGCCAAAATCGACCGGCTACGATGGCAAGGGCAACCCGATGCCCTACCTTACCATCGAAACGGCGCTGGCGGCCGGCGGCCTGCAATACACCCCGGCCGACATGGTGAAGTACCTGCAATACCAGCTGAATGAGTCGGACAAAGCCGTGGCGCTGAGCCACCAGCCCACCTGGGGCCGACTTGATGACGAGGCCATTGGCTTCAACTGGAACCTGGACCTGACGGTGGACAGCCAGCGCCGGCTCCAGCACTCGGGCGGCACGTTTGGCTACGCCAGCTACTGCGAGCTGCACCCAGACCAAAAGTTTGGCATTGTGCTGCTCTCGAACGAATCGGACCAGGGCACGCAATCTGCCCTGCAGGCCACGGCCGGGCAGATTGTGGAAGCGCTGTACGGTGTGCCGCCCGCCGTGCAGGCCTTGCGGACGGCGCTGGCCGCTCAGAAATTCAGCCATGCCGCCGAGGTAGTGGCAGCCGTGAAAAAAAAGCACCCCGAGCTGCACCTGACGGAGGACTATGTAAATAGCTGGGGCTATGTGCTGCTCCGGCAGGGCCAGACGCAACCAGCACTGGAGCTTTTTAGGTTGAACGTCAGCCTGTTTCCCCAAGGATGGAATACCTACGACAGCCTGGCCGAAACCTACGAAAGCATCGGCGACAAACCGCTGGCCATCGAAAATTACCGCCGCTCCCTGGCCCTGAATCCAGAGAATAGAAACGCCGTGGAGCACCTCCACAAGCTCGGCGCACGGTAGCCACACGGCCACGCAGCCACGCGGCCAACCCCACTTACGGGCATTCTCAGCGGGGCTTTTAGCCACTGCCAGCCACCGCTTTGCCCAAATTCTTCGGGTCGCTACCCACTCTTTGCTGCCCTGCGAAATGCTTCGTAGCCGTGGTTGCGCACGGCCCGGTTCAACTCATCTACTTAGCTGCGAATTAATGCCTTCCCTCAACAGCCTTGCTTCCATGAAGATGAACAAAATTCTTGTGCCGCTGGCCACGCTCTGCTGCCTGGCTTGCAGCACCACCAAACCAGTTGCCAGCACGCGCGTGGCGGGTGTCGAGCAGGGCCTGCTTACGGCGGTGGTGGCCGGCAGCGCGCCGCCCACCAAGTACAGCTTAGCGGAGCGGATGCGCTTCTTTAACGTGCCGGGCGTTAGCATCACCGTTTTTGAGCGGGGCAAAGTGGCCTGGCGCCGCGGCTACGGGTGGGCCGATGCGGCGCAGCAGCGCCCCGTGACGCCCGAGACGCAGTTTCAGGCCGCGTCCATCAGCAAATCGATAACGGCGTTTGCCGTGCTTAAACTGGTGGCACAGGGCCGGCTGAACCTCGACCAGGACGCGAACACCTATTTGAAGGACTGGAAGATACCGGAGTCCGAGTTTACCCAACAGGAAAAAGCAACGGTTCGCCGGCTCTTGGGCCACACCGCCGGCTTACCGGATGACGGGTTTCTGGGGTACTCGAAATCGGAGACGATTCCGAGCGCCACGCAGGTGCTGAATGGACTGGGACACAGCCCCAAACTAACGGTAGTTGCAGTGCCCGGCAGCAAATTTGCCTACTCGGGCGGTGGCTACCTGGTGCTGCAAAAAGTGGTGGAAGACGTGTCGGGACAGCCATTTGCGGAGTTTGTGCAGCAACAGGTGTTCAAGCCGCTGGGCATGGCGCACAGCACCTTCGGGCCCGCGCCGGCCGCCAACGCCAGCCTGGCGTATGGCCGCGACGGCCAGGCCTGCCCGGGCGGCTGGCGCGTGTACCCCGAGCTAGGCCCCGCCGGCTTGTGGACCACGCCTACCGACCTGGCCACGTTTAGCCTGGCCGTGCAGCAGGCCGCTACAGGCGGGCCGCACGCCGCGCTGCCGGCCCCGTTGGCCCAGGCCATGCTCACGCCCGGTCCGGGCAGTTACGGGCTGGGGATGGTAGTGCGCGGCAAGGGCCCGCAGCGCCGTTTCTTTCACGCTGGCAGCAACCCCGGCGGCTACGAGTGCCTGATGATGAATTACCCGGAAAAAGGGGTCGGCATCGTGATTATGACTAACAGCAGCCAGGGCGGCACCCTGCGCGACGAGGTAGTGCGCGCCTTTACCGCCGAGTACGGCATCGACGACAGCCAGCCGCAGCGGGTGGCGCTCATAGCCCTGCCTACCGCCACCCTGGCCGCCTACACCGGGCGCTACCAGTTCGAGAAGATGGGCAACTACTACCTGACTATGAGCCTGGACCCGGATAACCACTTGGTGCTGCTAGACCCCAACGATGGTAAAAAGAACGTGTTCCTACCCACCGGAACTGACTCGTTTATTGATATGAACAGCGGCGAGAAAGCCGTTTTTACCAAAGACCCTAGTACTGGGGAAGTAGCCAGCGTGCTTTATAATGGGGCATATGTATTTAAGAAGCTTGCCCACTGAGTTTGCCGGTTCAGCTCCATCACTAAGATACCCATCACCACACGGGCCTTCTTATAGGGGTTCTTCTTCCAAAAAGATACTATTAGCGAATTGATTATTAAGCCGTTGTGGGAGGTGTTAATCGCTTGAAAGCTGCCTGACGTATCTGGACTAACGGTTTGAAACGAATTCGCCAACAGTATCCTTTTGGAAGAAGAACCCCGATAGCCGCACGGCACGGGCAGAGGTTAGCCCAAATATGATTTCAGCGACTGCGAGCGCGAGGTGTGCTTGAGGCGGCGAATGGCCTTTTCTTTAACCTGCCGCACCCGCTCGCGGGTCAAGCTAAATAGCTTGCCAATCTCCTCCAGCGTTTGCGCCGCTCGCTTAATTTCGGTTGCTGCCCTTGGCTTGCCGCACGGCTTGCCCGTCTTTCAGGTTGAAACGGTAGACGAAGCTGAGCCGGTAGCGGGCAGCATTGGGGCTACTGACTTGGTTGAATACGTAGTTCTCGCTGGTGGTTTGGGTGCGGCGCTGGTCGGAGTTCAGCACGTTGGTGGCATCCAGCACCAGCGAGGCTTTGTCGCGCAGCAGGTTCTTGCTCAGACCTAGGGTTAGGGTGTGAATGGCCAGGGTACGCGTCTGGGCATTGCGCTGGGCCCCGGTGAAATTGTAGCGGCCCTGCACGCCAAACTTCGCCGGCAGCCTCACCTGCGCGCTGAGCCGGCCGGTCACCACCTGGCCCGAGAAATCAAGGTCCCGCCCCTGGTAGCTGCCCCGCTGCGTAAAAGTGTAGCCGTTCAGCTCGGCGTTCAGCGGCAGCCATTTCAGGGGCGTGTACTGCACGGTCAGCTCCAGGCCCCGGCGCACTTCCTGGCCTAGGTTGATGGGCGAGCTGATGAACGTGCCCGCCGCGTTGCGGAACACGTAGTCCTGAATGAAGCCCGCATTGCGCTGGTAGTACACCGACGGATTAAACGTGAGCGCACTCCAGCTGCGCAGCAAGCTCAACTCAAAAACATCGGCGTAAGACGGGTTTAAATCGGGGTTGCCGACGTACTGCGCGTTCAGGTCGGTGAGCTCATTGAAGGGGTAGAGCATCCACAGCGCGGGCCGGTTGATGCGCTTACTGTAGTTGAGCTGGGCCGTGGTGCCCGGGCCAAACTGGTAGCTCAGGTTGAGGGTCGGGAACAGGCGGTCATAGTTTTTCTGGTTGTTGTAGGCGCCTTCGCGGTCCTGTATCGTGATGCGGGTCAGTTCGGTGCGCAAGCCCAGGAGGTAGGAGAACTTCTTGGCTTTGCTGCCAAACTGCGCGTACGCGCTGCTGATGAGCTCCTGGTATTGCAGCTTGTTGTTGATACCCTGAAAAATAACCCAGTCCGGGCCCAGCTGCTCTTCAGCCCGGAAGTCGCTGGTGACCCGGCGGCTTTCGAGCTTGAGCCCGGCTTCCAGCGTATACCGCTCGCTGAGGGGCTGCACAAGGTCCGTCTGCATCACCAAATCCTGGCTGGCCCCCACCGAGCTGGTTCGAATGCCGGGCAAGTCCCGCGCCCCGGGCGCGGTGCTGCGGGTAGCCAGCACCCAGTCTTTGGCGCTGTCCCAGAAGTCATATTGCAGGTCGGCGGTGAGCTTGCGGCCGGCCTGGGCGAAGAGGCGGGTGTAGTTGAAATCCAGCTGGTTGTAACTGCGCCGCTCCCAGGATTCGCCGTTGCGCAGCAGGGTACTGTCGGTGGCAGCGCCGGGGGTGGCGTAGGTGTATTGCAGCGCGGTGCGGTCGTGGTCGTGGGTGGCGTTTTTCAGAAACGAGGCCGTGAGGGTGTTGCGCTCGTTGAGGTAATAATCGAACCCGAAGTAGAGCAGGCGGCCGTCGTCGTGCCGGTTTTCGCGCTGCTGCTGGCGTAGGCTGGTTTGGCGGTTGCCCGCGCCCGTTACCTGGTCGGTGCTATAGCGGCCCACGTAGTCGGACAGGCGCAGGGCGGCCGTGGCAAACACGTTGAATTTGTCGGACTTGTAGCTCAGGCTCGGATTGACCCGGTTATCGTTGGGCAGGCCACCCACCAACCGCAGCTGCCCGCTTAGGCCACCCTTTTTGTTCTTTTTCAGCACCACGTTGATGATGCCCGCGCTGCCCGCCGCGTCGTAGCGGGCCGAAGGATTAGTAATGACTTCGACCCGCTCAATCTGGTCGGCCGGAATCTGGTCGAGGGCGTTGTTCTGCGTCAGGCCCGACCGGCGGCCGTTTACCAGGACCGTCACGTTGGGGTTGCCGCGCAGGCTCACGCCGCCCGTCGCGCTCACCGCCACCGAGGGCACGCCGTTGAGCACCTCGTTGGCCGAGCCGTTCTGCGATAAAATGTCCTTGCCCACCTCAAACACCTTCTTATCAAGCTGTAGGCTGATGGCCGGCCGCTCGCCCGTCACCGTCACCTCGCTCAGTTGGGTGGCGTCGGGCGTCAGCCGCACGGTACCTAAGTCCAGCGTGCCCGTGGCGGGGCTCGCCGGCAAGGCCTGGCTAACAACCCCGTACCCCACAAACCGGACCTCCACCGTGGTGGCTTGCGGCGGAACACCTTCCAGCCGGAAAGCCCCGCGCTCGTCGCTGATGCCCCCGGTGAGCAACTGGTCAGCGGCGTCCTTTATGTTGATGTTGGCGTAGGGTACCGGGGCCTTCGAGCCGTGGTCCAGCACCTTCCCGGCAATGGTGCGACTAGGGCCGGTGGTGGGCTGCTGGGCCTGCGCCGCGCTGGCTAGTAAGAGGGCGAAACAGAGGTGGAGCAATGCTTTCATGCCCCAAGGTTAGGCGGCCCTAAACCGGCTTTTTAGCAAATTTATGCCAACGGCTCTAGGGCCTCGCCAACAGCAGTAAAGCGCTGTTGGGGGCCTTCTACCTTTACATCGGATTGCAGGGAATGAAAACTGCCTGCCGGACCGTCCTCCGTCGTCCGGCGTGGCTTGCCTGTTCTGACTCGCTTCCCCGAATCCCCAACCCGCTTCCCATGGCCCGGCTCCTGCTCTTTTGTCTGCTGCTGCTCGGCTTGGCATCCTGCCAATCGGAGGTGCGTTACGCGGCGGCCGACGCCGTGTACCACCCCGGCGACGACCCGCGCTGGGCCGCC
Source organism: Hymenobacter arcticus (assembly GCF_054779975.1). Taxonomy (NCBI): domain Bacteria; kingdom Pseudomonadati; phylum Bacteroidota; class Cytophagia; order Cytophagales; family Hymenobacteraceae; genus Hymenobacter; species Hymenobacter arcticus. The sequence goes on from NZ_BAAGXF010000011.1 coordinate 111,976, forward strand.
CGGCAGTACGACGACGCCCACTGGCGGCCCGAGCGCGGGGTCGTCAGCCCCCAGATGTTCTGGAACCGCAGCTGGGTCACGCTGCACCAACGCGACCCCCGCACGCCGCTGGGCTTGCAGGTCAACGCATTCGGCGCGTTTGAGGTGTACTGGGACGGCACCCGCATCGGCCAAAACGGGCAGCTGCCCACCGGCTGGCAGGCCGAGGTGCCCGGCACGGAAACCAGCTATTACCCGGTGCCGGATTCGCTGGCCCGGCCCGGCCGGCACCTGGTGGCCCTGCGCAGCACCCAAACCTACCTCCCCGAGGAAGAGCGCGGCACCCACCTCCACCTCGAAAGCTACCTGCGGCTGCTCCAGGGCCCGCTTCTCATCATGTCTGTTATGAACCTGATGGCCGGAGCCTTCCTCATTGCGGCCGTGTACTACCTGTTCCTGTTCATCAACAGCCGCCGAAAAGCGCCGGCGGTGCTGGTGTTCAGCGGCAGCTGCTTTCTGTTTTTCGCGCTGCTGATTCTGGAGTACGTCAAGTTCTACGTGGCCATTCCCTACCCGCAATTCTACCTGCGGCTGGAGGCCATTGGCTGGCTCACTTTTGCCATTTCCCTGCTGGTGCCGCTGTACTTCGCCATCCAGTTTGGGTTCAAGCGTAAGGGCCTGCTGGCCGGGTTATTACTAGCCGTGCTTCTTGGTATTTACCTCAGTAACTACCACCATTACGACCTCACGGCCATGCGCTTTAGCTACGCCATGTGGCTGGCGTCGGTAGCGGTGGTGGCGGTGGCCGTTGTCCGCAAAGCCCCGGGGGGGAGGGTGGTGCTGGCCGGGCTGCTGGCCAGCGCGGTGGTCAATTATTTTCTGGTCCATGACTTTGGCCTGTTCATCTCCTTCACGCTCATCGTGCTGTGCATGCTGTACCTGCACACCATCCAGGTGCGGGCCATGGAAACCGAGCACCAGGCCGCCCAGCTGCTTTCGGCGCGCCTCAAACTGGAGCTGCTGAAGAAAAACATTCAGCCCCATTTCATCAAGAACACGCTCACGTCCATGCTCGATTGGGTGGAGGAATCGCCCAAGGAAGGCGCCGTGTTCATCCAGGCGCTGGCCCAGGAATTCGACATTCTCAACGACATTGCCGAGGCCACGCTCATCCCCGTGAGTCAGGAAATCGCGCTCTGCCGCCACCATTTGCAGGTAATGCAGTTCCGCAAGGAAATCCAGTACGAGCTGGAAACGTCCGGCATCGACCCGGACGACCTTATTCCGCCGGCCATTTTCCACACCGTGCTCGAAAACGGCATCACCCACAGCCTGCCCCTGGCCGATGGCCGCATCCGGTTTCAGCTTTGCTTTGCGCGCACCGGCCGCACCAAGCACTACACGCTACGCACCTACGCCCGCAACCGGCCCGAAGCCCGCCACGGCCCGCCCGGCACCGGCTTTCACTACATCGAAGCCCGCCTCAAGGAAAGCTTCGGCAGCCACTGGGAATTCACGTCGCACGCCGTGCCGGAAGGCTGGCTAACCTCCATCACCATCGGCCCGCTGGCATGAACATTCTCCTGGTTGAAGACGAAGCCCGCATTGCCCGGCGGCTGGAGCGCATGACCCGCGCGTTTTTTGGCCCTCAGCTGGCCAGCCTCACCAGCTGCGACTCGCTGCCCGCAGCCCTGCGCGCCCTCGACACCGCCGCGCCCGACCTGCTGCTGCTCGACCTGAACCTGAACGGCCAGGACGGCTTCGAGCTGCTGAAAAGCATCGCGGCCGGCGCCTTCCACACCATCATCGTTTCGGCATACACCGAAAAAGCCATCACCGCCTTTACCCACGGCGTGCTCGATTTCGTGCCTAAGCCCTTCACCGAAGAGCGCCTCGCCCAGGCCTTCGCCCGCCTGACCACGCCTACCGCCAAGCCCGAACACGCCCTCCAGTTCCTGACCGTGAAGAAACAGGGTAGCCTGGTATTGATTGACGTCAACGACCTTCGCTACATCAAAGGCGCCGGCATTTACACCGAGCTGCACTTGCAAAACGGCCGGAAAGAGCTGCACGACAAGTCCCTCGAAAAGCTGGCGCAGCTGCTCCCCCCTTCCTTCGAGCGCATTCATAAGTCCTACATTGCCTGCCTCTCGCAAGCCGAAAAAATCATCGTGCAGGAAGGCAGCAGCTACCAGCTGCTCTTCAAAAACGGCGAGCTGCTTCCCATCGGCCGCTCCCGGTACAAGGAGCTACGCAGCAAAATGGGCTGACCTTAACGGGCCCTAAGCACCGGGGGTAGCGGGCACCTAACCTCCTCCCGTTTACTGGGCCGGTCGAAAGTGTGTACGCTTCCCTAGGTGACCACCCCGGAGGACGCGGCGCAGATTATTGCCGAGGTGGGGCTGCCCAAGATGCTGGCGCGCCCGCTGGGCCTCAGGACTGGCTCTGCGCTGAACTTACGGCTGCTGGCGTTCCTGCTCGCGCCGTTTAATAGCAGCCACTCCCTAACCATGGCCTTGGTTAAAAGTTTGGTACGGATGTTACATGGCCAACCCACTCGCTTGAATTAGGGGTTCTCTCAGGAAATGGAAGATATAGCACGTTAAGCCGTGCGCCACGAGTAGCGAGCGTCCAAAGGGCATCCAGCCGCTACTTACTACTTCCGAATCCGGACCCTACCCCTTGGCTACTGGGCAAAGTGCTCTTCCAGCAAGGCGGTGACTTTTTCCTTGGTTAGGGGCTTGTTGAGGAAGCCGGCGATGGGCAGCTGCTCGGCGCGGTGCAGGTCCACGGGGTGCAGCGAGGTGGTGAGCATGACGATGACAATGGCTTGCTGCCGGGCCAGCGGCATCTGCGCGTAGGCTTCCAGAAAGGCCAGTCCGTTGAGCACGGGCATGTTCATGTCGAGCAGGATGAGCCGGGGGCACGCCGCCGTTGGCGGGGCGGTGCAGGTCTGGTCGAGCGTGCGCAAGGCCTGCTCGCCGTTCTCGGCCACGAGCACCTGCTGGGCCACGCCCATGCGGGTCAGCAGCAGCTTATTGAGGTAGTTGGTGGTGGGGTCGTCATCGACCAGCAGCACACTAGCTAAGGGGGACATAGAGCGGGGGGATACTTAGACAGGAAACGTAACGGTGAAGGTGGTCCCCACGTTGGGCTGACTCTGTACCTGGATGGTGCCGCCCGCATTCTCGACGAGGCGCTTCGTGATGTAGAGGCCCACGCCCGTGCCCTCCACGTGGGTGTGCAGGCGCTGAAATAAGCCGAAGAGCTAGCGCTGCTGCACCTGGCTCATGCCCAGGCCATTATCCTGCACCGTGAGCACGACCGCGGGGCCCTGATGCTCGGCCCGCACCTGCACTTGCGAGGGGCGGGCTGGGTCGCAGTACTTGATGGCGTTGCTGAGCAGGTTATAGATGATGCTGCGCAAATTGGCGGGCGAGAAGGACAACACCAGGTCCGGGGCCACCGCCACGGTGAGCTGCGTAGTGGCGGCCGTGAGGGCGGGCACCAGGTCCAGGCGCACGGCCTCCACTACGGGGGCCAGGGTGACGGGCTCGGCTGGCCCGGCATGGGCCAGTTGCAGGCGGGAAATGTCGGTGAGTTGGCCGATGGTGAATTGGAAGCGGGTCACCGTGTGGTCCAGCAGTTCCAACAGGTGAGCCACCACCTCGTCCTGCCGCACGGCGGGGGGCAGCGTATCGCGCAGGGCCAGCACAATGCTTTCGATGTTGGTGATGGGTGCTTTCAGGTCGTGCGAGGCCGTGTAGACGAACGTGTCCAGGTCCACGTTGGTGCGCGTGAGCTGCCGGTTGCTTTCGCCCAGCTGCTCGTTGCTGGCCTGCAACTCTTCGTTGATGATGGCCAGTTTTTCGTTCAGCTCCTGCACGCGCTCCCGGGCCCGCACCTGCGGCGTGACGTCGATGGCGATGCAGGTGATGGCCACCAGGTGGCCCTGCTCGTCGCGCAGGGGCTCGTAGGTAAAGGTGTAGAACCCCACCTCTTCGGAGTGATGCGCCAGGCGTATCGCCCGCTCCTGCGCCACGAAAGCGGTGCCGGTCCGGCGCACCCCGTCGAGCACTTCCCGCAAGCCCTGACCAGCCAGCTCGGGCAGGGCCTCAAAAAAGGGCTGGCCCAGTAGGGCCGCCGCGGCGTGGCCGAGCATGGTGCCCATCGGCGGGTTCACCAGCTCCAGCACGTAGGCGGGGCCGCGGAAGATGCAGATGGCCACGGGCGCCTGCTCGAACAAACGTTGCAGCTGGCCCTGCTGCGCTTCGCGCTCGTGCCGGGCCAGTACCTGCGCCGTGACGTCGTAGCCAAAAATGGAGGTGCCCACAATGCGCCCGTCTTCGCGGTGGGGCTGGTAGATGAAATCGTAGTAGTGCAGGTGGGGGGCGAGACGTCGGGCGGCGTGGTGACGCCGGGCAGCGCCGCGCCGTAGTAGGGCTGGCCCGTGGCGTACACCCGGTCCAGCTCCGGCATCAGGCCGATGGCCACGACTTCGGGCATAGCTTCGGCGTAGCGCTGGCCGGTGAGGGCCCGGCCCGGAAAGAGCTCCTGAAACGCGGGGTTGCAGTAGTGCCAAAAGTGCTCGGGCCTGCGCAGCAGCGCCACCATCACGGGCGCCTGCTCGAACACGTTGTAGAACTCCTCCCGCTCCCGCACCTGGCGCTGGGCAGCGGCCAGCAATTCGGCGTGCAGGGCCAGGGCCTCGCGGGTGCGCTCCTGCACGCGGATTTCCAACTCGCCCTGCCGCTGCTCGGCCTCGGCGCGGGCGGCCCGCTCGGCTGCCTGGCTTTCGCGCAGCGCCTCTTCCACGGCGTTGCGGTCCTGGTCGCTGGTATCGGTGAAGTTAACCAGCAGCCGCTCGCCGCTGCGCTGGGCGCTGAACCGAAAGTAGTTGTCCACCCCGTCGGCCTGATAATTAGCTTCGTAGGTGAGCGGCTCGCTTGTGGCGAACGCCCGCTGATAGTAGGCGAATACCCCCGCCGCGAGCGTGGCGGGAAAGTGGTGCAACAACGTGCCGCTGGGCGGCTCCGAAAAGCCTACCATGCGCAGCCCGGTGGGGTTGGTGTACTCCAGGGTGAAGTCCACAATGGCCGGCCCATCCGGGGCGTAGACGGGGCGCAGCAACTGAATACCCGTGAGCGAGACGTTGAGTAAAGCGAGCCAGTCAGCGGGCGCAAATAAATCGGCGAGGGGCACCGGAGTAGGCATACAAGCAACAAGGGTAAGGCGTAACCAAAAGTACGGGAGCTACGTCGCTGGGTTCTTGGCGGGCTGCGCAGCGAAGCACCTATGCATTTTGGGCCGTTAAGTGACCGGGCTAGGTTTACTGGCGCAGAAGGAAAAAAGGCGATGCGCAGCGCTTGGGAAATCGCGCCAGCGACGGGTCCTTCCGGCTAGCCCTCCTTGGCCGGAAACTAGGCGACTACGCAGCATGAGCGCGCAAACGCGGCACACCCTTAAGATGCTTGCTACCTGGGGTCTACCGCTTAACATGCTATATTTTCCGTTTCCTGAGAGCACCCCAATTAGGGTACCGGAAAGCCGTCAAGAGTGCCTATCGGATAATTTGATTATCGCTATGGGTTTCGGATACCGCATTTCGTCGTGCTAGCAGCTACCAAGAGGCAGTAGGAAGCTGGTACCGAAAAACGCCCCTTTTCGTGCCTCGTGCTTGTTTAGTAGTTCGGTAGCTGGACTGATGTAACATTCGTACCAAACTTTTAACCAAGGCCGAGGTCGACGCTAAGCCGCGACGCCGGGTGTTTGAGGTCCTGCGTTCGCAGGGGCTGCAGGCCAATCAGTCGGTGGAATTTTTCACCGACGGTGCCGCGGTTTTGCGATCGCTGACCAGTTATTTGAGTGCGGAGTCCACGCATATCCTGGACTGGTTTCACCTGACCATGCGTCTGACGGTGTTGCACCAGTACGCGCTGGGATTCGCGCAGGTCGACGCGGCCGGGGGAAAAGCGCTGCAAGACGGCTTGGCCAGCATCAAATGGCACCTCTGGCACGGCAACGCCGAGCGGGCCCTGGAGAAAATACTGGACCTGGACGACGCCCTGGCCGCGCACCAAGACGACCCGCTCGTGGCCGGGAGACACAGCAAGTGCAAGCCGTTGGCCCGGCTAATTGCTGATTTTCACACCTACGTAGAACAGAACAGCGGCTTTATTGTCGATTACGCCGAGCGCCAGCGCTACGGCGAACGCGTCTCCACCGGCTTTGTAGAGTCAGCGGTCAACCAGGTGCTGGCCAAACGCCTGGTGAAACGGCAACAAATGCAGTGGACTAAAAAAGGCGCGCACCTGCTCGTGCAGGCCCGCACCAAGGTGCTCAACGAGGAGTGGGAAGACTGTTTTCGGCAGCAATACTCCGGCTTTCGCCCACTGCCAGCGGAGACTCTTCCGATGGCCGCTTAGCCCGATTGCCCCACACTTTTTGATGCTCTCCAATTTGGGGTCAGTTGTTTGACCTATAGTAGCTTAAGCACCAGTGTAGAAACGCATCTTTGCAGCTCGTCATTGTTGGGCTAGCCTGACGTGAAACGCAAAGATGCGTCTCTATACCCAGCCATACACTGACGCTGGAAACCGCTCTGAAATGTGCCTAGACGTGGTTTTTATAGTACTCGCAGAGCTTGGTCAGCGGGCACTCTTCGCAGTGGGGCTTGCGGGCCACGCACACTTTCATGCCGTGCTGAATCAACCATTCGTGGGCGTGCTGCTTGTACTTGGCCGGCGTCAGTTCACCAACACCGCTTCTTCGTACTCAAACCCGAGTTCTATGAGCCTGCTCTGGAAGTACGCCGGCCATGTCTCATTCGCTTTGTCCATTACCGCTTCCGCACTTTGGAGCGGCCTTCCCTGCTCGTCGTTGCGTTGGACTTCCTGCTGATAATGTAGGTTTTCTTCTCGTTCCCAGTAGGTATTGAATTTCTCTAGAGTGAGCCATTTCCGGATTGGCAGACGGGTACTAAGCACTTGTGCTGGTTCGCCTTTTCTCACTGCTCGCAGCTCCGTCAAGTTAAGTTTGTATGAGAGCCTAATATCCTCCAGGCTGAAAAAAGAGCCATCAGGGTGATTGTGGGTCAGGATGCCGTCCTGCATTTGCTCCTGCTGCTCATCAGTGAGCTCGATGCAAATTGTTGTTGCCGTGCCCTTTACACGCTTACATTCCGTTCCGTCTGCTGAATACAAGAAGGCTACTTCAAATGTCAGCGGCGCCAACTGCGCTTCGACTGACCATAAGCGATGTCGAAAATCTTCTGACGCTGAAGAAGTTATGGACGACAGCTCGAATTTTTCAGCGTCAATATCGCCTTGTGCGTGAGCAGCTTTGGTAGCTGCTCTGTTCTTTGCTTTGTCCATACTCATAGCAGTTTTTGAAAAGCCAAAGCAACGAACAAAAGCGCCAGCCTCACGGTCTAGCGCTTTCGTGAAAATTGGCGCAACGGCCCGGCTACTAGCGCAAATCGGGCCTGTTTCTGCTTACGTAAAGGTGGCGGCCAGCGGCAGTTGGTCCACTTCGGCGAAGGCCTGGGTTAGAGCCGTTTTCTTTATTCCCGCCATGCTGCTGCCCTCGGCCCGCACCACTGTCACGTCGGTCATGCCCACAAAGCCCAGGATGGCTTGCAGATAGGTGGTCACAGAGTCGAAGGACTGCAGGAGCGGCTTCGAGTATACGGCCCCGCTCGCCATGGCCGGTCGGCGGGCTTATATAATCCCACGCCAAGCCATTCGCATAGGGGTCAATGCAGATTGCGGCCGTTGATGAATTCCACGCGTCGGCTTACAGCATCACGGGGCAACTCATCTGCTTCATACGCCTACACCTAGGACCCTCACGGCTTCAAACGAGGCAGAAGATTCTTCACCAACCTATACATAATAGCCCGGTCGCTGGTGGCGGGGTGAAAGTTAAACAGCGGCCCGATATGGTAGCTCTGCAGGTAGGTTAGGTAGCCGTAGGCGTTGGTCATAGGGTGCTGAGAGGTAAAAAAGGCGCTAAATGTTTGTCCGCAATGCAGGCAGCCGCTGTGGTAGTGGTGATGGCCATTGAGGTCGAGTACGGCCCCCACCTGGCTGCGGAGCATGCCTTTCAGTACTGGTATTACTATGGTACTTACACTCGATGACCAGCCGCAGGGCAGGGTGTGGGCCATACTGACCGGTAACGAGTGGGGTGCTAACGGAGATATCGACTTCGTGGCACATGCCGTGGCCCTGAAACTCGGTGCCGTTGCGTAGTTCAAACGGATGGCCATTGTGCTGGAAGCTGTAGTAGCTAAACTTGTTGTTAACCAAGCTAGGGGCAGCTTTGAAGCGAAAGGTGCCAACGGTTTTGCTGTGCGGCGTGAGCGCCGACACGCTGGCGGAACGCCCAAGTTGCCGGGCCAGCCGCAGGTAGGTGTAGACTTCGTACCGATTGCCCGGGTTTGTGACCGGAAACAGCGTATCGGTGGCGTTGAGCGCAGCAAACAGGCTTTTTAGCTTCGTGTCGATTTCTAATTTGGCGGCAGTCATCGGGATAGATTTGCGGCGCTGGGCGTTAGTAATTATCGTCCTGAGCTTGGCGGCGGGCATCGCGCATGAAGTCGGTGACGATAAAAACCGGGGAGAGCGCAGTTCCCAGCGCATTGAACAACCCGGTTATCTCGACCCGCGCCGCTTGGGCAGCCTGCCGGTCGAAGGCGGCCACTAGAATAGGCACGGGCTGGCGGCCCGGACCCACTTCCAACGTGGTTAGCTGCAACTCCTCGCAGGTTTCGGCGATGGCAATGTCCTGCTCTAAAGGCGCAATGAAAGCTGTGTAGAAGCTGGTCAACAGGGCGTAGTAGCCGGGGTAATCCAGGTATTTGGCCTATACGGCCTGCTGCTGAGCACTGCGCCGGGCCAGCTCATCGGCGAAAGATGGTTCCGGGTCGGTTTGGGCGTTGAAAGTATCTTCCCGCTGGCGCTCATCACGGACTGGCACTGTCTGAAGCCTATCTTCTTCCAACTGGGAGTAGAAGCGGTACAGCCGGTTAAACTCGGGTAGCCTGGCGTTGGTACGCTCGTTGAAGCGAGCACCCCTTCGCACCAGTGTCAGCACCCTTTTTAAAGATAGCGGACGGTTCGGTTGGGAGCGGTCTAGAGCGGGCATACATGCTGTTGATGGGCATTCCCGGCGGGTGGGAGAATCGGGGCCGAAGGTATGCCATTAGAAGCATACTCGTGTACGCTCCCTCGATAAGGAGCTCCAGCCGGCCTTGATTCCCTATTGAGGCGGTCAATTTTAGCCACTTACTAAGAAATCGGTCAACGTATCAGGCAATGGATTTTCCTCCATCTGCTGCGCCACCTGCTCAGGGGTCAGCCCCGATAGCAGCAGCTGGTACGCCCGCAGAATGGCCACGTCCGGCGCATCGGCAGGGGAGATACCGAACTGCTGGCCGGCATCGAGCACCGGGTTCACGTAGCTCAGCAACGACATCCACGCCGTGGTTTTGGGCGTGTCAAGTCCACTGGGAAACGTGGCGGCCCGTTCCAGCCACTTTCGGCACGCTAACTCCGCGTGCCACGCGAAGCTGGACATGCGTAGAAACGTATCCAACTCCTTATAATGGGTAAACTGTGGGCCTTGCTCGGCCCAAAAAGACGGTTTTCCAAGGGCTTCTTCCATCCTTCAAGATACGCTGAGAACCCTGAATTTGCCATTTTAAAGACGGTTTTTTGGCTAAATTAAGCTCTGCCTTAAAGCAGGAGATTGGCGACTCTATCACCACCCTGCGGCTTACCTGCCGCGCTCACCATTGGCCTTTGCCACAGTCAAAGAGCTAGACGCGCTGCCGGGGGGCTTCTCACAGAAAGGCAGATTTCCTGCTAGGCAGGATGTCCGACTTACTCGTTTAGCTTAGGCACCAGCTTCGTCAAGGAAGCAATCTCAGCTTCCAGTTCCGCCGTTCGGGCCGCTTTTTCCTGCTCGGAGAAGAGGATGGCCGGGGGTTCCTGCTGTACGAACTGCCGCCGCAGCCGGGCTTCTTCGAGTTGCTGCTGTTGCGGGCTCTTGGTAGCCTTGCCCTGCGGGGCCGACTCGGCCGGGGTCCCCCCTCCCTCGCCCAGCACCTGTGATACACGGGCAGCACGGCCTTTAGCTTGAGGGTATAGGCGGCCAGCGATTTGAGGGGCTTGCGGTTCGAAAGGGCTAGGCGTACCTCGTAGAGCACTTTGGTGGCCAGCTGATAGGCCGTCAGGTCCGTAATATTATTGACTACTTCCCGGGCCTGGTACTCCTTGAGCTCAAAGTCCAGGCGCAGCCGGTCGTAGAGCGCGGGCAGTTCCTTGTATTTGGCCGCCAGCAGCTCACGAAACTCGGTAATCTCGCTTAAGGTGAGCGCTTTCTTGGACTTGCCCAGTTCCGGTGTCTCGGCATTGCCCTGGGTGTTCGTCATCTTGAACAGGAGGGCATCGGTCCGGCGGCCCCGCTTTTCGACGGTCACATCCACGGCCCAGCCAATGGCCTGAAACTCCAGTAAGGCGGGCTTCAGCACGTAGCGGTTAAAGTCGTTCCAGAGAGGGTAGACGTCGGAATTTTCCCCGAACAGCCACTCGCGCAGCTGCTCAAACGAGATGGGCTCCTGCCAGGTCTGATTGTGGTAGCTGCGCAGAATCCAGAACAGGCGCTGGCTATGAGCGCTTTTCAGCGTCAGCAGCGACTCCAGCTCCACGGTGGTGAACTTGCCGGCAAGGCCGAGCAAATACTCCCTCAGAATGGGGTTGAACTGGCCAGTGACCAGGCTCGTACCTTCGTCCAGGGTGATGATAGTAAAGAGCGGAATAGCATCGCTACGCCGCTTGCCCTTGCTCTTATCCTGCGTAATGAGGGGCTGGGTAAGCCGGGCGCGCGCTTCGTGCAGCACCGTCTACTGGCTGCCTCCATTGCGGGAGGTGGTTGTCACGTCATTGAAGTGCACGGAGAACTCCAGCGACTCCTCTTTTTGGTGCAGGCACCCCAGCGCCAGCGCAAACAGCCGGGCCTCGATATTGCTGAGGTACAGGGGAGAGCGAATAATGGTGTTGCTCAGGAAAGCGACTTCGTTCAGCTTCGTGGTCTGGAGCCCTTTCATGGATGGGGGAGGTAAACCAAGGAAGGAATGCCGCAAACCAAGGAAGAAATTAGAAATTTTCCCTAGGTTGTACGGGCAATTATCTTTGCGTTCGTGACTAATCTGGATGAAATCAGTGACCATGCGTGGGCCGCTTTGGCGCCCCATTTGTCGGGTAAAGCTGGCGATGTAGGCCGCACAGGCGTCGATAACCGACTCTTTCTCAACGCCGTGTTTTGGGTGGCGCGCCACGGCTGCGCCTGGCGCGCGCTACCGGCCCGCTTTGGCAAGCATGACACGCTGCGCAAACGTAGCCGGCGCTGGGCCCAAAAAGGTATTTGGCAACGTTTGTTCGAGGCCGTGCAGGAACCCGATTTGGACTGGGTAATGCTTGACTCGACCGTGGTGCGGGCCCACGCCCAAGCGGCAGGCAGCCGAAAAAAAGCCGTGTCGGCGACGAAGCCCTTGACCGTAGCCGCGGCGGGCTGACGACCAAAATCCACGCCGTAGTCGATGCGCTGGGCAACCCACTGCGCGTGGTACTCGGCCCCGGCCAGCAGGCGGATTGCCGGCGGGCAGCGGAGCTGCTGTCGGCCGCCCAAGGCGCAGGCAACATACTGGCCGATAAAGCCTATGATACGGACGCTGTACTCGCCTGCGTGAGAGCCTTGGGAGCCCAAGGGGTGATTCCAAGTAAAAAGAATCGCCTTGTCCAACGCATAATTGACCGCAATCTCTACCGCGACCGCAACAAAGTCGAACGCTTTTTCAGTCGCCTCAAGCAGTTTCGCCGACTGGCCACGCGCTACGATAAAACAGCCAGTAGCTTCTTGGGAATGGTCCACTTTGTTTCCGCCCTATTGTGGCTGCGCTAATTGTCCGTACAACCTAGTTAACGGCATTTCTTCCCTAGTTTGCGGCATTTTTTCCGCACTTCAACGACATTTTTTCCTTAGTTGACGGCATTCCTTCCCCAATTAGGCGGCATTTCTTCCCTAGTTAAGTCTAATAAAAATTTGAAATTCAGCTAGTTAGGCAGCACCTAAATAAGTTAAAGAAAGAGAAAGAAGTCTTAAAGACTCAAAACAAAGTGAGTCGATTTTTTTGAGTCTTTAAGTAATGACTTTCAGAAAGTTAAGCGGCGAATCGAAGTAAATGGTGTAACAAAAGGCTTCGCAGGGTGGCAGACCCGTGTATCTACATTATTTAAACGCCTTGCACTGATAAGCAGTTGGGTTAGCTAGCGTCAGTTCTACCGCTGCCTTCAATATCTGCCAGCGTAACTATTCCAGGTAGCAAGGCTGCAAGGGTAATAGACTTCTCCGTTGGGCTGCCTATCTAGGCTACCTCGCTGTTTCCCAGTTGCGGCAGGTGGGCGTCCACGTAACTGACTTTGGTAGGGTCAAAGGCGGCCAGCGCCTGCGCCACCCACTGCTCGTCGACGGTATCCTGGTACATAAGCAGGTGTACCGTAGCCGTCTCGTCGGGATTGAGGCGCAGTAGCCGGCCGATGCGCTGTGCAGCCTTGCGCTCGTTGCCGAAGGCGTGCCAGATAATGCCTACTCGCAGGTTGGCAATATTGATGCCCTCCGAGAGCTGGGCCACGCAGGCCAGGCGCTGGATGTCACCCGCGTTAAACTTCTCCAGGTTGGCCTGACTATGCTTGTTCTTGGAATGATAAGTATGCGCGGCTTGCTGCTCAGCCTGCTGCTGATTGCAGGTAAAGAACAGTACCTTCTCCGAGAACTGACTGGCCAGGTGAGTCATGTAACGGCCCTTGCCGGGGTAGTTCATCAGCGCCTGCATGCGCAGGATGCGCAGCGTATCCACCGGTAGTGAGTCCTGGGCCGCGTTGGCCAGCCGGTTCGTCCAGTAGTGGTAGTTCTCCCGCTCGCTGGTCAGCAGCTGGCTGCCCGATTTGAAGGTGAGCTGGTAGTCGCGCACGGTACTCAAGGGCAATCGATGCACGACTAGTCGGTAGTCATTGAGCAGCCCCGCTAACACAGCCTCATCGGTGGTATAGTCCACGAGTATCGGACAGTAGGTAGCCACGAGTCGGCCCTTCTCGGAATTTGGTTGCGCCGGCGGGGTGCCGGTCAGGCCCAGGATGCTTTTCTTCCGCGCCACGTGGGCTTTCAACCCGGGCTCGTGCGAATCCTTGAGCGCGTGACACTCATCGAGGTAGAGCTTGTGGTAGTGGCCGCTACTCAGGGTCTTGCTCAGGGAGCGGTAGGTGGTAAAGTCGATATGCTCCAGAAGGTACTCCAACCCAAACTTGTGGGCTTCCTGCGGCCAGGAATCCAGGATGGCCTGGGTAGGGGCGGCTACTAGAAATGGCTTGGTACCTGGCTCAGTCAGCGGGCCAGGGGGTAGCAAGCGCTCCATATCACGTAGGCCAATGAGCGTTTTACCGACTCCCATCGCCACCGCAGCCCCGGCTACGCGTCGGCCTTTCACGGTTGCTAGCACGTAGTCCTGGAGGGCTTGTTTACGCAGGGTGGCTACGCTGGCAGGCGTATTGGTGGAAGCAGGCATCATAAAGAAAACGAAATAGAAAGACCGATGAAAAGAGCGCGTGAGCTGACGGCGGGATGACATTGCCAATTAATAGCCACTGCTACTTATTCCTGCTTGGTTCGAAACTGACTTTGTGAAGAAGCAACGAAGGGAAGAAGGCCAAATTAGCTTTCGGTAGCTTGTTTACACCAGGTTAATGCCTGGCCCTCGCTACTCCCTACACAGTCTACGCAAGTTGGTGCTCGCTACTAACGGTAGGTGAACCACCCGCACACCTACTTACTAGGAAGCTGCCAGGGCCTACTTTTTATTGAGCCTTAGCTAAGCAATGCTGACCTTGCGAGTAAGCGTTCAGTCGCCCCCAGCAGGCAGCGAAACTTAAGCGTCGTTACTAGGTGCTGTCAAACAAATAGAATAAAACATTTGACTCAGCTGGTTACGTGGAATCGTCTTGGGCCCACAGCAGTGACAGTTAAGGCAAACGTTTTTCCAGGGGTTAGTTTAACGTACTTAACCAGCTAAGACAAGAAAAAATAGTAGGTACTTATTCGCTGGCTGTAGCAGAACCGGTTCGAAACGTGGGATGAGTAGCCTTGAATCTTGCGACACTTTCAGCCATCATGGGAGGTAGTTGGATGCCAACCTTGTTTAATGCTTCGACATGGTTGATGATAGCTTCCTGAATCACTTCCTCATAAGTCAGCTGCGTGCCGGAATGCTTGCTCATGTACGCATGATAGTCTACAACCATTGCCAATTCTTTCGGCAAAATAATGGGAGCATCTGGCAGAGCGACGGCCTTCTTAACACGGGTACGTCCTCTTTTAGGGGAACCTAGCTTGACTGGTTTACTATTAGTGGGAGTTGAATCTGTGCTCATGGCGGTGAAAATAGGGTGAGTGAAGAAATAGTGGTGCTACATGCTGCAAGGTAAACGCAACGCAGGGCAATAATACGCACGGAATAACCAACGTAAAGCAACTCTAGGCGCAGGGTGTTGTGTCAACTTAGCGTTTAGAAGAGCGTACTAAATAAATGGCTTACTAGTCACTAGGCTTGTTTTTGAATAACTCATAGCGAAACCAAGGTGGGATTCAGTTGAAGATTAGTTGTCACAAAAAACGATGTGTACTGAGTGGTTATGTGTTGACAATCGATGGCAAGTACTATTTAGAATGGCTAACTTAAGCAGAGGAAAGCACGCTCAAGTAAGATGCATTTTGTTGCTAGTATAAGCGAGGAGTAGTCAAGTACTTGTCATTTATGCGGCAGCCTTTGTAAGCTTATTAGCCATTCTTTTTGGAAGAGTAGGAGCCCCGTATCACAAGAGTGCGAGGTTAAGCTTGCTGCTTTAGTACTAATGGTTGGTGACCGATGTGCTGTCATTACTGACCACTTATAGACAAAATAGTTGACAGAAACTGACATGGAACAGTGCGTCTGGTGCAAATAAGTAGTGTTCTAGTAGTGATAGAAATAGCAGGTACTGGTACCAACTTAGGTTAGGGAAGTAATCAGTCTACTGGGCATCTAACAGAGATTGTATTCCATTTATAGCTTCGGATTATGGCGCTGCTAGTGAATGGATGCTAGCCTAATACAACTTTCAGTAGTAGCTTACAGAGGTTACAGTGGCTTAGGCAGGTAATTGATAGTATTAGTTAGCTAGAGGACGCGCTCAAAATGAAGCTAATTCATTGATTATCAATTAATAATGAGTTTAAAAATTATAAAATGTTTTAAGTAGCTGAAAATCAGAGTAGAATTGGTAATAAATTGTTTCAATTTAGGTTTTAGTTGCTCTTTTATCAAGGTGTTAAAAACCGGCTTTTTATCCCTAGCTATCCAGGAATCAGCGTTCTAAGCCGCTGCGTATCATGCAAGAATCCTTACTACCTAAACGGTCCGCCGCACGCAGGTCAGTAGAAAAAACTGCATCAAAATCTACTGCTTCAATTAAAACAGGGGTGGCACTCGAAGCCGATGCGTACACCATGCTGGTGCGAATTTCTAAGAAGCTGAACACGCATCAAAGGAATTTTGCTAGTGCGGCAATTCGTAATTACGCGGAACTTGGCCTGGACCCCACGAAGACCAGCGTGCTAATGGAGGCAGCTAAGACGCGGGCTGAAATCAATGAGATGAGTCACAACATGCGCAAACTTCTGAGCCAGGTAAGTGATGACTTGACCAAAAAGCTGCACACCTTGGAACAAGATATGTACAGATTTCAAATGGCACAGGAGGTAACAATGATGACTTATCTGGCACGGATTGAAGCCGGTATTCTCCTCCGGCAAACTACAATGCAGACGCAGATTCTTACGCCGTTAGTAGAGAAAATTCTTGGGGTGGGTGTAGAAACGCATTTGAATCGCACGCTGCTGGAGGAGCTGTTACTCAAATTTAAGGATATGCCTCTTGCGGCTGCAGACCTTACCGCTAGCAGTCAGAGGCACGATATGCATGTCACGCTTCACAGGGTAGTGGAGCTGCGCAAGTTGATGGAAACTATGCCAGTTGAATTGACCACGCTGGCTATTCGCCCACTGCCAACTAAGCTATTTTCACAAATTATTTTACCAGATAATGAGCCCGTACCTTAACGAATGGGCTCCTTGGGTGTGGTTTATTTAGCACGTATTACGCCTGGTTGTTTCTTTGCTTCGCGTGCTGTTGTTGTATCTTTTCTGCCCTGATTTGCAATGTACGTTAAGGTTATTAATCCTAAGACCAATGGTCAAAAGGTGTTTGATAATGCCGGTAGTGCCCGTCGAACGACTAATTACCTGGAAAAAGAGGCTAAAGAAAACGGCCGAGAAGCGACTTTTTTTACATCACCCGACAAGCCACTACTCATGGCTGATGAGGTAGTAGCGCTGATTGATGGTAATCAAAAAGGCTTGCGAGCGACGTCAGCTAAATTTTACTCGCTGGTGCTTAGTCCTGGCGCAGAAGAACTAGCAGCATTAGGCGCTGACGGGCAAATACTGGCGGCGTACATGCAGCAGGCGATGGACTTATACGCAAAAAACTTTCAATTCAAATCAGGACACAAATTGCGCGAAGCGGACTTGGTCTGGGCGGCGACGGTGCACGAAGAGCGGAAAAGTCGGGGTACTGATGTAGGTGTACAGGGACAACTAAAGCCGGGCTTGCAAACGCACGTGCATATTATCGTGTCGGCCCGCGATGCGACGCAAAAGCACACGCTCAACCCGCTAGCAACGGTTAATCATTTCAGTCGGGTGCAGTACCAGGCGCAGGCGTGCGTGCAGCTGGACGAGCAACTGGGGTTAGGAAAATTTCATATTCCTAGTGGTGAGGTAGCTCCAAGTAGGGAACAGCAAGTGGCGGAAAAGGCGCTCGATATTCAGGCACGGGCCGCCGCCAACCAGCAGAAAAAAGCGCTTACTCCCGCGCAGCTGCAAGCCCGGGATAAGCGGCTGCAAGGGCAGGTAGTGCGGGTGAACAGTAAGCGGAGTGAGTACCAGCAGCTGGACCCGCAGCAGGTAAAAGCCGCCGCTGAAGCACGCGGCTATGACGTTATTTTCTACCGTCGGCTGCGGCAAATCGAGTTAAACTCCGAAAGAGGAACTTACACTCCCGCGCCCTACGCGTACCTGACAACGGGTCTGGTTCAGCGCGCAGAGGCGTTTGCTAGGGTGCCTACCGTACTGCCAACACCCACTGCTGAACTGGTAACCTTTCCGGAGGAAAAGCTGATTTTTCCCGACGCGCAGCAGTCGCTGGAGCGCACGCTGCAGGCACTCTCTCGTACCCTGGTAGCGCAGCAGCAAGCGTATGCACAGCAGCCCGGCGAAGCAGCAGAAAGTTTGGTGACCGTGCCTTCGGTACCGTCGGCTGCCTCCGAAACGGGACAATTTAAATCGCCCTTAGCAGCAGTGGTTGAGGTGCCGGCCGAGAAACCGGACTCGTCAGGAGACTCCCCAGCCAGCGAGCCGCCGCTCACGCTGGACGAGCAATTCGAACGGTGGGAAGCCGCCAAGCAAGCTGAAGCAAATGAGGCGGCCTGGGACGCTGCGTGGAAGGTTCGGGAAGAATTGGCAGACCAGACGCGGCAGCAGGTAGCTACTGCCGCCACTACGGCCCAGCAGACGGGCGCCTCCTTCGCGTTCCTACTGAACGGCCAGGGCCTGGAAGTGGTGACGCAGGAGAGCGGCCAACTGGTTGGAGTTCGGCACCGAGCCAGCGGGGAGCTGTTCACGCCGGACGAAGTACCCGTGCCGCCCGCCGCCCAAGCAGTTATGGGACGCCTGCTGGTGCAGTACGGATTTATTGAACTGGACGCTAATGCAAGCTTCTCAGCGGAAGAGCGGCTGGAAAAGTGCCGCACCTTTTTGTCAGCTGTCGGGGTTGCCACGGGACAGGTGATGCCCGCTACGGCCGGGCAGCTAGCCCACTTACCCTACTGCTTTGCGGTGCACCAGGGCAACCAGGAGCAGGTTGCTTCCAAGCTGAACGAACTGCAGGACAGGAGCGCGGCGCGTATTTACGAAGCACCCCATCCCCTGCGCACACCCGATGCGCCCGCGACGGGGGTAGCCGTGCCGCAGGCGCAGTGGAGTGAGCGGGAGGGGCAATTCAACCAGGCTACGCTGGTGTTTGAGCTGCGGAAGTCGGATAGCCCTCACTTAGCCAGCCGCGTTCGGGAAGAGCTGCTGAAATGTGGGGCGGCCGTTAGCGAAGTCCTCAATGATGGCCACGGGCACTTGGAAGTACAGGTGCATTATCACACCCACACTCCTCGCAACGAACAGGTGCAGGGTATGTTGGGTGGGGCGCAATTAAGCGGTGCGGAAGTAAGGCAGGGCGACCAGGCCGCGCAGGCACTTAGGCAGGGGGTAGTGGACCTAAGTAAACGAGATAAAAAATTGGAAATCTCGCAGATTACTAAGTAAAGACTGGGAGCCGAGCGGCTGGCCATTGGGGTTTACCGCAGGTGACGGGCTAACTCCCGCTCCAGGGCGGGACCGGCTGGCGCTGTGGTCATGATACGCCCATCGGGGTCCAGTAGGTAGGTAGCCGGCACGCCCACTAGTTGGTAGCCCCTGCCGGTAGGCCCCTGCAGGCCCTGCCGGTCGAGTACCTGCGGCCACGGCAAGGCGTCTTGCGTCACGGCTCGCTGCCAGGCGGCGGGCTGCTCATCCACGGAAACGCTAAGTATGGTAAAGCCGGGCGCGTGGTCGTGGTAGCGCCGGTAGGCAGCCAGCAGCGCCGGGTTGGCGGCCCGGCAGGGGGCGCACCACGAGGCCCAGAAGTCGAGGAGCACGTAGCGGCCCCGTAGGGTGCTCAGCGTCAACGGGTGGCCCTGCGCGTCGGGCAGGGTAAAGTCGGGCGCCCTCTCGCCAGCGACCATGGAACGGGGCGCGGCTAGCCGTGCCCGCAGGCGAGTCAGGTAGGAAGAGGCGGGCTGCTCGTGAGCGAAGCGAATGATGAGCGAGTCCAACAGGGGTCGGGCCTGGGGCTGCGGGCGTAGGTAGGTATAAGCCAGGTAGGGCGCCAGGTAGGAAGCGGCTTGCTGGCGCACTAGCTGTTGCAAGCGGCGCAGCGACGCGTCGGCGGCCGGCGCGGCCTGGCTACGCAGGGCCACGTAGGGGGCCAGCGTCTGCAAAAGCGCCACCTCAGGGGAGCCACTGAGTAGTAGTCGGTAAACCGGCGCCTGCCGGGTGCTGCCGGACGCTTCCGTAATCCGCACCGTTAGCTGCTCCTGCTGGTTGGCTAAGGGGACGAGCTGCGGGAGCCCGGTACGGCCAGCGCGTAGCCAGTACGCGTTTGGATTGGGTACTCGGCCGCGCAGCGCGAAACGACCCGTATTGTCAGCTTGCACGGAGTCCAGCGCCGGCCAGGGCTGCCCGTGCCCGGGGCGCTCGGCGGGTAGTAGATAAAGCGTCTGGTCAGCCAGCCGCGCGTCCTGGCCGCTGAGGGTAAAGCCGCCGGCCTGTTGAGCCGAGGCAGGAAGAGCCACTAAGCAGCTTAGCGCAACCCAGGGGGCGTGACGGGTGGGGAGCGAAAAAAGCATGGGGCAGTTGCTGGCCGGGTGGAGATAAGTAGCCCAGGCAGCTCCTTACCCGTTGGTAATCAGGCGCGGGGCGGCCAACGTGCGCAGGCCCAGGCGCGGGTTAGTGCGTTCCTACCGGGCCGCCAGGTCAGCCAGAGTCGCGCTGGCAAATTAACTCGGGTAGCAGGTAGGGTGGCTGGCCGGTGCCAATTATCTCTATCCCTAACTGTTTTGCAAGTGCCAGCGCCGTAGTCGGCAGTAGCGTATAGGAGTTGGACGTGACCCAGCCAGGGGATGCTGAGCCGCAGGACCCCTGCTCACCAGTCGGGACAGCTCACGCATTCTGTTAGCGTTAGAGGCCGGTCAGCTATTTAGCATCCTGTGTTCGCTTATTGCGCATTTTCCGCTTTAAGTTTGGCCTGGGCTTGGGCAGCCAGCGCAGCCTCAAGCGGCTTGCTGAGTACGTGGAGCATGCCTTCGCGGCCCAGCCCCCGGGCCTGCTCAGAGTAGACAGCCCGCGCTTGGGCTCCCTCCCAAAAGAGCTGCGGTCCTGCCTGCTGACCCTGCCCGAAGAGAAACTCGGCCTCGGCCCGTAGCGTGGCTGGCTCGCCCACGGCCCGGAAGCGGTAGAACTGCCCGTTAACGAAGTCATAGTACTGATAGGGTACCTCGCGCTGGTGCTTAGCAAACCAGTTGCCGGTGGCCAGTTGCGGGGCCCGGTAGGTGCGGGTGGGCTCGCCCGGATTGGCCGGGAGCAGTTCCATTTTTGGGAAGGCGCTCAGCGGCTGGCCGAAAAAATGGCCCGCCACGCCATTAAGCGAGTCAACTTTAGTTCCAAAGGGAAACTGCGGAGCAGGCTTAGGGACGGATGCTCCAGCCGAGTCAGCGGAGGAAGTCGCCGGCCCCTGCTGGGAGCAACTGCCCAGCAGGGTGGCGGTAACTAGTAGAAGTGAAGAATAAGTAAAGCGGAGCGGCGGCATAAAAACACGGGTAGGCGATTACAGAAAAAAGGGTCAGCTATATGGGGCGCTACGACCCCTAGCAAGGTTCCGAATGCTAGGCCTATGCCCAGCGTCAGCAGTCCTATGGCGGCCAGCCCCCGCGCAGGCGAGGCGCGGAGCTGA
This sequence comes from Hymenobacter arcticus, assembly GCF_054779975.1. Classification (NCBI taxonomy): domain Bacteria; kingdom Pseudomonadati; phylum Bacteroidota; class Cytophagia; order Cytophagales; family Hymenobacteraceae; genus Hymenobacter; species Hymenobacter arcticus. The sequence goes on from NZ_BAAGXF010000011.1 coordinate 132,707, forward strand.
GCGTGGTCAGCAGCAAGTACTTGAGCAGTTCGGGCAGGGCGCTAGTAAAGACCAGGCAGCCACATAAGTCGCTAAGCAGCATGATTCCTGTATAAGCAGGAGAGAATGGTGCCTTGAATAGGTGCCGGAACCGCGTGAGTGGGTGAACAGACTGACGCAGAAGGCAATTGGTCGGTGCAAAGCAGTGCGCATGAGAAAGACTGGTGCTTACTGCCCTGCTTCCGTGCCAAGGATTGCTGCGGCCGCTGTGAACTCCGTATCGGCATAAGCCAACTCGCCGCGGGCGTGGCGCACGGCGGCGATACGGGCGGGCGCAGCCAGGCGGGCGACGGCCGGGTCAGGACGGCCAGAGGGGGGGGAGTTTGCCGGTGAGTGACCCGGTAGACTTGCTGGGCAATGCCGTTGCCGGCCGCCAGGTCAAGCACCAACGCGTACACCCTATCACCAAAGGCGTGGGGTGCCGCCTCAATTTCCGTCAGCGCGCGTAGGGCCTGGTCCTGGCAGTTGACCACGTAGCGAGCTAGGTAGCAGGCTTGGTCGGGATAAATGGCGGGGCTGAGTTGCGGTAGCTCCGGCGAAGTAGCCAAGCGCTGCGTTAGTCGGGTTAGGTCTTCGTCATCGAGAAAAGCCCCGTTCTCATCCACCCATAAATCGGGCTGCTCCCGGCTCAGGCAATGGCTCCAGGATGGAAAATTCAGGGTTGGAAAGTGTTGCGTCAATTCGACTACTACGTAATCCAAGACCTGGACCAACTGGCGGGAGGTAGCCTGGGTGTAGGGCACGCGGGTAGCTGGGGCAGCGAGTACGGAAGCAGATGGCGTAATCATGGACAAGAAGAATGGCTGGGGCGCAAAAGCGGTTGCAAGATAGGAAAGAAAGTATAAAAGCAATCACATGTGATTACAGAGGCGCTGATTTTTAAGTCCAGCTTGCCGGAGTGAAAAATGAGGTGATTTTGCAGGCCTTCGGGCAGCACCTACGCCAGCTGCGGGAGGCGCGCGGCTGGAGCCAACAGGTGCTGGCCGACGAGGCGGATATCTCCAAGCCCACGATTTACCGCATCGAGACGGCGCGCTACTCCGTGACGCTGGACGTGCTCGTCTCGCTGGCCCGGGCCCTGGAGATTTCGCTGGCCGAGTTGGTCAGTTCTGTGGGGCCGGCGCCTCGCTCGGCGGGGGAGCCCGGTCGATAGGGTCTTCCGGGGGCTGGGCAGCCGGCACCGTTGCGGCTTTACCCTGTCGATAAGCATTTTCACCCCCATCGCGCCGTAGTTGCCCGGCCTCGGTTTTGAGGGCCCGGCGGCGCTCGCGTAAGGCCTCGCGTAACGTATCGGCCACCTGGGCACCCACTGCCCGCTCGATGGGCACGGTCAGCGTTTCCGTAACGGTGTGCAGGGTGAGGGCCACGAAGCCTTCCAGTTCCAGCGCCAGCAGCGCCCGCTGCTGCGCCTTGGCCCGGCGACGGGCGTGGCGCACCTGGCGTAGGTGTTTACGGTAACACATAAGGGCAACGAGCTGCTGGGCTAGAGGGAGAGCAGATGTGCAAACTTACGCGCCTTTTTGCAAAAGGAGAACTATATGTCCACAAAATTCAGCCGGGCTAGCCGGAGCTTGCGGAAATGAAGAAACCGGCCAGTATTCAGGCGTTTGGGCAACACCTACGGCGCCTACGCGAGGCACGAGGCTGGAGCCAGCAGGCGCTGGCTGATGCGGCCGACATTACCAAGAAGACGATTTACCGCATGGAGACGGCCCAGACAGCGCCTACGCTGGATGTGCTCGTTTGCTTGGCCGAAGGGCTTGAAATCTCATTAGCGGAGTTGGTAACGTTTACGGCCACTATTTGATAGCGCAATAGCTATCTGCCTGGCTAGGAGAGAAAAGGAAGTCGTAAAAATGCGTCTTGCCGAATTATTAGTCACCACACTAGCAACCACGTCGAGGACTACGCCGCCGTGCCGTTCAACTACGTAATTACGGTAGGTGACCACGCCAATGAGGTCTGCCCAGGGTTTTCTTCCTCAGCCAAGTAAACTATAATTTCCCTGACCCGGCCTAAGCTACGGGCAGCGAGAAAGAAATTATGGCCCAGTTTCGGGCCGTACACGGCTAGGTGAAAACCTACACACGTGAGCTTGCGCAAGGCTCGTTTCAGTTCCACCAACTACCACTTGACTTAACTAGCTGGAAGTGTTAACAGTCTGGGGTATGTTTGGGCATGGAGTATTTGTTGACGGACGCGCAGTGGGCGCGGATTGCCCCATTGCTTCCGGGCCGGGAAGGGTGCAAGGGTGGCCGTGGGCAAGACAACCGCCGCTTTGTGGAAGCGGTGCTCTGGCTGGCACGCAACGGCTGCCGTTGGCGGGCCTTGCCCGCGGAGTGGGGCAACTGGCACACCACGTACACCCGGTTCCAGCGCTGGGCGCGCAGTGGGGTGTGGGCCAAGGTCTTAGCGGCTGTGCAACAAGACGATGCCCTGCACACGTTGCTGCTGGCCTCGACCACCGTGCGGGCCCACCAGCACGCTAGCGGCGCGCGCAAAAAAACGGGCCGCAAGCCATCGGGCGCAGCCGCGGCGGTTTGACCAGCAAACTGCATGTGCTCGCCGACGCCCAAGGCCGCTTCGTACGTGGCTGCCTGACAGCTGGTCAGCGCCACGACGCGCCGCAGGCCTTGACGCTGCTCGGCAGTTTGGCCCCGGCCTATCTCCTCGCCGACCGCGGCTACGATGCCGACCCGCTCGTGGCCGCCTTGGCCGCCCGCGGCACCAGCGCCGTGATTCCACCCCGACGTAAACGACGTCAGCCACGCGCCTACGACCCCGTGCGCTACGCTCAGCGCCAAGCCATTGAGCGACTTTTCAGCCGTCTGAAGCAGTTTCGCCGCGTGGCGACCCGCTACGACAAGCTCGACGCGCATTTTTTGGCTTTCGTGCATTTGGCGGCGACCGTCTTGTGGTTACGTGACTGTTACCACTTCCTAGCTAGTAGCCTTCTCATTCACCACATCCGGGTTGAGGTCGATTAAAATGCGGATAGGGGCAAAGCCATCCGGTAGGAAATTATCCGAGTGGTTATAGCCCCGGTACGGGTCGTCACCTTTTCCTCGCGCATATACCCGCTTATAAGCGGGGGGCAGGATATCTTTTTTGCTAAATTTAGTGGCCCTTTCTGGTGCTTTACGCGGACAGCAGAAAAGCGAGCGTAGCGGCTCTGCTACGCTGGGGAAAACATCGCTAAACGGCATGGGCGAGGTGCTGGCAACCGTATTCATGATATCCAGCGCCTTTACCAGCGTTAGACCAAAATCGGCAATCGATGCCGGCCCCTTGCAGTCCGACCAGATTGGCGGCGTGGTGGGAAAACTGGTTTTTGACTTTCCCACGTAAAGCAGATAAAATGCTTGGCTGCCAAACAGGTACTCATGCAGTAGCAATTTGTGCCATTGCTCTTCAACCGTTCCAGGCTTCTTGACTTTAAGGTCTTTAAACACGCCCTCGTGCGACATTACTTTGGCTTGCAGCGCGTACCAATCGTAGTGGCCCGTCGCGTCCTGCACGAATGTGTCAATGTCGTTGCCGAAAGGCTTTTCGACTGGCCACGAGGTTTTATAAACTTCAACTTGAAATGAGGCTATCTGATGGGAGAACCGTACCAAATCCAGCACAAAGAGGTCCGTCATGCCCAATTCAGAAAAGCTTAACTCGTAGTCAAATGGGGTGTTCTAGTTGAGCAGGAGAGAATTAGGCGATATTGGCAAGTCGTTGTTGATGAAAGAGATAAGGCTTTAAATAGCCAATACTGGAGTGGCGGCGTTTGTGATTGTAGTAGTCAAAATAATCGGCGACGCTGGCTTGCGCATCGGCTAGGTCCGTAAAAACAGGCCACTCGCGGGCTTCGAGTAGCTCCGTTTTGAGGCGCGCCCAGAGGCTCTCCGCCTGCGCATTGTCGTAGCACTCGCCGCGGCGACTGTGCGAGAGCTGGGCCTTGGCGTTGCGCAGCAGGGTTTTGTAGACCTTGCCCACGTACTGACCGCCGCGGTCGGAGTGGACAATCAGACCTGGACGGGGTCGTTGCGCGAGCAGTGCCCGTTGTAAAGCGCTGGTCACCAGAGCTTCGGGCATGTCAGCCCGCACTTGCCAGCCCACCACCTGCTTGGTGCACACATCCTGAAAGGCACAGCAATAAACCCAGTTGCCGTTGGCCAGGGGTAAGTAGGTGATATCGCTGACCCACACGCGATTGGCCTGGGTCGGGCGCGGCTGGTCAAGCAGCAGGTTGGGGGCACAGCGCTTGCCGTGGGTCGAATCCGTCGTACGGGGCGTAAAAGCCTTGGGCTGCAAGGCTTTGCGGCCGTGGCGACGCAAGGCCGTGCGCAGGGCCTGTCGCCCCACGCGGTGGCCCAACGCGCGCAGTTCGACTTGCAGCCGGCGGGTGCCGTAGCGCCGCTGATGGTCATCAAACACGTCGACCATCGCGGTTTCCCAAGCAGGCTCGGCGGTGGGTTCGGCCCGCTGGCACCAGGCGTAATAGCGGCTAGGCACGACAGCCAGCACGTGGCAGAGCAGTTGCACCGAATAGTGAAGTCGTTGCTGGTCAATGAACTGCAGCTGGCTCACGGGGTCGGGGTAGTCGAGAAGATAGCGATGGCTTTTTTTAAAATTTCCAGCTCTTGTGCCAGCCGTTTGTTGGCCTGACGCAGGGCGCGCACCTCGGCGGCTTCCACCGGGTCAGCGGGCAAGGGCTGCTGGGCCGCTTTCTGCCACTGGTAGAGCAGCTTAGCGTTGATATTCAGCGCACGGGCGGCGGCCAGCGTCGAGCGACTTTCGCTGGCCAGACGAAGGGCTTCGGCCCGGAAGGCGGCATCATAGCGCGGCCGTTTGGAGGAAGAGGCTTTTTCCATGAGATGGGGAAATTAGCACTCAATTCTCTCCTGTTTCACTCGACCACCTCATTTATCCAACTCCCACCGGCCATAGAATGCACGCTTTGGTTTGAAGCAATGGTTTATGCCAACGAAGTAGCAGGTCTACTATCAAATTTGCTGGGCACGCCAAGCGAAGTAATGCAGCCATTCCGGGATGCACAGGGTTCCTTACTATCGCATCTGGGTTCAGGTATGCCCGAGTAGACTAGCGGGAGTTTAGGTATTATAAGACTTCCTTATCGCACCAAAGGAGTCGGTGAGATGACTGGTTTCACTCGGCTCATATAGGTAGCGATAAGTAGAATTTTAAGCAGAAACTGCTAGTTTGCAAGGACCGGCCTTTTTCTTGCTTTAAGATACAAAGCAATATCTTTTAGATTAATACTGCTGCTATGCAACCAATTAGAAGTCTGTAGGCTCTTCACTAGTGCGCGCGTAAACCAGCGGTGCGCCTGCCCGTTCGGCTATGAAGAAACTGCTCTTACTACGACTTGCTAGCCCAGTGCTCGCCGTGCCGGTGCTTGCGCAACACACCGTTTAAATCGCCCGCATTATGAAAGCTCGTCTACCCGTTGCCCTGCTTGCTATTAGTCTGCTGACTATGAGCAACAGCTGCCAGAAAGAGGCCGATGTAACACCGGCGACTGAGTTGGTAACTGGCCGCTTGGTGAAGGTAGAAATGATTTCAGACCCTCAGTATAAGAATTCCCGTCCCCGCTGGATTGTGGACATCGCGCCTGATTCATAACCGGGATTTCGGGACAAGCTTTACCAGCAGGTCAAGGTATTCGACCTGCCTGATACGGCAGTTTATAAAGCCGGGCGACCCATTACGTTTCATTACCACCTCGTACCCTACGCCCAGCAGTCGGCTTGGAAAACATTCGTAGAGACGTATTATCTGGGCCCGATGCCGTATTGGACGCTTCTCCTACCCGAACTCACCGTTTCCGATACGCAACTCGCCTTGTCGCATTGAGCAGTTGGCAGGATTATAAGCAAGTATTTTACAATTTAGTAAACCTTTCCGTGCGCTATGAAAGCTTATCGACTCCTGACCCTCGCCAGTATTAGCCTGCTAGCTATGAGCGGATGCAATAAAAAAGGAGAGGTTTCTCCTGCTGACGGGGCCACGACCGGGCGATTGGTAAAAATGCAACTGACCTACGATATGCCGGGGCAGAACACCCAGCCGCGGTGGATAGTCGATGTGGCTCCGCTAACATTGGAAGGCTATCAAGGCAAGCTCTACGCGCAGGCCAAGGTATTTAATCTGCCCACGAACGTGACTTATCAAGAAGGTCAGGTCCTTTCCTTTCACTACCAGCTGGTGCCCTACGCTCAACAAACGCCTTACAAAACGGGGTATGAGTGGGGCGCCGTACCCCCAGGGCCGCCGGGTGCTACTGCGTTGCCTGAAATCATCCTCTCGGACGTACACTAGCTTCATTATTAACGCTCAGCTTACGTCCGAGAGGATGATTTCCGGTATATTTTGGGCCGTAGCTCAAATACGATATACCCGTTGAGCCGTTCGATTGTGAAAATTCTAATTGTGGAAGATGAGCCCACCTTGCGCACTTCGCTGGTGGCCCACCTGCAAAGCGACGGCTACCGCTGCGAGGAAGCCGCCACCTACGCCCAGGCCCACGAGAAAATCAAGCTCTACCGCTACGACTGCGTACTCGTGGACCTGACCCTACCGGGCGGCGACGGCCTGGACTTGGTACGCACCCTCAAAGCCGATAATTTGCCGGCCGGCGTACTTATCATTTCAGCCCGCGGGGCGCTCGACGACAAAGTACGGGGCCTGGAGCTGGGCGCGGATGACTACCTCACCAAGCCTTTCCACCTGGCCGAACTGACGGCCCGCGTCCAGGCCATTCTGCGCCGCCGGCACTTTCAGGGGCACAACGAACTGCGTTTCCGGGACCTGACCGTGCGCCCCGACCGGGCCCAGGTGCTGGTGGGCGACGAGCTGCTGGCGCTCACGCGCAAGGAATACGAGCTGCTGCTCTACTTCCTGGCCAATCCCAACCGCCTGCTCACCAAGGAAAGCATCGCCGAACACCTGTGGGGCGACGCGGCCGACACGTCGGATTCGTTCGACTTTATCTACAACCACCTAAAAAATCTCCGCAAAAAGCTGCAAGAGAAAGGGGCCGTGGACTACATCCGCACGGTGTACGGGCTGGGCTACGAGCTGAGCGCCGAATGAAGCTGCTGGCCACCACTACCCGCTACTACCTGCTGCTGGCAGCTCTGCTCTTTGCCGCCGGCACGGCCGCGCTCTACGCGGGGCTGGTGTGGGCGCTACGCACGGAAATGGAGGAAAAGCTCGTCACCGAACGGGGCTACCTCACGCCCATTTTGCAGCGCACCGGCCGGCTGCCCGCGCCCTTGGGCGACCAGCGCACGCTGAGCCGCCACCCCCGGCCGGCCGGCTTCAGCGACACGCTGGAATACGACCCGGTGGGGCGGCGCTGGGAGCCTTTCCGGCAGCTGCACTTCCCGGTGCAGGTAAAAGGGGTGACCTATTGGGTAACGCTGCGCAAGTCGCTGCTCGAAAACGACAGTCCCCTGGGCGTGGTACTCTCCGTGCTGGCCGCCGTGCTCATTGGCCTGCTGCTGAGCCTGGCCGCGCTCAACCGCTGGCTGTCGGGCCGGCTCTGGCAGCCGTTTCACCAGACCCTGGCCGCCCTGCGCAGCTACGAGCTGCAACGTCAGCCCGTCACCCTGCACCTGCCCGCCACGGGCATTGACGAGTTTACGGAGCTCAATCAGGCCCTCACGCAGATGAGCGAACGGCTGGGGGCCGAGTATCAGTCGCTCAAGGAATTCACCGAAAACGCGGCGCACGAAACCCAAACGCCGCTGGCTATCCTCCAGGCCAAGCTGGAACGCCTGCTGCAACTGGGGGCCCGCAACCCGGAAATGGCCCCGCTGCTGCGCGACGCGTACGGCGCGACGCTGCGCCTCTCGCGCCTGCACCAGGGCCTGACCCTGCTCAGCAAGATTGAAAACGGCCAGTTTCCGGACGCCGTGCCCCTGCGACTGGCGGAAGTGGTGGCCGAAAAGCTGGTGCTGCTGGAAGAGCTGGTGAGCGGCAAAGAACTTACGCTGACGTATGAGGCGGCCGACCCCGTGCCGGTGCGGATGCACCCGGCCCTGGCCGATTCGCTGGTGGTGAACCTGCTGCAAAACGCCATCAAGCACAATCACCCCGGCGGCGCGCTGACCGTGCGGCTGAGCCCGCACACGCTGGAAGTTCGCAATACCGGCCCCGCCCTCTCAGGCGACCCCACCCGGTACTTCGAGCGGTTCCAGAAGCAGCAGCCCGGCTCGGCCTCGCCGGGCCTCGGCCTGTCCATCGTGCAGCAGGTGTGCCGCCACTACGGCTTCGGGCTGCGCTACACCTACGAGTCGGCCGAAGGGCTGCATATAGTGCGGGTGAGCACCCGCCCGACTGCGGCATAAGCTCCGCATAGAATTGGCATGTAGCCTTGTACCGGCAACGTCGGGCCGGCAACGTCGGGGGCGCAGTGCTGGCTCCGCAACCGCCTCACCACGACCTTTTTTTAGCGGGGTACTACCCCGCTTGTACGAGCCGATGCGCGCATGTTTGACAAGATAATCCACTTCTCCATCCACAACAAGCTGGTCATCGGCTTTCTGATGCTGCTGCTCGTAGCCTGGGGTAGCTATTCGCTCACCCAGCTGCCCATCGACGCGCTGCCCGACATCACCAACAACCAGGTGCAGGTCAATACTATTTCGCCCGCGCTGGCCACGCAGGAAATCGAGCAGACCGTCACCGCCCCCATCGAGCTGGCGATGGCCAACGTGCCGGGTGTCATCGAGGTACGCTCCATCTCGCGCTTCGGCCTCTCCAACGTCACCATCGTCTTCCGCGAAGACATGGACCCCTACCGGGCCCGCCAGCTGGTGAGCGAAAAGCTGCTCGACGCCATCCAGCAGATTCCCCCCGGCTCGGGCACGCCCGAGCTGGCCCCCATCAGCACCGGCCTGGGCGAAATTTACCAGTACGTGCTGCACCCCGCGAAGGGCTACGAGCGGCAGTTCAGCGCGATGGACCTGCGCACCTTGCAGGACTGGACCGTGCGCCGGCAGCTGGCCGGCATCGCCGGGGTGGCCGAAATCAACGGCTTCGGCGGCTACCGCAAGCAGTACGAGGTGGCCGTGAACCCGCAGCGCCTGCGCCAGGTGGGCATCACCATGAGCGAGCTGCTGACGGCCTTGCAGGGCAGCAACCGTAACACCGGCGGGGCCTACATCGAGAAAGGTCCCCGGGCCTACTTCATCCGCGGCCTGGGCCTGGTCAAAAACCTCGACGACGTGGCCCGCACGGTGGTGGCCGTGCGGGGCCGCACCCCGGTGCTGGTGCGCGACGTGGCCAACGTGCGCTTCGGGGCGGCCGTGCGCTACGGGGCCATGACCCGCAACACCGAGGGCGAAGTCGTGGGCGGCGTGATTCTCATGCTCAAGGGCGAAAACTCCAACCAGGTGGTAAGCCGCGTGAAGGAGCGCATGGCCCAGGTGCAGCAGTCCCTGCCCAAGGGCGTCCTCATCGAGCCCTTTCTCGACCGCTCCGACCTGATTGGCCGGGCCATCCACACCGTCACCCGAAATCTGGAGGAAGGCGCGCTGATTGTGATTTTCGTGCTCATCCTGTTTCTCGGCAACTGGCGGGCGGGGCTGGTCGTGGCCTCGGTTATCCCGCTGGCCATGCTCTTTGCCATCAGCCTGATGAACCTGTTCGGCGTGTCGGGCAACCTGCTCAGCCTGGGGGCCATCGACTTTGGCCTGGTGGTGGATGGCGCGGTTATCATCGTCGAGGCCATCGTCTCGCGGGTGGCCCACGGCCGGCCCGCCGGCTCCCCCGCGCTAACCCACGCCGAGATGGACGCGGCCGTCTATGACTCGGCCCACCGCATCCGGCAGTCGGCTTCGTTTGGGGAAATCATCATTCTGATGGTGTATCTGCCCATCCTGGCACTGGCCGGCATCGAGGGCAAAATGTTCCGGCCGATGGCCGAAACCGTGGCCTTTGCCATCATCGGGGCCCTGCTGCTCTCGCTCACCTACGTGCCCATGATGGCCGCGCTGGCGCTCAGCCGCAAAGCGGATACCAAGCAGACCTTTTCCGACCGGCTCATGGCGCGGGTGCAGCGGGGCTATACGCCGCTGCTGGCTGCCTCGCTGCGCCACCGTACCGTGGTGCTCAGCCTCTCCGTGGCCCTGCTGACGGGCGCTTACCTGCTCTTCCGTACCCTGGGCGGCGAGTTTATTCCCACGCTCGATGAGGGCGACATGGCCATTGAGATGCACATGCCCACCGGCACCGCTCTCGGCCAGACCGTAGCTACTACCGGCCAGGTCGGGGACATCCTGCGGCGGCAGTTCCCCGAAGTGAAGAGCGTAGTGAGCCGCATCGGCGTGGCCGACATTCCCACCGACCCCGACCCCATCGAGGTGGCGATGGTCACCATTCTGCTCAAGCCCCAGACCGAGTGGACCTCCGCCAGCACCCGCGAGGCGCTGGCCGACCGGATGAAAAAGGCCCTGGCGGTGCTGCCCGGCGTGAGCTACGAGTTTTCGCAGCCCATCCAGCTGCGCTTCAACGAGCTGATTTCCGGGGCACGGCAGGACGTAGCCGTAAAAATCTACGGCGAAGACCTGGCCCGCCTGGCCACGCTCGGCGCCCAGGCCGCCGCCCTTATCGCCCCCATCAGCGGGGCGCAGGACGTGGCCGCCGAGCGCACCGCCGGCCTGCCCCAAATCACGGTGGCCTTTAACCGCGACCGGCTGGCCCAATATGGCTTGAGCGTGAGCGAGGTATCCGATGTGCTGGCCACGGGCTTTTCCGGGGCCACGGCCGGCACGGTTTACGAAGGGGCTAAGCGCTTCGATTTGGTGCTGCGCCTCGACTCGGCCCACCACACCGGCATCGACGACGTGCGGGCCCTGCCCGTGGCCCTGGCCGACAGCAACCAGGTGCCGCTCGGCGAAGTGGCGCAAATCGACCTGAAAGACGGCCCGGCCCAGATATCCCACGAGGACGGCAAGCGCCGCATTACCGTGGGCCTGAACGTGCGGGGCCGCGACGTGCAAAGCGTGGTGCAGGATATTCAGGCGGTCCTGGGTAAGCAGCTGCCTTTGCCCCCCGGCTACTACATCCGCTACGGCGGGCAGTTTCAGAACCTCATCGAGGCCCAGCAGCGGCTAAGCATTGCGGTACCCGTCGCGCTGGCCCTGATTTTCAGCCTGCTCTTTTTCACCTTCGGCTCGCTGAAAGAGTCACTGCTGATTTTCACGGCCATTCCGCTCTCGGCCATCGGCGGGGTGGTGGCGCTCTGGGCGCGGGGCCTGCCATTCAGCGTGTCGGCCGGCGTGGGCTTCATCGCCCTGTTCGGGGTGGCCGTGCTCAACGGCATCGTGCTCATCGGCGAGTTCAACCGCCTCGAAGCTGAGGGCGTGCACGATGTGTTGGAGCGCGTGCGGCTGGGCACCGCGGCCCGCCTGCGGCCGGTGGTGATGACGGCGGCCGTGGCTTCGCTGGGCTTTTTGCCGATGGCGCTGTCCAATACGGCCGGCGCTGAAGTGCAGCGCCCGCTGGCCACGGTGGTCATCGGCGGCCTGGTTACGGCCACGCTGCTCACGCTCGTCGTGCTGCCGATTCTCTACAGCCTCTTTCTCAAAGGGGGGCGCGGGACTGCGGCAAGCCCTGGCGAAACGGAAACCGCGCCAACCTCCTCCACCAGGAGCCATCCGGGGCAGACCACCGGGCTGGTGCTCCTGCTCGCGCTGGGCAGCTGGCTGCTGCCGACCCGCAGCTACGGGCAGACACAACCCGGTCCCACGCCCCTCACGCTGGACGCGGCCCTGAACCAGGCCCTGCGCAGCAACCCCGGCATTCAGAGCGCTAACTTTTCGGTGCAGCAGCAGCAGGCGCTGCTCGGCACGGCCGTGGAGCCGGGCCGCACCAGCTTCAGCTACAGCTACGACAACAACGCGGTGCTGCTCGGCAACAAAACCTATGGCGTCGCCCAGAGCTTCGAGTTTCCTACCGTGTACACGTGGCAGACCAAGGCCCTGCGCCAGCAGGTGGCCCTGAGCGAGCGCACCCGCGCCCTCACCCAGGCCGGGCTGCGCCGCGACGTGCAGGCGGCGTATTACCAGCTCGCCTACGGGCAGGCCCGGCTGCGGCTGCTCACCAATCAGGACAGCCTCTACCGGGACTTCGCCCGCGCCGCCGCCGTGCGCTACCGGCTCGGCGAAGCGGCCTACCTGGAGCAGGTATCGGCCGCCGCCCGCGCCCGCGAGGTAGAGGTGGCCCACCGCCAGGCCGAGGCCGACCGCCGCATCTTCGACCGCGAGCTCCAGCGCGTGCTCGGGGCCCCCCAGGCCCTCGCCCTGCCCGCCGACGCCCTGCGTAAGCTGCCGCTGCCCCCGGCCCTGACCGATACGACCCTGGCCCGTGACAACCCCACCCTCGCCCTTTTTCAGCAGCAGCTCGTGGTGGCCCAGGCCCAGCAGCGCGTGCTCAAAGCCCGCAACCTGCCCGACTTCTCGGCCGCCTACAACCAGCAGACCCAGGCCGGGCAAGGCGGCTACTACGGCTACGGCGTGGCCATCAACGTACCCATCTTCTCCCGCGCCCAGCGCAGCCGCGCCCAGGCCGGGGAGCTGGCCATCCGGGTAGCCGAAGCCGACCTGGCCAACACCCGCAACAACGTGCAAACGGCCTTTATTCAGCAGGTGCAGGAAGTGAGCAAAGCCGACGAGGCGCTGCGCTACTACGAAAGCGCGGGGCTGGGACAGGCCCGCGAAATCGTGCGCGTGGCCGAAAAGAGCTACCGCGCCGGGGAGGTCGGCTACGTGGAGTACGTGGCGGCCCTCACGCAGGCCTACGGCATCCGCGGCCAGTACCTCGACGCGCTGAATCTCTATAACCAAAGCATCATCACCCTGACCTACCTGCTCGGTCGCTACTAGCGCCGGCAGCCGCCCCCTTGCCATGACGTTTCCCTATTTCACCGTGGGCCGCTTGCTCGTTTGTTCGCTGCTCCTGGCCGGCTGCGGCCAGAAAGACGCCGACGACGGCGACGACAAAGCCCCGGCGGCCGCTAAAGCCGCCGACCCGCCGCTGGACCCCAACCAGGTGCAGCTGTCCGAAAACCAGGTGCGGGCCATCCACCTCCGGCTGGGCCGCTTCACCACCCAGGACGTCAGCAACGTAGTCAAGGCCACCGGCACGCTCAGTCTGCCGCCGCAGCGCCGGGCCAGCGTGAGCGCCTACCAGGGCGGCATCATCCGCGCCCTGCCCGTCACCGAGGGCCAGGCCGTGCGCCAGGGCCAGGTGCTGGCCGAGCTGGAAAACCCGGATTTCGTGCAGCTCCAGCAGGACTACCTCACCCAGCGCGACCAGTTCGTGTTCCTCGAAACCGACTATAACCGCCAGAAGGCCCTGCTGGCCGAGCAGGTGGGCGTGGCCAAGAACGTGCAGCAGACCGCCGCCAACTACAACGCCGCCCGCGCCACCCTGCGCAGCCTGGAAAGCCGGCTCACGACCCTGGGCATTGCCCTGGGGCCGCTGCGCGCCGGCCGCCTCGTGAGCCGCATCCCGGTCAGGTCGCCGCTCGCCGGGCGCCTGCGCTACCTGCCGGGGCTAGCCCTCGGGGCCTCGGTTTCGCCGGCTGGCCCGTTGTTCGAGGTGCTGGACACCCACCGGCTGTTCGTTGAGTTGCAGGTATTCGAGCAGGATTTCGGCAAGGTGCACGTGGGCCAGGCCGTGCACGTCACCTTTCCCAGCCTGCCCGGTCTGCCCGCTACCGAGGCCAAGGTATCCTACATCGACCCGGCCTTTAACGCCGCCACCAAAACCGTGAAGGTGCGCGCGCTCATCGAAGACAACCGCAACGAGCAGCTGCTGCCCGGCCTGTTCGTCAATGCCGTCATCGACGTGGACCCGGCCGCCGCGCCCGCCGCCGTGGCTACTGTACCCGACGCGGCCATCGTGCCCGAAGGCGAGGCCAGCTACCTCTATACGCTGGTCAAAACCCGCCGCGAGGACACCGGCAACGAGTACATCTACGAAAAGCACGAGGTGCGCACCGGCGCCGCCGCCAAGGGCTTCACCGCCGTTACGCCGGTCGATAAGCTGCCCGCCAACGCCCAAATCGTGGTCAACGGGGCCTTTTATCTCCAGGCCCAACAAAATAAGGGCAGTGGCGGAAAGGGCGACGGCGACGACGATTAAATCGAGTAAGGCGATGGGTAGGCCCCGGTCAACTCCCGTGCCGGTAAAAATCCCTTCCTGCTCCTCCCTTTCCGCTCACGCTCACTTCTTTTGTTCCGGCTCTCATGAATGAATCTACGCTGCTGCGACGCGGCATCGCCCTGGAATACGCCACCCTGGGCTGGAACGTGCTGGGGGTGGCGGTGCTCGCCTGGGCGGCTCCGGCGGCGCATTCCGTAGCCCTCGTGGGCTTCGGCCTGGATACGCTGCTGGAAATCGGGGCCTCCACCGTGGTGCTGTGGGAATTGCGCGGCACGGGGGGCAGCCGGCAGGCACCCGCGCTGCGGTGGCTTAGCGGGGCATTTCTGGCGCTGGGCCTGTACCTGGTGGCGCAAAGCGGCTGGAGCTGGGCCCATGCCGTCCGCCCGGCGCCTTCAACTTTGGGCGTGGGCTGGATAACCCTCACCTGCGTGCTCATGCTGGCCCTGGCCTGGGGCAAGCACCGCATCGGCCGGCAGCTGCGCAACCCCGTGCTGCAAACCGAGGGGCGCGTGACCTTGGTGGACGCAGCCCTGGCGGGGGCCGTGCTGCTGGGCCTGGGGCTGAACGCCTGGCGGGGCTGGTGGTGGGCCGATACGGTCGTGGGCCTGGGCCTGGCCGGCTACTGCTTCTGGGAAGCCCGCCACGCCTGGCACGAAGCCCGCGCCCTCACCGGCACTACCTGATCTACTTCCTTACTTCATTAGGCTTTTCTAGGCATGAGAAAATTCTTCCTTTACGTGGCCCTGGCCGTGGCCGCGACGCTGCCCGGCTTTTACCTGCGCCTGACCGGCACCCATGCGGCCCCGGTGCTGGAGGCCGCCATTTTCTTCGTCGCTATTCTGGGCGCGGGCTTCCTGCTCTCGTGGGGTGCCGAGGCGGCCGAGGAGCACGTCTCGCAGGGCCTGGTCATCGGCGTGCTGGCCCTGGTCACGGTGCTGCCCGAGTACGCCGTGGATTTATACTACACTTATTAGGCTGGCCTGCACCCAGCGTCCGCCTACGCCGGCATTTCGGCTGCCAACATGACCGGCGCCAACCGCCTGCTCATCGGCGCGGGCTGGCCGCTCATTGTGGGGCTCTACTGGTGGCACAGCGGCAAGCGGGCCGTGGCGTTGAATTGGGACAATGCGGCCGAAATCGCCTACCTGGCTCTTGCTAGCCTCTATTCTTTCGTCATCGTCTGGAAAGGCCGCATCGGCTTCGTTGATTTCGGGGTGCTGGTCGGCATCTTCGCTGCCTACCTCTGGCGCCTGAGCCAGCTGCCCAAAGCCGACCACGGCGAGGCCGACGAACCCGAGGATGACGACGACGAAGTCGGCCCCGCCGCCGTGCTGGCTACCCTGCCCGTGCGCCAGCAGTGGCTGATTATGGGGGTTTTGACCGCGGTGGCCGTGGCCGTCATCGTCATGGCCGCTGAGCCTTTTGCCGAAGCCCTGCTCGCTGCCGGCCGCGCCCTGGGCGTTAACCAGTTCCTGCTGGTGCAGTGGGTAGCGCCCTTCGCCAGCGAGGTACCCGAAGTGGTACTGGTGGTGCTGTTCGTGCTCAACAATCGCCCCACGGCCGCCCTCGGGGCCCTGGTCAGCGATAAAATCAATCAGTGGACCCTGCTCGTGGGCATGATTCCGGTAGTGTATGCCCTTGGGGCTGGCCACTTCACTTCGTTTCCCCTGGATGCCCGCCAGCACGAGGAGTTTTTTCTCACTGCTGCCCAGTCCCTGTTCGCCGTGGCCCTGCTCTTGCGCCTGCGGCTGAGCTTGGCCAGCGCCGCCATCCTGTTGGTCCTGTTCGGCGTCCAGTTTGTCCTGGCGTGGGTGTTTCAGCACGACGAGGCCCGCAGCGTGCGGCTGCTCACCGGTATGGGGTGGGGGTACATCGCCCTGGCTGCGGGGCTGTTCTGTTGGAACCGCGCCGGCCTAGTGCAGTACGTCCGGGTGGGCCTGCTGGCCCGGGCCGAGCCCCCGGCCGCCTCCGTCAACAGCTTGAATTCTTAGCCGCACCCTTTTCAACCTCGAAAACAACCTTTTCTTCATGTGCTTCTCTCGCCCTATCCTCCTGGCCCTTGCCCTTTCCGTCCAAGCGGTTGCTGCCCATGCCCAGGATGCTCCCGCACCGGCCTGCCATTACCCGCGCACCTCGCTCGGCCTCACGCTCGGGTGGGGTGCTCCCTACGGGTGGGGCCTAGACGTCAGCCACCTCCTCACCCACCGGCTGGACCTGAACGCCGGGGTAGGGGCTAGCATCACCGGCATCAAAATAGGCGTGGGCGCTACCTATTACCTCGCCCCTGAGCACCGGGTATCACCCTTTTTCGGGGCTAACCTGGTACACAGCGGTGGCCGGCAGGACGTACACGTAACGGAGGCGCACCGCGTTTTTGACCATACCTACACCAGCAGCGAGGAAGCCCACATCAATTTCCTTTCCACTAACCTGCTGCACCTGCGCAGCGGCTTGCGCTGGCAGCCCACGCCGCGCTTTGCCGTATTGGGCACCCTCGGCTACGGCTTCGTGCTCGGCGACGACCCCATCGAGTACCTAGCGGAGTCTTCCCGACAGTCGCTGCGCGACGCCGTGCATTTTCTCTCCCCTGGCGGCGTGGAAGTCTCGTTAGGCGTCGCGTTTGCGCTAAGTCATCGGGAATAGGCCGCAGCACCTATCTCAACAGCTAACGCTTATGTTCTCAACTCGTGCTCCATGCTGGCATTGCTCAAACCCCTACTCGTCTTCTTTCTGGCTGGCCTCTGTAAAATCGGCGGGGTGTACGCTTCCCAGTAAAGTGAGCCAGTTGGCAGTGGAGAAAAGCGTTTCTTGTCGGTGGGTGAAATGACTGGTTTCACTCAGCTCAACTAGGTAGCGGTAAGTAAATATTGTTCTCCCCTACCTGTCAGGAACGCTACCTATTTAACCAGAATCTAACTACTCCTAATTATAAAGGCTGCGCTGAAGACAATTCAGGATTGCCATTCAGAAATGATAGTTTGGGTACGATAAGCGTTAGTTATCGTACTTATCGCCCAGTTAAGTAAATTAGAGAACAAGTTATAATAACCTTTACCCATCGGCACTAAGTTAAAATTTGGTTGGCCCTCCTTTATCCGGCACATTCAGTGATTTCTTAGTGGACCAAATACGCACCGCCGGCTAAGGCAGCCCCGAGCAACACGACCAAGAGCATGCGGCGGCGGCGACGTCGCTGTTGGGAACGCCGCGAGCGGGGCTGAAGCATCAGGTGGGGCAGCATAGTCATTCCTTAAAATTAGTTAGTAGCTCGCTTACCGGTCAGCTTGGAACAAGTAGCTGATAGCTAGCTGAGCGAAACACTAACGCTGCTGTAGATAGTTAGCCGGCAAGTGTTGGTTGCAGAGCGCAACAAAAGCCCGCAAAGAACTAACTAGTATCCTTGTTAATATTTTGACAGTCAAGACATTAATATTATTTAAACATGTTTTTACAATCTGTTCACTCATGGCGGCTAACCTATCAAATAACCTAAATAAAGTCGGCGCTATACGCACCCGCCTTCCCGGCGTTTGCCTAGGGGAGAAAGCGACTTGCGCAGGTGACTACCTGCCCGTTTCCCGCCAGGCAAACCGGCGGACGCTGGAATGATTGCCTGGGTCCTGGCCAAACAGAGGAGTAATTCGCTGCGTTTAAAAAGGGGCTAATCCTACAGGTAGCCGGTTGCCGGTTAATAACGCGCTTGCCCCGAAGCAACGCCCCAGCACCCGCACGTCCAAGCAGGAAGGCGTCGCCAACTCGCCTCCTGGATTACGCGTTGGAGAGGGCCTGTTCGTTTTCTTCCGCATGTCCTTATTTCATCGCATTACCTGGTTGCGCGTGGCCCTGGCCTGGGGCGTGTTTACGCTTTTCATGATGGTGCTCGCGTACGGGCAGGCTCTGACGGGGGCCACGCCGCTGCACTGGCGCACCCTGCTGCTGGGCCCATTAATCTACGGGCTGATTGGCACGCTGCTTACCCCGGTCGTCTTCCGGCTGGCCACCCGCTTCAACCTGACGGCGGGCCGCGCACACTGGCTCCCCTACCTGCTGGTGCACGCTGGGGCCAGCGTGGGGCTCACCATCCTCTACCGCAGCCTGTACGTCGGCGCGCTTTACCTAAGCGGCGCGCCTGGGGTGCAAGCGTCGTGGGCGTTCATTCTGGCGTCAGTTAACGTCTGGATTCCCATTTACTGGATGGTCCTATTCGTGGCCTACGCCCTGGACTACCACGACAAATGGCAGGGGCGCAACCTAGACGCTGTGCGCCTGGAAATGCAGCTCGTGCAAGCCCAGCTGCTGGCCCTCAAGCAGCAGCTCAACCCCCACTTTCTCTTCAACACCCTCAACGCCATTGCCACCCTCATCGGCGACGAGCCCCACAAAGCGCAGCGCATGACGGCCAAGCTCGGCGAATTTCTGCGCATGGTGCTCGACCACACCGAGTCGCAGCAAGTGCCGCTTTCGCACGAGCTGCACTTCATCGGGCTCTATTTAGAAATGGAGCAGCTGCGGTTTTCCGACCGGCTCGCCGTCACGTACCAGGTGTCGGCGGCGGCCCTGCCCGCGTTGGTCCCGCACTTGCTGCTCCAGCCGCTGGTCGAAAACGCCGTGCGCCACGGCCTGAGTGCGGGCGGCCAAGGGCAGCTGCACATCCAGGCCGACCGGCGCGACGGGCAACTTATCCTGGAAGTAAGGGATTCGGGCCCCGGTCCTACGCCGGCCGGCCCGCGGGGCGTGGGCCTCACCAACACCGAGCAGCGGCTGCGGGCCCTCTACGGCGACCGCTACGTCCTGGCCCTGCGCCCGGCCCCCGGCCAGGGCACAACCGTCCACCTGGAACTGCCTTTTCTAACCTAAGCCCTCGCCCCCGCCCTTGGAACCCATCCGCACCCTGCTCGTCGATGATGAGCCCCTGGCCCGCCGCCGCATTGGGCAGCTGCTGGCCGAGCGGCCCGATTTCACCATCCAGGGCGAGTGCAGCAACGGCACGGAAGCCGTGGCGGCGCTCAGCGGGGATAGCAGCCTCGACCTAGTCTTCCTGGACGTGCAGATGCCGGACTTCAGCGGCGTGCAGGTGCTCCAGCGCGTGCAGCACGTGCCGCGCCTGCCGCTGGTGGTGTTCGTGACGGCCTACGACCGGTACACACTGCAAGCGTTTGAACACCACGCCGTCGACTACCTGCTCAAACCCCTGGACCCGGACCGGTTTGCCCGCTGCCTCGCCCACGTACGCCAGCGCCTCGAGCACCAGCAGGGGGGCGCGCTCCAACAGCCGCTTGCCGCGTTACTGGGCACCCTGCCGCCGGCGCCCGCTGCGACCACCTTTCCGGCCCAGCTGCTCATCAAGCAGCCGGGCCGCTACTACTTCGTGCCCACGGCCCAGGTCCAGTACCTGGAAGCGGCGGCCAACTACGTCACGGTGCATGCCCAGGGCACCGAGCACGTGCTGCGCACCACCCTGAGCCAGCTGGCGCAGCAGCTCGACCCGGCCCAGTTCCTGCGCATCCACCGCTCGCTTATCGTGAACATGCAGCAGGTCAAGGAACTGCACCCCTGGGCCCACGGCGAGTTCCTGATGACCCTGCACGATGGCACGCACCTAAGCTCCTCGCGCAGCTACAGCGAAAGCTTGCAACACTTTCTCCAGCAGTTCATTTCCTAAAGAAAGGTCGGCGGACCGCTCACCGGCCTGGGCAAGCAACTCGTCCCTGGTAGCGGCCAGCTCGTCCCTTCGCGCTGAGCAGCCCGGCTAGGGTGCGTATGCGTTACCCAGCTTCCTTTTCCAACTCTATGCCACACCTTCATTCATCCCCAACCCGCTCTTCGCTGGGCCGCCTGCCGCGCGTGTTCGTGCTCGCTGCCCTCGCGGCTACGGTGGGCACCCCGCTCGCCTCCTGTAAGAAAGACGGCGACTCGTCGCCCAGCCTCGTCCAGCCCACTACGGCCAAGCCCAGCTACGCGCCCAACGAGAATGACCAGATGTGGGCGGTCATTGAGCAGTTTATGGCCTTCAATGACCCGATGCTGCCCACCCTCTCGGCCCGCCAGGCCCGCATGACGCATAGCGTGACCGATGCCGTGAACACGCTGCTGGCCAAGAATAACCGCAGTGCGCCGGCGGCCGCCGTCACCGTCAGCCAAATGGTGTTGCCCAAAGCCTACACGGCGGCTTCAGCCCCTGATGGCGTGCCGGTGCGCGTGTACACGCCCACGGCCGCGGCCACCGGTGCCCGCCCGGCTATCGTGTATTACCACGGCGGCGGCTGGGTTATTGGCTCGCTCGACGTGTACGAGCCCTCGGCACAGACTCTGGCCGAGCGCACGGGGGCCATCGTGTTTTCGGTGGACTACCGGCTGGCGTCCGAAACCATGAACAAGTTTCCGGCGGCCCACGAAGACGCCTACGCCGCCTATAAGTACGTGCGCGACAATGCGGCGACCCTCGGCGTGAACCCCGCTAAAATTGCGGTGGCCGGCGAGAGCGCGGGCGGCAACATGGCCGCTGCCGTGTGCATCCTGGCCCGCGAGCGCGGCCTGACGCTGCCCGTGCACGAGCTGCTGGTGTACCCCGTGGCCGACAATAACCTGAACACGGCTTCTTACCAGCAGTACGCCAACGCGGTGCCGCTCAACAAAGCCAATATTCAGTATTTCACCGGGTTGTACTTTACCACGCCCGCCGATGGCGACAACCGTCTGATTTCGTTGGTCGACGTGGCTGACCTGAAAGGGTTACCCCCCACCACCATCATTGCCGCTGAAATTGACCCGCTGCAAACCGAGGGCATGTCGCTGCGCGACAAGCTGACGGCGGCGGGCGTCACCACTACCTACCAGTTGTACGCGGGTACCACGCACGAGTTCTTCGGCACCTATGCCGTGGTGCCGCCGGCCAACGACGCGCAGGATTTTGCCGCCACGCGGCTCAAAGCGGCTTTCCAATAGTCGCCGTTAGCAATCACTTGCTTTTCTCTTCTCTCCTATGCGCTACCTCAAAGTCGGTCAGGACGCCAACGGCGAAGACATTAAACTTCACTATACCGACCAAGGGCAGGGCGCGCCCGTGGTGCTGATTCACGGCTGGCCCCAGAGCCACGAGGCCTGGACCTACCAGTTGGGCGAATTGCCCAAGCACGGCCTGCGCGTAATTGCTTATACCCGGCGCGGCTTCGGCCACTCGTCCCAGCCCTTTGAAGGCTACGACTACGACACGCTGGCTGACGATTTGAAAGCCGTGCTCGACACGCTGAACCTGCAAAACGTCACGCTGGTCGGGTTTTCGATGGGTGGGGGCGAAGTGGCGCGCTACATGAGCCGCCACGGCGGGGCCCGCGTGGCGCGGGTGGCCTTCGTCTCCTCCGTGACGCCGTACCTGCTGAAGACGGACGATAACCCGGACGGGGTGGACCAATCTACTTTTGACGATATTCAGGCGAACCTCGCCAAGGACCGGTTTGACTTTCTGCAAACCTTCGGCAAGCAATTCTACGGCGAAGGCCTGCTCTCGAAGCCCGTCAGCCAGGCCGTGCTGGACTGGTCGTTTGGGCTGGCCGCGCTGGGCTCGCACCAGGCCACGGTAGCGTGCGGCCACGCGTTCGCGGAAACCGATTTCCGCCAGGACCTGGCAAGCATTACGGTCCCCGCACTCGTTGTGCATGGCGAGGCGGACAAGACAGTGCCTATCCAAAACAGCGCCGAGCGCATGCGCCAGCACCTGCAGCACACGACCTATATTACGTATGATGGGGCTCCTCACGGCCTCTTTATTACGGAGAAGGACAAGTTTAACCGCGACCTCATCGCTTTTGCCACCAAGCTCGAAGTGCGCGGCGAACCAGCCGCGTAGCCACCCATCCAGCAAGAGTTCCGACCCGGTGCCGGGTCGGAACTCTCTTTTGGGACGGCCCGCTTCTGAGACGTTGCGACCCGCAGTAGTGGCCAAGGTTGAGCCGACCGACATCAACCAGCTGCCCGACTAGGGAACTGTGCTTCTCCACCTCCTTCACCCCTACTCAATGTTCACTTTTCAATATTTCAGAGGGCCCGCATTGGTGGCGTCGGGCCTGGCCGTAGTGGCGGCCGTGGCCTGCAACAGCGGCGGCTCGACCGCCACCACCGAGGCGACCACCGCCCACGAGGCCGTGGGCGACACCACCCAAAGCGGCGCCACCAGCACCGCCCTGCACGCGGGCAGCATCGCGGCCGGCCGCGATGTGTACCGCTACGAGACCTTCGGCGACGAGGGCTTCTGGACCGACGCCGCCCGGATGCCCCAGGGCATGAAAACGGCTAAGCTCACGGTGCTGCAAGCCCTGCAAGCCGGCGTGAACTTCGATGCTGATGCCATTCCGGCCAGCCTGAAAACTACCCTGGCCAGCGAGGTCAAAACGGACCATTCGCCGGGTAAAGCGCCTCACCTCAACGACCCCGGTATCCTGGACCAGTTGGTGCAGGCCAACGCCGTGATTGGCATGGTACCCAAGGGCGGTAAAGTGGGCGTGACCTGCGCGCTGTGCCACGCCGTCACCGACAAGTCGGTGTATGAGCTTACGGGCAAAGGCACCATCGGCAAGCGCATCGACGGGCCTACTCCCCACTCACTCAACGTGGGCAAGCTACTGGCTACTTGTGGTAATACGCGGGCATTTTTTACCACCTCGCAATTGGTCGGGCCCGATGGCAGCACCATCGGCCGCGCTCCGAAAGGCCTGACGGCTAAGTCGACGGAAGCGGAGTTTGATGCCTACTTCAGCAACCCGAAATACTACCCGGTGGGCATGTTTGACGATTCGCCTGATGGCAACGGCAACCCGGTGCACATCACGCCTTTCTTCCGCCAGGATTTGGCTGCGCCCTACGGCTCGTCGGGTCAGAACAGCGACCTGAACGATTTCAACAACACGGTGTACACGGCCCTGTTTGACCAGAGCAACCTGCTGTCGCCCGGTGGAATGCAGTTTATCCACGGCCTCGGGGCCACGGCCGGCGACTCGATGCTGGCCGGCTACAAGCGGGTGCTGGCCGCCACCGGCGTCACGGGCTACCCCTACGTGACGGCTCATATGCAGGGCAAGGCCGGCGACCCGCCGACCCCCACCGGCAAGCGCGTTGACGAGCAAAAGCTGCGCGACCTGCAAGCCTACGTCAACAGCCTGCAAGCCCCCAAAGGCGTGGTCACCAGCCCGGCACTGGTCGCGCAAGGCCGTGCCCTCTTCGTTTCGGAGAAGTGCACGGACTGCCACAACACGAACCAGGGCATCGCGGTGCAAAGCAAGCTCGTGCCGATGAACGTTATCTGGCCGGGCTACGTGCCCAAGGTATTGGCCCAGCGCCAGCCCCCGCTCACGCCCATCCAGAATGCGCCCGGTACGTTTGACGATAAGATGATAGTAGTGGATGCCAGCCCTGGCGGCGGCATTCGCGGCAACGCCCTGCCGCTGCTGCTGGACCTGGCGCGCAAGCCCGTGTTCCTGCACGACGACTCGGTGCACAGCCTCGACGAGCTGCTCGACCCCAAGCGCGGTAAAACGTCGCCCCACCCTTTCTACGTCGTCACCTCCGCACAGCGCGGCGTGCTGGTGGCCTATCTGAAAAGCCTGGATACGGATAGCAAGTAACGTGCTTTACCGGTGATTACGGGCAGAAAATCATTGCCTGTCTTTACTCAAAATCAGCAGCGTGCTGACTAATTGTTCAGCGCGCTTTTTGTTAGCAGTAACGAAAGTTCCGGTTACAACGGAGCTGAAAATGATGCGGTGCGCCCGCAGGCTTCTACCTGCTGTCAGCTTCCCTTTTAGGACTTACGCATTTTAGGGTTATTTTAGGTCAGGGCTTACGCATCAAAATTGGCCGAGTGCTTATGCCAGGGCTTACGCATCAAAATTCAGCAAGTGATTTCGCGCTTTCCAGAGCTATTTTACTACCGTTTACTGTCGCCAGGTTTCCTAACCGAATGTGCCTCCAAGTGCAGGAAAAGCCGTGTAAGCTGTTTGATGCGTAAGCCCTGATTCCCTATGGTGCCCCTTTGGGGGCCTGACCATTGGCCTACTAAATAAAGAAGCGTACAGGACCTATTTCAAGCGTATTCGCGCCGGACTTAATCTGCGGGGGAAGATTCGCCGTACCTATATTTATAGCGGTGTAAACAACTCATTTTTTACGTCTTAAGCACTTGCTGCGCAGCTAGTCCACCCTTCAGTTTCTATTCCCCATTTTCTTTCCTCATGAAAAAACTGCTTACCCGTCCTGCCCTTCAAGTAGCGTTAGCTGCTGCCGCTATCGGCGGCCTGCTCACGTGGAGCGGACATACCAATTACTTGGAGGCCTCCTCGCACCGCGAGGCGCCGCTCATTGCCGATGACCCGCTGGCTGACAACACGGACGTGTATGCCTTCCGGGACCCCAACAATGCGGAGATGATTGACATCATCGCCGACTTTATTCCGTTTCAGCTGCCGCAGGGGGGGCCGAACTACTACCACTTCGGCGAGAATATTCGGTATGAGATTCACATCAAGAACGACGCCACCACGACGGGCGATGACATTACGTACCGCTTCACCTTCACGCGTACCAACGAGGACCCTACCACCCACTTCAATATTCGGCTGGGTAGAGAAAACCTGAAGACGACCTACAAGCTGGAGCAGAGCCTGCGGGGGGCCGCCTTTACCACGGTGGTAGCCGCGGGCACGGTACCGGCCTACAACGTCGGGCCGCGCGCCATCAGCGGGCCGGCGGGCTTGGGCGCCCCTAGCTATGACGCCTTGATTACCAGTGCCATTACCACCGCTGGCGGCGGCAAAGTATTCTGCGGCCCCGTGGATGACCCGTTCTTCGTGGATATTGGCGCCATTGAGGACCTGGGCGGCGTGCGGCCTACTAACGCTCGCGACGGGTTGGCGCGGAAGAACGTCAATACCATTGCCCTGCAAATTCCGATTTCCGCCTTGCAGAAAACAGGTAAAACGGGGGCCATGGCCGCTAATATCCTGGACCCAGACTATGTCATTGGGGTGTGGGCGTCAGCTAGCCGCCCCTCGCTAAAGACCTTGGTAGAACCCACTGCTACTGGCACTACCACTGGCGCGCAGACTTTTTCGGGCAACTACGTGCAGGTATCGCGCCTGGGCATGCCGCTTGACAATGAGGTGGTGAACCCAGTAGGCAACAAAGACGAGTTCAACGCCCGCACGCCCTACACGGAAAATGCGGCGTTTCAGGCCAACTTCGTGAACCCCGAGCTAGCGCTGTACATGGCCGATAATACGCCCGTGAATGGGGCGGCGCCCAAGCCAGCCGGTCAAACGTACTATGGCGAAGCAGTGCCCGGCTTTGGCAAGCTGCGCATTCAATCGAAGTCGCTGGCCGGCCGGGCGGGCCTGCCCGCCAATGGCTTTGACTTCCGCAACGGGGCCGATGGCCTCTCGGTGCTCACCACCGCTCAGCGGGCGGGAACGGTATTTGCCGACCCCACGTATGGCCCCATCCTGCTGCAAGCTGGCAAGCCGCGTTCGGTGGACATCCTGCCCATCTTCCTGACTGGGGTACCAAATGCCATTCCGTTCCAACTGGCTACCGGCAAGGGCGGCAATCCGCTGGCCGCTGGTAAGCCCTTTATCAACAACTTTTTGCCCGTAATCGGGGATATGCTGCGCCTGAATATGGCCGTGCCAACTACGCCGCGTAATTCGCCCGACTTCAGCTCGGAGGGACTATTGGCCGCCGCTAAGCTCGGCCTGACAGATGCGCGCTACAATACCAGCGCGGCGCTCCAGTTCATTCCCAACATGGATGGCTTTCCGAATGGTCGCCGCCTCGAAGATGACGCCCCCCGCATTGAGTTGCAAACGGTGAGCGGTGTGGTGCTGGCCTCCCTGGGTTTGTGGTATGACGACTTCAATGCCACCGCTACCGACCCGGTTACGCTGCAGCTCAGCAACGTGCTGACCTTCACGACCGGCATCGAAAAGAACGACACGACGCTTAAAGCTGCTTTCCCCTACGTGCAAGCTCCCTGGAGCGGCACGAAAGCACAACTCATTGCGCTAGCGCAGTTAGCTCCCAGCCAAACGCTGGGACTAGCGCCTACCCTCACGATGGCCACCGCATATCCTAACCCCTCGACGGGCCTCACCACCCTGCATTTAGAGTTGGCACAGGCCACTACCCTCACCGTGCAGATTCGCGATGTGCTAGGCCGTCAAGTAGCCACCATTGCGGCAAAAAGTTACCCGGCTGGCGTAACCGATATTAAATGGCAGCCCAACGCGTCAATAGTACCGGGCCAATATATTGCCTCGCTTTACTCTGGCAAGACCTTGGTTCAGTCGCTGCACATCGAGCGCCAATAAGCTAGCTTCCTTACCAAGCTACTTGTGGGTTTGGTGAAGCATCCAGTAGGAAAGAGTCCCCGCATAGCCTTTTTGGCCATGCGGGGGCTCTTTCCTACTGGATGGCTATCACCTACGTGCCCAAACAGGGCGGGGGCTGGCTGTACCTGGCCACCTGGCTCGACCGCTACTCCCGCAAAGTGGTGGGCTGGGACGTGCGCGAATCCATGCCCGAAGACTTAGTGAGCGAGGCAAGGCGCCGGGCCCTGGCCATACGTCAGCCTCCAGCTGGCCTACTTGTCCACTCCAACAAAGGCAGTCAGTATTCAGCCACCAACTTTTAGGACTTAGTAGCACGCCACCAAGCCGTACAAAGCAGGAGCCGCCGCGGTAACTGCTACGATAATGCCCACGCCGAATCGTTTTGGAGTCGACTCAAGACAGAACTGCTCGATGGCGGCAGCTTCTGCAACCTGAATGAGGCGCGCCTGGAAATCAGCCACTAATCGACCCTGGTTCAGCTTGTATAGCATTTCACGCGGGGCGAACTTTGGGGGATGAAGCCTTCCCTTTCCTTGCATCTGAGCCGGAAACCTTCGCTGCTGGACACGGAGCACGGCCGCCAGCGCCTGGTAACGGCCGCGCTGAATATCGCCCAGGGCACGTCGTTAATGCCTAAAATGTACGAACGCTTGCTGCTCGACCAGTTTGTGCGGGGCGTCTTGACGTTGGAGGAAGTAATTGCCCGCCTGGACGCTCGCGAGCACGAGTAAGGGGCCGAATACGGCGGGCTATCGGGTAAAAGTGTCCCTGCCAAAGGTTGCCACGTAGCGGGCTAAGGGAAGTCGATAAAGAAAGTGTACCTCGCCACGGGCTGGGGCCCCTACCTCCACCCGGACGAGGTGGACCTCACCCAGCATACTTTAACGCAGGCCATCGCGCAGCGCCTGCCCTACGTACTCAAGCACCGGATGCGCCGCCACGACGGGCAGTACCGCTGGCTGCTGGCCCAGGGCGCCCCGAGCTACCTGCAGGGCGGGAAGCTGTTTGGCTACGTGGGCGCCGCCATCGATATCACCGAGCTGAAGCAAGTCAATGAGCAGCTGCGGCGCACCAACGTGGACCTGGACACGTTCGTCTACATGGCCTCCCACGACCTGAAAGCCCCGATTACCAACATCGAGGGCATCCTACTAGCCCTGCGCGACACCCTGCCCCCGCTGGTGCAGCAAGACGAGGTAGTGGCGCGCCTGCTGGCGCTGCTCGACGACACGGTGGCTCGCTTTCAGCTCACGATTGCCCAGCTCACCGATATTTCCCGGCTCCAGCTGGCGCACACCGGGCCCACCCAGGCGGCTCCATCCAGGTACGGAGTCAGCCCAACGTGGGCACCACCTTCACCGTTACGTTCCCCGTCTAAGCGCCCCCCAACTCTATGCCACCTCTAGCCAGTGTGCTGCTGGTCGATGACGACCCCACTACTAACTACCTCAACAAGCTGCTGCTGACCCGCATGGACGTGGCCCAGCAGGTGCTCGTGGCCGAGAACGGCGAGCAGGCCCTGCGCACGCTCGACCAGACCTGCAGCGCCCCGCCGACGGCGGCGTGTCCCCGGCTCATCCTGCTCGACCTGAATATGCCCGTGCTCAACGGGCTGGCCTTTCTGGAAACCTACGTGCAGCTGCCATTGGCTCAGCAGCACACTGCAAGCTAAGGGCCACTGCCCACACTTGAGCGCCCCGACTGAAACCCTGGCCGCGATGCAGTCCTTCCTCACGTGAAGTACCTGACTAGCTCGACCAAGAGGCATTGGCAGCCATTTTTACTACGCATGGACTTTCCTCCCTCCGACCTCACGCCGGCTGAGCAGCTCGCCGCGACGGTACTCGCGTATTACCGCTTGGCTGATGCCGAGCCGATTACCATGCCCGAGCTACTAGCCTGGTACGAAGCCCTGCCCCCCGCTGACCAGGCGGAACTGTCGCTCTTGAGCCCCCGCAACTGGCTGACGCTACCCGGCTTTCGGCGGCACGTATTGGAGCGCCGGGGCTACTCGATGGGCGCTTACCTGGCGGCGCGCCTCTCGCCCGCCGAGCTGGCACACTGGGCCGCCGAGCAGGATGGACCAGGCGAAATCAGCCGGGAAGAGACATGAATAAGCAAAAAGCTAACCGGTTGCCTTCTAAATTAGCTTTTCAATCAAAGCTATACTATCCTTCAAAAAGGGATGAGCAAGCCGCCTTGGGCAAACCAGTAATGCCAGGCAGCTGGGTCTAGGTGCGTGGCCATGAAGTGGTGCAGCGAATACCCGTGCCGTTCCAGCACGAAGCGCCCAAAAGTTACCGGCGCTGGCATTGTTAGCAACTGGTACGCCGCTTGCTGGCTTTGCCACGTGGTTTGGTCGGCTACGGTCAGGAGGCAGCTCGCACCCTGCTGGTAGTAAGCCAGTTCGGCGGTTACAACCTGTTCGGCGACAGTGAGAGAAGATGATTTATTCATTTGCCTGAAGTAGCATCTATAAGAAGTGCATTTAACTGGTTTATCGGGATGCTCCGTGCGGTGGGGATTCCCGCCTTGTTGCCTGACACGGGGTATGCCCACCGTTGTTTTGCCCCGAGCAGCAGTGTCTCGGCTAGCATTCAGGTAGATAGAAGGAAGGCCATCTTAAATAGGAGTGGAGAAGGCACCAATGAATTCTGCCACTAAAGCACCTGACTCGTCGCCATCGATTAGCCTGATTTTCTTGTTCAATCGCCAGAGAATAAAGCTATTAATGAGCTAAACGACAGGTTCTGTCAGCTACAGCCGGAGGTAGCGAAACGGCGGGTCGGTTTCCCCTACTTCTGGCTGGCTCAACGGCTAGGCTAATCGTTCTATTCTACCGGGCTAGGTGACCGCTTGCGTTAGCGTGCGAATAATGCGGCGGGAACGAGACTTGATGGTGCCCAGCGGCAGGGCCAGCATTTGCGAAGTTTCCACCTGCGTATACCCTTGGAAATAAAGCAAGTCTACGAGCTGCTGGTCGGCCGGACTCAGCCGCCCGGCCCACTCGCGAACGCCGATATGCTCGGGGTAAAAGAGAGTAGGTGCTCGCAGGCCGGCCGCCAATTCCTCGGAAAGCGCGTGTGTCAGCGGGGCCGTTTGCCGTTGCTTACGCAGGCTATCGATAGCCAGGTTATGACCAATGCTTAAGGCCCACGTGTACAGGCGGCCCTTGTTGACATCGTACGTGGGGAAGGCCAGCCAAAACTTGAGCATGCATTCTTGCAGGATATCTTCGGCTTGCTCCGCCTGGCGCACCACCCTAAAAATTCGGTAGTACAAGGCCGGTTTATATTGCTGGTAAAAATGCGTCATGGCCAGCTCGTCCCGCGCGTACAGGCGCTGGATAAGGAGGTGCTCTTCTTCTTGTTTAGGTAATCTCATTCGTTGGCCCGGTGACGGGCGGGTGGAGTTTGGGGAGTGGCTGGCTCTACTGGTCGGCTGGTTGGGGTGCGCACCCGACGCTGGCCACGGCGACGATGGCACTCGGGTGGCCTTGCGCAGGACGTAAGGGGTAATAGCTAAATTGGACTGCGGCAGTCGTGGGTGCGCTCGGCCCAGGCAGTTGGTGGAGTTGGTGGCCGGCAAGGGGCGCGCCCGTGCGGGCCACCTCAGCAAGCAGCTCGGGCAAGCCCTGGCCTTGCAGCTCGGGTAGCACCGCAAACAGCGGCTGGTGCAGCACCTGCGCCAGGGTGCGCCCCCAGAGCGCCCGCAGGCCGGGGGTACACACCTCAATTACGTAGTCGGTGCCTACCAGCAGCCCGATGGCCCCCGGCACCTGTTCCAGCGACTGGGTCAACAGGGTGGTCTGGGCTTCGGCGTGGGCCTGGGCGGCGTGGGCAGCCTGGGTCAATTCCCGGACGTAGTCGGCCAGGCCGGCATTGGTGGCTGCTAGCTCGGCCGCGACGTAGTCCACCTGCTGGCGGGCGAGCACCTGCTCGGTTACGTCCTGGCTCGTTACCAAAATGCCCGTCAGGCGGCCCCGGCCTTCGTAGAAAGGCTGAAAGGACACGTTGAAATAGCCCAGCCCCGTCGGCCCCGGGAGTTCCTGGGCCACTGTCAGGGGGGCCTCCTGCCACGTTACTGCCTGGTGGGTTTGCCACACGGTGGCGTAGGCGGCCTCGTAGCCCTGGCCGCGCAAGTGAGGGAGGGCCTCGAAGAAGGGCTGGCCCCGCACCTGGTCTACCGAGCAGCCCCAGGCCGCGGCGGCGGGTAGGCTCATTACTTCGAGCACGTGCGCCGGCCCCCGCACCAAGTACATGGCTACCGGCAATTGCCCCAGCAGTTGCCTTAAATGCTGGTAACCAGCCGATTTCGCTGCTTCCAGCGCCAGCGCACCTGGCTGGGTTGGCCCGGCAGCGGGGGGTAGGGCATACGGCAGGTAAGCGGAAAAAGGGAACGTTGAATAAGTCGATTTCATAGGGTATGGCAGAACAGATTGGCAAATTACCCGGCGGGGCTACGCTACCTGGCGGGGCAGGCGCTGGGTGCGCGTGCGTAGCAAGGCGATGACTTCGCCCTCGCTGCGCGGGGGGGTCGCCAGCTCCACGAAGTGGCTGGCCAGCAAGTCGTAGCGCCGGCCCATGAGGTAGCAGAAAATGTGCAGGAAGTGGATGCCCTCGAACACGATGGCCTCGTGCCGGGCATACTCGGCCAGGTGTTGGCGGAAGTGGGCGGGGTGGTCGGTCCAGTGCAGCGCCGGCTGGAGGTGGTGGCTGGTGTGGTAGCCGTCGTTCCAGCAGCGGTGGTTGTAGCGGGTGTTGAGGCAGGTCACGCTGTTGGTGTAGCAGTTGCCGGGGTCTTCGGGCGCGATAAAGGCGTGCTGCGCCCAGTTGCCGAGCATCATCACCACCCGCGAAAGCACCAGCGGCACCACCAGCATCACCAGCGTGGCCGGCAGGTTGAGCCAGCCCAGCAGCAGCCCGGCCGCCAGGTAGGCCAGCTCGCCGCGCAGCAGGCGGCGGCGCAGCGTCGTCTTGCGGCGGCGCGTGAAGTAGCCCACCAGGCGCGCCACGCCCAGCACCAGAAAGTCGGCCAGGTAGCAGACAAACCCGACCCACGAGTCGCGCTGGTAGAACATGGTCGAGCTGGTATCATCCGCCAGGTTATTCTCCGGGTGGTGCATGCCCAGGTGGTGGGTGAAATAGGATTCGGGGGTTTGCCCGAACAGCGGCCCGATTACCCACGGCAGGTAGTGGTTCAGCCAACCGTATTTTTTTCGGAACAGCACCCGGTGGCTGGTGCAGTGCAGCATCAGCCCGAAGGGCCCTTTGAAGCGCAGATTGCTTAGCCCCAGGTAGAGGCCGGCCACCCCCCACCACGCTACCCCCCGCAGGGCCGGCACGAAGAGCAGGCCCGCCAGCGGCAGCAGCGCCGTTAGCTGCAGCAGCAGGTACGCAAAGGGCATATCGCGCTCGTCCTGCACGAAGCGAGCCAGCCAGCGGTGCAGCCGGGATGGGGCGGCGGCCTTGGTGTAGACCGGGTCAGTGAGGATGGCCAGCGCTCTCATGGGCTACTCGGTCAAAAAGAAGCTGGCCGCGAGGCCCAGCTGCTGCAGGCAGCGACGCAGCAGCGGGTCCACGTTGCACAGCCAGACGCTGGCTCCACGCTGGCGCAACAGCAGCAGCTGCGAGAGGAAGTGGCAGACGCCCAGCCCCCGTCGGCAGGGCTGCATGCCGCAATTGATGAGGAGCTGGGGCTGGGGCTGGCGCCGCATGCGGTCCAGCAGCGCGGCATCTACGGCGGCCAGGTTCACGAGCAGGAGGGCGGTAGCGGCGGGCTCGGCCAGCGGCGTGGCAGGAGGGGAACGCATAAAAACGGGGGTAGGGAGTAAGGCAATAAGACCGCTGAGCCCGGTGCAGTCACCGCGTTGGGCGGCCCAGCAAACCTGGCAGCTGCCGAAGGCTGGCATCCCACCAGCCACTACGGAAGGCTACAAAGGAACAGCCCGGCCAAGCCGGGTACCTCCGCTTGATTACGGTTTTTGGCGGGGTAAATACGTGGTTTACACTACGTATTTATACCATAACTGCTCCTGTTAATTACCGGAAATGCTGCCGGCAGCCCAGTCCGGTTTGCTTCTGGTAGCCCCTGCCGGCAGCCGGTACCAGCTGATTGGCAGGCCCCCATGTAGGTGGGTAGCGGGAAAACTATTCCCTGATTTTTTAGGGCAAAACCACGTATAATCCGCAGCCCTATTCGGGTATCGAACGCAGTGCGTTGCGCTTTTCGCGGCCGGACCTTTACTGAAGCGTATCCCGGCGCTCTTCAGTAACTGCTAGCAGATGGCCTACGATACACGCTTTGGCCCCAGTGCCCAAACCCCGGAGCAGCGGGCACGGGTAATTGGGCAGATGCAGGACGCCCTGCCCAGTTTGAAAAGGCATACCACCGCGCTGGCCCGGCAGCTGTACGCCGGCTACGTGGCCGGCGAGCTGAGCTGGCTGGAGGTGCACGCCACCCTGCACGCAACCACCCAGGCTTAGCTGGCCGGGCCACCGGCTCGCCTCGCTGCGTGGGGTAGTTTTCTGCTCTTTAGCAGGAGGCCAGGCCTAAACCTTTTTTGGATAAGCAAATAGCTACTCCGTGTTGCCGACCTTTGGGGATGCGCCAAACTCCTTCCCCCCACGATGCGCCAACGGGGCTACCCGCTGCCCCCCTAGCTGCCGGCGCTGCCGCTGGTACTGGCACCGATACCGAAGCCCTGCTCCAGGGCCTGCCGTGGGGCGTGGTGGTGCTCGATGCCCAGGGCACGGTGCTGCGCGTGAACCAGCAGGCCGCCCAGTGGTGGGGCACCCCGGCCGATGCGCTGCAGGGGCAGCGGCTGGGGCCGGCCACCACCGGCACGCTGCCCCCCGACCTGCAGCGGGCCCTGCAGCTGGTGCCGAGCGAGCTGCCGCCGCCGCCGGGCGCCTTTTTCCTGCCCCAGCGGCAGCAGTGGATTGGCATGGCCAGCTCCCGCGAGGCCGATACCTGGGTGGTGTACTGGCAGGACATCACGGCGCAGAAGCAGGAAGAGCTGCGGACCCAGGCCCGGCAGGCCGCCACCGACGCGCTGCTGCGGCGCACCGAGGTGGTGGCCCGCACCGGCAGCTACGAGCTGGAGCTGGCCACCGGGCAGTTTCATTTTTCGGACGGCCTGTTCCGGCTGTTTGGGGAGCAGCCCGGCGCGTTCGTGCCCGACCTGCCGGGTATTGAGGCCCGCGCGCACCCCGACGATGTGGCGGCCGTGGCGCAGGTGGTGGCGCAGGCCGTGGCCGACCACCAGCCCTACTACTACCAGCGCCGCATTTACCGCCCCGACGGCCAGCTGCGCACCCTGGAGGCCCACGGCCGGGTCGAGTGCGACGCGCAGGGCCAGCCCGTGCGGCTGCTAGGCCTGATGCAGGACGTGACCGAGCGCGAGCAGGCGGCCCAGGAGCTGCTGCGCCTGAAAGACGAGCTGGCCCAGCGCGCCACCGACGACTACGCCACGCTCTACAACTCCATGGACGAGGGCTTCTGCGTCCTGGAAGTCTTCTTCGACGCGGCGCAGTGCCCCACCGATTACCGCTTCCTCGACGTTAATCCGGTGTTTGAACAGCTAACCGGCCTGCACGACGCCTTGGGCAAAACCATGCGCGAGCTGGCCCCCGCCCACGAGCAGCACTGGTTCGAAACCTACGGCCGGGTGGCCCAGACCGGCGAGCCGACGCGCTTCGAAGCGGAAGGCAAGGCGCTGGGGCGCTGGTTCAACGTGAATGCCTTTCCCATCGGGGCCCTCGAAAACCGGCACGTGGGCGTGCTCTTCACCGACAGCACGGCCCGCAAGCGCACGGAGGAAGCCCTGCGCGAATCGGAAGACCAGCTGCGGCAGGCCGTGGAGCTGGCCCACCTGGGCATCTGCCACTGGGACTACCAGCAGGACACCATGCGGGGCAACAACGAGCGGTTTCGTATGTTGGGCCTCGACCCCGCGCAGGGCACGCTGACCCTGGCGCAGGCCGTGGCCCTGACCCACCCCGACGACCGGGCGACGTGGGCGGGCATTCGCCAGCAGGTGGAGGCCCACGGCGAGTTTCGGGCCACTTACCGCATCGTGCGCTCCAGCGACGGGGCCGTGCGCTGGCTCTCCGAAGTGGGCCGCGTGGTGGAGTGGCAGCAGGAAAAGCCGGTGCGCGTGAGCAGCGTACTGCTCGACCTGACGGCCGACCACGAAGCCGCCGAAGCCCTGCGCCAATCGGAGGAACAGTTCCGCCTGCTCGTGACGGTCACTTCCGACACCGTGTACCGGATGAGTGCCGACTGGACGCACATGGAGCAGCTCATCGGCAAGAATTTCCTGGCCGACACGCCGTGTCCCACCCACACCTGGGTGGAGGAATACCTGCCGGTGGAAGACCTACCCCCCGTGCGGGCCGCCATCGCCGAGGCCATCCGCCACAAAAGCCCGTTTGAGCTGGAGCACCGCGTGCGGCGGGCCGACGGCACGGTGGGCTGGACGTATTCGCGGGCCATTCCGGTGCTCGGGGCGGGGGGCGAGCTCACGGGCTGGCTGGGCGCGGCCAGCGACGTGAGCGTCCGCAAGCAGGCCGAGGCCCAGCTGCTGGAGTTCAACGCCCGGCTGGAGCAGCAGGTGGCCGAGCGCACCCAGGAGCTGCACGAAAGCCGCCACCTGCTGCAAACCGTGTTCGACGCCTCGCCCACCGCCCTTGTCGTCATGCGCATCCTGCGCGACGTGACGGACCAGGCCGAGGATTTTGAAATCTTGATTTTCAACGCGTTCAACAAGCAAGTGGTGGGCCGCGACGACCTGGCGGGGCAACGCTTCACGGCCATGTTTCCGCAAACGGTACCCGCCGGCGTCCTGGCCCGGCTGCTGCAAGTCGCCACCACCGGGGAGCCGGCCGATTTCGAGGGGTGGTACGAGGGCGAAGGCATGCAGCACTGGTTTCGCCACATTGCCGTGCGGCAAGACGGCTTGCTGGTGCTGACGTCCGAGGTCATCACGGCCCGCAAGCTGCTGGAGCAGGGCCAGACCCAGGGCCTGGCCCTGCTCCAGCAGTCGGAGGAGGTGGCCGGCATGGGCAGCTGGGACTACGAGCTGGGCACCCAAAAGCTCACCTGGTCCGACGGCCTCTACCACCTGCTGGACCGGCCGGTGGGCAGCCCGGTCCGGCCCCAGCTTTTTCTCGACGCCGTGCTCGACGACGACCGGCCCCTGGCCGCGCGCCTGCTGCGCACCCTGATGGCCGGCACCGACCGCTTCGACGAGGCGCTGCGCCTGCGCGTGGGGGCGGCCGTAAAAACCGTGCGCTTCAAAGCCGTGCCGCTGCCCCCCACGCCGGGGCCGCCGGTGCGGGTGCTGGGCGTGTGCCTCGACGTGAGTGACACGCAGCGCCTGGAAGCCGAAAACCTGGCCCTGAAGCTGGACCGCCACAAGGAGCTGCTGCTGGCCATCCTGCAAGCCCAGGAAGACGAGCGCCAGCGCCTGGGCGAAGTGCTGCACAACAGCTTGGGGCAGGTGCTCTACGCCACCAAGCTGCACCTCGACCAGCTCGACACGCCCGCGCTGCGCGCGCTGCCGGCCCTGGCTGCCCTGCACGAGCAAACCGACCGCCTGCTGGCCGAAGCCATGCGCCAGACCCGCACCCTGGCCCACGAGCTGGTGCCCACCTCGCTCGCCAAATTTGGCCTGGCCGTGGCCGTGCGCGACGTGTGCCGCGATTTATCGGTGCCGCCGCTACGGGTCGAGTGCCAAATCTGGGGCGAGGAGCACGCGCTGCCGCAGCCCGTGCAGGTCACCCTCTTTCGCCTGGCCCAGGAGCTGGCCCACAACATTGTGCGGCACGCCGGGGCCACCGAGGCCCTGCTGGAGCTCGAAACCCTGCCCGGCTGGGTGAGCCTGCGGGCCGAGGACAACGGCCACGGGTTCGACCCGCAGACCGCAGCCGAGGGCCTGGGCCTGCGCACCCTGCGCAACGCGGTGGCCCTGCTGGGCGGCACCGTGGCCATCGACTCCTCGCCCGAATTTGGTACGCACGTTCGCCTGCGCATTCCCCTACCCCTATTTTCTTAGCCATGATTCGCATTTTTATCGTTGACGACCACGTCCTTATCCGCGACGGCCTGCGCACGCTGCTCGCCGCCGACCCGCTCTTTGAGGTGGTGGGCGAGGCCAGCAACGGGCAGGAGCTGCTCGACCAGCTGCCCACCGTGGCCGCCGACGTGGTACTGCTCGACCTCAATATGCCCGTGCTCGACGGGCTGGCCACTACCCACCGCCTCCACGCCGAGCACCCGCACCTGCGCATCCTGCTGCTCTCCATGATGACCCACGAGCACACCATCGGGGAGGCGCTGGCGGCGGGCGCCCACGGCTACGTGCTCAAAAACGCGGGCAAGTACGAAGTGGTGGCCGCCCTGCAGGGCGTGGCGGCGGGCAAGCGGTTTTTGTGCTCAGAAATCGGGCTGGGCCTGCTGGACAGAATGCTGCTGCTGGACGCCGCCCGCCCCGAGGCGGCCCCCGGTGTCCCGCTCACGCACCGGGAGCGGGAAATCCTGCAGCTGGTGGCCACCGGGCTCACCAATCAGCAGATTGCCGACCAGCTCTTCACCAGCAAGCGCACCGTGGAATCGCACCGTCAGAACCTGCTGGAAAAAACGGGTGCCAGCAACACGGCGGCCCTGGTGAAGTACGCCATGGAGTACGGCTTGCTCCATTCTTAACGGCCCCGCGCCGGCCGGCGCAGTGCCCATCTCAAATGGTTGACTTGGCGTGACTTAGCCACGCGGCACTTTGGCGACTAGGCGGGTCAAAGGGGCCGTATAAATACGGAGATGCAAACGGGTATCCGCCCCGGCAAATGGGGTACATATGCGGTGGCGAGGCCCGCAGCGGGGCTTTTCCTTTGTACAAGTGCCTGAACGCCTTGTTGGCAAGGCATTAGCAGGGCCAGCGGCAATACCGCTGGCCCTGAAGGGTGGCCCGCTACGGCGGGCCGGTCGGGTTACGTCACCAGCGGTTTGCGCCGCACTTCCCCCTTGTGCTATGCCAGCTCCCTGCCCCACTTCCATGACTGGCCCCGGCGAGGCGCCCACGCTGCTGCCCGTGCGCCTGCCCGCTCTAACGCCCAGGCAGCTGGCGTGCCTGCTGGCCGAGCCGCCCCCCCAACTGCTGGTCGATTGCGGCGAGCAGCTGCTACCGCACCCGCTGGGCGTGTGCCGCTTTGTGACGCAGCTGCTGCACCTACACCTGCGCGGCACACGCATCTGGCTCTACCAGGTGCACCCCAAGCTGCGCCACTACCTGCACGGGCTAAAGCTGGGTACGGTGTTTCATCTGCATGAGCTGGCGCTCCCGGCGGACGCCGTCCTGGCTGGCGCTGCCGCTAGCCCCCCACCCTTAACTTAAACCGACGCGCATGCCCCCCTTTGCAAAGACCCGCAAGCCCTTCCGCGACGTTATCGTTATCGGTGCCTCCAGCGGCGGGGTAGCGGCCCTCACGGAACTGGCCAGAGCCCTGCCGGCCGACTTCCCGGCCCCCATTTTTGTGGTGCTGCACGTGGCGGCCGACTCGCCCAGCCTGTTGCCGCAGCTACTCGGCTCGGTATCGGCCCTGAAAGTGCGGCAGCCGCAGAACGGGGACGTGGTGGAAGCGGGCGTCATCTACGTGGCCCAGCCCGACCATCACCTGCTGCTCGAAGACAACCGGGTGCTGGTGACGCGCGGCCCCAAGGAAAACCGCTTCCGGCCCTCCATCGACGCCCTGTTCCGCTCGGCCGCCTACACCTACGGGCCGCGCGTGATTGGCGTGGTGCTCACGGGCTACCTCGACGACGGTACCTCCGGCCTGTGGAGCGTACAGCGCATGGGCGGCGTATCGGTAGTCCAGGAGCCCCACGACGCCGAGCAGCCTTCCATGCCCACCAACGCCCTGGAATTTGTGGCGGCCGACTACGTGCTGCCCTTAGCCCAGCTGCCGGCGCTGCTCGTGCGCCTCACCCAGGAGCGGGCCCCCGCCAAAACCCGCCTGCCCGCCGCCGAGCTCGACCTGCTTAAAATCGAGCTGACCATTGCCAAGCAGGGCGGCGGCTTCGAGCTGGGCATCATCGACAAAGGCAAGCTCACGCCCTTCACCTGCCCCGATTGCCACGGCGCGCTCACCCAACTCGTGGAAGGCAAGCTGATTCGCTACCGCTGCCACACCGGCCATGCCTACACCGTCAGCGCGTTGCTGAGCGAAGTCACCGAGTCGGTCGAAAGCCTGCTCTACCAGGCCATGCGCGGGCTGGAAGAAACCAAGATGCTGCTCCAAAACCTCGGCCACCACTTCGCTGACAACCTGCAGGAAGCCGTGGCGACCCTGTTTTTCAGCAAAGCCGACCAAACCGGCCGGCAGGCCCGCATCGTGCACGAGTCCATTCTCAAGCACGAGTCGCTGAGCGGCGACCTGCAGTTCGAACGCAACAAGTTGACCTAGGCGGGCCCCGTACCCCGGCCAGGTGCTGCGCCCCGGAAGCAGCCGCGCTTTTAACCTCCCCCGCCTATGCCAGCCGTTGCGCCTCTCGCTAGCCCCGACACCCGGTTTCGCGCGCTGTTCGAGAACACGTCCGAACTCATTGTGTATCAGAATGAAGCGGCTTTTATTCTCGACGCCAACCCAGCCTTTCTCACGCTGGTGCAAAAGACGAAGGAGCAAGTGGTAAACCACCGGTACGACAAGTTTTTGTCGCTGGAAGCCAGGGGCCTGTACCGGGAAAAGCTGGCGGAAGCCTTCACCGGCCAGGTCGTCCGCTTCGAAGCGTATACCGCGCAAGGTAGCTCGGCACCCCGGCACTGGGACGTGGTGCTGCTGCCGGTATGCGAGGGCAGCCAGGTGGTGGGGGTGCAGCTGGTATCGCGGGACATCACCGAAAAAACCCAACAGCAGCAGGAGCTACTCGCCCACAACACCGACTTGCAGCAGTTTACCTACATCGTGTCGCACAACCTGCGCGCGCCGCTGGCCAACGCCCTTGGGCTGGCCGACATGCTGGGCCTGGTAAAGGCGAACACCCCGGAATTTGAGTCTGCCCGGACCCTGCTGCAAACCAGCCTGCACCAGCTCGACCAAGTGCTGCTTGACATCAACACCATCCTACTCATTCGTGACCAGGTGAAGTTGGCCGCGCCCGAAGAGGTGCTCCTGGCCGACGTGGTGACGCAGGTGCAACAGAGCCTGCACGCCCCGCTCCACGACTGCGGTGGCACGCTGCGGACCATTATTCCCGCCGGTTTTCGGGTGCGCGGCAACCGGGCCTACCTCTACAGCATCTTTTATAACCTCTTGTCTAATGCCATCAAATACCGCGATGCCCGCCGACCGCTGCGCTTGGGGCTGACGGCGACGCAGGAACCGGAACAAGGCCAGGTAATCGTCGTAGCCGATAACGGCTTGGGCATCGACCTGGCCCGGGCGGGCGCGGACGTCTTCAAGCTCTACCAGCGGTTCCACCCGCAGTACCCCGGCCGCGGCGTGGGCCTGTACCTGACCAAAACCCACGTCGAGAGCCTGGGCGGGGGCATCAAGGTAAGCAGTGTGGTAGGCGAAGGCACCCAATTCACCATCACCTTCCGCTGAGCCCGTTAGCCATGCACACGCTCTTAGTTGATGACGACCCCATTGCCACGTTTTTGACGGAGCGCCTCCTCTGGCACGAGGGCTTGTCGGACACGGCCGCCTCGTTTCAATCCCCCACCGACGCCCTGGCGTTTCTGCGGCAGCAGATACCCAACGGCCTGGTGCCGCAAGTCATTCTGCTGGACCTGCACATGCCCTTGCTAAGCAGCTGGGACTTTTTGGACTTACTAAAACGCTACGAGGTGCAGTTGCAAGACCAATGCATCGTGTACCTGCTCACCTCCTTAGTGGCTCCCTCCGATGAAGCCCGCGCCAAAACGTATCCGATGGTCGCCGGGCTTCTGCAAAAGCCGCTGGACAGGCACCAGATTCAACAAATTCGGGCCTATGTGCTGCCAGCCGCTTAGCTCGTAAGCCTGACCATAGGTCATTAGTCACTCACTTGTGCATGTTTCCCGACAATTGCTGCCCCCTCCCTTGTGCTCAAATGCAATTGTTTATATTTTGAGTCATGAATCCGGCACCCGCTGCGCGTGCGGTAAATAGGAATGAAGCACTGATAGGTGAGCAATAGGTAAAAATCTTCTTAGCGTTGATTTTGTTGCCCGGTTCTCAACCAGCGATAACGACTCAGCCAATTTCTCTTGCATATGGCGCATATATGGTGTGCTGTCCTGCCTTTTGGGCACTAACCTGAATCGCGCTAGTAATGGTCCGATTTCACGGTTTCAGCGGCGGGTTGCCCGGCAAAAGCGGGCCGGTGGCCGCTCCCGGGGGCGATTGGAGCAGCAGGGCCGCGAGGCCGGCGCCGTCGGGCAGCCCCTGCTGCCGCCACAGCTCCACGCCGTGGCGTAGCAGCACGCAAGCGGGCAGGTCCCGGCCGTCGAAGCTGCGAACAACGGCCGGGTGGTCGGCCGCGTCGACGGGCAGCACCTTGATGGCCGTCCCCAGGTGCCGCTGCAACCCATCGAGGGCCACCCGGGTCGCCGCCCGCTCGCGCCGCGCCGCGGCCGACGTAACCGCCGGCAGTAGCACCAGGAGCACCGTTGCGAAAACCGGCTGCGCGGAAGGACTTGAAAGCGCAGGCATAAGAGCTAAGGCTAAATGGGGGCCTGGCCAAGGGTAAATGGCAAGCGGGACGGGGCAGCGCCCGAGGTTCCTTCGCTAATGGAGCCGAGGTAACGGCCCAGACAGGGACCTAAAAGTATCCTTCTGCTTCAGTCTGTTACCTAACAATCATCAGGTGTTTGCCTGACTTTTGTCAAGCGGGGCGTGCTTTCGTGGCCCCAGAAGTATATTCTTGGAAGATGGTTTCACACCCGGCCTTATTCAGGGCATCAAGTTGTAGTTCCAGATTCTGGTCGCGGGTCGAGACGCGGGCGTAGTCGATGTTCATTGTCAAAGTTAGGACTTACGCAAAAGGGGTAACTTGAAAAGAAAAGCCATGAAAGTGACGGCACAACTTTACGGGCAGTTTCTGGTGAGTAGCCAGGTGAATTACACGGGCACGTACCTGGCCGAGCACCTGCAGGGCCTGACGCACGACAACGGGCGCTACTTTCTCAAGACCAGCCACTTCACGCCGCGCCAGCTCTGGCAACAGTGCGCCCGCAGGTCGTATTGAGTGCGCGGGGCTACGTCCTGTTTGACGACACGGTGCTCGACAAGCACCACAGCTGGCGCATCGAGCTGGTGCGCCGCCAGTACAGCGGCAACGCCCACGGCGTGCTTGCCGGCATCGGCCTGGTCACCTGCGTGTACGTCAACCCCGAAACCGACCAATTCTGGCTCATCGACTACCGCCTCTTCGCCCCCGAAACCGACGGCAAGACGAAGCTGGACCATGTGGCCGAAATACTGGCGCAACTGGCCCCGCGGGGTATTTCGTATCGCACCGTGCTGATGGACAGTTGGTACGCGACCACGGCCCTGTTCAAGTGGTTGCTCAAAGCAGAAAAAACGTTTTACTGCCCGCTGAAAACGCGCTTCAAGCGTTTGGGAGCAACCGCCTCGTCGACGATTCGGGCGACCAACCGCCCTGCCAGCCCGTGGCCTGCCCTGGTCGGCGGCGGTATAAACCGGCAAAACTCTGAAAGTGAAGGGCATGCCGAAGGACTGCAAGCTGAAACTTTTCCGCGTACTGGTGTCCCCCCACCGGACGGACTACTTCCTCCCCAATGAGGTCGAGCCCTTGAATACGGCCGCTGCTGCGCAAGAAAGCAGTGTCCGCTGGACGATTGAGCAGTTTCACCGCGAACTCAAGCAACTTACCGGCGTGCAAGCCTGCCAGTGCCGGCTGGCCCGCAGCCAGCGCAACCACATTGCCTTGGCCGTGCGGGCCTGGACCCGCCTCAAACAAGCCGCCTACCAGACCCAAAAGACCGTCTATCAACTTAAACAAGGGTTTTTAGATGCGTATAGGCGCCATGAATTAATACAGCCAACACTGGCTTTTGCGTAAGTCCTAACTATGGTACCTACGTTACTAATTATCAAGGCGCTTTATTCGTATCTCGTGAAACGTTAGGTTACCCGCCTCCCGTCCGACTGAGGTTGGCCAACTCCTGCCGCAGGAACTGCTCTTTTCCGTTTACTTCCCTATTTATGCATCCAGTCTGCCCCGAGGCCCAATCTTACCTCCTGCAAGCGGCGCGGGCCAGGCTACTGCCTTTCCCCGACGCCGAGGTGCCAGTCACCCTGGCCCACCTCGAACGCCTCCGCGTGGCCGTGGAACGCGCCCGGCTTAGCGAACATGTGTACCAGCTTCGGGCTAGTCCCCAGGTGCCCGAACCCGCAGGCTGGCAGTTGCTAAGTCCCCAGGAGCTGACCGCACTCGGCGTGTCACCCGCGATGCTGTTCGACGCTAAAATCGATTTTCAGGCTGCCCTATACAAAAGTACCTTCTAGCACCCGGATAAGGTCGTCATTGCCTATGCGGGCACGACCAGCCTGACCAAAGGCGGATTCGCAGACGTGTGGCAGGGCCTGGGCTTGAAAACGACGCAGTCCAAGTACAAAAAAGCCATGGAGTTAGCCAAGGCGGTAGCCCGCAAAAAGCCGGTTCACCTGCTGGAGACGACGGGCCACTCGCTCGGCGGCACGCTGGCCGCCGCCGCCACGGTAGTGACCGGGGCGCGGGGCTACACGTTCAATGCTGCTGGCCTACACGCCAACACTGTCGGCCGCTACCCGTTTTGCTTCTCCCACCAGTATATGCTGGCCCAGGCGTACCTGATTGAGGCCTACTACTCAACGGCCGACCCCCTGACGGCGCTCCAGAACGGCCTGAATTTTCCGCACGGTTACCTGGGACCCAAGGCGCTGGGCATTGCCCGGCCCGTGGCCCCCGCCCCGCAGTGGACGCATCAGTGGCGCGAACTACTAACGCGCAACCCGCTGGTAGTGGCCAAGGCTATGTTTGCCGATGGGCACGAAGTCCCGCAACTCGTAGCGAGCCTGACCTACGCCATCGCCCAAACCAGTGCCTTACTTCGGGGAGCACACGAGTAAGAACAGGCAACTCCGCTAACGCACTTTCCAGCTGTAGCTTCACGAGATGGGCTGATTACGGAACTTGACATGGCGCGAGCCTCGCGCTCGCGCTGCTGGTAGCGGGCAGCACGTCGAGAGTCAGTTGCCCGTTGCAGCCGTTGCGTTCGGTGGCATGGTGGGCTAGGTTACTGGGGTCTACCAACTGGGATTTGTCTACTGGCCGGAGAGCATCAAAAAGTGTGGGGCAGTCAAGCTTAAGCGGCCATCAGTGATTGTTTCAGGTTAGGAAAGTAGGCATTACGGTTGCGCCAGTACTGACCGGGTAATGGAAGTGCCCCACACTTTTTGATGCTCTCGAGCACTAGGGGTAGCGCTAGATACTGTGATAAAAGGGTTGCTTTTCGGACAAAATTTCTGTATTTTTAGCTCTCTTAAGGAGAGCTTTCGAGTTCATCCTGTGTAGCCTCGGCCCGTTCACGTGGT
Organism: Hymenobacter arcticus; assembly: GCF_054779975.1. Classification (NCBI taxonomy): domain Bacteria; kingdom Pseudomonadati; phylum Bacteroidota; class Cytophagia; order Cytophagales; family Hymenobacteraceae; genus Hymenobacter; species Hymenobacter arcticus. Next base: position 176,883 of record NZ_BAAGXF010000011.1, read on the forward strand.
CGGGGCTACTTCTTTTTCAGTCAGGTGCGCTGGGTGGTAGTGCGGGTCGTAGACACAATCATTCTTCCAGAGCGAGTAGCAGAGCACGAGCAGTTTGCGCATGACGGCAATCACACCGGGCTTGCCGCTGGGTTGACGGGCCCGCAAGCGGGCATAAAAGGCCATTTGCTGGGGATTGTAGCGTAAGCTGCTGACTGCCGGCAGGTAGAGCGCCGTGCGTAAGCGCACGTTGCCCCGGCGCGAGATGCGCGTGGCGTGGGCCGAGAGCCCACTTTGGCGTTGCACCACGTCCAACCCCGCGTAGGAGGTCAGTTGGCGTTCGTTTTCAACGAGCACGAAGCCATTCGTTTCCGCCACGATGACGATGGCCGTCGTCAGGTCGATGCCCGGAATACTGGTTAGCTGGCCTAGTTTGCGGGCTAGCTCGGGCTCGGCTTTCAACAGGTCAGCCAAGTCCTGGTCCAGCGCTTTGAGCTGGCTGACCAGTAGTTGCTGCTGAGCAGCTAGCCGGGCTAACGTCCGGCTATCGGGTTGATAGCTATGCTGGTAGGCATGCGCCCGAATCTTGAGTTGGGCGGCTTGCCGCACCAGTACTTGCCGCTCACGGGCCAGGGCGCGCAACTGACGCAGGGCCGGGGTGGGTGGTTGCCAGGCCGGTAAGGCCCGCTCCAGACCCAGGCGGCAAAGTAGGCGCGCATCCAGCTGGTCGGTCTTGCTTTTGAGTTCAGTGCTGCGAGCAAAATGCTTTACCTTATTAGGAAGTAACACGCTCAACAACTGCTGGTTATCCGCCAGGAAATAGGCCAGCTCTTCGTAGTAGACTCCAGTGGCTTCCACCACAAACCAGAGAGGACTGCCGCTCAGGTGTTGCTTGGCCACCCAGCTGAGCAGCGCCGCGAAGCCACTTGCCGTGTTGTCGAAGGTCGTCTCTTTACCGAAATGGAGTTGCTGGTTAAGAGACGATTGGCCAAAGCAAGCGACGAAGCTATCCTTAGCGATGTCGATGCCTACCACGCATTTTAGGAGGGCCATGGGGGAGGGAAGCGCAGCCATATGCGAACAACATAAAAAGAGGAAATAGACATAGCCAGGCTAGGTTTTACCGCAACTTTTCTCGTACAAATGCGGGATGCTCCGGGCCTTGCGACCTCCTCGCTCCCTCCATACTGTGCAGTCTTCAGGCAAAACGGAAAACGGAGCACCGTTTCTAGCGCTCAGTGTCAAGACCGCCAGGGCCCCGCACTTAGAGTAAGATGATGTCCCCGTTTCCTTTTCTGGCTGGCCTCACCTTGAGGCCACGCAATCATACGAGAGTAAGAACAGAAATTCCCGTTAGGGCAATTGGGCTAACTGTTCCTCCTGGCTCGTCAGGCCGCGCAGCGGGCGCAGTTGCCCGGCGGCAATGCCGGCCTTGGTTCAGCTTGTATAGCATTTCACGCGGGGCGAACTTTGGGGGATGAAGCCTTCCCTTTCCTTGCATCTGAGCCGGAAACCTTCGCTGCTGGACACGGAGCACGGCCGCCAGCGCCTGGTAACGGCCGCGCTGAATATCGCCCAGGGCACGCCGTTAATGCCTAAAATGTACGAACGCTTGCTGCTCGACCAGTTTGTGCGGGGCGTCTTGACGTTGGAGGAAGTAATTGCCCGCCTGGACGCTCGCGAGCACGAGTAAGGGGCCGAATACGGCGGGC
>NZ_BAAGXF010000012.1:0-178242 GCF_054779975.1 Hymenobacter arcticus
AGCCTGGCTGCTCATTGCCAACATGACCATGTGCCTCAACCGCTTAGCGCCTGCTTAATTCCCTAACACCCTCTTAAGCCCCTGCCCACCTGCACGGTATACCTGAACTGGATAGGCGGCTACGGCGACGATACCTACCTCAACAGCCTAGTAAAGGCGGGCACCCTACCGACGGAGTTTGGCGACTACGTGCGCAACCTGTATGACGTGGCGGCCAGCTACCAAGTTGCGCCCGAACTTTACCTGGGTTTCAATACGGCCTACGGGCGCTACGATTTTCGCCCCGGCAGTGCGGCCCAAGAAACGCTCTACACTGATAAGTTTGGCAGCCCGGAGCGTGGCCGTGTATGGCAACTACGCCTTCAACGACGTGGTGGGCTTGGGCGTGGCATTGGGGCCGTGGTGGGTTTGGTGGCCATTACGCCCGCCTCGGGCTACGTAACGGTGCCGGTGAGCATCTTCATTGGGGTAGTAGCCGGCGCTACCAGCAATTTCTTCGCGCATTTGCGCTCTAAGTCGCGCCTCGACGACACCCTCGACGTGTTCCCTTGCCACGGCGTCGGCGGCATGGTGGGCCTGCTTACGGACCGGCATCTTCGCCAGCAGGGCCGTGAACACGGCGGCCGTCGATGGCCTGGCCTACGGCGGTACCGAGCTGTTTTTGAAACACCTGCTGACGCTGGTTATCGTGTCGGCCTTCACCTTCGGCGCGTCGTTTGCGCTGCTCAAGCTCACCGACCTCCTCACGCCGCTGCGCGTAACGGGCGAAAACGAGCGCCTGGGCCTCGACGTGAGCCAGCACGAGGAGCAGCTATTTGCCGGCGCTTAGCCGCGCAGCCAGCGGTGGGACAGCCACTGCACCCACGTTTTTTTCAGAGAAGCCGGAGCCGTTGTTCCGGCTTTTTTGTTGAGAATCACCCCGACCAGCTTCCCACTGGCCGGCCTCCCTTGCTGGCGGGCCAACTGGCTGGCCAACCGGCGGGCCGTAACTTTACGGGCCTATCGTAGGCGGGCAACTTACCGTAACAGTGCGTTGCCCACCACCTATTATTAGGCAGAACAAAAGCTGACAGCTAGTAGCTAAAGGCTAGCAGCTCACCACTATATGACTCCGCAAACCGTTGCCTTTTATACGTTGGGCTGCAAGCTCAACTTCTCCGAATCGTCGGCCCTGGGCCGGCAGTTTGAGGAGCGCGGCGTGCGCCGCGTCGAGTTTGAGCAGGGCGCTGACGTGTACGTCGTCAATACCTGCTCCGTCACTGACCACGCCGACCGCAAGTGTCGGCGCGTGGTGCAGCAGGCCCTCAAGCATAATCCGCAGGCTTTCGTGGCCATTGTGGGCTGCTACGCCCAGCTCAAGCCCGCCGAAATTGCCAACATCCCCGGCGTGGGCGCGGTGCTGGGGGCCGCCGAGAAGTTTCGGCTGGCCGAAATCCTGACTGAGCTGGAGTTACCCTTGCCGGGCGCGGCGGCGGGGCCGGGTCGGATGTTTGCCTCGCCCATCAGCGCGGCGCACGAGTTTCACCCGGCGCAGTCGCTGGGCGAGCGCACGCGCACCTTTCTGAAGGTGCAGGATGGCTGCGACTACTCGTGCTCGTTTTGCACCATTCCGCTGGCGCGGGGCGCGAGCCGTTCGGGCAGCGTGGCCTCAGTGGTGGCGCGCGTGGAAACGCTGGCCAGCCAGGGCGTGCAGGAAGTAGTGCTCACGGGCGTGAACCTCGGCGACTTTGGCATTCAGGGCCCTGACCGGGAGCGGGTCGAAAACTTCACCCAATTGGTTGAAGCCCTCGACCAGGTGGAAGGCATGCGCCGCTACCGCATCAGCTCGTGCGAGCCCAACCTGCTCACTGATGAGATTATCCAGACCGTGGCGGCCTCGCGGCGCTTTATGCCGCACTTCCACTTGCCGCTGCAAAGCGGCTCCGATAAAATCCTGGGCCTTATGCGCCGCCGCTACCGCCGGGCCCTCTACGCCGAGCGCGTGGCCCGCATCAAGGAGCTGATGCCGCACGCCGGCATTGGGGTTGACGTGATTGTGGGCTTTCCGGGCGAAACGGAGGCTGATTTCCTGGAAACCTATCAGTTTCTTAACGAATTGCCAATCAGCTATTTACACGTATTTCCTTATTCGGAGCGGGATAACACATTGGCGCCTACCCTACCCGGCCGGGTGCCCGAGCGCGTGCGCTCGGAGCGCACCACGCAGCTACGCAGCCTGTCGGAAAAGAAAAAGCGGGCTTTTTACGAGCAACACGCTGGCTTTGAGACGGAAGTACTTTTCGAGGACGACGTAACCGATGGCCGCGTGGAGGGCTACACGCCCAACTACATCCGCGTGGCGGCCAAGTACGACCCGCTGCTGGTGGGCGAAATCCGGCCGCTACGCCTCACTCAGGTGAATGCGCTGGGGCTGATGGAAGCCGAGGAAGTCGGCTTGTTTGTCTGAACCGCGGATTTATCGAATTCGTCAGGTTAATCGGATTTTGGGACCGTTTGACTTTTGCCTAAGTCGCAGAATCTTTAAGCTTCTTGCGTTTTAGCTTCAACCAAAAAGGCCCGCATAAGCGGGCCTTTTTGGTTGAAGCTAAAACGCAGTTGGATTGGTAGCGAACACGCCATCCTAAAAAATCCGAATAATTCGATAAATCAGCAGTTCAGCTAGCCCGTTGCAGCAAAGCCACCATTTGCTGCATGAGCGCCTGCTGCTCTACCAAGTGCTGGTTGCGCTGCTCGGCCAGGGCTAACTGATGTTGCAGGTACTGCGTTTGGAGGGCAGCCGTAAGGTAGCCGGGGTCGGGCAAGGCGGCAGGAATGGGCACAGCGGCCGGGAGCGGGAGCACGCTAGCGTGCACAGCCGACACGCTGGGCGCGGCAGCTGGTATGCTGGCTGTAGCGGCGGGCCTAGGAAGATTGGCAGCGGCAAGGGCCACGGTAGCGGCAATATCAGCGGGTTGCAGCAGGGCCCCATCATCGGTGGCCCGGCGGCGCAGCGGCGGGGGAAGCGGCGGCTCAAATGCTTCGGCCGGCGGGGTAGGCGGCGCGGCCGGAGCGCTGGCTTCAGGGGCAAAGACGACTCTGGCTTCGGCAGCGGCAGGCTCCAGCAGCATGGGCCCCTGGCCAAGCATCAGCCAATCTTTCGATACATTTGGGTACGTATCAAACACCTTACACAAAAGGTCATATCCCGGTTTATTGCGTTCATCAACAAGGTGTTGGATAACGGTGGCGGTTTTATCCAACGATTGCGCAAAGGCATTTTTACTCAGCCCCAGGTGCTGAATAAGTTGGGAAAAGCGTTGGCCAATAGAGTCGGGAGCGGACATTTGCACAAATGGTAAGTTATGCAAATGTAAAAAGGGTGCCTCACTTTGCAGTGGGGCACCCTTTTTACGTGCTGACCGCGTTAGGCGGTCGGCTATTCATAGCGCAGGCTGTCAATGGGGTCCAGCGCGGCGGCCTTACCGGCCGGGTACGAGCCCGCCAGCAGCCCGACCGTGATGCAGATGGTGAGGCCCACCCCTACCCAGGCCCAGGGCACGATAAACGATTTGCTGCCCGCCAGCACCGCCACAGCGTTGCCAGCGCCTACGCCCAGCAAGATGCCGAACGTGCCGCCCATCACGCAAATGACAATAGCCTCCAGCAAAAACTGGAGCCGCACCTGCTTGGCAGTGGCCCCGAGTGCCTTGCGAATCCCGATTTCGCGGGTGCGCTCCGTCACCGATACCAGCATGATGTTCATGAGGGCGATGCTGGCCCCCAGCAGCGCCAGAAACGCGATGATGCCTCCGGCCACCTGCATTTTGCCGGTGAGCGAGTCGAGCGTGCCGGTGAGCGACTCGGGGCTTTCGAGCTCGAAGGAATCTTCCTGGCCCAGGCGGTCGTTGCGCACGGCGCGCATCACGCCAGTGGCCTGGCCCTGCAAAAAGCTGAGGGAAGAGGCGTTGGGGGTGGCCGTTTTTACGTCGTAGGTGAGGGCACCCTTGCGGGGTAGCTGGTTGCCGGTTTCGAGGGGCACCAGCAGCAGGCGGTCGGCTCCGGAGCCGCCCATGGTGCTGCCGCTTTTATCGAGCAGGCCCACCACCTGGAAGCGCTGGCCCAGCGCGTACACATACTTACCCACCGGCGTTACCTGCGGGAAAAGCTTGTCCTTCATCTCGGCCCCGATGATGGCCACGTTGGCCCCGCTGTTAAGCTCGGCGGGCGAGAACGTGCGGCCCTGGGTTAGGGCGTAGCTCTGGATGCGCAGGTAGTTTTCGTCGCCGGCTACCACCTGCATGTTGGGGTTAGTTTTGAGGCCGCTGGCCTTGATTTCGGTGGCCCCGCTGATGAAGGCCGACAGCCCCACCACCGTGCCCGGCTCGCGGCGCACCAACTCCTTTTTATAGAGCGTGGCTTGCAGGTAGCTAAGCGCGGGGTACTGCTTGCCCTGCACGCCCCCGCGCCGGAAGCGGTTGCCGTAGCCTTTAGCTTTGATTTCGAAGGCATTGGCTCCCAGGCTGGCGAAGGTGTCGCCCAGCGAACTGCGCATGGCGTCGATGGCCGTGAGGATACCCACCAGGGCCATCAGCCCAATGCTGACAATGAGGGCGGTGAGCACGGTGCGCAGCAAGTTGCCGGAGATGGAGCGCAGCGCCTCCCGGATATTTTCTAAAAAACTCATGGAGCTAGCAGGCCCCGGCGAGAAGCGCTGGGCCTGGCCGCAAAACTAACCCGTTTGCCGCTACGCGGGCTACTGGCCCCGCCCCGCAATAAGCCCGAGGATGAGGCCGCCTAGCATGGCAAAGGCTGAAGCAATGAGGGCAAATATGAGCAAAATGCCGCGGATGCCGGTAGTGGGCAGTATCCGCAGCTTGTCGCCATCTTTGAATAAACGCGCATCTGGATTGCGCAATTCGAACTGCCCAGGGGCCGACGCCTGAAAATTACCAATGCGCAGGGTGGTAGCGCCACCTAAATCGGTGCGCTTCATAAAATTCCAGCCACTGGACTGCACCGAGTGTTCGGCCCCGGTGCTTAGCTCCCACACGCTCAGGGTGGCGGCTGGCACATCGAAGTAGCGGTCCCACTGCCCGGGCCGCTTGCAAGCCAGCTCATAGTCACCGGCCTGGGTTAGCTTAAACTGAAAAACAGCCTGCGAGGCAGGCCATTCGAAAGCATTTTCGGCAGGGTCGTAGAGTTTGATAATAGCCCCAATACTATAGACGAGCCCCACGATACCAAGTAGGCACAGCACTCCCATTGGCCACGCCAGCCAGGAAGGTAAGGTAGCGGCAGCAACAGGCACTTCTGCGGGAGTGAGATTTTGCATGATAAGTCGCTGGTTTTTGCCGATGGGATAGCGTTAACTGAGTTAAACACAATGCGGCAAGATGGCCTCATTAAGTACAAATTACTTATTATCAGTCGCTTGAAAAATAAATTACTGAGCAAGTAATTCCCACATGCCGTAGGGGTTTTCAAAGTCCGGGTAGCCGGCGTAGGGCTGCTGCTCCGCTTCGGCGAGGCGATAAACCGGCGCGTCGGCGGCCACGCTAAACGTGTGGCCGGGACCCAGCACGGGCTGCTCGGCCACCCCAAAACACGTGAACTCGCGCAGCAGCTGCGTAGCATCGGCGGCGGGCAGGTAGCGCACGAGCGCGTCTTTAAGGCCCAGGTTGTGCATGCCGCAAGTAAAAAACGCCCCTTCCGGCGTGCCAATGGCCGCCGCCACGAACAATTCCCACCGGGCCCCGGCCTCGTCAGCGGCCGTGAGCGCTTGCCACTGCGCGGCCTCAAAGGCCTTGCCGGCCGTTTCGACCTTCACGGCCAGGCCGCCCGCGTCGAGCAAAGCCGCGGCGGCCTGGGCTACCGCCCGGGCGCTGGCATGGCCGGGCGCTACGTCGGGTGGGGTGAGCAGGTAGGCTACCATTTGGTGCGCGCCGATGGCCGCTACGGCGGCCTCACTCATGTCCGAAAACCGGCCCGCCCGCCCAAAGGCCGCTTCCAGTTCCGGGTCAGGCTCGTAGAGCTCCAGCAGGAAATGCGCGTCAGCGGCGGGCTTCGCCAGAATACCGCCCAAGAAAAGGTACTCCCCGTTGCGGGCCTTTAGCAGCGCCTGCATAAAATCGGTTCGGCTAACCCACGGGCCCGGAATACACAGCACAGTTTGCATGAGGAAGGATAGAAGTGGGCGAAAGTTCGGTAGGTTCGCCCTAACTTAAGCTGTGAATTTATCCGCGGCCGGCCCTTATTGTTGAACCAGCCCCGGCGGCTATGCCGTTAGCCGGTGTTGGCTCCGCCACTTATGTCCTCCTATCTATGAACCGTTTATTGCCTGGGTGCCTGTTGCTCGTGGCCCTGCTGACCCCTCCCCTGGCGGCCCGCGCCAACCGCATTTTTATCCCGATGGATAATACCCAGAAGGAATGCCTTAAAGCTTACGGCCTGTGCTACTGGGCGTTGAGCAAGCAGCTGGAGGTCGATTGGCTGCTCAACTACCGGGGCGGCTCGTTTGCCTGCGAGTCGCAGCCGGCCCTGGAAAACGAGTTGGCCGTGCGCGGCATCACGTTCCAAACCATCTCGGAGGCGCAGTACACCGGCATTTTGCAGCAGATTGCCGACCCCAACGCCAACATGGATGTGATGAAGCTGGAGAAGGTGCCCAAAATTGCGGTGTACACGCCCAAGGGCAAGCAGCCCTGGGACGATGCCGTGACGATGGTGCTCACCTACGCCGAGATTCCGTACGACAAGATTTACGACGATGAGGTGCTGAGCGGCGTGCTGCCCAAGTACGACTGGCTGCACCTGCACCACGAGGATTTTACGGGCGAGTACGGCAAGTTTTACGCCGCCTACCGCTACGCGCCCTGGTACCAGCAGCAGGTGCGCGACTCGGAAGCTGCCGCCAAGCGCAACAACTTCAAGAAGGTGAGCAGCATGAAGGCCGCCGAAGCCGTGAAAATGCAGGAGTTCATTGCGGGCGGTGGCTTCATGTTCGCCATGTGCTCAGCCACTGATAGTTACGACATTGCCCTGGCCGGCCTGGGCATCGACATGGCAGCCGAGATGTACGACGGCGACCCCGCCGACCCCGCTGCCCAAAGCAAGCTCAACTTCAACCGCACGCTGGCTTTCCAGAACTTTCAGCTCAAAACCAACCCCTTCGAATACGAGTACTCCAACATCGACATGCAGCCCGGCGAGCGTGGCCTGTACGAGCAAAACGATTACTTTCAACTCTTTACGTTCTCGGCTAAGTACGACCCGGTGCCCACCATGCTCACCCAGAACCACGAAAAAACCGTGCACGGCTTCATGGGCCAAACCACGGCGTTTCGCAAAAGCCTCATCAAGCCCGACGTCATCGTGATGGGCGAAACCAAGCAAACCGGCGAGGTGCGCTACATGCACGGTACCCTCGGCAAGGGCACCTGGACTTTCTACGGCGGCCACGACCCCGAAGACTACCAGCACTTGGTGGGCGAAGAGCCCACCGACCTCTCGCTGCACCCCAACTCGCCGGGCTACCGCCTGATTTTGAACAACGTGCTTTTCCCGGCGGCTAAGAAGAAGAAGCAGAAAACCTAAGCGCAAGGTTTCGCGAAGTAAAAAGAGGTTTCGCAAGGTTTTCCTAACGATTAATTCTGTTGGGAAAACCTTGCGAAACCTCTTTTTACCTCGCGAAACCTTGCGCTCAGAATGACAGCTGGTCCCAGAATACCACCTTGCCACCTTGGTTGTGCACAAACTGCACGTTGCCATCCTGCGACACGATAATGGCGAGGCACTCGGGCGCGGCCAGGCACAGGCGGTAGGCCGCCCGGTGCCGGGTGCCGCCGTGGTCGGCGGGCACGGCTTGCAGGCGGGTGCCTTCCATGTCCAGGGCCCGGTACACCGCGCTGAGTGACACCTGGGTAGCCTGAATCTCCACGCCAAAGCCCACGATATCAATTTGTTGGGTGAGTACCAGCGCCCCGTCAACGGCCGTCATACCGGCGATGTAGTCGGAGAAATAGTCGATTTGGGCGGTGAGCGTGCGCAGCTCCTCATCGGGCGAGTGCCGGAAGTATTCCCAGCTGACTTCGCCCAGCACCCTAAGCCGCCGCACCAGCGCCTGCACCACGGCCCGGTAGCGCGGGCCGGCCCCGGCGGGCAGCAGCCGGTACTTGGGGCGCAGCACGCCGCCCGGCGCGGTGAGGGCCGCTACCTGCTGGGTGGGCACTAGCACCACCAGCCCCCCGTGGCCGCTGGCCCGCAGGCGGGTGAGGGCTCGCCGCTGCATGTGCAGCACCAGCTGCAACAGGAGCTCGTCCTGGGCGGGCAGCAGGGGGGCACCGCCCAGCCCCACCCCCGCCAGCAGGTGGTTTTCCAGGAAGCGTCCTTCGCCCCAGGCCATTGGGAACTGCAAGAACCCGTGCCCATCGATGCGCCCGCGCTGCAACGTGAGCAAGCGGCGGGACCCGTAGTAGAATACAAGGCTGCCCGGCCCACTCACCTGCATCAGCAGCGCCTGGGGCACCGCTGCCTGCAACCGGACCGGGCTGTCGAACACTTGGTCCCACTCGTGCTCGCTGAACAGCATGCCCCACACCTGGAGCTCCCCACTGGGGGCTTGCTCCACGACCAGCAGGCTGCTGGGGTGCTGCACGGCCGGGCTCAGCCGCCGCAGCTCCTGCTCGTTCCAGGCGCGGGGCTCGGCAAAGCGCACGAGGTGAAAGTCGAGCAGCGTCACGGGCTGCGCTTCCAGCTGGGCCAGGGTAGCCCAGGCCACGTGGCACTCCACGGCCCGCCCTTCCTCAAACAGCAGGCTGGCCTGGTAGAGCGCCGAAATAAGCTGCGTGAGTATCTCGGTGGCAGGCAAGGGCGCGGCCTCAACCGGCCAATGCTGTTGCAGGGCGAGGGCCAGCTCGTGCGGGTAGTAGTGCGTTGTCATAGGCTATGCCCAAGCTAGCCAACAGAACACAGGGTGGGCTTGGCGCAGCCAAATGTAGGTCGGCTAACCCTATTACTACCACATTGTTAGCGCGCGCACTCGCTTAGGGTACTCCGCGAGAAAGCGGCGGCACCCAGCGAGTAGCTCGCTGCGTACCGCCGCTTTCTCGCGGGGTTCACTAGTTATCTATTACCCCTTGGCAGTCAGCGTAATGTACGGAATGATGCACTCCTCCAGCGATACGCCGCCGTGCTGGAACGTGTCCTTGTAGTAGTTCACGTAGTAGTTGTAGTTGTTGGGGTAGGCGAAGAAATAGTCGCCGAGCGTGAAGACGTAGGCCGTGCTCACGTTTTCGCGGGGCAGAAAAATCGCCTCCGGCTTGCGCACCACGTAAATGTCGCGGCTTTCGTCGAAGCCCAGGTTGCGACCGTGCTTGTAGCGCAGGTTGGTGTTCGTATTGCGGTCACCCACAATCTTATACGGGCGCTTTACCCGAATGGTGCCGTGGTCGGTGGTGATGATGAGCTTGCCCTTTTTCTCCGAAATGGTTTGCAGCATTTCGTAGAGCGGCGAGTGCAAGAACCACGAGCGCGTGAGGCTGCGGTAGGCGCTTTCGTCGGCGGCCAGCTCGCGTATCATCGCCATGTCGGTGCGGGCGTGCGAGAGCATGTCCACAAAGTTGTAGACGATAACGTTGAGCTTGTAGTTGTTGTGCAGGTTGGCCATCTTTCCCAGCAAGTCCTTGCCAGCCTGCAAGTTAGTTATCTTGTGGTAGCTGTGCTTGGCCTTCTGGTTGTTGCGCTGGAAGTTGATTTCCAGGAACTCGGCTTCGTGCAGGTTCTTGCCTTCCTCGTCCTCGTCCCACACCCACAGGTTGGGGTATTTCTTCTGGATATCGCCGGGCATCATGCCCGCAAAAATCGAGTTACGGGCGTAGGCCGTGGTAGTGGGCAAGATGCTGTAGTACAGCTCCTCACTATCAACCGTAAACAACTCGGCAATAATGGGTTCGAGCACCTTCCACTGGTCGTAGCGTAGGTTGTCGATGAGCACAAAGTACACGGGCGTGTCGCCGGTCTGCTTCATCAGCGGGAACACCTTGTCCTTAAACAACTGATGCGACATCATGGGCGCGTTCTTGTCGCGGCCGTTCACCCAGTCCTCGTAGTTCTCAATAATGAAGCGGCCGAAGTACGTGTTAGCCTCGTCCTTCTGCATGTTGAACACCTCGGCCATGCTCTTGCCTTCGGTTTCGTTAATCTCCAACTCCCAGTAAACCAGCTTTTTATATACGTCTACCCACTCGGAGGGCGAAAGACGGTCGGAGAGCTGCATGCCCAGCTGGCGGAAGTCGCGCTGATAGCCCGAATTGGTGGCTTCGGTTACTAAGCGCTTGTTGTCCAGCACTTTCTTCACCGACAGCAGAATCTGATTCGGATTGACGGGCTTGATGAGGTAATCGGCGATTTTCGCCCCGATGGCCCCTTCCATAATGTGCTCTTCCTCGCTCTTGGTAATCATCACCACGGGCACCGTGGGGCGCACCACCTTAATTTCGGTGAGCGTTTCGAGGCCGGTGAGGCCGGGCATGTTTTCGTCGAGAAAAACCAGGTCGTAGGAGTTTTCCTGCACTTCTTCCAGGGCATCGGCCCCGGAATTAACGGGCGTTACATCATAGCCTTTCTCTTTCAAAAAGAGGATGTGCGGCTTCAGTAAATCAATTTCGTCGTCGGCCCAAAGAATGGAGTAGCGTTGCATAAGCAGGGGCGCGGAGGCGGGCTTCGCGCGTCGGGAAAAAGTAAGCGGTAGCGGTTCTAACGGCAGCCGGCGGCGTCCTAGTATCCAAGGAGCGTGGGCGGGCCTTCCGTAGCTTTACCGCAAAACCGGGGTTTGGGTTCGTATCACGGCCGGCTTAATCGGCCAACCACCCCCAAACAACGGCTAATGCCTTCGACCAGCCCGCTGGGCTGCGTTTTGCCTCCGATGAATAAAAAGAAGATTTTCAACGACCCCGTGTACGGGTTCGTGACCGTGCCCACCGAGCTACTGTTCGACCTTATCGAGCATCCCTACTTCCAGCGGCTACGACGCATTCAGCAGCTGGGCCTCACTAACTTCGTGTATCCTGGCGCGTTACACACGCGCTTTCACCACGCGCTGGGGGCCATGCACCTCATGCAGCTGGCCCTGCGCACGCTCAAAGACAAGGGCGTAGCCATTTCGGTGGCTGAGGGCGAGGCCGCCCAAATCGCCATTCTGCTGCATGATATCGGCCACGGCCCACTCTCGCACGCCTTGGAAACCAGCATCTTCCAAGATGTGCCCCACGAGCAGCTGTCACTGTTTTTGATGGAGCGGCTCGATGCTGAGTTTGGCGGCAAGCTGCGCCTGGCCATCGAGATGTTTAAGGGCAGCTACGGGCGCACGTTCTTCCACCAGCTCGTTAGCTCGCAGCTGGATATGGACCGGCTCGACTACCTCAACCGCGACTCGTTTTACACGGGCGTGCAGGAGGGCCGGCCGGGCGCCGACCGTCTCATCAAAATGCTGCAAGTGGTGGATGAGCGCCTGGTGCTGGAAGAAAAAGCCGTGTACTCGGTCGAGAATTTCCTGGTGAGCCGCCGGCTCATGTATTGGCAAGTGTATCTGCACAAGACGGTTACGAGCGCCGAGCAAATGGTGATTCGGGTGATGCAGCGGGCCCGCGACCTGGCCCGCGCCGGCGTGCCGGTGCCCGGCAGCAGCTGCCTCACCTACTTCCTGGGCCGCGCCGTTACGCTGGCCGAGTTTCAAGAGAACGTGCACATCCTCAACCACTTCGTGCAGCTTGATGATGTGGACATCTGGGCCGCCATGAAGCTGTGGGCCAGCCACGAGGACAAAGTCCTGAGCTTCCTCTCGCAAAGCCTGCTCAACCGGCAGCTGTTCAAAATCGTCATCAGCCCCGACCCTTACGACGACGAATTTCAGCTCGGCATCGCCGAATTGATTGCCGAGCACTTCGCGCTGCCCGCCGACGAGGCCCGCCAGCTCATGATAACCGGCCGCCTTAGCAACACTGCCTACGACCCCAGCGGCCACGAAACCATCAACATTCTCACCAAGCTCGGCAAAGTAGTGAACGTGACCGAGGCTTCAGATTTACCTAATATTCAGGCGCTTAGCCAGAAAGTGCAGAAATATTATATCTGCTACCCGAAAGAGATTTTGTAGGTAATGCGCACTATTTAGAACGTCATGCTGAACGCAGTGAAGCATCTCGCTCGCTTCATCCAATGAGGCGAGCGAGATGCTTCACTGCGTTCAGCATGACGTTCTATAAGAACTTCCCGAACAGCTTCGCGCTACTGCTACTTCTGCACGAATTTCTTGCGCAGCTCCACGATTTGGTCCTTGAACTTCTTATCCGAATCAATTAAATCGGACACCGTTTGCACCGAGTGAATGACGGTGGCGTGGTCGCGACCGCCGAAGTGGTAGCCGATGGTTTTGAGCGAGTGCGTTGTGTGCTCCTTGGTGAAGTACATGGCCACCTGCCGGGCCGTAACTACTTCTTTCTTACGGGTTTTCTCTTTTAGCAAAGCCACCGGAATGCTGAAGTAGTCGGCCACCGTTTTCTGAATGAAATCGACGTTGACCTCCGCCTCCACTTCCTCAATGATGTGGCGCAGGGCCTGCTTGGCCATCTCCAGGTCAATGTCGCGGCGCGTTAATACGCTCTGGGCCAGCAGGGTAGTAAGTACGCCTTCGAGCTCGCGCACATTGGTGGGCACCGAGTGGGCCAGGTACTCGACCACCTGCGGCGCGATTTCCATACCGTCCTGCTGGGCCTTGTTCTGGATGATGGCGATGCGCGTTTCGAAGTCGGGGCTTTGCACGTCGGCGGTAAGGCCCCACTTGAAGCGCGAGAGTAGGCGGTCTTCCAGGCCACTGAGCTCGCGCGGGGGGCGGTCGCTGGTCATGATAATCTGGCGCCCGCCCTGGTGCAAGTGATTGAAGATGTGGAAGAACATCTCCTGCGTCTTGCCCTTGTTCGCCAAAAACTGCACGTCGTCGAGGATGAGCACATCCACGAGCAGGTAGAAGTTGGCGAAGTCCTGCACGGCGTTGCGCTGCAGGCTCTCGATAAACTGGTTGGTAAACTTCTCAGCCGACACGTAGAGCACGAATTTCTCCGTATTCGTAGCCTTTATGTGGTTGCCGATGGCCTGCACGAGGTGCGTTTTGCCCAGGCCTACGCCGCCGTACACCATCAGCGGGTTGAAGGCGGTGGTACCGGGCTTGTTGGCCACGGCGAGGCCAGCCGAGCGCGCCAGGCGGTTGCAATCGCCTTCTACGTAGTTATCAAAGGTATACGTGGTATTGAGCTGCGACGGCACGATGTTGCGGTCCATCGTCTTGGTGGCTTCAAACGGGTTGCGCAGCGTATTGGCCGCGACCTGCGCGGCCGTGGCGGTGTTGCCGCCGGGCACCAGGTGGCGGGCCAGCGGCGCGGCCGGGCGGCCCGGCTGCATGCCGCCGGGGGCCGTGCCGTAGTTGGGGCCGCCGCTGGCCGGCGGCGCGCTGGGCGCGGCCTTGCGGGCGGGCGGCAGGTGCATGGTTTTGGCCGAGGCCTGGGCGTTGCCCTGGTCCACTACTACGCTGTATTCCAGGCGGCCTTCGGGGCCAAGCTCCTGGTAGATAGCACGTTTTAGCTCTTCTACGTAGTGCTCTTCGAGGAACTCGTAGAAGTACACGCTGGGCACCTGGATGGTGAGCACCTTACCCAGCAGCTCGACCGGGGCAACGGGCTCAAACCAGGTTCGAAAGCTTTGCTCCCCCACCTCGGCGCGGATGACGCGCAGGCAATTAGCCCAAACGGTGCGGAAATCCTGCGACATGAGGTGAGAAAAAGGACGATTTGGCCCACGCGGCCAGCGGCGAAAAACCCCGCCAAGTTGGGCCGATTGAATAACCGGCCCGGCTTGGGGGGAACAAATTTGCGCATAAACCAGCAGACAAAAAAGCCGCTAAATCCTTGCTTATGTCGGCTGGCTAGCAGGTAGCGCTTACGGGCAGCACCAGCGCGCCGGTGGCGCGCACCGGTTGGGTTCCGCGGCGCATATCGAAGTCGATGCGGCCCAGGTTGATGCCCGACCAGCCCACCTGGTTGATGAGCGTAACGTGGCCGGCGGGCCCGGTAATGGGCTCGGGCGCGGGCATAAAGGTGTGGGTGTGCCCCCCCAAAATGAGGTTGATACCCCCCACCTGGGCGGCCAGCTTGCGGTCGTCAAGCTTCTCGCTCTCATACTTGTAGCCCAGGTGCGAGAGGCAGATAACCATGTCGCAGCGCTCGTGCTGACGCAGCTGCTGCACCTGCGCCTTGGCCACGGTCACGGGGTCGAGGTACTGGGTGGTACCAAAGTTTTTATCGGCCACCAAGCCTTTTAATTCGATGCCCAGGCCAAAAACGCCAATTCGGGCCCCGGCGCGCTCAAATACTTTGTACGGGGCGAAGCGGCCGGCCAGCGGCGTGGCGCTGAAGTCGTAATTGGCCACCAAAAATGGGAAACCGGCGTTGGGCAATTGCTTTTGCAAGCCTTCCAAGCCGTTGTCGAAGTCGTGGTTGCCGAAGGTGCTGGCATCGTACTTCATGCGGCTCATGAGCTTGTACTCCATCTCGCCGAGGAAGAAGTTGAAGTACGGCGTGCCCTGCCAGATGTCGCCCGAGTCGAGCAGCAGCACGTTCGGCTCCTGCTTGCGGATGCTGTCGATGAGGGCCTCGCGCCGGGCCATGCCGCCCAGCCCGGCCCACTGCGGGGCGTTGTCGGGGAAGGGCTCGACGCGCGAGTGCATATCGTTGGTGTGCAGGATAACGAGCCGGGCGGGACCGCTGGCGGCGTGGGCCACGAGGCCGGGGCCCAGCAAGCTGAGGCCGGCCGTACCAAGCAAAGATTTCTGGAGAAAGTCGCGACGGGAAGACATTTCAATTATCAATTATCAGTCATCAATTATCAGGTGGATGACTGGTATGCTGAATGTTAATAAAATAGCTTGAGGATTAATTATCAATTAATTAAGGGCTGAACGACTGACAATTGATAATTGCTCCCTGATAATTGAAATCACCGCACCCGGCCTTCTACCTTGGCCGTAACGGGCTGGCCGGCGGCGGTGAGGGCCTTGATGTGGTCGATGATGGCGGTGCGCAGCAGCAGGCCGGTGCGGCGCGCTGGGGCCGCCTTTAGAAACTCCATGTGGTCGCCGCCGCCGGCCAGGTAATCGGACAGGGCGATGCTGTAGGTGCGGGTGGGGTCGAATGGCTTACCGCCGATGAGGATGTTCTGCGGGCGCTTGTCGGGCCCCACAGTATACACGGCCCCCGATACGGCCATGCCCACTGGCGCGGCGTAGTCGAACAGTTGTTGCACCACCGGGCCGGGCGCGTCGAGCACCAGCAGCTCATTCTCGAACGGCATCAGCTCAAACGCGTTGCCAACGGTGATGGGACCGGCGGGCAGCGAGTTACGCATACCGCCGTTGGTCATCACGCCCAAGTCAATTATCTGGCCCTTAAAGAATTGACTAGTGGCTGTGCGCTGCAAGTCGGCCACGAAGTTGACGATGGGGTTTTCGCCGGCATTTTTGCCCAGCGCCACCGGGGCCGTGCCGATTACCACCTGCATCTGGCGCTCCACCTGGTCGTGGAAGGGCTTGATGTAGTCGGCCGCGCCGGCATCGGGGGTAATGGCCTTGCCCACGGGCTGGCTGGTGAAGGCAGGCAAGTGGGCCGTGGCTTGCAGCGGGCCGCGCTGGCAGGCGGTGGTGGCCAGGGTACCGACGGCCAGCAATGCAAACAGGCTTTGCCGACGCCTCTTAAAAAATAGCATCATCTCTAAAAGTATGAAAACAACTTACAAAGGACGCACCACCCGGCTGAAAATACGATGAGGAACCGGGTAGTACAATTGGCAGGGCTACCGGCTTTATTTAGAAATATTGAGCACGAGCAGTCCATAGAAATGCGTAGACCACGTAGCAAAATCCAGGGCTTCGCTCCAGCCGGTATCGCGCTCATAGCGCGCCAGTAGGGTAGCTTGCCGGCCCTGCCAGTACCCAAACTGCATGCCTACCCCCCCACCTAGGCCCTCTTGCAAACGCCGGTGGACATTATCAAAGAAGCCTACCGCAGGTGACGCCACATTACTATTGTCAACGAAAGCCGTTTGGGTGGTCATCGTTAGGGCATAGGATAGCGTAGGGCCTACTTCGAGCAGTGGCCGCACCCGGCCTTTAGGAAACGTATAGCGCACGAGCACTGGCAGCTTGGCATAAGCAAAGTCAAACTGGTAGGCGTAATGCCCGCTTATACCTTGCCCATAAGCTTGGTTATAATGCTGGCGTTGATACAATAACTCTATCTCCAGAGATAGCTTGTTACTCAACTGCGTGAGGGGCACGTTAAAAGACAAGCCACCAACTGCTGTTATACTGGGTCCGATTTCGAAGTTATAGGCCGGCGTACCCCCACCATAATAACCATGCGTGACCGTGCGGGAGCCGGCCAGCACTACACCGAACCTAGCCCGCTGGCGCAGATGCTGGGCCAGTGGCGTAGATGGCCTAGCATTTGCGCCAGCGGGTAACTGGCACTGATTATAGGTTGCCACGGCCCGCGCCAGGGCCTGAGCCGTGTAGGCCAGAGACGGCAATAGGGCCTGGGCCACGGGGCAATTGGTAAGCGCCTGCGAAAGTGTGTTGCGGTAGATGTTTTGCGTTTGCAGCCGGCGCTCTTCCTCCAGCATTACCTTGCGCTGCACTAGCTCGGTGAGCGGAAAAGTTTGAGTGGCTACATAATAATGGTCGGTGCCTTCGTTGTCGCGCAGGGTGTAGAGCTGGGCCGGGCCATCGGTGAACACCTCCAGAAAAGCTGGCGTGGGCGGGTCAGTTGGGGCAAGCAGAGCAACCGGCACCAACGACCGATACGCCTTACTGCCATCGCGCAGGCCGTAGGCGCGCAGGGTAGTAGGCAGGAAAGTGGTGACGGGCGCGGCCGGCGTAGCCCGAAAGCGGCACTGCCTGTTGTTGAATCGGGCATCGCGGTAGTCGATTTCGCCGCGCACCGTGTCGCCAGCCGGCTGCACGATGTAGCCCGGCTGAAAATCGGCCTGCGCGTGGGCCGCAGTACTGCCCAGCCCGAGCGCTAAGACCAAGAATAATCGAGAGTAGTTTTTACGCATATGTTTTGGGAAATCAAAATCCGGGCAAAGGTATAGCTGCCTTTCTACACCGCCGCCCGTCCGGCAGATGCCGGCCAGCTAGGGTATCTTTCGGGCCGCGGGCCCGGTCAGGCGGCGCGGCGCTCACCGAAAAAAGCATGACTGATTCTTCCCTCCCCACCCCACCACCGGTTTCATTTCCTGAGTTTGCGCCCGTTACCACGGCGCAGTGGCAGGCCCAGCTCACGCGCGAGTTGAAAGGAGCCGACCCGGCCAGCCTGCGCTGGACCATGCCCGACGGGCTGGTGGCCGAACCCTTCTACCACCGCGAAGCTCTGGTGGCCCTGGGCGGGCCGCCCGCCCCCCTGCCGCCCCGCCCCGCCGGCTGCCGCAACATAGTGGCCCTCACCGTACCCAAGGGCACCGATGGCCGCCTGCAAATAGAGCAAGGGGCCGACGCCCTGGCCCGCGGGGCTGATGGCCTGCACTTTATCCTCACCGGTGACCCCGCCCACTTTGCCGTGGCCGAGCTGGCCGAGCGCCTGCCGCTAGCCACCACCTGGCTCGGCTATACCGTGCAGCAACACCCGGAGCTACTGCTCGAACGCCTGCTCACGGCCAGCAACGGCCAGCCGCTGCACGGCTTGCTACGGTTTTTGCCTTTTGCCGTGCCCGAGGGGGCCGAGCTACTCCCCTACCGCGCCACGCTGCGGCGCTGCCTGGCCCTGGCCCGCGACTGGCCCGCGTTTACGGCGCTGGCCGTGAATGGCACTTACTTTGGCAACCGGGGCGCAACGCTCACCCAGCAACTGGCTTTTAGCCTGAGCACGGCCGCCGCCATGCTCACCCAGCTGCCCGATGAGGCCACCGGCCTCACGGTGGCCGAGGTAGCGCGCCAGCTGCACCTCGATTTTGCCATTGGCCCCAGCTACTTCCCCGAAATGGCCCGGCTGCGGGCCGCCCGCCGGCTGTGGGCCACGCTGCTGCACGCCTTTGGGCTGCCGCCGCAGGGCGCGGCGGCGCTGGGCATTCACACCACTACCTCGACCTGGACGCAAACTACCCTCGACCCGCACACCAACCTGCTGCGCCACACCACCGAGGCCATGAGCGCCGTGCTGGGCGGGGCCGATTCCATTCAGGTAGCGCCGTTCGACTGCCTGTTTCAGGCTTCCAATGAGTTTAGCGCCCGGCTGGCGCGCAACCTGCCCATCATTTTGCGCGACGAGGCCCACCTCGACTGGGTGGCCGACCCGGCGGCGGGCTCCTATTTCATTGAAACCTTGACCGATGACTTGGCCCGCGCCGCCTGGGCGGAGTTTCAGGCGCTGGAGGCGCAGGGCGGGATGCTGCACGCCCGCGCCAAGGCCCTGGAAGCCGTGAGCGTAGCCGGCCTGGAAAAATTCAAGCGTGTGGCC
Organism: Hymenobacter arcticus; assembly: GCF_054779975.1. Lineage (NCBI taxonomy): Bacteria > Pseudomonadati > Bacteroidota > Cytophagia > Cytophagales > Hymenobacteraceae > Hymenobacter > Hymenobacter arcticus. Next base: position 18,534 of record NZ_BAAGXF010000012.1, read on the forward strand.
ACCGGCCAGGACGTGGTGGTGGGCACCAACCGCTTCCAGAATGCGCAGGAGAAATTCGAGTTTCAGCCCAAGCAACTGCTGCGCTCGCGCGAGTTTGACACCACCCGCGCCACGTATCCCAGCGAGGTGCTGCGCCTGGCCACGGCCCTGCACTTCGAGCGCCGCGCCAACCAGGACAAGCAGGCCACGCTGGTGCTGCTGGGCAACGTGCGCGTAAACGCCGAGATTGCCGAGGCCTTCTGGCACCTGCTGCACCCCAGCGAGCGCGAAGCCACCGCTCCCCTACCCGACATCGCGCCCAATGCCTATTCGGTGCTGTTTTCCAAGCCCGAAGAAGCCACGCTGATGTACGCCACACCCGAACAGTTTGACCACCTGGCGCGGGTGGTGCAGCAGGTGCCGGTGGGAGGCGTGTTTGATATTCCCTCGCTCATCACCTCTGACCTGGCCACGCTGCTGGAGGCCGTGCGGGTGTTTGGCTTCAAGGAATTTGCGGTGGAAGGCCATAAAACGGAAGAGGTGCTGGCGCGGCTGCAAGGCCGGTAATCTCGACTCAGCATATGAAAGCGGCCGGTAAAATGGTGGTGGGAATTCTGGCGCTACCAGTGGTACTGGCGCTTGGCTACTTGTACACGCAGCGAGAGCCTGCTAAATCTCAATTCTACGTAGTGGACGACCTAGACTGGGATTTATGGGAAATCCCAATTATTGACCCGCACCGGCTCATTGCGTCAATTAGCCGCTCTAATTTGGGTGATGAACCTACTAGATGGGCTTTTGCGAGAAAGAACTCTGCTGACAATTTCAATCCTGACTCTATCAATTACGAGAAAGGGATTATCACATTTCACGACCCTGTACGGAATAAGTACGGATTCTATGATTTAAATCAGGATAAAACTAATTTTTTAATTAGCTACAAGCAGTTCCGCAACTTTACACAGGCCAATAAACTAGCATCAGCTTTGTTTGAAGTCGAAGCGGTTTATAGTTGTTGGAACGACACACGCCAGCTTCCCTGGGCGAAAGAAATTTTTATTGAGAATTACAGTTCAACTACTCATAAGTAATGCGTCCCGACTTTTCTGCCATTCCCTACGACGCGGCCGCGCTCCCTACCCCCCCTAAGCCGGCCGAGTACCCCGCTGATGGCCCGGCCGTGTATACCGCCGCCGATGCGGCGCAGCTGCCGCACCTGGTCTTCGGGGCGGGGCTACCACCTTATTTAAGAGGGCCTTACGCCAGCATGTACGTGCGCTCGCCCTGGACGGTGCGGCAGTACGCGGGTTTCTCCACGGCCGAGGCAAGCAACGCCTTTTACCGGCGCAACCTGGCCGGGGGGCAGAAGGGCCTGAGCGTGGCCTTCGACCTGGCCACGCACCGGGGCTACGACTCGGACCACCCCCGCGTGGTGGGCGACGTGGGCAAGGCCGGCGTGGCCATCGACTCGGTCGAGGATATGAAAATCCTGTTCGACCAGATTCCGCTGGGCGAGATGTCGGTGAGCATGACCATGAACGGGGCGGTACTGCCGGTGCTGGCCTTCTTCATTGTGGCGGCTGAGGAGCAGGGCGTGCCGCCCGAAAAGCTGACGGGCACCATTCAGAACGATATTCTGAAGGAGTTTATGGTGCGCAACACCTACATCTACCCGCCCGCACCGAGCATGCGGCTCATTGCCGACATCTTCGCCTACACGGCGCAGCACATGCCCAAGTTCAACAGCATCAGCATCTCGGGCTACCACATGCACGAGGCCGGCGCCACCGCCGAACTGGAGCTGGCCTACACCCTGGCCGACGGCTTGCAGTACGTGCGCGCCGGCCTGGCGGCGGGCATCAAGCTCGATGACTTTGCCCCGCGCCTATCCTTTTTCTGGGGCATCGGCATGAACCATTTCCTCGAAATTGCCAAGCTGCGCGCCGGCCGCCTGCTGTGGGCCAAGCTCATCAAGCAGTTTGACCCGCAGAGTGCCAAGAGCCTGGCGCTGCGCACGCACTGCCAGACCTCGGGCTACTCGCTCACCGCCCAGGACCCCTTCAACAACGTGGCCCGCACCACCGTGGAGGCCATGGCCGCGGCCCTCGGCGGCACCCAAAGCCTGCACACCAACGCCCTCGACGAGGCCCTGGCGCTGCCCACCGACTTCTCGGCCCGCATTGCCCGCAACACGCAGCTCTATCTCCAGCACGAAACCGACATCACCAAAGTGGTAGACCCCTGGGGCGGCTCGTACTACGTGGAAAGCCTCACCGCCGACCTCGCCAACCAAGCCTGGGCTTTGATGGAGGAGGTCGAAGCCCTCGGCGGCATGGCCGCCGCCATCGAAACCGGCCTGCCCAAGCTGCGTATCGAGGAAGCCGCCGCCCGCAAGCAGTCGCGCATCGACACTGGGCAGGAGGTGATTGTGGGCGTGAATAAGTACCTCGCCCCCGAGGGAGAAGCGCCGATTGATGTATTACAAATTGATAATGACGCCGTTAGAGAATCGCAGGTAGCACGCCTGAAGCAGATTCGCGCCACGCGTGACAACGACGCCGTGCAGGCGGCCCTAAAGGCCATAACGGACTGTGCGGTAAGCTTCAGCTTGCCGTCGGAGAGCATTACGAATGAGCCCGCCCCTACCGAAGGCAGCCCGGCCTCTCCGCAGGGCAACCTGCTCGCCCTGGCCGTGACGGCCGCCCGCGCCCGCGCCACCCTCGGCGAAATCTCCGACGCGCTCGAAGCCGCCTGGGGCCGCCACCAAGCCACCAGCCGCACCGTGCAGGGCATCTACCAGCAGGGCATGACCGACAACGCCGACTTTGCCCAGGCCCGCCAGGCCGCCCAGGATTTTGCCGCCCGCGAGGGCCGCCGCCCCCGCATGCTGGTAGCCAAAATGGGCCAGGATGGCCACGACCGCGGCGCCAAAATCATCGCCACCAGCTTCGCCGACGTGGGCTTCGACGTAGACCTCGCGCCCCTCTTCCAAACCCCCGCCGAAGTAGCCCGCCAGGCCGTCGACAACGACGTGCACGTAGTGGGCGTGAGCAGCCTCGCCGCCGGCCACAACACCCTGCTGCCCCAGCTCATCCAGGAGCTCAAAAACGAGGGCCGCCCCGATATTCTCGTCATCGCCGGCGGCGTCATTCCGCCCCAGGACTACCAGTTTCTCTACGACGCGGGCGTGGCCGGGATATATGGGCCCGGCACGGTGATAGCCAAGGCCGCGCTGGAGATTTTGGGGAAACTGGGGGAGTAGAATATTTTTTCATCTACTTTAATAGCCATGACAGAGCGCCTTATTATCCGCCACTTTGCTGGACTTGAAAACCTTGACGTAACGTTAGGGCGGGTAACTATTTTTATTGGGCCACAGGCTAGTGGTAAAAGCGTCTGCGCAAAATGCCTTTACTGGTTTAAGTCTTTCTTACCAGAGATGCTTGAGGCCGCTCGGGCTGGGGATGATAAACGCACGTTCGATAATCACTTTGTTTCTACTCTAAAAGAGTATTTCCCAGGCCTATTACGAATGAGTAAAGGACTGTTTTTACGATATGAATTAAACGACTATTTTATCCAACTTAATAATATACAAGGAAAGCTTAAACTGACTTATTCCGAGCTTTTTAGAGAAGCGGCTAAAGTCAATCGGCAGGAAGCGCTTGCGGCATCTGGTGCTGGCTACCGCAGTAACTCCTATTTATGGGAGTCGTCTCGTTTGGTTGCGGCTAATGACACACTTATTAACGAGGTGGATAATGCCATGAATGTGGTTCAGTCTTTTATACTGGCGGGCCGCTCCTTCTTCTCTGCCCTCAAAGGAGCTACCCTTACTTTCTTAGCACAATCGCCAGTAACTGACCCTTTCTTACGCCAGTTTTTAGCCTTATATGAGTTGGCCAGGCGACACTACCTCAATAATGATTTGAGCCGGCACAAAGAGTTGGATAAATTAATTCAACATATTGTAAAGGGCCGTATCAAAGTGGAAGGCAACGAAGATATCATTATCAGTCCTGATGGGCGGCGTAGCACATTAGCTTATGCTTCCTCCGGCCAGCAAGAAGCGTTTGCACTACTACTCATTTTACTAGACAGCGTTTTCGAAAAGGAGCACGAATCAACACACGATGGCAGCCGTGACCCACACACGCTATACGTTGAGGAGCCCGAAGCCCACCTGTTTTCTGAATCGCAGCGGGCCATGGCACAGCTAATGGCTAGCGTTTTGAACATGCGGCCGGAATCATTACAGCTTGTCATCACCACCCACAGCCCCTACTTACTCGCTTCTTTCAACAACCTGATTTACGCACACCAGCTAGCGGCGACCTTGCACGACCAGCCGGCCGAATTAAAAAAGCTTTACCAAGTAGTTCCCAAGGGTCAACAGTTGCCCCTGTCCGACTTCCAAGTGTATGGATTTGAAAATGGTAGCGCCCGCTCGTTGATTGACGCTGAATCGGGCCTGCTGTCTGCCGATTTACTGGATAGCGCCTCCGATGTAACGGCCAACCAGTTTGGCGAATTAATGGCCCTTGACCCAGCTATCAAACCCTGATGCAGATTTCAGCCCACCAGCAACGCATCACGACTAACCCTATTATCCCGGTTAAAACACCAAAGGCCGAAAGCCGTTTTACCCTCTTTAATCCGCGCCGATTAACTGTAACGATACTAGAGCCCGAGCAGTTCTTTCCTACTGGCGAGTTAAATTGCAACTTTATTTTCCAGGTTTCGGAAGCTCCGGCTGAAATTTACGTCGAACTAAAGAGCAGCAATCTTTCGCATGCCCTCGCGCAGTTGGCTAATAGTTTACGGTTGTTGCAGTCATCCTTGCAGCCCAAGCTGTGCTTCGTCATTATTCGCCGCTCGCCCAGCATGGATGTAAAAACGCAGCAACAATTACGCGATTTTAGTAGACGGCACAAATGCATTGTTAAGACAAAGACGATATATGGAGAGCACACCGTATAAGCATTTACTTTCAGGCCTGCCCCAACCGGCGGGCCTTTTCGTTTCTCGCCGTTACTTCGTGGCTCAGCAACTCGCCGCTACTATGCACCTGCTCAGCCAGCTACTCATTGGCCTGGTGGCCCTTATCCACGGCTACATCGTGTGGCTGGAGATGTTTGCCTGGACTACGCGGGGGCCGCAAGTATTCAAGACGCTACCGGCCGCCCTATTCCCCGCTACCAAGACGCTGGCCGGCAACCAAGGCCTGTACAACGGCTTTCTGATGGCGGGCCTGATTTGGGCGCTATTTATTACGGACCCAGCGTGGCACCGCAACGTGGGCACGTTTTTTCTGGGGTGCGTGGTGGTGGCGGGCCTCTACGGCGCAACTACGGCCGGGCGGCGCATTTTGTTGGTGCAAACGCTGCCGGCCACGCTGGCGCTGGCGGCGCTGTGGCTTGCATAAGGACTAAACCAACAAGGATTCATTCGGGCAAATGCTTACGCGGGCAGTACGGGCCCCTCCACCACGGCGCGGGTTTTGGGCAGGCACTCGGGGTACTTGGCCTGGATGAAGGCTACTAACTTTTCGCGCACCTCGCAGCGCAAATCGAAGGCGGTGGAGGCGTCGGTAGCGCTCACCAGGGCGCGCAGCTGGATGGTAGTTGCCTGGGCGTCGGTGACTTGCACCAGGGCCACGCGGCCGTCCCAGCGCGGGGTATCGGCCACAATGCGCGCCAGCTCGGTGCGCACGGCCTCTATGGGCAGGGTGTAGTCGGCGTAGAGAAACACGGTGCCCAGCAGCTGCGACGAGCTGCGCGTCCAGTTTTGGAAGGGCTTTTCGATGAAATAATCGAGCGGCAGCACCAGCCGGCGCTCGTCCCAGAGCTTCATAATGACGTTGGTGAAGGTAATTTCCTCCACCCGGCCCCACTCGCTCTCCACCACCAGTACGTCGTCGATGCGGATGGGCTGGGTGAAGGCTATCTGGAAGCCCGCCAGCAAGTTGCTGAGCGAGCGCTGGGCCGCGAAGCCCACAATCACGCTGGCGATGCCCGCCGACGTGAGCAGCCCCGCCCCGATACGGCGCACCGTGGCAAAGCTCATCAGCACCAGCGCCAGGGCCACGAAGAAGATGAGCGACACGCCGATTTTCTTCACGAACTGTAACTGTGTCAGCAGTTTGCGCACGGCCAGGTTGTTGTCGCGGTCGAGGCGGTAGTGGGCCAACACCAGCTCTTCGAGCACCTCCATGGCCTGCATCAGCAGCCAGGCGAAGGTGACGATGGAGGCGATGCCCACCACCCGGCGCACGGCCTCCAGCGGGCCGGGTGCCAGCGGGGCCAGCGGCAACAGCACTGCCAGCAGCAGCACCGGCCCAAAAAACGCCGCCGCCCGCCCCGTGTGTCGCACCACCGCGCCGGCCAGCACCGAGCCCGTGCGCCGCTCGTAGGCCCGCAGGCCCGCAAAAAGCCCCACCTTAAGCAGCCAGCCGCCCACCAGGCTGCCACCCATTACGAGCAGCGCGGTAAGGCTATCGGGAAACCGGCTGAGTACTTGTAAAAACTGTTCTTTCATGAGGCAGTGAGTGGCGAAGGAAGCCGCGCGCCGTGGCGCGCGGGTCACAAAGGTCGCGCGGCGGGCGGCGGCCCAACCGCCTGGCCCGCACCCTTGGGCAATCAAAAGGCCACCCCTATGGGTTTGCGCTACTCGGGTTAGCGCACGGAGCCCATGTGGCCTCGGCTACGTTTTTACGTATGCCCCTTCAAAACCACCTTATTTTTTACGTCGTCATGGACCTGGAACTCACCCATAAAACTGCCCTCATTACCGGCTCCACGGCCGGTATTGGCCTGGCCATTGCCCAGCGCCTGGCCGCCGAAGGGGCCACCGTTATTCTCACCGGGCGCACCGAAGTGCGCCTGGCCGCCGCCAAAGCTGCTATCCTGGCGCACACGCCAGCGGCGGTGGTGCGGGGCGTGGCCGTCGATTTTGGCGACGCGGCCCAGGTCGATAACCTCCTGCAAGCAGTGCCCACGGTGGATATTCTGGTCAACAACGTGGGCATTTTCGAGCCCATGCCTTTTGCCGAAATCTCGGATGCCGACTGGCTGCGCTTCTTTGAGGTGAACGTGCTGAGCGGCGTGCGGCTCTCGCGCCAGTATTTCCCGCTGATGCTGAAGCAGGATGCGGGCCGCATTATCTTCATTTCCAGCGAGTCAGGCCTCCAGATTCCGGCCGAAATGGTGCACTACGGCACCACTAAAACCGCGCAGCTCGCCGTGGCCCGCGGCCTGGCCGAGCTCACCAAGGGCACCGGCGTCACAGTAAACTCGGTGCTACCCGGCCCCACCGCCTCGGAGGGCGTGGAGGAGTTTTTGAAGAAGCTGGCCGGCGAGGGCAAAACCCGCGAAGAGGCTGAGCACGAGTTCTTTCGCGACGCGCGGCCCTCCTCGCTACTCCAGCGCTTCATCACGCCCGAGGAAATCGCCAACATGGTGGCCTACCTGGCCAGCCCGCTGGCCGCGGCTACCAACGGGGCCTCGGTGCGGGTCGATGGCGGCGTGGTGCGCAGCATTTAGCAACTACTTGCTAATCAATTTATTATAAAATCACCCGTCCTTGCGAGCGCAACGCAGTGAAGCGCGGCAAGGACGGGTGATTTTCACTACTGCGCGTCCTTCTCGCCGAGCAGCCGCAGGGCTTCTTCGTTGCCTTGCTGGCCGGCGAGGTGCAGGGCGGTGAGGCCGCGAGTGTCTTTGAGCGAGGCATCGGCCCCAGCTTCTAACAGCATCTTTACCAACTCATTGCGCCCAAAGAGCGTGGCAAACATGAGGGCCGTGCTGTCGTTGCCGTTGCGCAGGTTGAGGTTGGCGTGGCGCTCGATAAGCAGGCGCGCCATGTCGGCGTAGCCCTTGAAGCAGACGCCCATCAGGGCCGAATTGCCGCTGGCATCCTGGAGGTTGGGGTTGGCACCGGCATCGAGCAGGGCGCGGGCGGCCTCGAAGTGGTCGTCGTAGGTGGCCAGGATGAGCGCCGAGTGCCCCTTGCCGTTTTGCGCGTTGATATACAGCTTTGGGTTTTGCAGCAGCTGCTTGATTTCGGCGGCGTCTCCGCGCCGGGCGGCGTCGTAGAGCAGGTCGATGGGTTGAGCGGAGATAGGTGACATGGTGTTTTCGAGGTTCGGAACTGCTACGACAAATCGGGGTCGGGGGATGTTTGCAGGTGCGGTAAGCGTTGGCTGGCCCCGCCGGGCCGGGGGGAGGGTCCTGCGTTTCGGCCAACGGCCCGACGGGGCCAGCTAACGCTTACCGCACGCATTTTGAATCAGGGCCGCGTAGAACCGCACCACGTTTTGGTAGGCCTGGGTACCCAGCCGCTCGTTGGTACCATGCAGGCTTTCGATGGCGGCCTGGTCCATGAGCACGGGCACGAAGCGGTAGGTGGCCTGCGGGCACAGGCTGGCGTAGGCGCGGGCATCGGTGGCGCCCACCACCACATAAGGGGCCACCAGCGCCTGCGGAAACACGCTTTTGATGGTGCGATGCAGCACCTGAAATGCCGCGTTATCGGTGCCCGACACGGGCGAGGCGGCGCGCCCCTCGCCCAGCGTGGTCACCCGGATTGCGGGGTCGTTGATAAGCTCCCGCACCTTTTGAATAACGGCACGCACCGAGTCGCCGGGCAGCAGCCGGAAATTGACGGTGGCCGTGGCCCCGATGGGCAGCACGTTGTCCTTGTCGCCGCCCCGGATAATGGTGGGCGCGGTGGTGGTGCGCAACGCGGCGTTGCCGGAAGGCGTGACAGCCAACGACTTCTTAATCAGGCTTCCAAACAACCACTGATTGGCAAAAACCAGGCGCTTGCCAAACGGCACGGCCGGGGCCAAATAGGCCAGCAGGCCGCTCACGCCGCCATCAAGTCGGGCCGGAAACGGCGCGGCTTCCAGCCGGGCCACGGCGGCGGCCACCCGGCCCACGCTGGTAAGCGCGGGCGGCATGGAGGAGTGCCCGCCCGTCCCGGTAGCCGCTAGCTCAAGGCTGAGGTAGCCCTTTTCGCTCACACCCACCAGGGCCACCGGCTGGACTAGGCCGGCCACGCCGTCGGCCTTGATGAGGCCACCCTCATCGAGCACCAGTTCGAGCTGCGGATGCCGCTGGCGCAGCACGCCCGCAATGGCGGCGGCCCCGCGCCGGCCCTGGGTTTCCTCGTCGTGGCCGAAGGCGAGCAGCACCGTGCGCCGGGGCTGGTAGCCGGTGCGCAGCAGGTACTCTACGGCTTCGAGCTGGCCGATAACGTTGAGCTTGTCATCCAAGGCGCCGCGGCCGTAGAGGTAGCCGCCCGCCTGCTGCCCGGCAAAGGGCGGGCGCTTCCACTGGCCTTCAGTGCCGGGCAACACGGGCACCACGTCCTGGTGGGCCAGCAGCAGCAGCGGCTTCAGGCCAGTGTCGGTGCCGGTCCACTCGTAGAGCAGGCCGTAGTGGTTGATAGTCTGGTGCTTGAGGCGCTGATGAACCAGCGGAAACGTGCGCTGCAAGTAAGTGTGCAGCTGGTCGAAGGGCACGGTATCCGTGTCGGCGTACGTGGTGCGCGACACGGTGGCGATGCGCAGCGCGCCCGCCAGGTGGGCCAGGGCCGAGTCGGGCGGCAGGGCAAGCGTGGGGGCCGGCGGCACCGCCGCCAGCTGGTGGTTGGGCAGGCGCAGAGTGTTGGCAAGAACGACCAACAACAGGCCACCGAGGACCAAGGCAAGCAGACGAAAGACGAGGCGCATAGCGCAAAGTAAGGCGGGCCGGTGCGTGGGCGCAGGCTAGTTGCCCAGCAACCAGCCTGCGCAGAATTAATTCGTGCAAATTAATTAATTGAATTTTATAACTTCGCAAAATGCAGGCACCAGAAACAATTGGCGAATTTTATCAGCGCTACGGCCCGGGCCAGCCCGACGCGGGACAAGTCACTATTTACCGAATTGAGGACGTGGCGCCCCCCGCTTCATTTCCGCACATTCGACGAGATTTTTATAAGATAAAGCTGCTGTGCAATGCGCAGGGAATATTATCCTATGCTGACAAAAATATTACGGTGTCGGCGTGTGCCCTCATTTTTGCCAACCCCCTGATTCCGTATTCCTGGGAGCGGCTGGCGGGCCGCGAAACCGGCTACGTTTGCTTGTTTACGGAGGAATTTATTACCCAACAGCTACGTCCAGCCAGCGTGGCCAACTCGCCCCTGTTCCGGGTTGGGGGCACCCCCGTGCTGTTTCCGCCGCCGGCAGTGGTGCAGCAACTCAGCGCACTTTTTGAGCAGCTAGTAGTGGAAATACAATCGGCTTACGTGCACAAATACGACCTGTTACGCACGTATATCCAACTTATTTTGCACGAGTCGCTGAAGCTGGCGCCGGTGGCACCTGCTTATCAAGTAGGCACGTCGGCAGCCCGCCTCACAGCCTTATTTTTAGACTTACTTGACCGACAGTTTCCGCTGGCTTCGCCGCACCACACTCTTCGCTTTAAAAATGCGAATGAGTTTGCCCGGCAGCTGGCTGTGCACACCAATCACCTCAATAAGGCACTCAAAGAAGTCACGGGTAAAACCACCACCGCGCACATTGCGGAGAAGCTGCTGCGGGAGGCCCAGGCTCTGCTGCGCCACAGCAACTGGAGCCTGGCCGAAATAGGCTACTGCCTGGGCTTCGAGCACGCTTCCAATTTTAACAGTTTCTTTAAAAAGCATACTGGGCAGCCCCCTAATTATTACCGGCGGCAGCCGGAAGCGCTTTCATAAGTTTAGGATTGATTCGCATAATTCTTCCTTGCCCGCGGCCTTGACCTTTGTGGTAGAATTACTCACCTAAGAAAGACCATGGAAAACGGACTGAAAAACAAGGTTGTCGTCATCACGGGGGCCAGCAGCGGCATTGGGGCGGCCACTGCCCTGCTGCTGGCCGGGCGCGGGGCCAAGGTGGTGCTGGGAGCGCGCCGCCCCGACCGCTTGGCGGCGCTGGCGGACCGCATTGCGGCAGCTGGCGGCGAGGTGGCCTACCTCCGTACCGACGTGACGCAACGTGCTGACGTAGCGAACCTTATTCAACTGGCCCTCACGCAGTTTGGCCAGCTCGACGTGCTTATCAGCAATGCCGGCATTGGGCCAATTTCTCTCCTCGACGAGCTGCGCGTGGAAGACTGGGAGGCCATGATTGACGTTAATATCAAAGGGGTGCTGTACGGGATTGCCGCCGCGCTGCCCATATTTCGCAAGCAGGGTTTCGGGCATTTCGTCAATATCGTCTCGACTGCGGGGCTTAAAATTGTGCCGATGCAGGCCGTGTACGCGGGCACCAAAAACGCCGTGCGCACTATCTCCGAGGGGTTGCGCCAGGAAGCGGGCGACCAGCTGCGCGTGACCGTCATCTCGCCAGGTTTCGTCCATACCGACTTCGCCGATTCCATGACCAACTCCGCGGTGAGAGCCCAGATTATTGCCGCGCGCGATAAAATGGCCATTTCGCCGGAGGCCATCGGCCGCGCCATTGCATTTGCCATCGAGCAGCCCGCTGACGTGGATGTGGGCGAGCTAACCGTTCGCCCCACTGCACAGAGCTAAGTAGCTAGTAAACAGCGGATAATCAGCCCAGCAGCCGCTGCGCCCAGCGGCCCAGGCCGGGCAGGCGGGCCAGGCGGGTACCCAGGTTCATGAGCCAGGGCCGGGTGCCGAGCAGCCGCATGAGGCGGTAGCTGCGCGCCAGCTGCGGGCCCAGCTGGCGCTGCACAGCCGCATCGTATTGCTGCATGAATTCGGCACTAAAAATTTGCTGCTCAACGCATTGCACTACCTGCGCGGCGGCCAGAATGCCGCTGCGAATGGCCATGTCGATGCCGTGGCCCTGCAGGGGGTCGATGAGGGAGGCCGCGTCGCCGCACAGCATGAAGCGCGCGCCGCTGGCCGGCCGCTGCCGCCCACCCCCGATGGGCAGGCCGAAGCCTGCCACTGGCCCCAGCTGCCGCGCCCCGGCAAAGCGCCCGGCCAGCGCCGGGTGGGTGGTCAGGTTATCGAGCAGCAGCTGGCGCAGGTCGATTTTGTGCTTGGCCACCAGCTCGGAGAGCATGCCCAGGCCCACGTTGCAGCGGCCCCCACCCACCGGAAACAGCCACAGGTAGCCCGCCAGGTAGTTATTGCTGAAGAAAAACTCGGTGGTGCCCGACTCCACATCGGCCACGCCGTCGAAGTAGGCGCGCACGCCGGCGCAGTGGTGAGCGCGGGCCAGGCGGGGCTCGGGCAGCAGCCGGCGGCCCACCACCGAGTGAGCTCCATCGCAGCCGATGACGAGCCGGGCGGTGATTTCGGTGCCGTCGGCCAGGTACAGGCGGGCGCAATTGGGCGTTATTTCGACCGTTTTGAGGGCGGCGTTTTCGCGAATCTCCGTGTCGGTGTGGCGGCGCACCAGGGCCAGCAGCGCGGCATCGAAGTCGAGGCGCGGGCTGTTGAAGGTGGGCAGCTTCCAGTGCAGGTCGAAGCTGGCCCCGCCGGGCGCTACCAGGCGGCTGCGGCGCACGTCGTCGCGCGGCTCCAGCTGCCACAGCTCCGCCACATACACCGGGTCGAGCTGGCGCAACGCCTTGAGGGCGTGGCCAGGCACGGCATCGCCGCAGATTTTATCGCGCGGAAAGGTGGCCTTGTCGAGCAGCAGCACCCGCAGGCCGCGGCCGCGCAGGGCCAGCGCGCAGGCCGTGCCGGCGGGGCCCGCGCCCACCAGGGCAACGTCGTAGGCGGGCAAGTCGGGGGGAGGCATGGGCACGTGGTAAAGGTAAAAGCGGCGGGCGGCTTGGGCGGGGCAGCGGCCCGGCTGGGCGGCTTTTTCAGGATGCTGGGCGTTTATTTGCGCCGCCTGGCACGGTTTGGGTCCGCCAATCAGCTGCCGGGTTTGTTAGCTCCTTACAAACTCTTTTCTTCTGCCAGTACCTTATTCCCACGGTTTCGGCCGTTAGCTCACTCGTATGGACGACCTCACGCACGCCAATTACGGCCTTTCGGCGGCCCCCGAAACCCGCCCGGCCGACGAACCAGACAACTCACTGCCCCGCGCCGTGCTGCGGCCGGGCCATCACTTATTACTCGACGGTACCTGGCGTTTTGCCATTGACTTAGAAGATATTGGCCTCACCGAGGAGTGGGCCGAAGGCTACGATTTCCGGCATACCGCGCAGTGGCCCGGCTCTATTGAGGAGCACATGGCCCAGGCCCATACCGGCGGCCAGGCGGCTTGGCAAGACAAGATAGTGGCCTGGTACGAGCGCGAGTTTAAGCTACCTGAAGTAGCTGACAATCAGCGCAAAACATTGTTTCAGCTCACCTTTGGGGCCTGCGGCTACGAAACGCGGGTGTGGCTCAACGGCCAGCTGCTGACCACCATTGAGGGCGAGGCTATTCACTACGGCGAGTACACCTCCTTCACCTACGAGCTGCCCGAGGAGCACCTGCGCCCCACCAACCGCCTCACGGTGCGCATTGCCGACACTATGGACGCCGAAACCACGCGCGGCAAGCAAGAGTCGCACGTGTACAAGCGCGGCGGCATTTGGTACCAGACGCAGTCGGGGGCCGTGCGCTCGGTGTGGCTCGAAACCGTGGAGCGCAACCGCCTGCGCTCGCGGGTGGGCGTGGTAAGCACCATTGAGGACCAGCTCGTACGCTTCAACCTGACGCTGCGCGTGCACGATGCGGGCGACTATACGGTGCGCCTGCAAGTGTTTGAGCCCGAAGATACGGCGGGGGCCACCCCGCTGGCCAGCTCCGATTTTCCGCTGTCCCTCACCGAAGGCCAGCACGAGCAGCGCCTAGTGCTGGAGGTGCCCACGGCCGAAGTGTGGTGCCCCGAAAACCCGCACCGCTACCGCCTGGTAGCCCAGCTCATCGATGGCACCGGCTACGTGGCCCAGATTGAGGCGCGCTTCGGCCTGCGCAAGATTGAGGCGCGGGGCCGCAAGATTTACCTCAACAACGAGCCGATTTACCTCGACGGCATCCTCTACCAGCCCGGCACGGCCACTTTTGCCGAGATGCAGCGCCACATGCACGCTATGAAGGCGTTGGGCTGCAACCTGGTGCGGGTGCACATTGCGGGCATCGACCCCCGCATCTATAACCTGGCCGACGAGCTGGGTTTGCTGCTGTGGGTGGAGGTACCCAGCCCGCACAGCAGCACCCCGCGCAGCCGCGAAAACCACCGTGCCGAGCTGCTGCGCATGCTCACGCTGATGGAAACCCACCCCAGCATCGTTATCTGGAGCCTGTATAACGAGGACTGGGGGGCCCAGGACATTGCCACCAACCCGGCCACCCAGCGCTACATCGTGCAGACTTACAACTATATGCAGTTGGCACACCCGCAGTTTTTGGTGATTGACAACGACGGTTGGCACCACATCAGCTACCAGGGTCAGCTGAAGTCGGACCTGCTCACGGCCCACCTCTACACCCCCGACCTGGGCCGCTGGCGCGAGCTGCTCGACCGCCTCATTCACGGCGAATTGCTGGGTACCGCGGCCTTCCCGTTGGTGGTGGGCGACCCCTATTTTTACCGCGGCCAGCGCCCGCTGCTGGTGAGCGAGTGGGGCGGCTTCGGCTTCTCGGACTACGGCGGCCCCGCCGATGCCGAGGCCCGCACCAACAGCATCCGGGCCTTTAAAAACGAGCTGCGCGCCCGCCCCATCGCGGGCGACGTGTACACCCAGGCCACCAACATCGAGGACGAGCGCAACGGCCTCATCGGCTTCCACAGCGGCGAGCTGGAAGTGCCCGCCGGCCTGCTGCACTCGGAGCCGCCACAGCCGAAGTAGATTCGCAACTACTTTTCAATCAATAATTTACGTAATTTAACTTTAGCGCAAAGTTTCGCAAGGTTAAAAGAAGTTTCGCAAAGTTTTGGCAGGCGCTGGCCTGGGGCACACTTTGCGAAACCTCTTTTAACCTTGCGAAACTTTGCGCTAAGTCTTTGCCCCATGCCGACTGCTTTTTCACCGACCACCTTACTCACCTACCTGGCTTTCGCCTTGCCCCTCACCACCCTGGCCCAGGACACGACCGCCTCGCCCCTGCCTCGCCTGCTAGCCGAGCGCAAGGTGCTCACCCAGCAATACGCCGCCGCCAACGCGCAGCGCCATGGCCTGCTGGGCCTCAGCAACAAGCCCTCCAAGAGTGACTTGCAGGATGTGGTGGATGCCCTGCAAGGCATTGTGGACAAGGACGAGCAGATAGTGGCCGTGCTCAACCAAACCACCCAGCACGCCCAAACTACCGCCGCCCAGCTGCAAACCACCACCTCCACGCTCCAAAACACGGGCCGCGACGACCGCAACCTCACTGCCCAGCGCCTCAGCGAGTTGCAAGACGAGGAAAAAAACCTGCAAGAGCGCCTGCACCAGGCCAGCGAGCACCAGCTCGACCTGGAGGCCGAGCTGCGCGATGCCCAGCAGGGCCGCACCCTGCGCGATGGCCTGGTGGTAGCCCTGGCGCTGGCGGGCGTAGGGCTGTTTTTTTGGCGACGCCGGCGCTAGGCCAATGGGTTGCCGGGCCTAACTTGGGCCGCCAATAGCCCTATCTGGTTGCCCCCAAGCAATCGGCCGGAATTAACAGTGTTTCTCTGCAATATTCTGTTAATCAACGAAAAAAAGCTACCAGCTAAAAGCTAACGGCTCACTACAAATATGCTGTCCTTTTCCGAAGACCAGGCCGCGGCCCTCGTCACCGACCCCGGCACCCTCCAGCGGGGGCGCGAGCTGGCCGGCCCCGCCAAGTGGGGCAACCTGGGCCGCACCGACACCGCCGCCTGGGGCGAGTGCGCCGGCAGCGGCAGCAAGCCCTACCTCACCGGCATCGACCTCACCGAGCCCGCCTTTAAGTGCTCGTGCCCAAGCCGGGTGTTTCCGTGCAAGCACGGGGCTGGGCTGCTGCTGCTGCTATCGCGGCAGCCGGCGCTGCTGCTCCCCGGCCCCCCGCCCGCCTGGCTGGCCGACTGGCTCGACAAGCGCCAAACCAAGGGCGCGGAGCAAGCCGAGAAAGCGGCGGCCAAGCCTGCCAAAGCCATCGTCGCAGAAGCGACTGATTCAGAAGCTGTTGCCAGCCCCTCAGCCGCCAATGCCGGCCGCCAGAAGCGCGACACCCAGCGCCAGGCGCGCATGCAGGCCGGGGCCGAAGAGCTGGAAACCTGGCTGCTCGACCTGCTGCGCGCTGGCCTGGCCGACCTCAGCCAGAAGCCCGGCAGCTTTTGGGAAGTGCCCGCCAGCCGCCTCGTCGATAACCAGCTGCCCGGCCTGGCCGCCGCCCTGCGCGAGCTGGCCGACTACCCCACCGCCGGCCCCGACTGGGCCGCCCGCCTGCTGGGCCGCCTCGGCGAGGTGTACGTGCTGCTGCGCACCTTCCTCAGCCGCAATACCTTAGCCCCTGCCGCCCGCCAGGACGTGGAGCAGCAAGTGGGCAGCATGCCCAAAAAAGACGAGCTGCTGGCCGACCCCGCCACCCTGGTAGTGGCCGATACCTGGCTGGTGCTGGGCCAGTACCCTTGGGCCGAGGAGCGCCTGACGGGCCGCCGCAGCTGGCTCTACGGCCAGCGCTCGGGCCGCTTGGCGCTGGTGCTGGATTTTGCCTTTGGCAGCCAGGCGTTTGCCACGCCGCTTATTCCGCACGGCATTTATGCGGGCGAGCTGGCTTTTTACCCCGGCCTGCTGCCGTTGCGGGCGGTTTCGCTGGGCTTGGCCCTGGCAAGCAGCGCCACCGATGCCACGCCGCCCGGCCTCACCATCAGCCACTTGCTGGATAGCTACGCCGCCGCCCTGGCCCACCAGCCCTGGCTGCGCCAGTGGCCCGCCGCGCTGGGCCCCGTGCAGCTGCACCCCCTGTCCGACGGCCGCTGGCTGCTGCACCACGCCACCGAGCCCCTCACGCTGCCCCTACGCATCGCCGATGAGGAGCTGGCCTGGCGCTGGCTGGCCCTGAGCGGCGGCCAGCCCCTCACCCTCTTTGGCGAGTGGGACGGCCAGGCCTTTTGCCCCTTGGTAAGCTGGGTGCCGGATGATGATGAACTAGCATCCAACCCCTTGCAAACCAGCTTCTTCGATCAAATAACCGATGCGCGGGAGCCGGTGGGCGACGCGGCCGCTACCCTGGCGCACCTTACCCCAGCCACGCCCGACCCAGCGGCGACCAGCGAAGTGTTGTCGGCGGCCAATGCGCCCGCCGGGCCGCAGCTGCTGCGCCTGGCCCTGCTGGGCACCCGCCAAACTACCGAAACCCTGCCGCCCTGGACGGCGCTGCCCGTGCCCGACCTGCGCGAGCAGCAGCTACTGCTGGCCGCCGGTGCCCTCGCTCTGGTGCGCAAAGCCGGCTACCGGCCAGCGGCCGCTACGGTGCCCGCGCCGGCGCCCGCCCCCGCCGACCCGCTGCCCGCGCTGGGTGCGCGCGGCACCGAGTGCCTGCACCAAATGCTGGAAAACTCGCACCATCTTGACCTGCTGCCCAACTACTTGCGCCGCATGGCTACCATTGGCCGCCGCATGCCCGTTGCGCTGCTGGTGCCGGTGCTGCAACACGCCAGCCGCTCGGCCTCCATTGCTTATAAGCTGGGGCCGGTACTCGGCACGCGGGGCCAGTGGCTGGCCGCGCGCAACCCTCAATGGGCCAAGCTAGCTGCCGACCCACTCCCCGCCAGCACCGACCCGGCCGACCTGAGCACCTGGGAAACCGGCACCTTAGCTGGGCGCGTGGCGTGGCTGCGCCAGCACTTCGCGGTGGCGCCCGAGGCGGCTCGTGACCTATTACTAGCCGCCCTGCCCACCGAGCCAGCCAAGGTGCAGGACGCCCTGCTCGACGTGCTGGCCAACCACCTCGACCCTACCGCCGAGCCGGTGCTCGAAAAACTGCTCAAAGCGCGGGGCCAGGAGGTACGCCGCCAGGCCACCGAGCTACTGGTGCGGCTGCCCGGCGCGGCCCTCACCGAGCGGCTGTGGGCCCGCGCTGCCCCGCTCATCACGGCTAAGCGCAAGCTACTGGGCCTGGGTAAAGTGGTGTTGGACATTACCTTACCCACGGCCTGGGATAAGTCGTGGCTGGCCGATGGCATTGAGGAGCAAAACAACTACTTTGTATTCAATTCCTTCGACCCCAGCGCTGGCAAGACGGTGGGACCTGCCGCCGCCCGCCTCGGCAACCTACTGGCGCTGCTGCCTCCGCACCGCTGGGCCACCCACCTGGGCGTCACGCCCGCCGAGCTGCTGGCCGCCGCCCTGGCCTCGGAGTGGGCCGTGCCGCTGCTGCCGTGCTGGGCCCAGAGCACGGTGCTGCACCGCGACGCCGAGTTTGCCGCCGCCTTTATGCTCCTGCAACAGCAATTGCCTGACCTGCCACAGCAGCTGCCCAACCGGCACCAGCAGCACCATTTGCGCAACATCAGTTGGACGTCCTTGGCCTACCTGGTGCCAGCTGCCGACCGCC
This sequence comes from Hymenobacter arcticus, assembly GCF_054779975.1. Classification (NCBI taxonomy): domain Bacteria; kingdom Pseudomonadati; phylum Bacteroidota; class Cytophagia; order Cytophagales; family Hymenobacteraceae; genus Hymenobacter; species Hymenobacter arcticus. Next base: position 36,960 of record NZ_BAAGXF010000012.1, read on the forward strand.
AGGCCTTGCTGCTAGCCCCTATTCTGGAGCGCATGCGCCGCCAGCAACCCGGCTGGGCCGACAGCCTCCAGTACGTGCCCACGCCTTGGCCGCGCGCGTTCAGCCTGGCCGTTATCAGGGCTATGGCCGACAAGATGACGAACACTGCCGTGCCGGAGGAGGCCAAAAACCAGCCCGTGCCGTTCCAGGAGTTTTCCTGGCTGCTGGTGCAAACGGTGGCCCCCCGGCTCGCCCCGGCCGATATGCCCGAGGCCATCCGGCGGGTAGAAGCCATTACGCAGCCCCACGAATACTTTCGGTCTTCTATCGACAGCTTCATCGAGCTACTGTGCTTCCAAACCGAACTGGAAGCGTCGCTGCTTGAATGAGGGCTATCTACTTTGTGCTCACGAAAAAGAACGTCATGCTGAGCGAAGCGCAGCGTAGTCGAAGCATCTCTACCGCATCGTTGCAATGCCGTTCAATGAAGCGGTAGAGATACTTCGACTACGCTGCGCTTCGCTCAGCATGACAGTCAAAAAACAACCCGAAAATTGCTCATTACTCACTACTAATTGCTCACTGAAATGCTGCTCCGCCCCCACGCCGAAGACGTTTATGCCGAAGAGCTGGCCGCCCTTAAAGCTGCCGACGACCGCCCCAAGCCGCCCAACTGGCAGCTTTCGCCCTGGGCCGTGGTTAAGTACCTCATGGGCGGCAAGCTCGACAATGGCTTCGAAATCGAGCCCAAGTACATCGGCCAGCGGCGGCTCATGGAAATAGCGGTGGCTACCCTGGCCACCGACCGCGCCCTGCTGCTGCTAGGCGTGCCCGGCACCGCCAAAAGCTGGGTGAGCGAGCACCTCACCGCCGCCGTGAGCGGCCACACCAGCCTGCTGGTGCAGGGCACCGCCGGCACCGCCGAAGACAGCCTGCGCTACTCCTGGAACTACGCCCGCCTGCTGGCCGAGGGCCCCTCGCTGGCCGCCCTGGTGCCCAGCCCCCTCTACCGCGGCATGCAGGAGGGCCAGCTCGTGCGCATCGAGGAGCTCACCCGCATCCCGTCCGACGTGCAGGACACGCTGCTTACCATGCTCTCGGAGAAGGTGTTACCGATTCCGGAGCTGAGCACCGAGATTCAGGCCACCCAGGGCTTCAACGTGATTGCCACCGCCAACGACCGCGACCGCGGCGTGAACGAGCTGAGCAGCGCCCTGCGCCGCCGCTTCAACGCCGTGGTGCTGCCCCTGCCCGCCACCCTGGCCGAGGAAGTCACCATTGTGCAAACCCGCGTGGAGAAGCAGGGCCGCACCCTGCAGCTGCCCGCCGAGGCCCCGGCCCTGGAGCAAATCAGCCGCCTCGTCACCATCTTCCGCGAGCTGCGCCAGGGCATCACCGACAACGGCAAAACCAAGCTCAAAAGCCCCAGCGGCACCCTCAGCACCGGCGAGGCCATTTCGGTGATGAACGCCGGCCAGGCCCTGGCCGCCTACTTCGGCGACGGCACCCTGCGCGCCGCCGACCTAGCCGCCGGCCTCACCGGGGCCATCATCAAAGACCCCGCCGCCGACCGCATCGTGTGGCTCGAATACCTCGAAACCGTGGTGAAGGAGCGCGAGGGCTGGAAGGATTTGTACCGGGCGTGCAGGGAGGTGGTGGCGTAAAATATCTTGTAAAATGCATGCAGACAGTATTAACCAACTCGGCTTTCAGTTCGATAGCGGATTCAATGTTGAAGGACGCTTTTCAATTTCTGATTTATTTCCTAAGTCTAAGCCCCGGTGCGGTATCTACCTACTTGGCTTTTCTAATCAAACATTTTATATCGGTCAAGCAATAGACGCTGTTAGAAGGTTTAGCCAACACCGAAAAACTTACTCAGATATCATCTCTTACTGGTTTCAGGAGGTCGAAAAATCTCAGCTTGATTCTGTTGAGCAAAGACTTATTCGCGAAGGTGAGAACTATGGATTATTACTAACTAATAAAACCTTTGTCAGTAATGTAATTGGCGAAGCCGACTTAGATTTTATCATATCAAAAGAAGAACAGAATATTTGGCTACAAGATACTACATCTGAAATATTTTCTGCTAATCTTTTATACCAAACGATAGCAGAAAAATTCAAACTTAAGTATAGACAGAAATTCATCACTCTGACACAGTTAGTAACTTATGAGCAAACGCAAGATTTATTGAAAATTTATACTGAATTCGCTCTACCAAAGCCTACTATCACGCAGCTATCTTTCTGGTCATTAAGTTGTTTGCCAGCTACAAACAACAGATATAAGAGGTATTTTTGCTTAAACGTCAATGCTATGGATGTATTCGTTGTAGGTGAAGAAAAAAAGTCAAAAAAGGAATTTGGCTTTTTTGTTGCATCTAGCTCACTTTTGAACGATAATTATATCCGTACTATTCGCAAGAAATACCCTTCCTTAGAGATTTATAACAGAAATTATCGTGCGGCGGGAACAGACCAACTCACATTGGATTTCACTAGTTTATACGAAATGCAGAAATGCTTGCGAGATGAGCTAATTGTAAGACAAGCCATCAAACACCTTAACTTACGATTGATGAGAAAAGGCGGAACTATCTATTCTCCTTACCATTGCTTTGATTTAGCAAATCAAATTCTAAAGTAGTTTACCCAAGCTCCTACCCCGTCGCCAGCCACGCATTAGCCGCGCCCTCGTCCACAAACCGGGCAAACTGCACGAGGCTGCCGGGCGCGGGAGACTCAATCGAGGCGGGCAGGCCGGCCAAGTAGTCGGGCAGCACCAAGAAGCACACACGCAGCGGGCCACCCAGCGCCCGCTGCACCTCAGGCAAAAACTGCGTCGTGACCCACTCGGGGCCGTTGAGGCTGCGGTTGGTGCGGCGGCGCGAGTCGATGAGCCAGTGGCCGCAGCCATGGTGCAGCGCCGCTTGGCGCAGGGCGGTGTAGCCGGCGTGCAACTCGGCTTCCGACACCGAGCGCAGCCAACGGCCGGTGAGGTGGCCGAGGTCAGGGCGGTGGGCTACTTCTAGAAAGTCGGTGGAAAACTGGTCGGGTGCCATAGAACGGCGGCTATTCACTAAATAGAACTACAAACGGGGCTTAAAACTACGTCGCAGCCCGGCAGCAGCCAACCCCCGCGGGCCATTAGTGCGCCGCTATTGGGCGGGAGGCCAGCCTTACGAACGCCAGGGCGTATTTACCACAATTAATTGTCAATCAGTAAATTAAGCAACACTTCGCCATGTCAACTTTTGACGCCCTCCTCGCTCGCCTCGATGCGCTGCTGCGCCAGCACCGGCCCACCTACCACGCGGCGCTGAATCCGCCAGTTTCGGCGGCGGCCCTGGCGGCCTTCGAAACCGAGTTTGAGGTGCCGCTGCCGCCCGAGCTGCGCCAGTGGCTGGGCTGGCACGACGGGCAGCCGGCCCGGCTTTTCGATAGCCTGGTGGGGCTTTACTGCTTTCCCTCACTGGCCGACATGGCTGACACCATGCGCATCAACCGGGAGCTGCTGGCGGACGGCGATTTTGTGCCCAACTGGTGGCGGCCCACCTGGCTGCCCTTTCTCACCAACGGCAGCGGCGACCACCTCTGCCTCGACCCGGAAGGCACCTTCACGAGCCAGCCCGGCCAGCTCATCGAGCACTGGCACGATGGGGAAGCGCGCACGGTACTTTTTCCTACGCTCACCGCCTGGCTCGCGGCCGTGGTTGCCGCCTACGAAGCCACTACCAAGGGCACTGATGAGCTCACGAACGACGAAGTGCTCGATTTAGAGCCCGCGTCGCCCGCCAGCTTTCCGCTAGCATTTGCCGCCGGCTAGCTAGCTTAGGTCGCGTGGAAGGCAACTCAACAGACTGTTTCCTAAAGCCAATCATCTGCGTTAGTTAAGCCGCCATGCCTTCCTTCGACGACCAGGTTTTTGTGTACGCCGACCAGGCCCTGCCCTGGGGCCTGACCCTGGAGGCAGCGAAAGCCGCCCTGCCCACGGCCCAGCGCCTGCCCACCTACGGCGGCTGGCCCACGCTGCGCTGCCGGTGCCCATCGGCCTACGGGCTCCCCACCACCGAGTGCAGCCTGCGGGCCCCCGGCCGCCGCAAGCCCGTGTTGCAAGCCAGCTATACCCTGGCCCCGCCGCCCCACCGTGGCCCCTACGTCATCGACCCCGCTTATTGGCTGGTGCCCCTCACGCAGCTGCTGGGGCCGCCCAGCACCGCGGGCAGCGCGGCCGGGCCCGGCACCAGCAGCGACGTGGTGCACTGGGCCACCTGGCAACGGCCGACGGTGCTCCTTTCGCTTTCGGTATTTGGCGGGTTGCGCAAGGAAGCTGGGGCCCTGAGCGCGGCCGGCCTCTACCTCGATTGGCAGGATGAATGGGCGGCCGCCCAGCCCGCTCAAGCCGCCGCGCGGGCGCAGTCGGCCGCGCTGGCCGCCCGGATTGGCGCGGGTAGCAAGCTGGTGCCGTTTACTACTGTGCAGCCCCAGGGGCCCTATTTTCACCCCGACCTAAGCCGGGCCGACCCCTACGCTGCCGCCCACCATCCCTTGCTGCGGCAGGCGCAGCGCGCCTTGTACCGCGAAGGTTTGCTGGACACTCCGGCCGCAGTCAGTGCCCAGCTCACCGACCACGGCGTGGCCCTGTGGCCCGTGCCGGGGGGCACGCAGTGGGCCGTTTCGACGCGCTGGGACACCGTGCTGCTCACGCCAGCGGGGCCACCAACCGACCTGCTTACCCTGCGCCCGGCCCGGGGCACCGGGGGCGTGCTACTGCACATAGGCGACTTGCAACTAACTGATGCTTACGGCTCCAGCATACTGGCTACCCTGGCCACGGCCATCGAAAAGCACGTGGGCGCGGCCGTGAGCCGGCGCGAGGACTCCGACTACTAGAACTGCGGCACGTAGGGCACGCTTTAGCTTACCAGCAGCGGCACCGGCTACTTCACATGGGCTTGCCAGCTAGCAGTTTACGGTGTTTTACTGGCAAGCCGAGGCTTACTCTGCACGCTGGCGGCGTCAGCTTTAGTATCATTGCCTACCCTTAAAACGTGCTTAGAGAGCAAAAACCCACTCTGCTCAACCGGCGTCTGCTTCCCCTCCTATGGTCCCCGAGCCCTGGCACAAAATTGAGCGCTGGCTGGCCACCCACGCCCCGCGCATCCTCCATGAGTCGCTAAACCCCGGCGCGGCCGAGGCCGAGCTCACGGCGCTGGCCACCGCCGTGGGCCGGCCCCTGCCCGCTGATTACCAGGTCCTTTACCGCCGCCACAATGGCCTGCGCGAGGAAGCCGATAACTGCGGCAGCCTCTGGTATGGTATGAGCCTGCTGCCGCTGGCCGAGGTGCTGGCTGGGTATATGTATCAGGCTCAGCAGCAGCGCACTTCACCCCTGCGGCGGGTGCGGGCCAGCGCGCTGCAAAACCCTTATTGGCTGCGCCTAAGCTTCGACGGCGCGCACGGCTGGCTGCTCGTGGACCTCGACCCCACCGCGGCCGGCACCTACGGCCAGGTGCTGTATCTGCATGAGGTAGAAGAGCTTGCCTTCCCGGTGGCCAGCTCGGTAGCCGAGCTGCTTGCCACCTTTGCCGACGACCTAGCCCAGGGCCGCTACACCCTGGACGAAGGCGCGCTGGACGACGACGAGGAATTTCTCATGCCCGAGGCCCGCATCGGCCTGGATAATTGGGCGCAGGCCGAGCGCTGACGTAAAGTACTAACCAATTGATTTGCAAATACTTATGATAAATCATCCTTTTTGGGGTCACGTGGCCGAAGACTGGGCCGGCTTGTCGGCTGAGCAGCCCGTGGCATTGCCGGGCTTTGAGCAGCCAATCGAGGTTTTTCTGGGCGAAGAACTAGTTGAAGAGGACGAAGAATATGCCCCGACCCCGGCGCAGCTGGATGCCTACGCCGCTACTTTTCAATGCTTTATGGCCCACGCGCCCGCGCTTATCGCGGCGTTGCAGGAGCGGGCCTTTGCGCAATACCAGCAGCTCTACGCCCACTTTTACGACGACCCTGTGCAGTCGGGCGAGCCGGCACTGCTGCTCACCACCGCCGCCCAGCACGCCGCCTATCTGCAAGACGTTGGCTACCTGCGCGTGTCGGACGAGCAGACCGTCCGGCTTATCATTCACTACGACCTCGACCCCGAGCACGGCCTGGAAGCCAAGTTTGTGGCCAATGAATTGGTCGAAATCGGGGGCATTGCTGATACCTGATTTTTTCACTCATTGTATTACTAATCATTATCTTATAATAGCCGCTTTATCTGTTGGCCGCTAGCTTTTCTGCCGTGTCTGTTTCCTCTCCGCTCCCCGCACATCGAAACGCTGGGCAGCTCCGCAGCCCGGCCGCGCCCGGCGGCCAACCAGTGGTTTGTGCGGCCCACTGACGATACTAAAACCTTTGCGGGCCAGGCTCTTAGCTTCGCGCAGCTGCAAGCCTGGCACCAGCAGCTGGCGCAGCTGGTGTTTGCCGCGCCCCGGGCCATCGAGAAAGAGTGGCGGCACGTGCTGATGGGCGGCCAGGTGGTAACCTCCACGCGCTACCAGTGGCGGGGCGAACCCCAGATTTCGGCCACCGACGTACTGGCCGGGCTACTGGCTTTCGTGGCCGATTGCTGCGCCGCCTACCAGCCGCACGACGTATTTGTACTGGATACGGCACTCGCCGACGGCCGCTATTTCATTGTGGAGTGCATACTGCTTCAATGGCACGGGCTTCTTCTACCAGTTGGCCGATATCGAGCCCGCCGTAGTGGCCGTTACAGCCTGGCGGGTGCAAAACCGGACTTGACGGCCGGCCGCAAGCGCGGATGTTTAAATAGCCTAATTTCCCCCGATGCCTCGCCTACTTCTGAGATACGGCGACCTATTTACTACGATTCTACTCCGCAATGGACAACGCAGAAATAATTGCCCGCCTACAGAAAATGGGGCCGCTGCCTGCTGACGATACGCCCGCCATTGATACCTTTCCGCTCAAGGAATTTGACGAGTTGCTTCAGCAGCTTACAACGCCTCTGGAATCCTCACACGTACTTGCACTCATCAATTTGGGACCCCCGCCGGATACTTCAGCGTATGAAGTAGAATGGGCGCTAGTTCACGCTGCCGAGAATATTTCCGTTGAAGAGCTAAGCAATGGCCTGTTGCTGGCCGACGACACGGAAGTAAGAAGAATTATTGCTATTCGCTTAGCAAACTATTTAAAGCTTGATTCAGTAGCCTAACTAGTTAGTCATGGACGCTACAGATTCCGACATTCAGGCAACAGCTCCCGAATCTTACTGGACGGCCGTGGGCAATATCCTGCGCGAGCGGCCCTATGGCCCGGGAGGGGCCGAAACCCGCCGGGGCACCAGACACTTTGCGCCCGGCGCCAAGGTCTACATCATCGACTGGTACGCGGGGATGTGCGAGCGTATTGTGGTGGTAGGCCTGCACCGCAGTTCGAAGCGGATGATTACGCTGGTGATTGACGTGAAACTGGTGGAAAATTTGCGGGCGAAAGTTTGCTACGTGCCGGCCGTTATCGCTAAAATCCGGGAGCACTACGCCCAGGACTATACGCCAGCCAGAATCAAGTACCTCACTCCGGAATTTGCGGAAACAATTTGCCAAACGCTACCCCACTGGCAGGCCCAGCCGTGGCGGCACGCCTCAGCCCTGGCCCCGGCCGCCGAGATACCCTTGCGCGCCAGCGGCTCGGTACTGCACCGCCTTCGGCTGGCGCTCAGCTTTCTACTAAAGAACTAACACCTGCTACGCTGCCTTTCCTCATGCCTACCCCCGACCTCCGCCTCTTTGGCATTCGCCACCACGGCCCCGGCAGCGCCGCCAGCCTCGTAGCCGCGCTCGATGCCTTTCGGCCCGACATCGTGCTGCTCGAATGCCCCGCCGATGGCGAAGCTGCCCTGGCCACCCTGCGCGACGCCGCGCTGGTGCCGCCGGTGGCGCTGCTCTTGTATAATCCCAAGCAGCAGGGCCAGGCGTCGTTTCTGCCGTTTGCCGAGTTCTCGCCCGAGTGGCAGGCCGTGCAGTGGTGTTTTAAAAATGAGGCCCACGTGCGCTGTTTCGACCTGCCAATGGCGCTGCGCTTTGGGCTGGATAATGCGGAAGCTGCCGCTTCCCCAGCCGGTATGCCCGCGCCTGTTGCGGATGCTCCCGGTACAACTTTGGTAGCTCCACCCGCCGCTGAAGCCGCCGGAGAAGACGCTGCTGCTGTCTTTGCGCCCACAAGCAAACCAACTGACGTGCCGCCTATCGAACTTATTAAGGAAGAAGACCTTATCGAAGCCGACCCCGTGGCCTACATCGCCCGCCTGGCGGGCTACTCCGATTCCGAGCAGTGGTGGGAAACCCACCTGGAGCAGGCCCCCGGCCACGCCGACACCTTTGCGGTGGTGCTGGATATGATGACGGCCCTGCGTACCGAGCTGGCCCGCCCCGAAAGCGACGAAACCCTGCTGCGCGAGGCCTACATGCGCGAAACCCTGCGCGCCACCCTCACCCAGGGCTACCAGCGCGTGGCCGTGGTGTGCGGGGCCTGGCACGCGCCGGTGCTTGTTCATCCTGACTTCCAGAAAAAGGAAGACAAAGCCCGCCTTAAAGGCCTGAAAAAAGCGCCCGTGGAAGCCACTTGGATTCCGTGGACCTATGAGCGCCTGTCGTTTAGCTCGGGCTACGGGGCGGGCGTGCTCTCGCCGGCCTGGTACGAGCTGCTGTTTGCGCACCCCCGCGCTACCGTGGTTACGCAGTGGATGGTGCGCGCCGCCCGCTTGCTGCGCGACCAGGACCTCGATGCCTCGTCGGCCCACGCCATTGAGGCCGTGCGGCTGGCCCACACGCTGGCCGCCGTGCGCGGGCTGCCGCTGCCGGGCATCGGCGAATTGCAGGAGGCCGCCGTGGCGCTGCTGGGCGGCGGCTACGCCGAAGGCTTGCAAGTTATTCAGCAGCAATTAGTTATTGGTGAAAAGCTGGGCGAGGTACCGCCCGGCCAGCCCGCCACGCCCTTGCAGCAAGACCTGGCTCAGCAGCAAAAAGCCCTGCGCCTCAAGCCCGAGCCGGGCCGCAAGCCCCTGGCCCTCGACCTACGCCAGGACGGCCACCTGCAGCGCAGCCACCTGCTGCACCGGCTGCGCCTCGTGGCCATCAACTGGGGCCAGCCCCAGCGCGTGGCGGGTACCAAAGCCGGCACCTTCCACGAAGACTGGGAGCTGGAATGGCCGCCCGAAATGGCCCTGGCCGTGCTGGACGCCGGCCGCTGGGGCAACACTGTGCTGGCCGCCGCCGCCGCCCGCGCCACCGCCCGCGCCGCCGAAAGCACCACCCTGGAGGCTGTCAGCCAGCTACTTGACGAAGCCCTGCGCGCCGACCTCGGCCCGGCCATGCCCGCGCTGGTGGCCCGCCTCGAAAGCCTGGGCGCCACCACCCGCGACGTAACCCACCTGCTGGCCGCCCTGCCCCCGCTGGCCCAGGTGCTGCGCTACGGCAACGTGCGCCGCACCGACACCCAGCAGGTGGCCCAGGTGGTGCAGCAGCTGGTGCCGCGCCTCTGCATTGGCCTGCCCGCCGCCTGCACCGGCCTCGACCTCGACGCCGCCCGCCCCCTGCTGGAGAAAATAGAAGCCACCCACGCCGCCATCCGGCTGCTGCAAGATGCTGGCCACGAGGCCGATTGGTACGCCGCCCTGGCCGCCGTGGGGCGCAACGCGGCCAGCAACGGCCTGCTGGCCGGGGCCGCTGCCCGCCTGCGCTTCGATGCCCAGCAGGCCGACGCCGACGCCACGGCCACCGCCCTGGGCCTAGCGCTGGCCCCCGCCCAGCCCACCGCCTACGCCACCGCCTGGCTGGAAGGCTTCCTACGCGGCTCAGGCCTCGTGCTCATTCACCACCCCGAGCTGTTTGCGCTGCTCGATACCTGGCTGGGCGCGCTGAGCGAGGATACCTTTCGCGAGGTGGTGCCGCTGCTGCGCCGGGCCTTTGCCGAATTTTCGCGCCCCGAGCGCCGCCAGATTATGGAGCTGGCCGGCACCGGACCGGCCGCCGCCACGCCCGCCGCCGCGGAGCTGGATTTTGACTGGGCCCGCGGGGCGCGGGTGCTACCCGTGCTGCGCACGCTGCTGGGCGCACCGGCGCTGGCTTAATCACCCGATACTATTCTCACCCTATGAATCTACCAGCGCAGTACGCGGCAATGCGCCAAGTAGCCCTGCGCCAGTTTGCGCGCGGCGAAGTACAAGTGGATGAGTTACTGGGCGCGCCCCACGATACGCGCCGCGGCCTCACGCTACTGGCGCGGCCGCCGGCAGCAGTCACGGCTCGGCTCGAAGCCATGCTGGCCGATTTTCAGCAAGCGGAACCCGAACAATACTACTACCCGGCTACCGATATCCACCTTACCATTCTCTCTATAATCTCTTGCTACCCAGGCTTTAGCCTACAGGTTATCAACCCCGAGAAATACCGACGGGCACTGCGCGGCATGCTTCAGGCTGCGCAGCCTTTTACTATCCGCTACGCCGGGCTTACGGCCTCGCCGGGCGGCATTATGGTACAAGGTTTTCCGCAGGGCGATGCCCTGGCTAGTTTGCGCCAAACCATTCGGGAGTTTTTTCAGCACGCGGACCTGCCGCATTCCATCGACCAGCGCTACCGCTTGCAAACGGCTCATTCTACGGTGATTCGCTTTAGGAAGCCCCTGGCTAATCCGGCAGCGCTGCTCGAAAAAGTAAGCAAGTATCAAGCGCAGGATTTCGGCTCGTTTGAAATAGCCAGCGTAGAGCTGGTGTACAACGATTGGTACCAGCAGGCGGCCCACACAGTATTGTTAGAAAAATACCTGCTGGGCTGCTAAGCAGTCGCTATTTTTTCGGTGGCTACTAAAACCGCTACCTTCCCCCACTATGACGTCCACGTTTCCCTTTAAAATAGCCGCCGCCAAAGCCCCCGCCGACCCGGCCCGCCAGTTCTTGATTATGGCCGACGTGAGTGGCCTCGACGACTACTACAAGCTGTTTGAGGAGTACGGCTTCGGCGGCGACGGCCCCTCGTGGCGCGAACACATCGAAACGATTATCGAAGAGTTTCAACCCGAGCTATTGGAGAACCTGGAGTTTGCCGAAGACCGCGACACCTTTCTGGTATATGCTGATAGTCCGGCCGCCGCGCGCGATTTTATGGCCCTGGTGCTGCCGCATTTCAGCGATTTGGGCAAGCTCAAAAAGTACTTCAGCCAAACCGACCCCGACGATTTTTTTGCTTAACTCCTTGCTCATGAACCCTACCGCACCCCGCTGGAAACTTGTGCTTGGCAGCGCCGCCGACGCCGACAATGCCGTAGCCATGCCGCCCGACTACGGCCCGCTCGACCAGGTGCTCACCGCCCTCTATGATGACGAGCGCAAGGGCGGCCTCGGCGGCTCGGCCCCGCGCGTGAGCCGCTGGCTGGGCGACATCCGCCAGTATTTCCCCACCGAGGTGGTGGCCATTATGCAGCAGGATGCCATGGACCGCCTGGGCCTCAATCAGTTGCTGCTGGAGCCCGAGATACTGCGCACCGTGCAGGCCGACGTGCACCTCGTGGGCCTACTGCTCTCGCTGGGCCGCGTGATGCCCGCCAAGGCCAAGGCCACCGCCCGCGAAGTAGTGGCCAAAGTGGTGCGCGAGCTAGAGCAGAAGCTAGCCCAGCCCCTGCGCCAAGCCGTGCAGGGCGCCCTCAGCCGGGCCGTGCGCAACCCCCGCCCCCGCTACCACGAAATCGACTGGGGCGCCACCATCCGGGCCAACCTCAAGCACTACCAGCCCGCCTACCGCAGCGTCATTCCCGAGCGGCTGGTGGGCCACGGCCGGCGCGGCCAGGCGCTCAAGGAAATTGTACTCTGCCTCGACCAGAGCGGCTCGATGGCCGCCTCCGTGGTGTACGCGGGCGTGTTTGGGGCGGTGCTGGCGTCGCTGAAAGCGGTGAAAACGCACATGGTCGTGTTTGATACCGCCGTGGTGAACCTGAGCGAAAACCTCACCGACCCGGTGGACCTGCTTTTCGGCGTGCAGCTGGGCGGGGGCACCGACATCAACCTGGCGCTCAGCTACTGCCAGCAGCTCATTACCCGGCCCACCGACACTATTCTGGTGCTCGTGACTGACCTCTACGAGGGCGGCAACGAGCGGGAAATGATAAAGCGCGCCGCCGCCCTTAAGGCCAGCGGCGTCAACTTCATTGTGCTGCTGGCACTATCTGACGAGGGCTCGCCGAGCTTCGACCGGGGCGTGGCCGAGCAGCTGGCGGCGCTGGGCATCCCGAGCTTTGCCTGCACCCCGGCCCGCTTTCCGGAGCTGATGGCGGCTGCTATTCAGGGCCAAAAGCTAGTGGCGGATTAGGGTAGCTCGTGCGGCCGGGCAGCAGCCTAGTTGTAACTGCAATAGTTTGCAAATCAATAACTTACGCATGAATTTGTGCGAAGTAGAGTTCCCGCTGAGTTACGCAGGGGTAAAACGCGGAGGTTCGCTGAGTTCGGCAAGAGAGCTCTGCGAACCTCTTTTTACCTCCGCGTAATTCGGCGAGAAAGCTGCCGTACGTAAGCCCTGGTAATCAATGCCATACCGCCTGGGCGGCGGCTAGCCAGGCATTGCCGGTACCCTCGTCCAGGTGGCGCGCAAACTGCACCGGGCCGTTGGTGAGGGTGAGCTGCTGGCTATCGGGCAAGCTGTCGAAATAGTCAGGCAGCACCAGGAAGCACACGCGTAGTGGCTGCGCCAGCTCTTGCTGCACCTGGGGCAAAAACTCGTTGGTGACCCAGTCGCAGCTGTTGAGAATGAGGTTGACGCGGCGGCGCGAATCGACCAGCCACTGGCCGCAGCCGTAGTGCAGCGCGGCCTGGCGCATGGCGGCGTAGCCGGCGTGCAGCTCGGCCTCCGTTACGGAACGAAGCCAGCGGCCGGCTATCTGGTTGAGGTCGACCCGGTAGGAGACCTGCATAGCAAGGGTAGAGTAGTGATTGCAGAACATAGGCGAAGAGTGAGAGAGCAGAAGCATCGATGCGGGCACCAATACCTATAGCTCCGTACGAAGCCGTTTGGGCGTTCGGATTGCGGCCGCCAGGCCCCGACTAGTCAGGGTAGGCGGGGCACCAAAGTCCCGCGTCCAACGGGGCAATACTGGCGAAGGCCGTATTTTCAGAGTATAAATCTCTTTAGAATCTGATAAATGCAATTTCTCGGCAAAAAATTGGCATTAACGCCTGGTACGAGGCACTTAATGTCTATTTTTTCTTGGTTTTTTTCAAGCAAAAAATAATGAATTTTTTTCATAAACTTCCTCAAAAATCTGCTACCCTCCTCGTGCTCTCACTGCTGGGCGCAGCCAGTGCCCAGGCCCAGAAATACACCCAGCTCGCCCAAACCCCGCCCATGGGCTGGAACAGCTGGAACAAGTTTGCCTGCGACGTAGATGAGCAGAAAATCCGGCAGGTGGCCGATGTCATGGCCAGCAACGGCATGAAGGCCGCCGGCTACGAGTACATCGTGATTGACGACTGCTGGCACGGCCGGCGCGATACGCTGGGCTTCATTCAGCCCGACAAGCAGCGCTTCCCGGCCGGCATGAAGGCCCTCGTGGACTACGTGCACAGCAAGGGCCTGAAATTTGGCATTTACTCCGATGCGGGCAACAAAACCTGCGGCGGCCGCCCCGGCAGCCGCGGCCACGAGTACCAGGATGCCACCACCTACGCGCAGTGGGGCGTCGACTACCTCAAGTACGACTGGTGCGCTACCGAGGGCCTCAAGGCCGAGGGTGCCTACACCACCATGCGCGACGCGCTGGCCCGCGCCGGCCACCCGGTGGTGTTCAGCATGTGCGAGTGGGGCACGGCCAAGCCCTGGCTGTGGGCCAACAATGTGGGCCACCTCTGGCGCACCACCGGCGACATATACAACTGCTGGGACTGCGTGCACGACAACGGCGGCGAATCCAAGTCGTTTGGCGTGCTGCGCATCATCGACCAGCAGGAAGGCCTGCGCCAGTACGCCGGCCCCGGCCACTGGAACGACCCCGACATGATGGAAATCGGCAACGGCAAGCTCACGCCCAGCGAAGACCGCGCTCACTTTGCGATGTGGTGCATGCTGGCCGCCCCGCTCATCGCGGGCAACGACCTGCGCCAAATGAACCCGCAGACCCTGAGCGTATTAACCAATAAAGCCGTGGTGGCCATCGACCAGGACCCGCTGGGCATTCAGGGCTTTCGCCTGTCGGCTAAAGACAGCGTCGAAACCTGGGTGAAGCCCCTGGCCGGCGGCGACTGGGCCATTTGCTTTCTCAACCGGGGCAAAACCACCCGGCCCGTCACCTTCAACTGGCAAACCCAGCCCATTCACGACGACGTGGCCAAGCGCGACCTGGCCGCCGACCGCACCCGCTACAAAATCCGCAACCTGTGGACCGGCCGCGACCAGGGCACCACCGCCAAGCCCTTCCGCGCCGCAGTACCGAGCCACGACGTGGTGATGCTGCGGCTGAGTAAACCAGCCTAATCGTCTGTCCTTGCGAGCGCAACGCAGTGGAGCGCGGCAATCTTTCCTTTTCGTCAGGTTAGTAACCCCAACGTGAAGGAAAGATTGCCGCGCTCCACTGCGTTGCGCTCGCAAGGACAAACGGCTTATCGGCACTTACTTCAATCCCGAAATGGCTTGGCGCCAATCGGCATTTTAAATAAATGCACGGGGAATTCCACCGTTTCCACGCCCTTCTGCTGGCCAGCCGTGCGGTTCATCTGGGGCACCGGAATCCAGAGGTTACCGGCGTGGTCTATCCACAGCGCATCGGCCCAGATGAGGCGCGGGTCTTGCACCAGCACGCTGCTTTGGCCGGCGGGCGTCACTTTCAGAATGCGCTTTTCGTTGGCATCGGTCACGTAAAGGTTGCCGGCGGCGTCGATGGTGGTGCCGCCGCACGTGGGCGAGTTAAAGAAGTAGGTCACTTTCTTGGCCAAGTCGGCCGAGCTGATTTTGGGGTCATCCAGGTACTGGGTTTCTACGCGGTACATGGGCCCGGCGGCAGTCTGGAAATAGTAGTAGTTGCCATCAGGCGACACCTCCATCTGGTCGGCGTGCAGCTGCACGTCGCTGCAGTCGGGCTTCACCATCTTTTTGCCCTCGCCCAGCATGGGGCGGCGCACGGTGGTGGTGCTATCATCGTCGAGCAGGCGGCGGCCCTGGCCGGTTTTCTGGTTGAGCACGATGAGGCCCGGCGCGCCGGCATCGGTCACGTAAATCTGGTCGCCGTGAAAGCGCAGGTCGTCCACGAAGCTTTTGCGCTTCACGTACTTATCGAGCGCTATCGTCTTCACCAGCTGGTTTTTAGTGATATCGAAGGCCAGCAGCTTGGGGCCATCGGCAATGGGCGGGGCATCGCTCTTGGGCGTGCCCGTGTCCACTATCCACAGCAGGCCATCGGGACCGAAACGCAGCGAGTTGGCCCGCACAAAAGCCTGCTTGGCGAGGTCGCCCTCCTTTTTCCAGTTGTTCCAGGCGCGGTTGGGGTAGGGCGTCACCTTGCCAGCCTTCAACTCCCCGATGCGAGTGCCGGGGTTGCCCTCGTTGTGCGGGAAAAGCACAAAAACCCGGTCGTCATCGGCCACCGCCACCCCGTTCCAGATGGTATCGGAGGTGGCCACCGACACAAGCTGCCGGGCGCTTTCGGATGTTGCCACGGGCGGCGGCGTGGCTACGCCAGTCGATTTTTCGGTGCCGGTGCCACCGGTGCAGGCGGCCAGCAGCAGCAGCCCGGCGGGCAAGTAGTGAGCGGGTAAACGCATGGCGCAACAAAATAAAAGGTAGTTATTTAGCTAAGTACCTTGTACTTATTTAGCCCGCAAAAGTTGAATTTAACCCAAAAATTCGGGCCGCTCCCCAGTAGGAAGCGGCCCGAACAGCTGGCAGTTACGAAGAAGAAAACTAGGATTTTGCGGGCGTATAGGGAAATTTTTTCGAGGCATTGCGCATGAGCGCATTTACCATGCTCTCGGGCGAGCTGCCTATCGAGCCGGCCGCCACAAAATCGTATTTCCACAGTAGCTTGCCGGCAGGGCCATCGTGGATATTGACCGTAATATTGGCCTGGTTGGTGGCACCCCAGGCCCCCACCAGCACGGCTACTGCCACGGCGGCACCGTCGCTCATGGGCTTGGTTGTGGTTACGCTGGTTGTGAGTACGGCATCAACGCCCAGCATCTGGGCTAGCTCGTGGGGCGAGAGCGTACGCATGTCCTCGTCGGTCAGGCTGGCTTTGCGCAGCAGAGAATTTGTAAGCGCAACATCTTGAAAATCAACAGTGTAATGCTGTTGCTGCTGGCGGCGCAGCAGCCAGGCGTAGATGCGCGACTGAAAATCGAGGGCGCTTTGCTGCTGCATGCTGCGTAGCTGCTCGGCACTGGTATTACGGGCCTGGCTAGGCCGCATACCAATGCTAACGCTAGCCGGCAGGATGGCGACTACTTTGTGGTTGGGAGCGTAGGTGCGAAAGTCCTGCGCCAAGTATATACTGGGGCCGCAGGACGAGCAAAGCAGCACCAAAAACAAAACGGCTGATAGGCCAAGAGTACGAATGCGCATAGAGCGTAACAAGTTAAATTTACAGAAAATTGGGACCGACAGCTTACCCGCAAAACTAAGAGAATCCGTTGGTTGCGAAGCAAAAATATCAGATTATTTATGAGGAATATTGCTTACTTACCAAACTCCTCACTACCCTGCCCATAGCACCGCATTTCAATTTGTTTTCCTACCAGTTTTAGGTTGCGGCAAGCCCGGTTGTTGGCTTTTGCTTTTTGCTGCATCTTTGCCGGGTACACTCTCTGGCTAAGGTGGCGGCCGGGCCAAGGGCATCGGCCGCGTTACGCGCTGCCTATTTAGTAGCTATGAATCGCCGCGCGTTTGTGCAGGGCACTAGCCTGCTGGCCCTCAGCCCCTTACTACCACTGCCGCTGCGAGCCACCGCCGCGCCGGCTCTGCCCGTGGTGCGCCCCGTGGCCAGCCAGCGCCGGTTCCAAAGCCAAGCCGTGGAGGCGGCCATCCGGGAGTTTCAGCGTCAGGTGAAGGACCCCGAGTTGGGCTGGCTCTTTGGCAACTGCCTTGCCAACCCCCTCGACACCACCGTGACGCCCGGCACCCGCGCCGGCCGGCCCGATACGTACGTGGGCACCGGCGACGGCGATGCTATGAGCCTGCGCAACAGTGCGGCCCAGGTGTGGCCCTACTTGCAATTTGTGAAGCAGGACGCGGCCCTGCGCCAGCTGGTGGCTGGCGTCCTCAACCGCCAGACGCAGTGCATCTTGCGCGACCCGTACGCCAACGCATTTTACCCCGACCTGGCCCGCGTGGGCGAGGGCCCGCCCGGCGTGCAGGCGCGCAAGTGGGCCGTTGATTCGCTGTGCTACCCCATCCGGCTGGGCTACCAGTACTGGAAAACAACCGGTGATGACCAGCCCTTCGATGCCGACTGGCGGCGGGCCATTGCCCTGACGGTGAGCACCTTTCGGGAGCAGCAGCGCAAGGCTGGCCCCGGCCCCTACCACTACCAGTGCCCGGCCCTCAGCGCCGCCGATACCCAGCCCCTCGGCGGCTATGGCTACCCGGCGCGGCCGGTGGGCCTTATTGCTTCGGCCTTCCGGCCCAGCGGGGAGGCCGCGCGGCTGCCCTTTGTGGTACCCAGCAACTTCTTCGCCGTCAGTGCCTTGCGCCAGGTGTTTCTGATGCTGTCTGATATTGCCCACGATGGCCCGGCCGCCCAGGAATGCCTGGCGCTGTCGGATGAGATTGCCGTGGCGCTGCGCCAGCACGCCGTGGTGACGCACCCCGCGCTTGGCCCCGTGTACGCCTACGAGGTCGATGGCTACGGCGGCTACGCGGTGCTGGATGAGGCCAGCGTGCCCTGCCTGCTGGCCCTGCCCTACCTAGGGGCCGTGCTCCTCAACGAGCCCACCTACCAAAACACCCGCCGGCTGGTGCTTTCGGCAGCTAACCCTTTCTTTTACAAGGGCTCGGCGGGCGAGGGCATTGGCAGCCCGCGCAGTGGCCCCAACCAGATTTGGCCGCTCAGCCTCGTGATGCGCGGCCTCACCAGCACCGATGACGCCGAAATAAAAGCCTGCGTGCAGCAGCTGCGCGCCGCGCACGCGGGCACCGACTACCTGCCCGAGACATTTCACAAAAACGACCTGGCCCGCTCTCTCCGCGCCCAGTCGCCCGAAACCAACGCTCTGTGTGGTGAGTTTTTGTGGAAAGTGTACCAGGAGCGGCCGCACCTGCTGGCTTAGCCAGCATACTAACCTCAACTTCCCATAACCATTATCAGGCTGGCTGATAAGGCGATTATTCACGAAATACGCGCTTACCCCTTATATTTGTCCTACTTTATCTTATTTCTGTGAAAAACCCTGTTACCCTGACGCCGCTCACCGAGGAGCTACGCCTCGAAGCCCTACGCCCGTACCAACTCTTTAATACGATGCGGGACGAAACGTTTTCGGAGCTGGTGCGCCTCACGGCCAAGCTCTTCAACGTGCCCATCGGCATTGTGGCGTTTGTGGAGGAAGAGGAAGTGCGCTTCGGCCTCAACTATGGCCTCGACCCCGAACTGGACCGCGTCAACCGCTGGGAAACCCTGTGCTCGGTGGCCATGCTGCACGACGAAATCAGCATTTTTGAAGACCTGAAGGCCGAGCCCTGCGACCTGATAAACCCATCGCTGGTGCAGCGCCTCAACCTGGGCTTTTACGCGGGCAGCGCCCTGCGCACGCCGGCCGGCTATTCCATTGGCGTACTGTGCGTTATCGACCACAAGCCCCGCACCTTCAGCCCCACCGAGGCTGACCTGCTGCAACGCCTGGCCGGCGTGGTGATGAGCCTGCTCGACCTGCGCCTGCACCTGCTGCAGCAGCCCATCTGGAACCAGCAGCTGTGGGCCAGCGTGTACGCCCGCATCGAAACCTCCGTCACGCGCCTCGAAACCCTGGCCGCCCTGGCCAGCTGGGAAGAGCAGCCCGACAGCCCCGCCGCGCAATCGTACCAGGCCTCCACGCACGAGGAAATCCTGCACATCATCGCGGTGCTGGCTGAGCACATTCAGGCCTTAATGGGCTAAAACGGCGGGTGATGAGGGCTAGCTTTGTGGCCATTATGCCCAACGCTACCCGTTTTTCGTTGCCGCCCGTGCCGGCGGTTTTCTTAGCCATTATCAGCGTGCAGGGCGGCGCGGCCATTGCCAAGGGGCTGTTTCCGGTGATGGGGGCGGCGGGCACGGCCAGCCTGCGCATCGGCTTGTCGGCGCTGATGCTGCTGGTAGCGGTGCGGCCCCGGCTGGGTGAGCTGCGGGCCCCGCAGTGGCGGGCCGTGGTGCCCTACGGCCTGGCGCTGGGGGCCATGAACTTCTTGTTTTACTGCGCCTTAGCCCGCATCTCGCTGGGGCTGGGCGTCACGCTGGAGTTTGTGGGGCCGCTGCTGGTGGCGTTGGCCGGCTCGCGCCGCTGGCTCGATGTGCTGTGGGCGCTGCTGGCGGGCGTGGGCATTGCGCTCATTGCGCCCTGGGGCGGCCACGGCATTGATGTGGTGGGGATGCTGTTTGCGCTGGCGGCGGGCGGCTGCTGGGCGGTGTACATTGTGCTGGGCGGGCGCGTGGCCGAGGTGCTGCCCGGCAATACGGCCGTGGCCATCGGCATGCTGTTTGCCACGCTGGCGGTGCTGCCGTTTGGGCTGGGCAGCGGGCAGGTGGCGGCCCTCACGCCGCGCCTGCTGGCACTGGGCGCGGCGCTGGCGCTGCTGTCCAGCGCGCTGCCTTTCACGCTGGAGATGCAGGCGCTCAAGTCATTACCCACGCGCACATTCAGTATTTTGATGAGCGTGGAACCAGCCGCGGCGGCGCTCTGCGGCTGGCTTTTTCTGCGTGAGCAGCTCACCCTCAGCCAGTGGCTGGCCGTGGCCCTGGTGATGGTAGCCAGCGCCGGGGCCACCCTCACCACCCAAAAAGCCCTGGCCGCCGTCGGCGGCGAGTAGCACTAGCCGGCCGCCGCCAGCCGCTGGGCCAGGTCCTCGATGTCGGCGCGGCGCGCCAGCCCGGCCAGCCACTCGGCCGGGATGCCAGCCTCGCCATATGCCAGGCCGGCCAGGCCGCCGGCTACCGCGCCAGTGGTATCGGTGTCGTCGCCGAGGTTCACGGCGGCCAGCACCGTGGCGGCATAGGTGTCGTGGCGCAGCAGGCACCAGAGCGCGGCTTCGAGGGTGTGCACCACGTAGCCGGAGGAGCCGATTTTGGATTCAGCTACCGCCGGCAGCGAATTATCGAGCACTCGCCGGTAATGCGCATCCTCAACAACTGCCGGAATACTACCACTTTGTAGCCAAGGAGTTGCGAGCGCGCGCATTTGCGCATACGCTTCTTTGGGCGCCAGCCCCGCTGCCACCCCCCGCGCTACCAATAAGTATAAAAAGCAGCCCAGCGTGGAGCGCGGGTGGCCGTGCGTAACGCTGGCCACGGCTTCGGTCAGGGACCAGGCCGCATCCATATCCAGGGTTTCGGCCTGCCAGGTTTGGTGAAAAACGAGCGGCAGAATTCGCATAAGCGCCCCGTTACCGTTGTCGTGCTCGGAGCGCGGGCCGGCCTGGCTAGGGCGCACGCCCTGCTTGAGGCTGTAAATGGCGCTGCGCGTGGCATTGCCCACGTCGAAGGTTTCGCCGGTGGCCGTCCAGTAGCTGTTATCCAGCCAGTTAATGGCGCGCCGGCCAAAGTCGGCCAGGTCCGGCAACTCAGTTAGCCCGCCAGGCAGGGCCAGCGTTTCGGCCAGGCAAAACGTGAGCGACGAATCATCGGACCAGGTGCCGGGCGGCTGGCGGTGGGTGCCGTAGCCGCGCAGCCCCGTCACGTAGTCAGCCTGGCGAACTTCGCGGCTGATAAATTCAACGGGCACGCCCAGGGCATCGCCCACGGCCAAGCCCAGCAGGGCGGCGCGGATAGCAGTAGTATTCACAGCAAAGGGGCTTAAAGGCAGATTCAATAGACAAACCGGCGGAATTCGCCGGAATTACGGCACAACAGTTGGATTAGGCGGCACTAATCGCGTCTCCATCGACGTTTTTACCGTACTTAAGCCTAGGTCGTGCAACTTGGCGCATCTTGGCCCCTACATTTGGCCTTCTTCCTAATTATCTTCGAAATGTTCTCCCCCCGCCTCAAAGTTGGCTCCTACGCCGGCCTGGTTGCCGCCGTATTCGGGCTGGCATCCTATCGCTTCTACGAGCACAGCGGCCCGCAGGCAGCACCTAGCAAAGAGCAGGTGTTGGTGGGTACCATTGTGCAGGGGCTCTCGCAGGCCCACTACCAGCCCGAGCGCGTCGACGATGCCTTCAGCAAGCGCGTGTTTGAGCTGGCGCTCAAGCGCCTAGACTATCGCAAGAAATTTCTGTTGCAGTCCGACGTTACGCAGCTGACTAAGTACCAGACCGATATCGACGACGAAACCAAGCGCGGCACCCACGAGTTTCTGGACCTGAGCACCAAGCTCATGGCCGACCGCAGCAAGCAAATGCAGGCGCTCGCCCACGAGCTGCTGGCCAAGCCGTTCACGTTCGACGCCGACGAGACCATTCAGACTGATTTTGAGAAGGCCACCTTCCCCACCAACACCGCCGACCAGCGCGAGCAGTGGCGCAAGCTGCTCAAGTACGAAACGCTGACCCGCGTGGCCGAGATGATGGACGAGCAGGACAAGCGCCACGACCGCTCGCGCGTGGCCAGCCTGGCCAAGGAGCCCGCTACCATCGAGCCCGACCGCACGCCCGCCCAAATGGAGATTGAGGCCCGCAAGCGCGTACTGAAATACTACGACGAGCAGTTTGCCGACCAGCCCGATACCAACGAGATTCTCAGCAACTACGCCAACGTAATTGCCAATACATATGACCCTCATACCGAATACTTTGCCCCTCGCGAAAAGCAGGAGTTTGATATTCAGCTTACGGGCCGCTTTGAGGGCATCGGCGCCACGTTGCGTGAGAAAGAAGGCCTGATTTATATTGAGGACATTGTACCCGGCTCGGCCTCGTTCCGCCAGGGTGAGTTGAAAAAGGGTGACGCCATCCTGCGCGTGGCCCAGGGCGCTACCGAGCCCGTGAGCATCGAGGGCTGGCACACGAATAAAGCAGTGACGCTTATTCGGGGCAAGAAAGGCTCGGAAGTACGCCTCACGGTGAAGAAAGCTGATGGCTCGACCAAAGTAATTCCAATCATCCGCGACGTGGTGGTGGTGGAAGATACCTATGCCCAATCGGCGGTTATCAACGACCCGAGTGGCGTGAAAATCGGCTACCTGCGCCTACCGGCGTTCTACGCTGACTTCAACGACAACGGCGGGCGCTCTTCGGCCGCCGATGTGAAGAAAGAACTCGCCAAGCTTACCGCCGAAGGCGTGAAAGGCGTAGTATTCGACCTGCGCACCAACGGCGGCGGCTCGCTCAACGATGCCGTGGAAATGGCCGGTCTCTTCATGCCCAGCGGCCCCATGGTGCAGGTGCACGACAGCCGTGGCGTAACCAACGTGCTCAACGACAAGGACCCCCGCGTGCAGTACAGCGGCCCGCTCGTGGTGCTGGTGAATAAGTACAGCGCCTCGGCCTCCGAGATTCTGGCCGCTGCCATCCAGGACTACAAGCGCGGCATCATCATGGGCTCGACCAGCACCTATGGCAAGGGCACGGTGCAGCGCATTATCGACCTTGATGAGGCGCTGCCTAATGAGTTGGCTTCGCTGAAGCCCTTTGGCTCGCTCAAGTTCACGATGCAGAAGTTCTACCGCGTCACCGGCGGCTCGACCCAGTTCAAGGGCGTGGCTTCGGATATCGTGCTGCCCGACGTGCTTTCGTACCTCGACCAAGGCGAAAAGGAGTCGGACTTCCCGCTGAAGTGGGACGAGATTAAGCCCGCCAGCTACCGCCCCTGGGACGACCAGCCCAACTACACCAAGCTTGAAGCCAACAGCAAGGCTCGCGTGGCCGCCAGCCCCGCCTTCCAGCAAATGACGGAGCTGGTGCAGAGCCTGCGCAAGCGCAAGGACGAAACGGTGGTTTCGCTCAAGCTCGACAAGTTCCGCGATATGCAGCACCAACTCAAGGCGGAGTCGGACAAGTACGAAGCTATTCAGAAAACCGCCACGCCGTTGGCTCTGGCCGCCCTCACTGCTGACCGTACCGCTCTCGGCGGCGACTCGGTGAAGGTGAACCGCGCCATGCGTTTCACCCGCGGTCTCAACAAGGACATCACCTTGGGTGAAGCTGTGAACGTTATCAAGGACGAACAACAATAATCGCAGATTTAGACAGATTGTGCTGATTTCGCAGATTCGAACGGCGCTGATGTTAGTTGATTAGTTGTATTTAAAAGCTCCTGGGCCGTTGGCTCAGGAGCTTTTTTTGCGCCGTTAGCTTCTGCGTTCTGCGAAAACCTCTGCGCCATCTGCGGGCTAGAAACACCCGCGCGGAGCCACTAATAAATTTAGTAAATCGCCTGAAATATCTTTAGCAAAACGCAACTAAAAATCTTGGCTAGCAGTTTACCTGGTATGACGATGAAACCCGAAGCCCGCATTATCCCGCTCATTCCGGCCGAGACGTATTCGGCCCCGGTAATGGCTATCTCGCCCGCCGAAGCCATGCTCACTCCCGAAGAGCAGGAGCAACAGCGCTTGGCCGACGAAACCTGGCGCCGCTCCATTCCAGCCCAAGTGTTTCTCAACTATTTCTTTGCGCTCAGCTCGCACATTCAGGACGGCGAAAGCCCGCTGGGTGGCCTGGTGCACCTCCCCTATTTCCGCCAGCACCAAGCCGAGCTGACCGAGACCGACGCTACGGCCCTCACCAAGCTGCTGCATTCGTGCTGGAGCACCGAGTATGCGCTGCGTGCCACCGCTGAGTTGGGCGATGAGAACTTCCTGCGCAATGCGCTGCACTGGACCTTCCCGCAGGCGTACCATACCATCCTTTCGGGCTTGCAAGCCTTCTTATATACTACCGGCGTACGCTCCAACAACGCCCAGGTGATTCGCCGCGAGGTGGGCCGCCTGGTAGTGAAGAACGCCTACCCGCGCCCCGTATCGTTCTATGCAGCTGGGGCTTACGGTGACTTCAACATTCACCGCTTGCCGCTGGCGGGCTACAAGGCCGGCCTGCACATTGCCTCGCAGGAGATTGACGCCCAGGCCCAGATTGGCCAGTTTTTGCGCACCACCCGCAAGCAGAAGGCTATCACCGTGCGCCAGACCGTACAGGCTAACCCCAACACCGCTATTCGCAGCCAGAAGACGGGCAAGCCGCTCGATAAGTGGACGGCCGCCCACTGGCAGCAGATTACCTGGCGCCTGGGCTACACCACCATCTTCGATTTGCTGGGTCGCCTGCGCATCTCGCAGAGCAGCCGCGAGATTGAGCGCTACGTGGAGGCCGATATCGACTTCCGCCTGTTTCACAGCTCGTTGCTAGGTATTGTGAGCTACCTCAACGGCATCCACGAGACCTACGTGGCCAAGGCCCTGGGCCTGGAGCGCTACGAGCAGCTGGTGCGCGAGCTGCCCACCCACTTGCAGCACGGCTTTGTGCAGGAGCGCCTGCGCACCCGCGTGCAGCCCACGCTGCTCGGTACCGAGCCGGAGCCCGAACTGAAAATGGCCGCCTAAAATCGCAGATTTTGCTGATTGAGCAGATGCCGCAGATTCAGACGGCTTTCTTCTGAATTGTATTTTCTGTCCGTATTTTATTTTACTAGCTGCCTGACTTATTCAAAAAGCCGTTTCGATTTATCGGAACGGCTTTTTTCATGGCTTACTTTTGCAACTACACCATTCATGGAGGCTTCCCTTACCTAAGGGGCGTGTCTCTACCTTAAAGCTGTCATTGCCAGCTACGCCGCCTGAATCTGCGGCATCTGCCCAATCAGCAAAATCTGCGATTTTATGCACCATCTCAGTGAGCAGGAAATCCTGCGCCGCCAGAAGCTCGACGACCTTAAAGCGCTGGGCATCAACCCCTATCCGTCCGAGCTTTTCGACGTGAATTTCTCCGCCCAGGAAATTCACGATAATTACCACCCCGAGCTGAATAACTTCCAGGAGGTGTCGCTGGCGGGCCGGCTCATGTCGTCGCGCGTGATGGGCAAGGCCTCGTTTGCCGAACTCATGGACTCGTCGGGCCGCATCCAACTCTACGTGAACCGCGACGAAATTTGCCCTGGTGAAGATAAAACGTTGTATAACAACGTGTTCAAGAAGTTGCTCGACCTGGGTGATTTCATTGGTGTGAAGGGCCACGTGTTCGTGACGCAGGTGGGCGAAACGTCCATCCACGTGAAGGAACTGGTATTATTGGCGAAGTCTCTGCGGCCGTTACCGGTGGTAAAGGAGAAAATTGACGAAGCCACGGGCGAAAAAGTGGTATATGACGCCTTCACCGACCCCGAGCAGCGCTACCGCCAGCGCTACGTGGACATGGTGGTGAACCCCCAAGTGCGCGAGACGTTCATCAAACGTACGCAGCTGGTGCAAGCCATGCGCAACTACCTGAACGACAAGGGTTACCTGGAAGTAGAAACTCCGATTTTGCAGCCGCTCTACGGTGGCGCGGCGGCCCGGCCCTTCAAAACGCACCACAACACGCTGGATATGTCGCTGTACCTGCGCATTGCCAACGAGCTGTACCTCAAGCGGTTGATTGTAGGCGGCTTCGACGGCGTGTACGAGTTCTCCAAGGACTTCCGCAACGAGGGCATGTCGCGCTTCCACAACCCCGAGTTCACCCAGATGGAGCTCTACGTAGCCTACAAGGACTACAACTGGATGATGGACCTGGTGGAGGAAATGGTAGAGCGCGTGGCCATGGCGCTGCACGGCAAAACCGAGGTGCAGGTGGGCGACAACCTCATCAATTTCCAGCGGCCCTGGCAGCGCTACACCATGTTTGAGGCCATCGAGAAATTTACGGGCGTAGCCATCGGTGAGATGGACGAAGCCACGCTGCGCGAAACGGCCACCAAGCTGCACGTGGGCCTCGACCCCAGCATGGGTAAGTCGAAGATTATTGACGAGATTTTTGGTGAGCACGTGGAGCCCAAACTTATCCAGCCCACCTTCATCACCGACTACCCAGTGGAGATGTCGCCGCTGGCCAAGAAGCACCGCGACCACCCCGGCCTCGTGGAGCGCTTTGAAGCCATCTGCAACGGCAAGGAAATCTGCAACGCGTTCTCCGAGCTCAACGACCCCATCGACCAGCGCCAGCGCTTCGAAGACCAGTTGGAACTGGGCAAGCGCGGCGACACCGAGGCCATGGTACTCGACGAGGACTTCCTGCGCGCCCTGGAGTACGGCATGCCGCCGACCGCGGGCTTGGGCATCGGCATCGACCGCCTGAGCATGATTATGACCAACTCGCACTCCATCCAGGACGTACTGTTTTTCCCGCAGATGCGCCCCGAAGTGGTGGCGCAGGACAAAGCCCAGCCCAACGCTTCCTAACGAAGCCCTAGCACCCGGAGCCAAAAAAAGGCCCGCTACCAACAAAGGGTAGCGGGCCTTTTTTACGAACAGCTTAGTACAAAGCCGCTTCAATACCAGAAGTGTGCGATGGGCCATCTGATTTTACGACCAGTATGTTTAACCAACACTGGCAGAAGCTCCTACGACCGGCAATTTTGCTGGTAGCACAGCGGGCTTCGATTAAGCCGTTTGTAGGGAGTTTTACGCGGGCATCCGTGATAGGTTGCGCTGGCAGCAAAAACTTTACTACCAAGTGCTTACATCGCCCGGTGGCGGCCTTCACCGGCATCGCCGTCGTAGTCGAGGTCATCGCGCGAGTCGTAGTCTTCATCGCCAGCCACCGACCGGCCATTGCCAGCGGGCGTAGCTAGGTCGCCCGGCTCCGCGTTGCCCATGGAGTTAAACAGCGCATCGGCCGCTTGGCGGTCTTCACGCACGGCGGCGCTGGCGTTGGGGGTGGCAGCGGCGTCTTTGGCCTTGCCCAAGGCATCGTGGGCTTTGCCAAGGCTGTCGGCCCACCACTTGCGGGCCGACTCGCGCAGGCCGGCGCGGGCCTCGTCGCCGGTTTCGGGGGCCAGTAGCAGTCCGGCCAAGATGCCAGCGGTGGCCCCGGCGATGAGCGAGACGATGACTTTTCCGTTGTCGTTGGGCATGGGTGAAAACAGCTTTAGTGGAGGATTTAGGAGAACTTGGGTAGGCTAACGCGGGAAGCGCACCGGTGGTTAGGCCAGAGCCCAAAAAAGCCCCGTCCTGAAAGGTACGAGGCTTTTTATTCTGTTAGCCGAAGCTATGCGTTGCTTATTTGGTAGCGTCTTTCGCAGCGTCAGCGCCTTTGTTTACGGCATCTTTGGCAGCATCGGCACCTTTGTCGGCAGCATCTTTCGCAGCGTCAACGCCTTTGCTGGCGGCATCCTTGGCTTTGTCGGCTACGTCACCGCCTTTGCCCACCAAATCATTGATGAGCTTAGTGATTTCCGACTTGCCTTTGCCCAGCTTGTCTTGCAGCTTGCCAAGCAGTTCGTCGCCTTTGCCTTCGGCGTAGGTCAGGTCCTCATCGGTGAGCTGCGCATACTGCTGCTTCAGCTTGCCTTTGATTTCGTCCCAGTTGCCGCCAATGTTGAGGGCACCACCGGCACCCAGAATGCCGAGGTCTTCGAGCTTGTCTGACAAGCCTTTGAATTTCGTTTCGAGGTCAGCGCTGTACTTGTTGAACTGGTCGCTCAACTGACCACCGTAGCCTTTAGCCGAGTCTTTCCAGTTTTCGAGCGTGGCCGAACCTTTGTCCGGAGCCAGCAAAATGCCAGCCAGGATGCCAGCGCCAGCGCCAGCGAGGGCGGCGATAATGATTTTGCCTGCTTTGTTATCTTCTTCGCGGTACGACATGAGAAGGAATAGAAAAATGGTAAGGTGAGGAGGCCGGGGCCGGCACGGTAGGTGGCCGTCAGCCCGGATATGGGCAGCTATACGGGGGCCGGGCCGGGAGGTTGAGGCCAGGCCTGAAATTAGTGTGCCATCAGCCAGTTGAGGTTTCCCTTCGCGGCCGGCTCCCCGTATAAGGACCCATGCGTATTCATTCGGCTTTCACATACCTGCTATTAGGGCCCTTGCTGGTAGCTAGCGGCGGCTGCCAGCCGCGGTTGACGCACCAAACGCCGCCCGCCATCGACTGCCTCGATGCCAGCCGTGCTAACCCCAACGGTATCTGCACGATGGAGTACGAGCCGGTGTGCGGCTGCAATGGCCTCACTTATGCCAACGCCTGCGTTGCCCGCAACGCGGGCCTGCGCAGCTTTCGGCCGGGGCCCTGCCCCACCCGGCCCTGATTTTAATTTTTCCGCTTTCCCCTACTTTGCCATGTCGGCCGATAAAAAATACTTCCGTAACCCCCAGCCATTTCGCGTGCCCACCACCGATGGCAAGCTCATTGAGGAGCACATTGGCCTGGCCAGCTCCCACACGGCCGCGTATAGCGTGGCCCACATGGTGGCCCCGCCGCAGTGGAGCGAGCCCCATCAACGCCCTGAATTTGACGAGATTACCATTGTAGTACGCGGCCGCAAGCGCTTCGAAATCGACGGCGACGAGGTAGAGCTGCAAGCCGGCGAGTCGCTGCTGATTCGGGCCGGGGCGCGGGTGCGTTACTCCAACCCGTTTGATGCCGAGTGCGAGTACTGGTCGGTGTGCGTGCCGGCCTTTAACCCCACCACTGTGCACCGGGAAGAATAAGCTGCTCTTTACCAATGACTAAGACCCTCGCTTCCTACGATTTTCTCAACCTATTGCTGCATACCAGTGGCCAGCGCACCGTGCTCGAAACCGAGTGGCTGGGCTTTGCCGGCAGCAACGATTTTCGGCTGGCGCTTACCGAGGCGCTGCGCTTGGCGCGGCTGCACCACGTGACGGGCTGGGTAGCCGACGACCGCCGCCTAGGAGCCGTGCGCCCCAAAGACCTGGAGTGGACGCACACTGAGATGCTGGTGCCGCTCAACGAGTTGGGCGTACTCCGCTTCGCGCACCTCGAATCGGAGCAAGTACTTAACCGGCTCATTATTGATGGCATGTACCAGACCGCCATACCGGGCCTAAACTACGAATTCCGGCATTTCACATCCATTTTGGAAGCGCGGGCCTGGGCAGCAGATTAGTGCGCTTGGGCTGCTGGCCACTATTCCTCTTCCTCTTCATCCAGCTCAAAAGCGCTGTCTAATTCGCCAAACGCTAGGTCGCCGCTGCCAAAGCCCAGTACTTCGCTGCGGCAGGTGTACACGCCCAGGCCATGCTCGGTGTCCCAGTCGCAGCTCAGGGCCAACCCAATGTGAGCTACACCGCCAGTGTGCTTTTCCTTGATGTAGACGCTGTGCAGCTCAATTAGCCCGCACAGCTCTGCGGGGGTGCGCAGCTTGAAGGGCAGGCTGTGGCGGTTGGCATCGTCGTCGCTGTGGTCGTAGGTGAGCAGGATAGTCCACCAGTGCTGATGAAAATAAGCCAGCGTGGCTTGCAGCAGCTCGCTTTCGTGGGCCAACAGCCATTCGTAGGCCCGTACTTGCTCGGGGCTGGGCGGCAGGGGCTTTTCTTCGTCGAGTGCATCTACGTGCAATTCCAGCGGGCCATCATTTGGGCCATAAATATCCCGCTCCTGGCCGGCGTATTTCTCGCGCTTACGCCGCCGGGCGTTGGTGGCGGCCCGCACGGCTTTCCAGGCACCCCGGCCTAGGTTGAAGGCTTCCCACTCGGGAAGCGCAATGGTGCCTTGCCATTGATATTCGGCCCACTCCAGGGTGGGAATAGCGGTTGAGCCGGCAGCCGCCGGAGAGAGTGCAGACATAGACATTAACTGGGGAGTAGAAAGAAGGGCAAACTGAGCGGGCTAAAGTACTCGCCCGGCCAGCTTGCCCAATTAATGCCGACCTTCGGCCACTCATTTGCCTTTTTCGTTGTTACTCTTCCAACGAAAATTACTCCCTGTCTTTTGTCAACCGATAGTACCCTCCCCCACGCCGAGCCTTACGCCATTGAGAAGGAGCTGCGCCGCGTGCAGGCATTGCTCAAGCTAGAGCAACAAGAAGATTTAGCGCAGTTTAAGCTCAAAAACGCCAAGGCCAGCATTCAGGAGCGCCAGCAGCGCGGCCTCACTTGGTACCCCGTCACGATTACCAAGGAAGACGTGGGCTTCGGCGGCAAAGTCGTGATTGAGTTGGAGCGGCCCGCCGGGCAGCAGGGCCTGCACCTGTTTCAGGTGGGCAAAAACGCGTCGCTGTTTGGCAACGTGCCCGGCCGCTCGGCCACCGACCGGCCCACGCTTAGCGGCGTGATTACCAGCGTGCGGCGCAACAAGCTGCTGCTGGCCACCACCAAGGAAGACCTGCCCGACTGGGTGCACGAGGGCGGCAAGCTGGGCATCGACCTCACCTTTGATGAGGTGAGCTACCGCGAAATGGACTATGCGCTGGGCAAGGTAATGGGCGCCTACGGCGACCGCCTGGCCGACCTGCGCGACATTCTGCTCGGGGCCAAGCCCGCCCGCTTCCGCCAGGAAAAAGCCGACGACCTCTTCTACCCCAGCCCGCTCAACGAAAGCCAGCTGGCGGCCGTGCGCCATGTGCAAGCAGCTCAGGACGTGGCCATTATCCACGGCCCGCCCGGCACGGGCAAAACTACCACGCTGGTGCAGGCCATTCTGGAAACCATCCGGCGCGAGCGCCGCGTGCTGGTGTGCGCGCCCAGCAACACGGCCGTGGACCTGCTCACCGAGAAGCTGGCCGAGCGCGGCGTCAACGTCATTCGCATGGGTAACCCCTCACGCGTGTCGGACCTGCTGCTGGAGCACACGCTCGATGCCCAGGTGATGGCCCACAAGCGCTACGGCGAGCTGCGCTCGCTGCGCCAAACGGCCGAGCAATACCGCGAGCTGGCCAGCAAGCAAACCCGCACCTTTGGCTGGGAAGAGCGCGAGCAGCGCCGCCACCTCAAGGAAGAATCGCGGGCTATGCACCAGGAGGCCGACGGCTTGGAGCGCTACATTACGGAGGACTTACTCGAACAGGTACAGGTAATTACCTGCACGCTGGTAGGCGCGAGCAACCGCAATATCCGCCACCTCACTTACGAAACCGTTTTCATCGACGAGGCCGCCCAGGCCCTGGAGCCGGGCTGCTGGATACCCATTTCGAAGGCCCAGCGCGTAGTGCTGGCCGGCGACCACCAGCAGCTGCCGCCCACCGTAAAAAGCGAAAAAGCGGCCCGCGATGGCCTGCGCGAAACACTGTTTGAAAAAGGCATCAAGCGGCAGCCCGAGGCCAGCCGCATGCTGCAAGTGCAGTACCGCATGCACGAGCAGATTATGCAGTTCAGCTCCGAGCAGTTTTATGATGGCCGCCTGGTGGCTGCGCCCACCGTGGCCCACAATGGCCTGGAAGCCTACGACCTGCGCTTCGCCCCCGACCTGCCGATGGAGTTTCTGGACACGGCCGGCTTTGGCTTTCAGGAGATTACCATTCCGGAGAGCCGCTCCACGGCTAACCCCGAGGAAGCCGACCTGCTGCTCAAGCGCCTGGCGCAGCTACTGGAGCCTTACGACCAGGCCGACCACGAAGACGACCCGCTCAGCATCGGCGTAATTGCCCCCTACCGCGCCCAAATCAACTATTTGAAGGACGCTGTGGAGGAAAACGACGAGCTCAGCGGCCTCATGCTGCACCGCCAACTGAGCGTGGGTACCGTGGATTCCTTCCAGGGCCAGGAGCGCGATATTATCGCTATATCGCTGACGCGCAGCAACTCGCACGGCGAAATCGGCTTCCTCTCCGATATCCGGCGCATGAACGTGGGCATGACGCGGGCCCGCAAAAAGCTGCTGCTCGTGGGCGACTCGTCTACGCTGGGCTCGCATCCGTTTTACAAGGCTTTTCTGGAATACGTGGAGCGCGTGGGCGGCTACCGCACCGCCTGGGAGTTACAGGATTAGGGCATAGGTAAACATTATAGTCCGTAAGGAGGTCGTTGACGCACCGCAATTTGTGGTGTTTCAACGACCTCCTTTTTTATCCCATGTCCACCACCAGTTTCACCAACGCGCACATCGTGCTCACGTCGGCCAAGTCCTTTGCGCAGGCCATTAAAGATATTCAGGCCGAGATGGGCCGGGCCAGCACCGAAGTGCTCGGCGACAAGCTCAGCGCCAGCAAGGACTTCGCCGAGTTTGAGGAGGAAATGACCTTCCTGGCCGGCCGCAGCAACTTCATCAACGTGGGTTTGCTCAACTGGGGCAAGGTGATGTCGCGGGTGCCGATTAGCATGAAAGCCGTACTCTTCGTAATTGGCAACCCCCTCACGGCCCGCAAGTTGCTCGAAGCCGGCGGCCCCGAAGTTGGCCTATACCTGCCCACCAAGATTTACGTGTACGAGGACAAGGACGGCGTAACCAAGGTCACCTACGACCAAATCAGCCCCGTGATGGCCCAGTACGACAACCCGAAGTTGGCCACTATAGCCGCCGCCATCGACAAGGCACTGGCCAACCTAGCCGACAAAGCCGCCAATTAAGCTAACCCATACATTTTCAATTTTTTAACTTATTCATTTCCGTGGCTGAATCTTCGTCAACCTCCACTCCCCAGGGAGTCAAAAATATTGTATTGGTGCACGGAGGCCTGGTCGATGGCTCTAGCTGGCGCAAGGTTATCCCGCTGCTGCAAGCTGCTGGCCTACAAGTGGTAGCGGTACAAAACCCCCTCACCTCGCTGGCCGATGATGTGGCCGCCACCAAGCGGGCTATTGCCCGGCTGGGCGGACCAGTGCTGCTGGTGGGCCACTCGTGGGCCGGCGTAGTCATCACCGAAGCCGGCAACGACCCAGCCGTGGCCGGCCTGGCCTACGTGGCTGCCTACGCCCCCAAAGCGGGTCAGTCGCTGCAAGACGCGGCTGGCGTGGGCCCCGCCCCGGCCGGCGGCCAAAACCTGCGCCCCGACGCGGCCGGCTTCCTCACCATCACGCCCGAGGGCCTGGCCGCCGACCTCGGCCCCGATTTGAGCGCCGCCGAGCAGCAGCTATTTCTGGCTACCCAGCAGCCGCTGGCTGCCGCCGCCGCCGCCGATAAGGTGACCACCGCCGCCTGGCAGACTAAGCCGAGCTGGTACCTGGTAGCTACCGACGACCGCACGGTGAACCCCGACCTGCAACGCGCTAGCGCACAGCACATTGACGCTACCGTGCGCAGTAGCGCCGGCAGCCACTTGCTGGTGCTGTCGCAGCCCGTCGCCGTGGCTGACTTTATCATCGAAGCCGCGCAGAATATTTCCGTATAAATTATTGTTTAACAACCAGTTGAAAAAAGCTGCTACTCGCTGCCTGGCCTGCGCCAGCAGCTAGTAGCAGCTTTTTTTGTGGACGTACGTGGGCGCGGCTGCTACCTTTGCGGCTCCACTAACCCACCCCTTGCGCATGGCCGCCATTGCCCCAAATTCCGTCGTAACCCTGACCTACGACCTTTCCGTAACCGACGAAAACCAGCAAAAGGTATTAGTTGAGCAAGCCGAGGCCGATGAGCCGATGGTCTTCCTTTTTGGCCACAGCGGCCTGCCCGAAGAGTTTGAGCAGCAGCTAGATGGCAAAAATCCCGGCGACTCGTTCAGCTTTTCGCTCACGCCCGAGCAGGGCTACGGCGACTACGACCAACAGGCCGTAGTAGAAATCCCAAAGCAAGTATTTGAAATTGATGGCCAGCTTGATGGCGAGATGCTGCAAGTAGGCAACTACCTGCCCATGGCCGACAACGAAGGCAACCATATGCAGGCCAAAGTAGTCGAAATCGGCGACGAGCAAATCACGATGGACTTCAACCACCCGCTGGCCGGCATGGTGATGCACTTCGACGGCAAAATCCAGGATGTGCGCCCCGCCACCACCGAGGAGCTGGCCCACGGCCACGCACACGGCGACGGCGGCCACCAGCACTAGGTTGAGTTGAGAATCGGGCCATCAGCAGCACATCAGGCTGAACTGGCACGTCACGCCAAAAGAACGTCATGCTGAGCTTGCCGAAGCAACTCTACCACACCGAAAGGATTACTTAACTCCAACGGCGTGGTAGAGCTGCTTCGGCAAGCTCAGCATGACGTTCTTGCATTATCCAAACTAGCTAATTCACCGCCCGCATGACGCTTGCTACTATCATCGGCAACATTGCTGCCTTGCTTACCACGGTGGCCTACGTGCCCCAGGCCTACCGCACCATCAAAACCCGCGATACCAGCGCGCTCTCGCTACCCACGTTCCTGATACTGTTTGCCGGCACCTGCCTGTGGGGCGTGTATGCGGTGCTCATCGACAACCTGCCTATTTTAATTACCAACCTGATATGCGGCATTCTGGCCAGCATCATTCTCTACCTCAAGCTCACGGCCAAGCCCGGCCAGGAGCGGCCCGCCGGCTAGGTTAGTAGCCCAGCCGCGTGGGCTTGCAGCTGCGGAAAAAACTCCCGAAAATCGGCTTCGTAATCGGCATAGTGGCGGGCCAGCTCGTGCACCGCCGTGTCCATACCCGAGCCGGGCGACGCCCGGCGGCTTAGGCCCTGCAAGGCGCGGCCAATACCTTCTAATTCAGCGTAGTGCAGCAGCCAGTTGTGCTGCACCAAGTAC
Organism: Hymenobacter arcticus; assembly: GCF_054779975.1. Classification (NCBI taxonomy): domain Bacteria; kingdom Pseudomonadati; phylum Bacteroidota; class Cytophagia; order Cytophagales; family Hymenobacteraceae; genus Hymenobacter; species Hymenobacter arcticus. The sequence continues at coordinate 71,657 of NZ_BAAGXF010000012.1, forward strand.
GGAAAAAAGTGCTGCACGGGCGCCGGAAAATCGGCCTGCTGCATGGCTAATAGTGCGTACACGCGCTGCGTAAAATCAGGCAGGGCCTCGGTTGAAAACTCGCGGAAGTTGCGGGCCAAGAAGTGGTCCATAAACACGTCGGAAACCACGCCGGCGTACTTGCCGGTGCCGGCCGTGCGCAGGCGGGCTGTGCTGCGGCGCACCACGGGGTGCTGGTCGGTGAAGGTGTCGATGGCGCGGTGCGCCCGAATGCCGGCCTGCACCGCGGCGGGGTACGCCTCGAAGCGGCGGCCGGGCACCGAGTCGGCAATAAACTGCCCCAGCAACTGGCCGGCGTAGGCGGGGCCGGCCGGTGGGCCAGCCAGCAGTAGATGAGCCAAAAAATTCATAGCAAAGCGAAAAAGCAGCTACCCCGGGCGGCCTACTAGCTTCAACCGCAAAACCAGATGCGGGTTCGGCCGTAAGCTAGGGTAGCTGCGGGCTCCGGCCCCAGTTCATTTCCCTTCTTCTCCTTTCCCATGTCTGATTCGAAAACTCCGGTCACCCACGACCTCAGCAAACTGTTTGAAAAAATCAAGGACGTGCGCATTGCCATGCTCACCACCTTCGACGAAGAGCATGCCCTGCACAGCCGCCCCATGGCCACCATCAAGCCTGAGGCCGATGGCTCGCTGCTATTCCTGACCGATAAAGAGTCGGCCAAGGTGTACGAAGTAAAAAAGGATAGCCAGGTAAACCTGAGCTACGGCAACCCCAGCGACAACGTGTACGTGTCGGTATCGGGCCACGCCAGCGCCTACCGCGACGAGGCCAAAATTGCCGAATTGTGGAGCGAAGACATGCGCGCCTGGTTTCCCAAAGGCAAGGAAGACCCTAACATCATGATTCTCAAAATCGCCATTGATAAGGCCGAGTATTGGGACTCGCCCAGCGGCGTGCTTTCGCGGGCCTACGGCTACGCCCGCGCCGTAATCACTGGCGAAGCCAGCAAGGATGACGACGTGAATGAGCACGCCCAGGTGAAGCTCTAAGCAGCTTTTGATTTGCACGTAATTGCTAGTTCTAGCGGCTACGCCGTCTGCCATTATTCCTCGTTTTTTAGGTAATACCTAACGCGGGTAGTTGCAGGAATGGCTAACTGGCAAATCGGAATTATATGTGAACAGCCACTGGAAATTCTAATCGAATTTCCAGTGGCTGTTTTGGGTTTGTTACCGTGGTATCAGTAATTTATAAAATAATTAGTAACATTCTTATTTTCAATTTATTATTAATACTTTATACAATTTTCAAGCAAGCGACAAACGCGCCGTAGCGCGTTCTTACTGCGCCAACTGAAAACAACTTGTTACCTGATTTTTGAGTCCGAAAACATGCGTATCCCGCCCGAAATTGAAGCTTTTATTACGCAGCAAATTGAGGTGGGCCAGATGTGCTTGCCAGACCACTACCCTACTGTTGCTAATTTTAATGATTTTCAAGCTGGCTACCGATATAATGCGGTAACAGATGAGGATGTGACGGGCACGCAGCCGGGCGATTTTCAACCTACTTGGTATTTAATTGCCGCCAATTATTTCGACGACCCCTTCTACGTAGATTTTTCGGAAGGCGAAATGGGGTACCCCGTGTATTTCTCCTACCATGGAGCCGGCAGCTGGACGCCGCTGAAAGTATCGCCTACGCTCCTCGAATTTACCGCGCTACTGACGAAGCTTCTTGATTTAAAAGAAGATGCTGATGCTTATTTGCGCACGCTACGCAGCGTACCGGACGCTGAAAACGAATTTTGGCAAGAAGTAATCACTTCCTACGAAACAAGAGGGCAGGAATAGCGGATTAAACAATACGCATGTTTACTACGCTTACTCTTTTCACGTTACGGCCCGGCCAGCGGTACTGGGGCCTCGCCCAAATGGGCACCTCGCCCCGCTTGCTAAGCAAGCTGCCGGGGCTCCGTTTTTTTCAGCTGCTGGGCAGCGGCGCGGCCAATGGCTTTGGCTTTTTGCCGAATCTTGACCGCTACGGCCTGGTGGCCGTGTGGGAAACGGAGGCCGCCGCTACCGCCTTTTTTGAGGAGCATCCGCTATGGGCCAGTTACGAGCAGCGCAGCCGCGAAACCTGGCGCGCCGTACTGGTGCCCCTGCGCTCGCACGGCCTATGGGATGGCAGCAATCCTTTTGATTATGAAGATGTTGCTGCGGAGGGCGCGGGGCCGGTGGCGGTGCTCACGCGGGCCAGCATCCGGCTACGGCGGGCACCGCGCTTCTGGCGCTACGTCGAGCCCACGAGCCGGGCGCTAGTGGGCGCGGATGGACTGCGGCTGGCTATTGGGCTGGGTGAGTTGCCGCTGGTGCGGCAGGCCACCTTTAGCGTGTGGGACTCGGCCGTGGCCATGCAGCACTACGCCTACCGCGATGCGCAGCACCGCGAGGTAATTCAACTCACGCGCCGCGAAGGCTGGTATTCGGAAGAATTATTTGCTCGCTTCCGGGTACTGAGCAGCCAAGGCACCGTAGATGGGGTAAATCCGTTGGTTATCACGAGGTAGCGTGGACTCTGCGAGTCCGCGCGTGGATACGGTTGAACGAAGACCCTACGCACGGACTCACAGAGTCCACGCTACCTCCCCTACTTGACCGGGCGGCTACCTAGTTGCAGGCGGTACTGGCTGGCGACCCAGGCGGCAGCCGTGGCGGGTGCGCTGGCTTCCGCTACTACGCGCACCGTGTGGCTCACCTGCACCAGGTCGTCGGCCGGGCCGGGATAAATGGTGAAGCCGGGGCCGGCGGCCTGCCCCATGTCTTGCTGCAAAAACACGTTGCGCCCCGCCCCACCATACAGGTGTACCCCAAAGCCGGGGGCCAGCCGCCCACTCAGGATAAACTCGTCTTTGCCGCCCAGGCCGTAGATGCTGAGGCGCGTGGTGCGGCGCACGTGGTAGTGCTGCTCGCCGAGCAGGCTGTCGGGCCGGGCCGGACGGCGGGCAAACACGCGCAGCCGCAGTTGGCCGGGGCCTTCGCCGGTGAGCTCAAAGCGCTCGGCAGCATCGGTACCCGTGACAACGGCGGCTTCTTGCAGCACCTCGTAGTAGCGGCGGGCCACGACGGGTAGGGCGTCGCGGCGGGCGCGCAGGGCGGGTAGCAGCTCCTGGGTCATGCGAGCGCGCACCTCGGCGGGCACGGTTTGCAGGGCGGCCAGCAATACGGCATCGGGCAGGCGGCGGCGCAGCGAGTCGGCCTCGGCCAGAAACGCGGCTTCGGGCAGCAGGGCCAGGGCCGTGTGGTCGAGGGCGCGGGCCGTGGCAGTGAGCGGGCCCACATCGGCCGGCACTAAGTTCGGGTTAAAGGTCTGGTAACGAGGCCGCACCCACGAGATAAGCCGCGTCAGCCAGCCATCATCGAAGCGAAAAAAAGCTTGGTCACGGTCGCGCGGAATGGGCCGGAACACCACCCCGCCACCCGCCGCCGGAAACGCCGCCCAGCGCCACTGGTCGGCGCGGCGGCTCCAGTCGCCCACCAGCAGGTCGAGCAGGCGGGCGCGCAGGTAGGGGCGCGCCGCCAGGTGCACGGCGGGGCTGCGCAGCACCTGCCGCAGCATACTATCGGAGCCCACCACCCGGTGCGCGCCCCCAAAGCTGGGCGCGTGGCGCTGGTCGCGGTCGGGCCGCTCCTCCAGCAAGTACAGCGCCGGCTGAAACCGCGTTCGCCACGAACCCAGGGCCGTGTCGGGCAGCAGGTACACCAGGCGCGGGTTGGTATGAAACACGCCGGCGGCGGGGGCCAGCCGGGCCGCCACGTAGGCCCCGTAGGGCGGGGCGGCGCAGGTTTGGTCGCGCAGCACGGGGCCAGCCGCGCGGCTCAGCCAGCCGGCCGCCAGCGACTGGCGCAGGTCTTTGTCCACGGAGCGCAGCACAAAATTGCGGCCATCGGGCGAGCGCAGGCGCAGCGAGTTGGTTTGGAAGCTGCCGCCCGCTCGCACGGGCTGCAAGTCCAGGGCCCCCAGGCGCAGCACCGGGGCCGTAACCGGCGTGGCCCACAGCGCGCGGTAGTGGCGGCCCCACAGCCGCTGCCACAGCCAGCCGCGCCGGGCGTAGTGCGCCCCGGCCGCCACCCGCACCGTGCTGGAATCGGCGTTGAATACCGGGCCGGCCTCGCCGGGGGCGGGCGTAGTGGGGGCCGCGCAGCCGCTCAGCCCCAAGCCCAGCGCGACCAACAGCAGCCATTTGTTACTTCTTGATTTTATGATAGTTAGTTGCACCTGTGCCGGGAAGCCAGCACCGCCGCCTTCTTCATAAAGTAACGTAATTTCTCTGTATAGCGCAAGGCGGGCCGGTGGGGTTGCCCGGCGCAGGGGTACCTGGGCCCTATCTTTTCCGATGCAGCTACGTTAGAAGGTTTGGCGCGGCCCTTGCCGCCTTGCACCCGTTATTTCTGGCTTCCTTTGCGCTCCGTTACCTTATTATTACTATCTGGCGGCTTGGTGGGGAGCCTGGCCACTGGCTGCGCCCGGCGCAACTATTTTCAGCCCGATGCCCGGCTAGCCCCAGCTGCGGCCCCAGCCAGCCGGCCGCCTACTGCCGATAGCGTGTGGGCCACGGCCGGCCGGCAGTACAACCGCCACAGCAAGTTTTACAAGGTGTTTTTTGGGGCGCACCACCGCGCCGTGTGGGCCGCGCCCGTGCGCGTGCCCGTGCTGCGCCTAACCCAGGCCGTGCCCGAGGCTGGCCCCCTGACGCCTACCAAGCTGGGCGGCGGCTTCCAAAGCACCAGCCTCACACTGCAAGCACCTGATAAACAGCTATTTGTTATTCGCTCACTGGATAAAGACCCGGCGCGAATTCTGCCTGAGTTCTACCAGAAAACGTTTTTGGCCAACGGGATGCGCGATGCTACCTCGGCCGGCAACCCCTACGGTGCGCTGGTGGTAACGCCGCTGGCCCTGGCCCTGGGGGTGCCCCACACCCACCCGCGCATCCTCTACGTGCCCGCCGATGAGGCCAACCTCGGCTCGGCGGAGGCCAACGCGCGCCTGCGCGGCAAGCTGGTGCTGCTCGAAGAAAAATATACCGGTGATGAAGTGAGCTCGGCGCTACTGCCCCAAGCCCGCAAATACATCGACGACGAGGACATGCGCAAGCGCCTCTACGCCGACCCGCGCAACCGCCCCGACCAGCCCGCGCTGCTACGCGCCCGCCTGCTCGACGTGCTGGTGGGCGACTGGGACCGCCACTCGGGCCAGTGGCAGTGGGGCGAGCTGGCCGACCCCAACCGGCGCGGCGGCCGCCTCTACGTGGCCGTGCCCAAGGACCGTGACCAAGCCTTCTTTCGGATTTCCGACGGGGCGGTTACTTGGCTAATGACGCGCAAGTTTGCGGTGCGCCACTTGGTTACCTTCAAGCGTGAGTTTCACGATGTGAAGGCCCTCACCGGCCAGGGCCGCTACGTGGACCAGCGCGGCCTCAACGCCCTCACGCGCCGCGACTTTGCCGCCGCCGCCCGCGAAGCCCAGGCTCGCCTACCCGACTCGGTGCTGGCCCGCGCCGTGCGCCAGCTGCCGCCGGCCGTGCATGCCATCGAAGGCCCTACCCTGCTCCGCGACCTGCAAGCCCGCCGCGACCAGCTGCCCACCCTGGCCCAGAAATACTACGCGCTGAAAGCCGAGCGCCCCGTGGTGGCCGGCACCGAGCTACCCGACCACTTCGCGGTGGCCCGCACGCCCGACTCTACCACCGTGCGCGTGTACAACCGCACCCTGGGGGCCGACTCGCTTTTCTACCAGCGCACATTTTACACCACTGAAACCAACCGCCTTACTCTAGAAGGCCTGGGCAACAACGACACGTTCGAGCTCACCGGCCAGGGCCTGAAAATCGTTATCCACGCCGGCGCGGGCGACGACGTGCTGCGCGCCACCTCGCACCGCCGCCTGCGCTACGAGCCCGAATCGAATGGGACGCTCAACGCGCCTACGCCCCAGAAAAAGAAGCAGCGCTTTGACAATTACGACCGCCTAACGGACGAGTAGCTGTACGTCATTGCGAGCGCAACGCAGTGGAGCGCGGCAATCTTTCCTATACGTCAGGTTTACCAACCCAATGCAAAAGGAAAGATTGCCGCCCTCCACTGCGTTGCGCTCGCAATGACAATGGCATTTTAAATCTCCGCCAGCATTTCCAGCACCAGGTGTTCAGTGGGCGAGAGTTCGTCGCGGTCCTGTGGGTCGGCGTCGTGGCGGCGCAGGTACTCGATAAGCTTGCCCGATTTGAACAGCTCTGTTACCTGCGGGTGGATGTAATATTTGGAGCAGACGGTGGGCGTGTTGCCCAGGTTGCTGGCTACTTCCTTGGTAGCCTGGCGAATAGCTTTTTCGGGGGCCAATTCCACATCGGCGTTGAGCACGCCTTCCAGGCATTCCACCATTTTCACGGTGCCGCCCCAAGTACGGAAGTCCTTGGCGGATAGCGCGATACCAGTGTGCTGGTGCAGGTAGTCGTTCACGTGGCCCGACTCCAGCGGGTGGCGCTGGCCGTCGGCACTGTAAAACTGAAATAAATGCTGGCCCGGAATATCCTTGCACTTGCGCACCAGCTGCGCCAGCTTGCGGTCGTGGATGGTCACGTCGTGTGCCACACCCTTCTTGCCCACGAACGAAAAGCGCACGTCGGCCTTCGTTATTTCCACGTGGTCGTCGAGCAGCGTGGTGAGGCCGTAGCTCTTGTTTTTCTTCGCATATTCCTCATTGCCAATGCGAATAAACGACTGGTCCATGAGCGTGAGTACCAGCGCCACCACCTTGTCGCGGTCGAGGCCGGGGCGCGCCAGGTCCTTTCGTAGCTGCCCGCGCAGTTCGCCCAGCTTTTGGCCAAAGGCCAGCAGCCGCGAAAACTTGGTGAGCGAGCGAGCCGCGTCCCAGGCCGGGTGGTAGCGGTACTGCTTGCGGCCGGCCGCATCGTGGCCCGTCACCTGCAAGTGAAAGCGCGGGTCGGGGGCAATCCACACGTCCGTCCACGCCGGCGGAATGACGAAGCTGTGAATGCGGGTTAGCGTTTTTTCATCCGCTATCTCCTCACCTTTCGCATTGAGGTACAAGAATTTATCTTTGCCGTGCGGCTGGCGGCTGAGGCCGGGGCCGGCATCGGTGGCGTAGCGCAGACCGGCCAGCTCGGCTTGGCGGGCGGGGTCTTTGTAGAGTTCATGCGCCGCCAGCTCGTGAATGGGCGGCAGCTTTTTCTTGCTGGTTTTGGGGCGGAGGGGCGCGTGGGTGGCGGGCATAGAAGAGCGGTTTAGAGGCTGGTTCTACGCAAAAGCGGTCCGTAGGGCGATGCCACCCCTGGCAAGCCTCCACTGTACAAGCTCGTAAGTAGCGGTTCATTTCGGTCGCTTACAAGCAGCCCGCATCTGATGCGGTGCCTTCTTTCTTTTATTTGCAAATTGCTCAATGAGCGGCCGCCGTTGAGGTAAGCGGCTGTTTCAGTCTATTTTGCGGCCGCTCCTTTCCAGTTGATGCAATGGCCGTACTTCCATTTTCTGAAGACACAAAACGCATTTTTGCTGAAGCGCGACTTATTGCGCTCGACCTGGGCTACCAGGACATTGCTGTGTTACACTTTTTCCTGGCCGATTGTCAGTTTTTCCCATTTCGTCCTATAAGAGCCTGATTTTTCCGAATGAGCCGGATTTTCAACGCTTTCGGGTCACCATGCGCGTTGGCCATCCGGTGCCGGCTATTGAGAGCGTACCACTTTTGCTGGAAACGGAGCGCACGCTTAAGGCTGCCCGCAAAGCGACAGCCGCGCGCGGCGATGCCAGCATTCACCCCTTCCACTTGTTTTTGGGAGCCAGCCAGCTACCTACTTCTTTCACCAATTTACTGGCTTCGAAAGTCCTTCCGGCAGCAGCTATAGAAGCCTACTATGTGCGTACCGGGCATCTCCTTCCGCTAGCCGCCGCCGATGCAGACGAGGGAATTTTCAATAAATCATGGCAAGCCGTGCGGGCGCGCCTGGGGTGGCTAGGCTGCTAGTGCGAACTGCTTGAATACCCCGCCCGCCGTAGGTTTGTCAAATGGATATTGCGCAATGGGTAGCCGACGGCTGGGAATGGGCCGATGCGACCATCACCCGCGTGGCGGCGCGGCTGGGCCGCCTGCGCCCGCTACACCTCGATGTGTACCGCAGCTACGGCACCGCGCACCGCTTTTATGTGAAGGGCCGCCTGCTGGCCGACCGCGGCCTCACACCCCAGACCGATGCCGACTCGCCGTGGCGCAATTTTCAGGCAATGTACCGGCGCTTCAACAGCCGTGAAATACCTGGTGCTGAAATAGTTATTTCATTGCCCCGGCACCTCGACCTGCCCGTGACCACCGGCAACACCGGCTATTTCACCCTGCGCCTCGACCCGCCCACGCTGCCCGAGCCAGTGGAGTACCTCTGGTACCCGGTGCCGGTGCGGCTCACCAAGCTGCCGCAGCGCTTTCGGGGGCTGCTGGGTAAAGTGGAGGGCATGGCGCAGGTGCTCATTCCGCCGCCCACGGCCGAGTTTGGGGTAATTTCTGACTTGGATGATACCGTTATCGTCACCAAGGCCACGCACATCCTGCGTATGCTGCGCACTGTGTTGCTGCGCAACGCCTACTCGCACGAAACGCTGGCTGGCGTGGCCGCCTTTTACCAGGCGCTGCTGCGCGGGCTCAGCGGCCGGCCCGACAACCCGTTCTTCTACGTCAGCTCTTCGCCCTGGAACCTCTACGACGTGCTCGACGACTTTTTGCGCCTGCAAGGCGTGCCCCCCGGCCCGCTGCTGCTGCGCGAAACCCTGCTCGGCCGCACCCCCGGCTCGGAGGGTAAGCCCACGGCCGCCTCGCCTCACCACGGCCATAAACTCAAGGAAATCAACCAGATACTCGATACGTACCCGCACCTTACGTTCATCCTGCTCGGCGATAGCGGCCAGCAGGACCCCGACATCTACGCCGAGGTGGTACGCACGCACCCCGGCCGCATTCGGGTGGTGTACATCCGCGACGTGGGGGTGCCGGCCCGCGCTGCCCGCGTGGCTCCCATAGCCACTGCGCTACTCCGTGACACGGGCGTGGAACTGCTGCTGGTGCCCGACTACCTGGCCGCCGCCACCCACGCGGCCGCGCACGGCCTCATCACGGCCAAGGGCCTGGCCAGTGTTCAGAAGGAAGCGGCGAGAATGGAGAAGGCGGAATTATCAACCAGGTAATTCTTCGTTCTCAACTCTTTATTCTAAATTCTCAATCCGTGGCGCAATCTCTCCAAACTCTTCTGCCGTCGTGGCGCACGGCTTTGCGCGTGGCCCTGCAAACCGTAACGGCCCTTTTTCTGCTCACCGTGGCTTGGGTGCTGCTCTACCGCTGGATGGCGCCGCCCGCCACCTGGCTCATGCTCGACCGCCGCGCCCACGCGCCCATTGGCCTGGGCTACACCGGCATTCAGGCCGACCCGCGCCACGTGCGCTACAATTTTTGCTCGCTCGATGAGGTGGCCCCCAGCATTCCGCTGGCCGTAGTGGCGGCCGAGGACCAGCGCTTCCTCCTCCACCACGGCTTCGACGTGGATGGCATGTGGAAAGCCGCCCAGTACAACTGGCACCGCGCCGATGGCAAGCCCGTGCGCGGTGGCTCCACCATTTCGCAGCAAGTGGCCAAAAACGTGTTTCTCTGGCAGGGGCGCTCCTACATCCGCAAGGGCGCCGAGGCCTACTTCACGGTGCTCATCGAGCTGCTTTGGAGCAAGCGCCGTATCATGGAAATGTACCTGAGCGTGGCCGAAATGGGCGACTGCACCTTTGGCGTGGAGGCCGCCAGCCAGCGCTATTTTCACAAGCCGGCCCGCAGCCTCAGCGCCCCCGAGGCCGCCTTACTGGCCGGCGTGCTGCCCAATCCACTGCGCTTCCGGGCCGGCCAGCCGGGCCCCCAGGCGCGGGCCAAGCAGCTGCGCGTGCTGCGCAACATGCGGGCGCTGGGCGGCACCGCCTACGTTTCGACCTTGCTGAACCGGTAGGTGTTTAAAATCAATCGGAACGTCATGCTGAACGCAGTGAAGCATCTCTACCGCTTTATTAAGACCGTTTAATCAAGCGGTAGAGATGCTTCACTGCGTTCAGCATGACGTTCTGAATTAACTTTTTACTGCTTCATAAGCACAAAATCATGCTCTACTCCTTACTCCTCGGGCTGGCCCTGGCTGCGCCGCCCACACCGCGCCAGGCCATTGCCCGGGTGCTCACCACCCAAACGGCCGCTTGGAACCGGGGCGACATTCCGGGCTTCATGGCCGGCTACTGGCATTCCGACTCGCTCGTCTTTATTAGCAAAAAAGGCCCCACCTACGGCTGGCAGCCCACCCTCGACAACTACCGCCGCAGCTACCCCGACGCCACCCAAATGGGCCAGCTCGACTTCAGCCAGCTGCGCATCACTACGCTGGGCACCGAGGCGGCGCAGGTAGTGGGCCACTGGCACCTGGCCCGGCCCGGTGTGGCCGCCGGCGATTTGCAAGGCCAGTTTCTGCTGGTTTTTCGCAAGCTCAACGGCCAGTGGGTGATTGTGGCCGACCACACGAGCTAGCCCTACTTTCCGATGGAAATCTCCCTCCTTATCACGGCAATCAAAACCGAGCTGCATGATACGTTTGCGTTGGTAGATACCTGGTTTGACCAACCGGCTAACCTACGGGCATATGTACCCGGCGATAATGGCTGGGCCATTGACGAGGTCCTCAACCATATTGGGCTCACCAATCATTACCTGCTTATTCTCATTGAGAAAGGCACAACTAAGGCGCTCGCAAATTTGCGCAATCTGGACTTGCAGGCCGAAGTAGCTCAGTACCAGTTTGAGCGCGAGAAGTTAGCAGCCATTGGCGCGCTCCACGCCTTCCCCTGGCAGCGGCCCGAGCACATGGAGCCGCGCGATTACCCCCGGCCGCAGTCAGTGGTGCGGCAGCAGCTACACGCCCAGCTAGCGCAGCTTTACGCCTGCCTGGGCCGGCTGGCGCACGGCGAAAGCCTTCTCTATCAAACAACTATGTCGGTTAATGGCCTGAGTAAGCTCAATGTGTACGAGTACATTTATTTCCTTGCCCAGCACGCTCGCCGCCACCTCACTCAAATGCAGGATAACGTGACGGAAGTCGGAGCAAAGGCAAACGCAACTACTACGTAAACGCGCCCAACTACTCGGCACGCCTAACATATTCCCCCTCCTATCGTATATTTGCGCTGCGTTACAATCACTTCATTTCCAGCTCCCATGAAAAAGACCACTGCTCTTTCTTCCCTGCTGATTATTGGCGGCCTGGGCTCGCTCCGCTACCTGCGTACGCGGTTGGCTTCCCTCAACCTGAACTTTCACCTGCACGGCGAAGAGGCCCAATACTACCTCTAACCGTTCGGGGTTCCCACCCTTTTGCCTACTGAAGCCTCGCCCCCGGCGGGGCTTTTTGCGTAAGAAGCCCGCACCAGTGCCGACCTTTGCGGCCTGGTTACCCCATTTTTCACGCTGCGCCGGCCCCGACGGGCTGGCCATTTTATCCTCATTTTTCCCGTGACCCTCGACACTAATCAGCAGCAGGTCAGCTACATCATTGGCCGCGACCTGGCCCGCAACTTCGCCCAGCAAGGCCTGGAGCTGGACATTGACACCCTCGCGGCCGCCCTCAAGGAAGGCCTGTCGGGCCAGCCCAGCCGCCTCACCCAGGAGCAGATGCAAACCGCCATGCAGCAGCTGCAAGAGCAGCTCGGCAGCGGCGAAGAAAACCAGGACGACGACGAAACCCCCAACCCTAACTCGATGAACAACAAAGCCGAAGGCGAAGCCTTCCTCGCCGAAAACAAGACCAAGCCGGGCATCACCACCCTGCCCAGCGGCCTCCAGTATGAAGTACTGACTGAAGGCACCGGCGCCAAGCCTACCCTGCGCTCGTCGGTGACCACGCACTACCACGGCACGCTCATCAACGGCACCGTGTTTGACAGCAGCTACCAGCGCGGCCAGCCCGCTACCTTCCCCGTCAACGGTGTAATCGCCGGCTGGACAGAAGCGTTGCAGCTGATGCCCGAAGGCTCGAAGTACCGCCTCTACATCCCTTCCGACCTGGCCTACGGCAAGCGTGGCGCAGGCCGCGACATCGGCCCCGACTCGGCGCTGGTGTTCGACGTAGAACTGCTGAAAGTAAACAACTGAGCCGAGGTGTCGGCCAGGGCGCTGACGGCGTCTACCACCCTTCCGGCCACGGCTCCGGCACCCGCTTGGGTGCAGAGCAGCACGGCCGTGCCCGGCGGTAGCCCAGTCGCTGACCCCATCGCTCCCGCTCAACCCGCTACTCCGCCACCGGCCGCACCTGCGCCGGTGGCGGTTTTGGCAGCAACTGAAACGGAAGCCGAACCAGCACTACCACCACTGCCCCCCGCGCCCACCGTGCAAAGCCCCGACGGCCACCTGACCCTCACGGCAACTTCGCTCACGGTGCTGGGTCGCACGTTTGGCCTGCGCGAGTTAGAGCGGGCCGAGGTGCAGCCGGTGCGCTGGCTGCTGTGGTACTTGCTGGGCGGCATGGGAGTGGCTATTGTGCTCATCTTTTTTCTGAATAACTGGCTGCGGACACTACCCACCATGGCCGGCCTGCTGGTTACGGCCCTGATGCTGCTCTACGGCCACCGGGGTACCAACCGGCTCAGGCTGTGGCGTTTGGGCCTGGAGGCGGCGCACTTTGCCCTGCCCGGCGACGCCGACATCTGGCGGCGCCTGGTGGGTGAAACCAACCGGCGCATCACCCAGGTGCACGACCAGGCGGCTGCCGAAACCGCCGCCCTGCTGGCCGCTTTGGAGGCCACGCGTAATGCGGAGGCCGCCGCGGCTATTCAGGCTGCGGAGGGGCTACCCGCTGCCAACCCGGCCGTTCCCGATACGCTTGCGTAAAGCCGGACGAGTATCCTCAGCGGCAACGAGTACCTTGCCCTGCTTGCCTTTTTATTTTGATCGAAAAAGCGGTCCGCTAGCAGTCAGTGCGGCCCGCTTCTTTCCAAATCGCTGCTACCTGACCCAGTAATTACCCTGTTATCTAATGAGTTCCAAACACTCACACACCGCCATCTCTGGGGCCGGACTGCTTATCGCGCTGGGCATTATCTACGGCGACATCGGAACATCGCCGCTCTACGTGATGTCGTCCATCCTGAAGAGCGGCCGGGTGCCCGACCTGATTGACCCCATGCTGGTGCTCGGCGGCATTTCGTGCGTCATCTGGACGCTCACGCTCCAAACTACCATCAAGTACGTGCTGCTCACCCTCAACGCCGACAACAACGGCGAGGGCGGCATCTTCTCGCTCTACGCCCTGGTGCGGCGGCGCGGGGCCTGGCTGTCGGCTGTGGCCATCATCGGCGGGTCGGCCCTGCTGGCCGATGGCGTTATTACGCCGCCTATTTCGGTGGCCTCGGCCGTAGAGGGCCTGCGGGCCATTTACCCCAGCATTCCCACGGTGCCCATAGTTATTGGCATCATCGCGGGGCTATTTTTATTGCAAAGCTTTGGAACCCAGATAGTTGGTAAAGCCTTTGGACCAATTATGTTCCTGTGGTTTACCATGCTGGGCGTGCTCGGCGCGGCGTGGGTGATACAGAATCCCACTATTCTGAAGGCCATTAACCCATATTATGGCTACCAGCTGCTGGTAAACTACCCCAGTGGCTTCTGGCTGCTGGGCTCAGTATTTCTGTGCACCACGGGGGCCGAGGCGCTGTACTCCGACCTGGGCCACTGCGGCAAGGGCAACATCCGCATCAGCTGGACGTTTGTTAAGACTGCGTTATTGCTCAACTACTTAGGCCAGGGCGCGTGGCTGCTCAGCCACCAGGGCCAGACAATGGGCAAGGGGCTGCTGGCTAGCCAGGCCAACCCGTTTTATGCCCTTATGCCGCCGTGGTTTCTGTTGTTTGGCATTGGGCTGGCTACGGTAGCGGCCGTTATTGCCTCGCAGGCCCTCATCACGGGCTCGTTTACGCTGGTGGCCGAGGCCATTCGCCTCAACATGTGGCCTAAGGTGAAGCTCAACTACCCCACCGATGTGAAAGGCCAGCTGTTTGTGCCCAGCATGAACCGGCTGCTGCTCATCGGCTGCATTGGGGTGGTGCTGTACTTCCGCGAAAGCTCCAACATGGAAGCGGCCTATGGCTTGGCCATTACGCTTACCATGCTCATGACCACCATTTTGCTGACGGTGTGGCTGCGCAAAATCAAGCGCGTAGCCCTGCCGCTGGTGGTCCTTTTTGTGCTGGTATACGGCATCATTGAAGGCTCCTTTTTGATTGCCAACCTGGTGAAGTTCCCGCACGGCGGCTGGGTATCGCTGGCCATTGGCGCGGCCCTGATGAGCGTGATGTACGTGTGGCTCAAGGCGTTCTACATCAAGCGCCGCCTCACCGACTTCGTGAAGATGGAGCCCTACATCGAGCCGCTCAAGCAGCTCAGCAACGACGAATCCATCGGCAAGTACGCCACCCACCTGGTGTTTCTCACCTCGGCCGAGCGTGCCAGCGAGATTGAGCAGAAAATCATCTACTCCATCTTCCAGAAGCGTCCCAAACGGGCTGATATCTACTGGTTTATCCACGTCGATACCACCGATGAGCCCTATACCATGGAGTACAAGGTGACCGAGCTGGCCAAGGACGACGTGTTCCGCATCAATTTCCGGCTGGGCTTCCGGGTACAGCAGCGCATCAACCTGTTTTTCCGCAAAGTGGTGGAAGACCTAGTGCGCAACAAGGAAGTGGATATCACCTCGCGCTATGCCTCGCTCAGCCAGCGGCACGTGGTGGGCGACTTCCGCTTCGTAGTGCTGGAAAAGTACCTCTCGGTCGAAAACGACTTCCCCACCCAGGAAAAGCTCGTGATGCAGGCCTACTTCTACATCAAGCAGTTCATCTCGGGCGAGGCCCAGTACTTCGGCCTCGACACCTCCTCGGTGAAGATGGAGAAGGTGCCGCTGGTAATTGCGCCAGTGCGCGAGGTAGCCCTGACGCGGGTGAAGTAGGTAGGCAGTTTTGGTTTGAATACAGTTCGCCCGCCGGGTGCCTTAAAGGGGGCGGCCGGCGGGCTTTTTTTTGTAGTTGAAAGAAAAAAGAAGTAAATATGCTATCATTGTTTTTCAATCTCACAGTTTTTCTAAAACGTTTATATCATGGGTGAGCTTTCACGGACTATAGGAGAATTAGGGGAAAATATTACTCTTGAAAATATACTAAAAAAGATTGGCTGGCGAGGACAGCCAAATTTTGACATAAAATGCGTTTCTAAAAACAAGCATTCAAAAGGCCAGCATGGCATTGATTTTTTTGCCCCATATATAGACCCTCTTATATCTGATACTTTTGCCACCATTTTGGTTTCTGTCAAATATAATGAAGCTGTAGCCTCGAACGCCAAATTTGCTGAATATGCTGAAGACATTGCAACTGCTTCCGAATGCCTCAAATTTACAAGCGAGTATAATAACGCAAAAAAAAGTCACCAAGCAAGTAAAACAAAAAGCTCTTGTGTCCTATTCTGGCTGAATCATACGTCACATGACGAACGGAATATCTTAAATAAAGTTGGTGATATTAGTACAGAACTGAAATCTCGTTTTGACACTATTTACCTGGTGGATAATTTTAGATTATCATTTCTATACAAATCAATAATTTTTGCAGAAAACCTTTACCCAAACTCACTATTTGAGTTTGTATATCCTCCCACTGGCCTGAACGATAGGATAGATGGCGCAAGAGAGTTAGCCGGAAAACTTCTTCCAGTAGAGTTTATTAACTCACCAGTATTACCCTTCCGATTGATATTAAAAGACAATCAAAAAATTTTACTACTTTGCTTAAATGAGCCTTTTGATGATAATGCTCTCCGTAGAATGATGGGATTAGCTGAGGGCCTAACCGGGGGATGGTGTAATAAAGTTGTCTTAACATTCCCAGACTATCAGCCATCACAACACGAACGGATTAAGAATTCTGTATGCTTAGATTTCACACGAAGTTTCTCAGAAATGATTGAAGTAATGAGTTATAATAACTCTTTCAAGAATCTAGAGCGTAATAATAGCGCTAACTTTTATGAGAATTCGAGCCAAAATGAAGCTAATAAAAATATTAACACTATGCTACCTTTCGGGGACCGCATTCGACAATTACTAGTCCAAA
This sequence comes from Hymenobacter arcticus, assembly GCF_054779975.1. Lineage (NCBI taxonomy): Bacteria > Pseudomonadati > Bacteroidota > Cytophagia > Cytophagales > Hymenobacteraceae > Hymenobacter > Hymenobacter arcticus. The sequence goes on from NZ_BAAGXF010000012.1 coordinate 87,883, forward strand.
GCTATATTTATAAGCAAGACCTACAGGTGCTACTGAATAAACGTGGAGTTTTTATAGAGAAACAAGCAACCAAGGCGGAATTAGTCCCTTTGCTATCAAAAATGCTTATTAGCCCTACAGAATTCGATTATTTAAGGAGAAAGCAAGTAGCGAAAGAGAATGCCGAAAAGATATCATATCGGCACCTAATAGTTGATGAGAAGTTCTCTAACAGTGACCTTTTACCTATTCTTGAATCAGCTTTAGGAGAAAGTGTTATTCGTGAAATTATACTCAAAGACCATCCGAATTGCCACCTATCTGGCTCACCAACATTTGAATTGGACCAAACAGGAGATATTCAAATAAATTTTCAGATAACTCGCAACAACTTATCAAAGGACTGGGCTACTGGCTCAACAACTTTTGATGGACAGGTTGTCATAAAATCGACTCAACAAAAATCAGATGCTTACCAATGCCGCGTAGATATGATTTCCACTTCAAGTGAAACTAAAAATATTTCAAAGCAAATTATTGAGCAGTTCATAAAGAAGATAAAAGAGCTAGGCATGTTACCTAAAGAAGCTGAAGTAAAAAAATTACTTGCTAATTCATTAGTAAATAGAAGTAATTTTTTATTTAAATTTATTTCAGAACTTGAAAAACTCAGTAAAGTAGTTTTCTTCAAAGAACTATTAAGCTTTGAAACAAAAATAGCTAATCACTCAGAGGAAAGTATATCTGCAGATGTAGAATCTCTTAAGAACAAAGTAAACAATTCTTTTTTCTCAGGTCATGCCCTTGAAAGCATAAGTTACATCTCGAATCCAAAATACAGACAAATTTTCAATTGCTATTTAATGACGTGCATTTTTAAAGTGAATTCATCTGTTTTTGAGGGCGAAATTCAGGTTGAATTCGGCTTCCCTGATTTAAAATCAAAATCTGAAGAAAAATCTGAATTTGAACTAAAGATACTAGAAATTAATCCATCTGATTTTAGTGTCTTAACCGCTCGCGATTATCATGAAATTGAAATTTATTTAAGAGATGAATTTAATTCTATGAAGGATACCGCATATCAGACGGCAGAAAAGAAACCTAATCAAATGCTTTTACCATATGCGTAAAGAAGGGGAAATTATTGATAGGTTGAGAGCGAAGAGGTATAGAGTGGTTATTAATACCCATCCCGCCCCACAAACGAAAGCAGCCCCGACCTGCTGGCCGGGGCTGCTTTGTTTAGATACAATTAACTGCTACTTACCCAGCCACTTAGCCAGCAGCTTCTGCTGCTCGGCCGTGGGGTTGGCCACGGGCTGAATCTGGTAGGCGCGGTCGGGGTCGGGCTGCAAGGTCAGGCTCAGGTCGTGGGTGATGGCCCCGTGCTTGGCTTGTATTTTAAGCGCGGTGCCGGGGGCCGTGGCGAAGAGGGCCTGCTTCACGGCCTCGTCGGTGGGGGCGGCGCCGTTGAGTTGCAGCACCTCATCGTTCACGTTGAGGCCGCCGTTCCAGGCGGTGCCGTCGCGCTTCACGCTGGTCACGAGGTAGTGGCCGTTGCGGTTGGTGATGTTGGCGCCCAGGCTGCCGTTGGGGCTGGCGGGTGCGCTGTTCAGGGTCAGGCCCACGTAGCCCAGGGCAGTATTGTAGTCGAGGGTGCGGGCCTGGTACACGTAGTTCTGGAAGAAGTCGTCGAAGCGCCGGCCGGCCACTTCGGCCACGGCATCCTGGTACTCCTGGTCGGTGAAGCCGCGCTTCAGGCCCTTGTAGTACTTGTCGTAAAGCAGGCGAAACACGTCGTCGATATGCTTCTGGCCCTTGGTGGCGTTGACTATCATCAGGTCGAGCACCATGCCCACCATCTCGCCTTTGTCGTAGTAGCTGATTTCCGAATTGCGCGAGTTTTCATCGGGCCGGTAGGCGCGAATCCAGGCGTCGAAGCTGGCCATGGCCACTGGCTGGAGCTTGTTGCCGGGCTGGTTTTCTACGCCCGTGAGCACGGCGGCCAGCTGGTCGTAGTACTGCTGAGCCGTGTAAAAGCCCGCGCGCTGAGCAATCTGGTTGGCCATGTACTCGGTCTGGCCCTCGCTCACCCACAGCATATGGGTGTAGTTCTCGTGGTCGTAGTCAAACGGCCCCAGCGCCACCGGCCGGATGCGCTTCACGTTCCAGAGGTGGAAATACTCGTGGGCCACCAGGCGCAGGAAATTCTTGTAGCCGGCCTCCGAGCCGTAGGTACCCGGCCGCGCGCCCAGCGTGGTCGAGTAAAGGTGCTCCAGGCCGCCGCCGCCCGTTTCGAGGTGGTGCACGATGAACAGGTAGTGGTCGAGCGGATTCTGGCCTACCACGCGCTGGGCTTCCTCCGTAATCTTCTGCATATCAGCCAGGAAGCGCGCCTCATCGGGCAGCGTGTAGGGGCCGTACATGGCCATCTGGTGGGGTGTGCCGTTGGTGGTGAAATTCAGCACTTTCTGGTTGCCCACCTCAATGGGTGAGTCGGCCAGCTCGTCGTAGTTGGCCGACTGGTACACAAACTTTTGCATACCGGCCGCGGGGCGTAGTGCGGTGCTCACGGTGGCCCAGCCGGCGGCGGGCTGCACGGTTACTTGGCTCGGCATGTTTTTGCCGTTGGCCGGGTACATAAAGATGCTGCTGCCCAGCGCAAAGCCGTGGTCGGCGTCGATAAAGCTGGTGCGCACGCTGATTTCGTAGGCATACACCCCGTAATCGACCCGAAACGTAGCCTGGCCGGGGTGGTGCACGCGCCAGGTATTCTTATCGATTTTATCTACAGTCAGGGCCTGGCCGCTGGCCGATTGCGCCTTCAGGCGCTCCACGTGCCGCGCAAACTCGCGCACCAGGTACGAGCCGGGGGCCCACACCGGCATCTTGAGGTCGGTGTATTCCTGGCCGAAACCCTGCATGTCCATCCGCACCTCGAAGTAGTGAGTTTGGGGCGCGGGCATGGCCAGCGTGTAGCGCAGGGTGCCGCCCTGGGCCGCGGCCGGCGCGGCCGCACCAGTCGTAGCCGGGGCGTTTTTTACCTTGGTTTTAGTTTTGGTTTGGGCGGCGGCGGGCACGGCCGCCAGCAGGCCGGCCACGGCGGCCAGGCGGCAAAGCGTAGAAGTTGATGCAAACATGGCCACAAAGTAAGAGCCGAAAACGAGCTGCGCCCGCATTGGCGCCCCCCCGCGCCGGCGAACCTGGGCCGCGCGCGCATCGTTAAGCAAGCCAGGCCGCCCGGCGGCCACTTGCCTATGCGTGTTATCTGGTTGATTTTCGGATTTTTGTTGCTGGTAATGGTTGGGCTTCGGTTTTACTGGCTGCCCGCACCAGGGCCAACGGCCGTTCGGGTGGCCGCCGCCCTACCCGTGGTGTTGGTAGGCCAGCGCTCGGGCGCGGACTCGCCCACCACGCCACTCACGGCCGCGCCCCGCGATAGCATCGTGCGCTTTGCGCTGCGGCAGGTGGGCACGCCCTACGTGTACGCGGGGGTGAGCCCGCTCACGGGCTTCGACTGCTCGGGGTTTTTGCAGTACGTGTACGCGCACTTTGGCGTCACCACCCCGCACTCCACCGCGCTGCTGATTGACGCCGGCCAGCCCGTAGCCCGCACCGAGGCCCAACCCGGTGACATTGTAGTGTTTACGGGCACGGCCGAGGGTAGCACCACGCCCGGCCACGCGGGCATCGTTATCTCGGCCCAGGGCGAAACGCCGTTGCGCTTTGTGCACGCCTCCTCCGCCCGGCGCGAGTCGGGCGTCAAAATCAGCCAGGTGGAGGGCAGCGGCTACGAGCGGCGCTTTATGCAGGTGCGGCGCGTGCTGGGCGGCAGCGCTAGCCGGGTGATGCCCCTTGCCCGCAGCCCACGGGTACCAGTGCCCACGCCTACTGCGACCCCTACTAAAGCGGTAGCTACCCTGGCCCCCAGGCCCGCTACCGTGGCGGCCTTGCCCGTGGCTCCGCTGCCGGTTAAAGTTGCGCCCTTACCGATACGCGCCCGAACAGCTACCCACGCCCGAAAGACAATTACCAAGCCTACTGTGCATCTGGCAGCCAAAGCGTCAGTAAAGAAGAAGGCCGCAATTGCACGGCCCGTTCGCAAGGCAGCCGCCGAGAAAAAGGTAGTTGCTAAAGGGCCCGCCACTCGTCCCAAATCTAAAAAATAAAGGCCTGCCTACCGCGCCAAAATGCGCTGGTAGGCAGGCCTGAAAAGAGCGATGCCCGGTCAGCCCACAGCGGTGCACTTGCGTGCGCCATCGGGCTAACCGGGCATCTAATCCTTCAAATCTTACCGAGCGGCAGCGCTGGGGTACAGCGCCGGCGTCCACCAGTAAGACCTGTCCAACGAAAGGGGGCCGCGACACCGCAGCGCCCTCCGCCGAGCTGAGTTGTTTAGGCGAGTACGGCGGTGAAGCGTACTACATTGGACAGGCTCGGCAGAATTTGGTTGGGACTACTAGACATTTTGTACCTCCTTTCTTTATGGTTCCACATAACCCCAGTCGCGCTTCCCAATAACTTAGGGCGGCTTGAATTGGGGCCGTAGCACTCGCTACTGAAGGTTAAAGTTAATCGCCGGCGCGTAGGTTCCAAGGTTTCCATCCTATTTATGGGGAGCCGGCCCGTGCTTTTCAGCATTTATCTGATAATCAAGGCACTTATTTTACTTTTGGGGTCAAGTCTTTTTTTAGTTTGTGGCGAAGTGCGCCGGGTGGGGCGGCTTAAATTTCTGGCCGTATAATTGCCTTGATTAACTCACACCTCACCCCTTCTTCATCTCCCCCCAATGCACAAATACCTGTTCTTCCTGCTAGCGCTGTGGCTCGGGGCCGCCAGTACCTCCGCCCAGGCCCAAACGCTGTCGCCACTAGGCGTGTGGACCAACGCCGAGAAGAAGGCCACCTTTGAAATTTATAAGTGCGGCGATAAGCTGTGCGGCAAAATCGTAACCATAACCGTGCCCAACGACCCAGCCACCGGCAAGCCTAAGGTTGACACGCAAAATCCTGACCCTAAGCTGCGTACCCGCCCCCGCCTGGGCCTCGTGTTTATGCAGGGTTTCAGCTACGACGGCGACGATAAGTGGGATAACGGCAAGATATATGACCCCGAAAGCGGCAAAACCTACTCGTGCTACATGAAGATGGAATCGGCCAACGCCATGGAAGTGAAGGGCTACATCGGCTTCTCGCTCATTGGCAAATCGCAGGCCTGGACGCGGGTGAAATAAGCGGGTTAAGAACCTGACTTTTCCGCTAGTGCAGCGGCTCTCCGGCAGCGGAGGGCCGCTGTTTTTTTGTCTTTTCAGGAGCCCCTTCCCTACCCCAGGCCCGAAACTATTTGCCGGAGCCGGTGTTTTCGCCCTGTTCAGGTTGCTCGTTTTTTCGATAGTGTTACAGTTTCTCCAACAGCTTTTTCAGCGGCGCAGCGATGCGGCAGCCCAGTGGCAGCCGGCGCACGAACCCACGCCCGCCCAGGCCCAGCGCCACCAGGCCTGGGTAGCGGAGCGCGTGTACCGCAACTGGCTGGGGCCGTATTTTAAGGCCTACCACCTGCGCAAGGGCGGGGCCGGTGGGCGGCGGGGATTCCGCGTCGATTTGCTGCACGAGGATGGCCGCCAGGGTGCCCTGTTTTTCTACGACCACACCATTGGGCCGGGCAATTTTGAGCACCTCTTCCAGCTGCTGGGTGAGCGCGTGACGGCCTTGGGCTACCACCGCGCCGCGCACGACTGCCGCGAGCGCCGCCACCAGCAATTGCACGAGCACACGGTGAAGCAGCTGTTCAAGCCCAACCCCACCGACTGCGTGGCGAGTGGGCGCTGCGACCAGCGCTACGGCCTCATCACCCTCGACCTGGTAGGCGTGAATAACCGGCCGCTCTTTATCCGCCTCAGCACTAACCCAGTGCACGAGGCGTACTTCACTACGCCTCACTCGTTTGAGGCGCTGCTCAAGACCATATTCGACGAGCCAATGGCCGACGCGGCCATCGAGCAGAAGATTATCGAATACTACAAGGATTGACGTAGCCTGCTTGCTCAGTGAACGGAATTAAAAATTAAAAAAGGAGAATTAAAAATCTGACTACCTGATTTTTAATTCTCCTTTTTTTAATTCCGTTCACTCCTTCACGAAGCGGCCCTGGGCCAGGGCCTCACCAGCCGGGCTCAGCAAGCGCAGCAGGTAGAGGCCGGGGGCCAGCGTGGTGGTTGGTAGCTCGGGCGTGCCAGCAGTCAGCGCTTGGCGCAGCACCACGCGGCCGGTAACGTCGCATACCTCGGCCGTGGCGCTGGCCGGCATATTGCTGATAGCTAATTGGTTGTGACAGGGGTTGGGAAACAGCGCTAGCGCCGGGGCACTGGCGGCGCGGGTGGCCAGTACCAGGGTATTGTCGCGCTGCACGGTGCCGGGCAGGTCGGGTAGCCAGCCGGCGGGGTCTACGGCAATGGCGGTTACGGTGCCGCTCACGGGTATGCCAAAGCCTTGATTGACTTGCGTTTGGCTCAGGCGAATGGTGCGCGTGCTGCCATCCTGAAAGGTGAGCAAATAATCGACCTCGGTTTGGAAGAAGGGCGTGCTGGCGGGCACCGACGCCGTTTCGGCTACTTGCAGATAAAGGGTGCCGCCCACCTGGTTCCAGCGCACGCCGAACGCCGGGAAGCCCTCACCGCGGTACCATTGCTGAAAAAAGTAATCGAGTGGCGCACCTAGCTCGGCCTCAAACAGGCGCTGCAAGTCGAGGGTGCGGGCGGTGCGGCCGCTAAACTGGCGCTGGTAGGTGCGCAGCACTTGGAAGAAGCGGGCATCATCATGGCAGAGGTAGCGCAGCATGTGCACCACGGCCGCGCCCTTTTTATAGCTCAGATTGGAGTTGAAGATGCGGCCCACGCTGGTGGTGTCGGGCACACGCACGGTGCCGGTGATATTGCTGCGGGCGCGGCTCTGGGCGTCGTCCATCCAGGCGCGGGCGTTGGCGGGGGTGTCGAAGGCTTGCAGCGACAGGTACTCGCCGTAGGAGGCGAAGCCCTCGTTTAGCCAGATGTCTTCCCAGGAGGCGCAGGTCACGTTGTCGCCAAACCACTGGTGAAACAGCTCGTGAGCCACCAGCGTGAAGCCGAAACCGTCGAGCGTGGTCATGGTCTGGTGCTCCATGCCGCCGCCGATGGGGGCCATAGAGTGGCCGTACTTCTCATCGGCAAAATAATAGTTACCAACTAGTTGTGAATAATTCTCGATAAAGCCCGCCGTGCGGTCAATGTCGGCCTGGTAGCGCGTGAGCGATGCCTGGTCATACACGTAGTTGACGATGGGGATGCGCGGGCCGCCCACCGGGTTGGCGTAGCGCACGTACTCGACATAGGGCGCTACGGCCACCGAAATGAGGTAGTAATCAATGGGATGGCTCTCGCGCCACTCGTAGCGCACGCGGTTGCCGGGCAGCGCCACCGTGCGGCGCAGCACCCCGTTGCTGCCCACCTTGTTGGGCAGCGTGGTGGTGATGAACACGGCCGACGAATCGGCCTTGTCGGTGAGCACCTGCTTGCACGGAAACCACTCGTGGGCCGAGAACGGCTCCGATAAGCTCCAGGTCACGTTGTAGGGGTAGTTCACGCCGTCGCGGCGGTAGCTGGTGGCCGTGTTGAAGGCGTTGCCAATGGCGCTGGTGTTGCCGTTGGGGGCCGTGCCGTGGTAGTAGATGCGGGCGGCCAGCAGCGAGCCGGCCGGGGCCGCCTGCGCCAGCGCGGCGGTGGCCGCCTGCCCCTGCCGCAGCACGCCCGGCGAGCGCCGCCCGCCCGCTACCACCGAGTCGATGGTGAGCGTAGCGGTGCCCGCGGGCGAGCCAGCCGGGGCCTGGTAGAGCTCAAAGGCCAGCGAGTCGAGGGCCTGCGCGCCCACCTGCACCCGCAGCAGCGCCGAGCCCGCAATGTTGCGCGAGGTGTTGTCGAGCGTCAGGTCGAGCTGGTAGAACTTGACGTCGTAGCGGTCCATTTTTTGGCGGTGGCGCACGGGCACGGCACTCACGGCAGCCGCTCCCGTGCCCTGGCGCAGGCGCGCCTGAATGCAGGCCTGCGCCGCATCGGGCGGGGCGGCGGTTACCTGGGCCTGGGCGGGGCCAGTGGCCCCGCAGGCCAGACCAAATACAAGCAAGTGCGGGAGTAGTTTCTTACGCATTAGGCTGATAATAAAGCTATTCAGAAAGTAGTCAACCGAGCGCAAAACTCCTGCAAAAGCGGAAAAACTGAGGGGCGACCCAGCTACTTTCCCTCCCTTGTAGAAGCCCTGCGCAAAGATATACGTACCCGTTGGCAGCTGCCGCACCTATCCCCCCGGGGAGTCACCGTTTAGCCGCTGCCCCGGCCGAGGTGCCGGGGGCCATCCTGAGCGTCCCTACGGATGGCCGCCAGCCGTCAGCTGAGGCTTGACGTAATTTTCCGCCCCATTCGCAACGAAAACCCGGTTGCCAGCCTGAACCGGCCCGGCAACCCCTACGACAACGCCTTGTTGAAGCACGCTCAAAACGGAGCTGCTGCCCCGCGGAGCTTGCTTTGCTGACCTGGAAGAAACCCGGCTAGAATTAGCCGAGTACCCGGACCACTACCATCATACCCAACGCCGGCGCCGTCCCCCTCCTCAAAATTGTATGGCACTACCTCTTTATTCTACCTTAGCTCAGTATCCGTTTGAACCCGACCACCTCAAGTGCATCTGCTAACCGCACCGGATAAGCAGTACTAAACCAAAAGCAACAAGCTTGCCCCGGACCTTGACGAGCAGCGAGGGCACCCGGGAGGGTTCTCAGGACAAATTTGCCACGGTTTTCGCCTGGTTTCGGCGGCACAACGTATGGTCCTTATCCATTTCATATTCCTATGCTGAGGCCTCTTCGCAGCTTTCTGGCTCCTACCGACCGCCAGCGCCTACTCGTAAGCAGCGTGCCGCATGCCCCAACGCTCAATGACCACCAGCGGCTAACAAAGCCCGCCGCTATGCAGCTGCGCCCGGTGCGCCCACTAGCCGACCCTGCCACCCTCGCCATCTACGGCAAGGACGGCACGTTTATAAGCTTGGATTTTGGCTATGGCCGGTTAGCCCGGCGCATTAGCCTCTACGACTACCTGCCGGCCGACCGGGTGCCGAAGCTTTCCAATCATACGGTTGACCTGATTGGCTACTTACCCGATGCCATTGGCCTCGACATTGGCTTGGCGGGCGGGCTCGACTTACACACCCCTCTTTTCAGCGCTGGGCTATCCGGGTTGGGCGGCATCAATCTTATCTGGCACACGCGGGGCGATGCACAAGCCAGTAAACCGGAAGTGCATATTTATTACGGCCACAGCAAAAATCTTAGCCGGGGCTCCATCATCGATTCTCTCTCGTCGGTAGCGGGGCCGATTAACCTGTCCGGAGCCGTGCAGCTGGTATTAGCCTGGGCTAGCTTTCACACCAAAGACGGTGTGGCATACCCGGCCGATAGCGCATGGGTGGCCAACGGGTATAACTGGACTGGTAAATTTTACAGCGCCGGCGTATCCATACCGGTTTATGGCGCTTTTAGTCTGGTCGGCTCTTACTATCAGTCGGTGCCGTTTTACAGTGACCTAAGTAAGGTTAAAATGTGGCGTGGCATTAGTATCGGGGTAGGGGTATCGGCTAAAGGAATGAAAATGACGGGCCTCACCAGCAAAACTGGCGTCAAGGAAACGCGTTGGAGAATAAAGCCTGACATCGCGAACATCCTGAAGAATAGAGGCTGGCATAAACTAAAAAGTCTGGGTCTTGGTCAGGCAGAAACCAACTATGGCCTATTGTACGGAAATGGGGGCGACTTCATTCCGGCAGCCCAGGAAACCGGCCTGCCACAACGGCCCCTCACAGGCTGGCACTGGGAGAATTTTCCTGGCATAAACCAAGACCACGATAAGTAGGGAAGCCACTCATTTAAAGCACGTACATCTGATGTCTGACCGGTTAAAGGCAATTTTATTCGTAGTTGGCATTATGCTGCTTTTCTATACAGTAGTGCCTTACCTAGTGGGGGGTGGGGTAGCTACTTTTCTAGGACCTTTCAAAGCAATAAAATACGCTGATGCTATACAGGGGCGCATCACGGGGGTGGAGATTGAACGCCAGTACCATACCCATTATCTTGACAACGATACCGAGCATAAGTATAGCTTCAATGCGTTTGACCAGCCCCTGACTTCTGCTCAACAGCACCTTAGCGCAGGGGACAAGATTGACTTAAACCTGGGCCAGCAACTGGAAGTAGGCGACTATGTCACCAAGCAAGCTAATTCGACGGTGATAACGGTGCAGCGGGGCGACAGCACCTCACGCTGGTTTTGCTCTACCCCGGCAGAAATAGAGCAGGCGCAAAAAGCCGCTCGGTAAGCAACTACCCGCCCAGTACCTGGTTGATTTCGCACGATATTCAGCGGGCAACGCAAGCTACCTGGGTGGTGAGGAAACCGGTTGATGTCAGTTGCGCCACCCACGGCATTAGCTACCGGCCGACCGGGTGCCCTGCTTTTCCAATCATACGGCTGACCTACCTAGCGTGCTGCCCCACGCATGTAGCCTCGGTAGTGGCGTGGCGGGCGGCCCTTGACCAAACGCTTTCTGGAGTTGTATAGCTGGTGGCTTCGGCGATACTGGCCTGCGTGGGGCAAGTAGGCTGCTTATCAGCTGGCCCCTACTGGGCATTCGCAAGTCGGCCGCAGAGCTAAAAGCTATTTAGGAAGTGGGAAGTGGGAGACGGGCCAATTTTACGCGGTAGCAGTGCGGTAAAGGCTACGTAGCCAACGGGTAGGCACTTCTTTACGCAGGGCTTCCATAAGGGAGGAAAAGGGGCTGGTTCGCCCCTCAAATTTCCCACTTTTGTGGGAGTCTTTCGCGTTTTGCGCTCGGTTGGCTACTTTCTGAACAGCTTCGCCATCTGGCAGCCAACGGGCATTGGCTGAAGGAGTTACTCCGAAGGTAACTCGGCGCGACTAACTCTGCGCCAGCGCTTATCTTCGGGAACTGACTGGCGGGCTACCAGGGGCCACTTAGTAGCTCGCACTGCCTTTCGATTTCCCGTTATTTTAGCATGACAAAATTATACAACTACTTGTCATTCAATTATTTACTTAAAAACAGCTGCTTGAGCCACGCGGGGCGGGGGCTGCTGCTGGTGCTACTGGTGCTGCTTAACGCGCCAGCGGCGCGGGCCACGCACATTGTGGGCGGCGAAATGGACCTGCAATACGTCAGCGGCAACACGTACCAGCTCACGCTGAACTTGTATTTTGACGCCAAAAATGGCAGCCCCGGGGCCCTGGATGCTTCCCTGACGGCGGCCATCTTTGACAAAGCAACCAACCGGTTTATCACCTCGGTGCCGTTACCGCTGGTCAACAACACCTTTGTCAGCTACACCAGCCCGGCCTGCGCCATTGGTGACCTTAGCACCAAGGCCCTTGTGTATCGCAATACGGTGGAGCTGCTACCCGGGGTTTACAACAGCGTGCAGGGCTACTATGCCTCGGTAGAGCGCTGCTGCCGCAACCGCACCATCGGCAACATCGTGGCCCCCGATGAAGCGGCGCAGGCCTTCTACCTGGAATTTCCGGCCGTGCTGCGGCAAGGCCGGCCCTTCCGCGACTCGACGCCGCGCGTGTTTCCGCCGCTAGCTGACTATGCCTGCCTGGGCGAAGACTTTTTCTACGATTTCGCCGGTAAGGATGCTGATAATGACTCGCTAGTGTACGACATGGTAACGCCCTTCAACGGCCACACTAATGCCCTCAACTCCAACCCCAGCAACTCGGCTCCGCCCATCTTTTACGGCGCGCCCTACGCAGAAATTACCTGGACAACCGGCCGCAGCACGGCCAGCCAGATTCCGGGTGCGCCGGCCCTAAGCATCGGCCGCCGCACGGGGCGGCTGGCGGTGCGGCCCACGGCCAAGGGGCTGTTCGTGTTTGGGGTGCGTTGCCAGGAATTTCGCAACGGGGAAAAAATCGGCGAAACGCGCCGCGACTTTCAACTGCTTGTCACCGACTGCGCCAAAAATACGGCCCCCAGCCTCACGCTGCTGCCCAACCCTACCCGCAACACGCTCTACCGGCCGGGCCGCGATACGCTGCGCATTGCGCCCGGCCGGCCGCAGTGCGTGCGCCTGCGCTTCACCGACCCCGACCCCAACTCGCAACTCTCGCTAAGCCTGCGGCCGGTGGGCTACGCGGGGCCGTTGCCCACCTTCACCACCGCCACCAGCGGCACGGTGCACACGGCCGGCCAGCCCGATACGCTGGTGGCCTCGCTCTGCTTTTCGGACTGCACCGACACCCGCGGCAAGGTGGCCTACATCGACGTGTTGGTGGCCGACAACGGCTGCTCGCTGCCCAAGCACGATACTATTCACGTGGCCTTTATTGGTACGCCGCCGCCCAATGCCCCGCCCACCCTGGTGAGCACCGCCGGCCCTACCCTGCCGCTGCACGTGCGCCCCGGCCAAACGCTGGCCTTCGACCTGGTCGCCACCGATACCGACGGCGACCCCATCCTGTTTACCCTCAGCGGCAGCGCGGGCTTTGCGCCCGGCAGCCTCGGCGCTACGCTCACGCCGCAGGCGCAGGTGGGGCCGGTGCGCCGCGCCCGCTTCACGTGGCCCGTTGACTGCCGGGCCGTTACCGACCCTACGGGCCAGACGCGGCAGCTGCTGTTTACGGCCACCAGCACCTCGGCGTGCGGCACCACGCAGCCCTCGGCCACGCTGAGCGTACCGGTGATTGTAGACTATGACAACGCGCCGCCGGCCCTCACCAGCACGCTGCCCCCGGCCGCGGGGGCCGGGCCGGTACTCATTCGTCTGCCACTAGGCCAGCCCTACTCGGCCACGCTCACCGGCCGCGATACCGACCTCGACGTGCTGGCTTTAAGCGCCGCCGGGCAGGGCTTCGACCTGGCGGCCGCGGGCATGCGCTTCGTAACTACCACCAGCCCAGCGGGGCAGGCCAGCGGCGTGTTTACCTGGCTGCCGGGCTGCGACGCGGCCAGCGTGGTCAACGGCAAGCCGCAGACGCTCACCGTCACGTTTCAGCTACAGGAAACCACCTGCAAGCCCGTGCCCCAGACCCGCACCGTACGCTTCGAAGTGATTAACCCCGATACGGCAGCGTTCATCCCGCCCAACCTTATCCTGCCCACCGGGGCCAACCAGGCCAACCGCACCTTTACGCTAAATAGCTTACCCCCAGATTTTTGCGATACGCGCTTCGCGGGCATCAAAATCTTCTCGCGCTGGGGCCGCCTGGTGTACGAGTCGGGCGACCGCAACTTCACCTGGAACGGCGAGAACGTAGCCGGAACGTATTATTACCTACTCACTTACACCACCGGCCGCCGCTTTAAGGGTTGGGTCGAGGTTATTCAGTAAATTACTGATTATCATAAATTTACTGAATAATACGCGCTTTGTGAACGATGCTAGTATGCGGCACTATCCAGGCCAGTTGGGCACAGCCCGCACCAGGGCCTTTTTTGGATTAATGCGCAGTAGCGCGAAGTCACTTTCTGACGGGTGGCTACGCAAAAGCCCTGCCGGCCAAGTGGCCGACAGGGCTTTTGCGTTTTGAGCAAGCACCAACCGGCAGCGCAGTCAGGCTTTTTGCTTTTGCGGGCCGGGTACCGGACTTGGCAATTTGCTTACCCAGTGCCCGGCCCGCCACCGGGGCGCATCCATCACCAGTGTCACGAGCAGGGCGTGGGGCAGCGTGACGATGGAGGCCACCACCAGCGCCAGGCTAAACCAGGCGGCCCCATTGGGCAGGTGGGGAGCCAGCAGCCGGCCCAGCAGCAGCAGCGCCGCGCAGCTTAGCAGCAGCAGCGGGGCGGCCCGGCGCAAAAAAAACGCCAGCTGCGGCCACAGCGCCTGGCCGGCTCCCCGGCCCGCGCCCGGCGCGTAGCCCAGCCAGCCCACCAAGCGCAGCACGTGCTGCAAGCTGTGCCAAAACACAAAGTATACCCCCACCGACAACTGCGGCGGCAGCGCCAGCAGCAAGCCCGTCAGCACCAGCACTTCGGCGGCCTCCGTGTGCAGCAAGGCCCAGCAGTGCCGGCGGGCGTAACCGGCCCACAGCACCAGGTGGCCCACTACTACTACCAGGCCCAGGCCCGCCGCCGCCCCTGCAAACAGCCCCGCCGCCACGGGGGCAGCCCCAGCAAAAGCCAGTAGCCCGTTTACCACGGCCGCCGTAGCAACGGGCCAGCCCCAGGCGGGCACCGCAAACAGTAGCAGGCCCCGCAACAAGCTGTGCACCAACCACAAGCTTCCCGAGGCGCGGGCTCCGCCCGGCGTATCGGCCGAGCCCCAGTGCCACACGGTGAGCAGAAAGAACAAGCCCACGGTACCCGCCGGCCAGGCCCACCACAAGGCCCCCACAAGGCCCGCCAGCCCCAGGTAACCGACCAAAAACACCAGCCAGTACCGCCAGCCCCTGGCCCAGGCGCTGCGGGGCCGGCCGGCGGGTAGCACCAGCTGGTCGCAGGCCCCGTGGGCCACGCCCAGCAGCACCATGCCCACGGCCAGCGGCGGCCCCAGCAGCGCCCAGGCCACCGCCGGAAACGCCGCGCCCAGGCCGGCCAGAACCAGCACGGCCGCGTAGGAGTAGCGCCGCTGGGGCCAGCTGGAGGTCAAAGCAGAGTCGGGAACGAACATGGCAAAACGAGTGAAAACCACAACAGGCCGCTGCACGGCAGCAAAGCGGTGCAACGGCCTGTCGAACGGGGCCGCCTGGGAGCGCCGGCAGATTAAGCCAACACTTTTTCTTTGCTTCCGGACCCCACGCCTTGCTGCGGGTAGGCCTGCACGGCCGACTCTTTGCGGGCCAGGTTATACACCACGAGTCCGAAGCCGATTTTGTTGATGGCATCGCCAACGTTGTAAATCAGGTCGAGGCTGTGCGCGTTGAGCAGGTTCAGGCCGCCTTCGCCGAGCAGGCCGCCGGGCATGGCCATGTAGCCGATGGGGTAAATGGCCCAGCCCACGAGGATAAACCAAGCCAGGGTGCGCACCCCTTGCCTCACGGCAGGCGAGTCAGATTTGGCCGCCAGCTGCGCAATTTCACCCAGCCAGGCCGAATATAGGATGTAGAGGTAGCCCAGCGTCGATATCGTGCCCCATATGGCCGAATGGGCCATTGAGCCATCGGTGAAGGCTTCGCCAATGTAGCCGGTAACGAGCATAAACACGGCCGCCACGACTAGCTTCCAAAGCAACCCGATTTTGGCCCCGGCCGAGCGCACCAGCAGGTAAAACTCGACCACCATCAGCGGCACGGTCAGCGTCCAGTCGATGTAGCGCAGGGCCACCGGGGTTTCGTGGGTGCTGATGTAGTAGTCGCGCATGTAGTAGTAATGCACGGCGGCAATACCGGTAATCATTCCCGAAATAAGGAGCGAGGTTTTCCACTTATCGGCCACGGTGCTGCGCTCAAACAGAAAAAACACCGAGGCGGCGGCCATGGCCATGTAGCCCGTAAAAAAGGTAAATGCAACCGGGTCATCAACCGGAATTTTCATGACGTCGAGTAGTACGGTCTGCATGGTGGGAGAGGTTAAGGTGAGTTACCCTTATCAAATTACCATCTAGGCCTTAATGTTTTACGCTTGAGAATAAAAAATATAAAATTGAAACTTTCTATTAAACGCCTCGTGTTTTTTCGCATTTTTATCCCGGTAGCGGTAACGCAGGGCTATCGGCTTTCCCTATATTCACTGAATCCAGAACAGACTATTTTGCTTCAGCAACTGGCCTCCCTACCCTTGGTTTTGGCAGGGGTGGCCGCAATTTCACCTGAAACGGCGAAAACATCGCCGGCACGTAGTACTACGCACTTACACCACCGGTCGCCGCTTCAAAGACTGGGTCGAGATTATTCAGTAAATCTGATTACGCAAAAGCCGTTTGTCATTGCGAGCGCAACGCAGTGGAGCGCGGCAATCTTTCCTGGTCGACCTCTACGTTAGAATTACTAACCCGAGCGTGAAGGAAAGATTGCCGCGCTCCACTGCGTTGCGCTCGCAATGACAAACGGCTTTTGTAAGACCTATTTATATAAGCTACTGATTAATAGAGAAATAAAAACATCCCAAACAACGCCACCCACAACGCATCAATGAAGTGCCAGTAGGTGAGCAGGGCGCGCAGCTGGCGCAGGTGATAGGGGTTGCGGATGAAGACGAGCGCGCGCACGCCGTCGCGGTTGGCGTGGTGGGTGCGCACCAGCTGCACCAGCAAGAAAATCAGCCCGGCCGCCACGTGGGCCACGTGCAGCCCCGAAATAACGTAGACGAACGTGCCGCTGCGCTCGCCGGTGAATAGCACGCCCTGCTGCACCAGTTCGCGCCAGCCCAGCACCTGCAAGCCGCTGAATACGCAGCCCAGCACCAGCGTGGCTCCCAGGCAGCGCGCCAGGCTGCCCAGGTCGTCGGCCCGGTAGAGGCGCGGCGCCTGCGCCAGCGTGTAGGACGACACCAGCAGCACCACCGTGCTAAGCGAGAAGTAGCGCGGAAACGGGTGCAGGCCACTGGCCACATCGCTCTGCGCCCGCGAGGCCACGTACATGGCCACCAGCGTCACAAACAGCATGGTGATGCCCAGCAGCGCCAGGTAGAGCAGCATGAGCAGCGGCGGCACGCGTTCGATGCGGCTGAAAGTAGAGCCCCCGGCCGGGCGGCGGCCAGTGCCAAGGGGGGTATTGCGGTCGTCGCGGGGGGCTTGCACGAAGGGAAGATAAAGCAAAAAAACTCCCCTCTTTAAGAAAAGCGGGGAGTTTTTTGTTCGGCCGGCGGGCGCACTTCTACTTAAAAAAAGAGCCAATCTTGCCCAGCACCGCGCTGAGCGTAATCTTGGGCCCACTGCGGTCGGGCAGGCCGAAGGTGACGTACGTTTTGCCGGCCACGCGCAGGTCGAGCACCAGGCCCAGGCGCTTGGCCAAGTCGTGGAGCTGCTGCAAGGGGTCGGGGCCGGGTTTTTTGGGCGGCTTGGGGGTGCCCGGCGGCTGGGGCGGGCCGCTGGTGAGCAGGTCGAGCACCTGCTGGCTGGGCACGTTGAGGATAAGATAGGACCCCGAAGCCGCCAGTTGAATTTCGTGCCCGCCCGGCCAGGTAAGCTCTAGCCGGGCTTCTACCTCCAAGGCGCTAGCCACGCGGCGCGTTGGGGTCGGGCGCGGGCGAAATGAGGGGCGCACTGGTGGCCGGGACCTCGCCCTTGGTGCGGATGCGCAGCGCACCATTGAGCTTCCAAGTAGCGGGCACGCCGGCGGGATTGGCCTGGTTGGGCACTTGCAATTCGACCTGGTCAAAATTCAGGTTGAGCTCGACGCCGCCCGAAAGCTTGGTGAGCAGCGAGGCGGCCGTTTCGGCCCAAGAAGCGGTGGATTGGTCAGGCATGGGGTGTTTTGGGAAAGAAGAAACGAGGAAACCGGGCGCAAAACAACGCGCCCGCGCCCCAAAAACCCAAACGCAACCGCCGGGCCAGGGTTGCCGTTGGCAGGAGGAGTGTATTTTTGCCCCGTCATCTGGTTTGGCCCGCTTTCTTACTTACCCATGAAATTCTTCGCCTGGTTCGCCGTCGCTACTCTCGTCGTTCTGCTCATTGCCCGCTTCAAGCCGCAGTCGGCGGCCGAGCCCATTATCCCCACCGAAGCCAAGGAAGCCCAGGGCCAGCCCGGCGCCGACGACAACGCGCCCCCCGCCCGCACCGAGGAGCAAGGCAAGGCCGATGCCCAGAAGGGCGGTACCACGTACTTCGCCCCCGGCCTGCGCGCGGCGAGCGCCGCATAAGGTTTTCTAGATTTATCCCCCGCATTTGTCATTGCGAGCGCAACGAAGTGGAGCGCGGCAATCGCCCCAGAACGACTCGTCCGGGTATCGTTCTGATGCGATTGCCGCGCTCCACTTCGTTGCGCTCGCAATGACAAGCGCCTGAAAATCAGCATTATTTCTTATTTTACATGAACCCACAAGCCCGCATTCAGGAACTCGCCCAGCGCCTGCACCACCTCAACACCCAGTACTACCAGCACGACATTTCGGAGGTGCCCGACCAGGAGTTTGACCTGCTATTAGCCGAGTTGAACGCGCTCGAAAAAGCTAACCCTGACCTAGCCCTGCCCAACTCGCCCACCCAGCGGGTGGGCGGCACCGTCACCAAGCAGTTTGCACAGGCCACCCACCGCTACCCTATGCTGAGCCTGGGCAACACGTACTCGGAAGACGACCTGCGCGAGTTTGACGAGCGCGTGCAAAAGGGCCTCGAAGGCGCGCCCTACGGCTACGTGTGCGAGCAAAAGTTTGACGGCGTGGCCATGAGCCTGGCCTACGCCAACGGCAACCTGCACCAGGGCGTGACGCGCGGCGACGGCACCCGCGGCGACGTGGTAACGGCCAACGTGCGCACCATTCGCACGCTGCCGCTGCACCTACACGGCCCCGATGCCCCGGCCGAAGTGGAAGTGCGCGGCGAGGTGTTCATGCCCAACCAGGTGTTCAACGACCTCAACCAGGAGCGCGAGCAAAACGGCGAGGCCCTGCTGGCCAACCCCCGCAACGCGGCCAGCGGCGCGCTCAAGCTGCAGGATTCGGCGGCCGTGGCGGCGCGGCGGCTGCGGTTTTATGCCTACTCGGTGCTCACGCCGGGCCGCCACTTTGCCAGCCACAGCGAGAGCCTAGAGGCCGCCACGGCCTGGGGCCTGCCGGTGTCGCCCACCTGGCGGCGCTGCGCTAATTTGGAGGAGGTGCTGGCCTACATCCACGAGTGGGAGCAGAAGCGCTTTACGCTGCCCGTGAACACCGATGGCATTGTAATTAAGGTAGATAACCTGCGCCAACAGGACCAGCTGGGCCTCACCGCCAAGAGCCCGCGCTGGGCCATTGCCTACAAGTACCCCACCGCGGCGGCCCGCACCCGCCTGCGCGAAATCATCTACAACGTGGGCCGCACCGGGGCTGTCACGCCCGTGGCCTTGCTTGACCCAGTGCCGCTGGCCGGCACCACCGTGAAGCGCGCCAGCGTGCACAACGCCAACCAGATAGCGATGCTCGACCTGCGCCTCGGCGATATGGTGTTCGTAGAGAAAGGCGGCGAAATCATTCCCAAAATAACGGGCGTGGACTTGGCCGCGCGGCCCGCCGAAGCCGTGCCCGTGCGCTTCCCTACCGAGTGCCCGGCCTGTGGCACGCCGCTGGTACGCCCAGAGGGCGAAGCCCACTTCCGCTGCCCCAACGAGCGCGGCTGCCCGCCCCAGCTCAAGGCCCGACTAGAGCACTACGTATCGCGCAAAGCGCTGAATATTGACGGCTTAGGGGCCGAAACCGTGGGTCGCTTTTTCGACCTGAAGCTGGTGACGACGCCCGCCGACCTCTACGACCTGGCCCAGCGCCGCTCTGAGTTGGATGGCCTGGAGCGCCTCGGCACCAAGTCGATTGACAACCTGCTGGCCGGCATTGAAAAAAGCAAAACCGTGGCCTTCGAGCGGGTACTTTTCGGGCTGGGCATTCGCTACGTGGGCGAGGGCGGCGCGCAGCGCCTGGCCCAGCACTACCGCACGCTGGCCGCCATCATGGCCGCCCCCGCCGCCGAGCTGGCCGCCGTGCCCGACGTGGGCGGCATCACCGCCGACTCGGTAGCCCTGTGGAGCCAGCAGCCTGAAAACCAGGAAGAAGTGCGCCGCCTGGCCGCCGCCGGTGTGGCCCTCGAAGCCAGCGGCGAGCCGCCCCAGGCCGTGAGCGACCGCCTGGCCGGCCTCACCTTCGTGCTCTCGGGCGTGTTTGAAAACTACAGCCGCGAGCAGCTCCAAACCCTCATCACCTCCAACGGCGGCAAAATCACGGGCTCCATCTCCAAAAAGCTGAGCTACCTGGTGGCCGGCGACAACATGGGGCCCGCTAAGCGCGAAAAGGCAGTGGGTTTCAAGGTGCCGATTATCTCGGAGAATGAGCTGCTGGCCCTGCTGCCAGTGGCCGAATAAGCGCAAGGTTTCGCAAGGTTAAAAGAGGTTTCGCAAGGTGAGCAGACGAGTTGTCCACCACCTTGCGAAACCTCTTTTGGCTGATGAGGTTGGGCTTACTAGTGCGCTAGAACATTTAGCCGCGCGGCTTGGGAGCTGGCCCGGTGGTAATGAGTTCGATGGCCCGGTCCAGCAATTCATCACGCCCAGCGCGCAAGCCCACCACCGTGGGGCGCACGGGCACGTCGATGGCGAGGCCCACCCGCTGGGTTTCGCGGCCGTTGGGGTAGTAGATACCAATGCCGGACATGGCCGTTTTCAGGCCGCCTGGCAATACTATCCGGCTCACGTTGCCATCAGCGCCTGCCGTAGGGCTACCCAGCAGGGTGCAATGCGGAGTAGCTTGCATAGCCATGCCGTTATATTCCGCCTGGCTTAGCGTGGTTTCATTGACCAGCACCACTACCTGACCGGTATAGGGCGCGGGGCCGGCCGGCTGGAGCGTATCGGCCGGCAGTTGCACAAAGCGCCCGGGTTGCAACGTATCGCACACCGAATAGGTGGCGAAAGGAACCGGCCGTGCCAGAAAATACCCGGGCAGCAAACGGGTCACAAACTCGCCAGGGTAATTGCGCGAATCTATTACAATGCCTTTGGCACGGGCGAACGCCTGCATTAATACCGGTAGCTTCGCCTTCGTAATGCGGGCCATATCAATGTAGCCCACTTCGGGTGCTATAAACCGGTACATGCTATCGGCGAGGGCCGGCCGCACGGGCGGCGCAGTACCAATTTTAAAGCAGGGTGCTGTGATGCGCAACGCCTGGCCGGCACGCAGCACCTGCAGGTCGAGTTGCGGAGCGGTGGCAAATAGTAAGGTAGACGCGATGGTGCGCAGTTGCGCAGCTTGGTTGGAACCCGGCGTTTCGGGTAGTTGCTGCCGCACCACATCGGTCACCGGCCGCCCCGCCACGTGCGTGATAATATCGCCGGGCTCTAGCGGCGGCTGGGGCACTTGGCCATCGCGCCGCACCCGAATTATAGTGGCCTTATTAGCAATAAACTGCACGGCTGCGGCCACCAGATAATTGCCCTGTTCGGCTTCGAGCAGCGGGTCGCGCAGCGTCGCGTGGCCATCGTGCAAGCGCGTAGCTAGTAGTAGGGCCGTGTGGCGGTAGGCGAGCGGGGTAGTAGCCGCCGCAAACTGCGGTAGCAAGTCGGCCAACACGGTAGCCCACTCCTGGCCGATGGCGTAGCGGTAAGGGTAGTAATACTGTACAATATTCCAGTGGCGGCATAGGGCCAGTAGGCGCAGGCCGGGCGCCGGGCAGGCCTGGTCGGCGTAGGCCGCCTCCTGCGGAAAAGTTGGGTTGCCCGCCTCGGCTAGGCTCACATAGTAAGGCGCGCCCTGGTAGCGGTTAGCCGCAATAAAAGCCAGCTGCTGGCGCAGCAGCGCGCTGAAGCGATGCTTATCCTGGGCCCAGCGCAGGTCGGGCTCCAGGCGCACGGGCTTGGTGGGCGGCGCGGCGCAGGTGGCGCAGGCCGGCACCGCGCCCAGGCTAGTAACCCAGGCGCTGAGCAGCTGACTGCGCTCGTCAGCTGATTTACAGAATAATACGCCTGGCAGCTGGCGCAAAAACTCGGCATCCCAATCGCGCTGCCCGGCGGCCACGGCGGGGTGAAAGTATTTGAGCAGCCCCCAGACCTGTCCCAGCGCCGCCACGTTGTCGGCCTGCCGTGGAGTTAGGGTTTCAAACTGTGGCCCGGCTGCGGCCAACGCCACGGCTACGGCCGGGTCAGGGGTAGCTGGCGGGACGCTCACTACTTGTGCACACGCGGGTAGCGCGGCAATGCCCAGCCCAAAAGCGAGCAAAAAAGCAAATCTTGACATAGAGCAGGACACGGAGGCCAAAGAGCTACTTGGTAAAATCGGATACTACCTGCACAAACATGGGCGAAGGCAGCGTGACCGACTTGCCGGTGGGCGTGAGCTTACCCGTTTGCTTATCAACCGAATAGGTGAAGATATTATCTGAATTCTGATTAGCTACCAGCAGCACGCGGCCGCTGGGGTCGAGGGTGAAGTTGCGGGGCGTTTTGCCCTGGGTGCTCACGTGCTGCACCAGCGTAAGGCCGCCGGTGGCGGGGGCTATGTGAAACACGGCCAGGCTGTTATCACCCCGGTTGGAGGTGTAGAGCGTCTGGCCGTCGGGGCTCACGTGCACGTCGGCCCCCGAGTTGTCGCCCGCGTAGCCGGCGGGCAGCGTCGAGCGCGTCTCGATTTCCTGAAACGTGCCGGCTTTGGCATCGTAGGTCAGCGCCGTTACGGTCGAGTTCAACTCGTTTTCGAGATAGGCCCAGCGGCCGTTGGGGTGAAAGGTGAGGTGGCGCGGGCCCGCCCCCGGCTTGGCCGTGAAGGCGGGCGCGGGCAGCGCGCTCAGCTTGCCGGTACTCGCATCGAGCTGGTAGCCATATACTTTATCAGTGCCGAGGTCGGCCGAGAAAACGTAGCGGTTATCGGGCGCGGGCAGGAAGCTGTGGGCGTGCGGATTCTCCTGGTTTTTGTGGGGGCCGAGGGGCGGCTGGTGCTGCTCGGTGGCAGTAGGCGCGCCCAACTGGCCATCGGGGCGCACGGGCAGCACAGTCACGTTGCCACTTGAGTAGTTGGCTACCAGCGCATTCTTGCCCGTGTGGTCGAGGCTAATGTAGCACGGCGAGGCTCCCCGCGAGGGCTGCTGGTTGAGCATGGCCAGCGTGCCAGTGTGCGGGTCGATGGCCAGCGCGCTTACGCCGCCGCCCGGCGCGCCGAGGTAGGTCTGGGTTTCGCTTACGGCGTAGAGGCGGCGGTGACCGGCATCCATAGTGAGGTAGGTGGGGCTGGCCCCGCCCTTCATGGCCCCCAGCGGCAGCAGCTCGCCGGTGGCCGGGCTCAGGTGGTACATGTACACCGTATTGGCCTGAGGGTCACCGATATTGGTACCGACGTACACCAGGTAATCGTGGTTGCTGGCAGTGGGCAGGATGCGGGCGCAGCCGGCCAGCGCCAGGGCCACCGTCACCACAGCCGGCCAGCGCAGACCCGCTACCGGGCGGGCAGTAAGGTTTTCAAACATAACGAAGGGAAACTAGGGAACCGCAAAGATGCCACGACGGGCGGCTTGGGCGGCCAGCGACGTAGCAGCACCCCGCTACTGGTGCGCCAGGCCAGGGGCTGGGCCGCGCCGGCCGCCCGCCGCTGCTACTTCAATTCCAGCACGACCACCGACTTGGCCGGCAGGGTTACGGCGAGCTTGTCGCCGCGCTTTTTGGCCCCGGTGAAGGCCGCCAGCTTGATGGTGTTGGGCTTGTCAAACGTGTTGTAGTCGCTCACGCTGGCCGAGGTCAGCACGCGGCCGGTCACGGTTTTGAAGCTCACACCGGGCAGGGCGGTTTCGAGGTTCAAGGCATTTTTGGGGTCGAGGTTGACCAGCGAAATATGCACCGCGCCGTTCTTGTCTTTGGAGGCCGAGGCGTTTAGGGCCGGGATTTTTTCGCCGCCAAACGCATACTCGGGGCTGGTGAATTGCAGGGGCAGAAACTCGGCATCCTGGTGCACCTGGTAGAGGTCGAACACGTAGTAGGTGGGCGTGAGCAGCATTTTCTCTTTGTCCGTGAGCACCAAGGCTTGCAGCACGTTCACGGCCTGGGCCAGGTTAGCACCCTTCACCCGGTCGCAGTGGTTGTTGAAGATGTTGAGCGTGGTGCCGGCTACCAGTGCGTCGCGCAGCGTGTTTTGCTGGTACAGGAAGCCGGGGTTGGTGCCGGGCTCCACGTCGGTCCACACGCCCCACTCGTCCACCAGCAGGGCCACCTTTTTATCCTTGTCATACTTGTCCATGATGGCGCTGTGCTTGGCCACTATCGCGTCCATTTTCAGGCAGTTGCGCAGGGTGCTGAAGTACATATCCTCGCCAAAGCCGGTGGCCTTGCCCTTGCTGCCGCTCCAGCTGCCGGTGGGCAGTGTGTACTGGTGCAGCGTGAGGCCCCACATCTGGTTGAGCGGGATATTTTTCATGCACGTTTCGGTCCAGTGCACATCGTCGCCGTTGGCTCCGCTCACTATTTTCTTGAGCTTGGTGCCGGGGTAGTCGTGGGCGAAGGTGGCGTAGCGCTTGTACACGTCGGTGTAGTACTCGGCCGTCATGTTGCCGCCGCAGCCCCAGCTTTCGTTGCCAATGCCCCACCACGATACCTTGTAGGGCTCGGGGTGGCCGTTTTTGCGGCGCTCCAGCACCATGGGCGTGTCCTCATTGGAGTTGAGGTACTCCATCCAGTTTGACATCTCCTGCACCGTGCCACTGCCCACGTTGGCGGCCAGGTAGGGCGTGGTACCCAGCAGCTGACACAGCTCCAAAAACTCGTGCGTACCGAAGCTATTGTCTTCCAGCGTATTGCCCCACCACAGATTCAGCATCTTGGGGCGCTGGGCGGTGGGCCCTACCCCATCGTGCCAGTGGTAGGTATCGGCAAAGCAGCCGCCAGGCCAGCGCAGGTTGGGCACGTGAATCTTCTTGAGCGCCGCCACAATGTCCAGTCGAATACGGCCCTGCTGCGGTACGCTCAGCCCCGGCTCGGCCCAAAAGCCACCGTAGATGCAGCGCCCCAGGTGCTCAGCAAACTGCCCCTGAATATCCTTGCTGATAACCAGGTTGGGGTTGCCAGCCTGCACCGTCATGGGCACCGTGGTTTGGGCCAGCGCGGGGGCGGCCCCGGCGCTGGCCAGCGCGAACGCCAGCACCTGGTGGCGAAAGAGAGAGTTGGGAATCATGGGTGGGGAAAGAAAAGATTATGTTAGATAAGTTATTAAAAAACAGGTAGTTGGCAAAAATTTAGCAAACTGCCAGATGAACAGGCTAAGGGTTGGAAATTTAGATTAACGATTGTGTTAATGGGCAGCGCAAGGCCAGCCGTTGTACACCGCACAACATTGTATCAACTTCAGCATTTGTCTTCATCAGCCCAGCCCAAAAAGCAAAAGTGAAGAGCCAAAACCAGTTGCTTGTTTTTGATTCTTCACTTCTGTTTTTCAGCAAGCCAAGGTGCTTAGCTACCCTTGGCTACCAGCTGCTTCTTCTCTTCTTCGTGGCCTTCGTCTTCGGGGTGGCCAGCGAGCACGCCTTGGGCACGCTTCACCACATTTTCCACCGTGAAGCCGAACTTCTCGAACAGCAGCTCGGCCGGGGCCGACGCGCCGAAGCGGTTCATGGCGATAACGCCGCCCTCGTCGGTCGTGTACTTGTGCCAGCCGATGGGCGAGCCGGCCTCGATGGCCAGGCGCTTGCGCACGGTGGGCGGCAATACCTTTTCGCGGTATGCTTTATCTTGGTGCTCAAACAGTTCCCAGCTCGGCATGCTCACCACGCGGGTGGGCGTACCGTCCTGCTCCAGCACTTTTTGGGCCTCCATGGCCAGGGCCACTTCCGAGCCGGTGGCGATGAGAATGATGTTGGGCTGGCCGCCATTGGCTTCACTCAAAATGTAAGCGCCCTTGGCCACACCTTCGCGGGCCGAGCCCAGCTTGGTCTGGTCGAGAATCGGCAGTTTCTGGCGCGAGAAGATGAGCACGACTGGCGACTTGGGCGTGGTCATGGCGATACGCCAGGCCTCGGTGCTTTCGTTGGCGTCGGCGGGGCGCAGCACCACGATATTCGGGATGGTGCGCAGAGCCAGCACCTGCTCGACCGGCTGGTGAGTCGGGCCGTCTTCGCCCAAGCCAATGCTGTCGTGGGTGAACACGAACGTGGCCGTGCTCTCGGCCAGGGCCGTGAGGCGGATGGCCGCGCGCATGTAGTCGCTGAACGTGAGGAAGGTACCGCCGTAGGTACGCAGGCCGCCGTGGTGGGCGATGCCGTTCATGGCCGCGCCCATGGCGTGCTCGCGCACGCCCCACCACACGTTGCGGTTGGCCGGGTGCGCGGGCTGGAAGCTGTCGCTGCCCGCCTTGTCCATTTCATTCGACGAGGCCAAGTCGGCCGAGCCGCCGAACATAAACGGCACCGACTTCTTGATAGCGTCCAGGGCTTTGCCCGAGGCCTGGCGGGTGGCCAACTCACCATCGGCGGGCGTGTACACGGGCAGGTCCTTGTCCCAGCCTTCGGGCAGCTTGCCTTCGAAGGAGAGCTTGAACATAGCGGCCTCGTCCTTAAAGGCTTCGGCGTACTTAGCGAAGTCCGCGTCCCACTGCTTTTGCAGCTCCGCGCCCTTCTGGCCGGGCTGCTTGAGGTGCTCATACACTTCAGCAGGCACCTGGAACGACTGCTCGGGGTCAAAGCCGTAGAACTTCTTGGTAATCTTGACGTTATCGGCGCCCAGCGGTGAGCCGTGCGACTTGTTGGTGCCGGCCAGCGGCGAGCCGAAGCCGATGATGGTCTTCACGGCGATAATCGAGGGGCGGTCCGTCACCGACTGCGCCACCTTGATGGCGTTCTCAATGGCGTCGAGGTCGTTGCCGTCCGTTACGTGCTGCGTGTGCCAGTAGTAGGCATCGAAGCGCTTCATCGGGTTCTCGGTGTAGGTGAGGTTGGTGGGGCCGTCGAGCGAGATGTTGTTATCGTCGTAGAGATAAATCATCTTGCTGAGCTGCAAGTGGCCGGCCAGCGAGGCGGCCTCCGAGGCGATGCCTTCCATCAGGTCGCCGTCGCTCACCAGCACGTAGGTGTAGTGGTCCTGCACCGGCGCGTGGCCCTCTTTATTGTAGATGGCGCCGAGGTGCGCCTCGCTCATGGCCATGCCCAGGCCGTTGGCAAAGCCCTGGCCCAGCGGACCAGTCGTTACCTCAATACCGGGTGTGATGTGCGACTCGGGGTGGCCCGGCGTCTTGGAATCTAACTGGCGGAACTGCTTCAAATCGTCCAGACTCAGGTCGTAACCATAGAGGTGCAACAGGCTGTACAACAGCGCCGAACCGTGGCCGGCCGACAAGATGAAGCGGTCGCGGTTCGGCCACTTGGGGTCTTGAGGATTGAAGCGCAGAAAGCGCGACCACAGCACGTAGGCCATGGGGGCGGCACCCAGCGGCAGGCCGGGGTGGCCCGAATTGGCCTGCTGCACCATGTCTACCGACAGCAGGCGGATGGTGTTGACGCTTAGCTCGTCAATCGAAATTTGGGAGTTACTCATATTTTTTTAGGCGAAAGAATGACGCCGTAAAGGAACGCAACGCGGGACGCCCGCGCTGCCTTCGCTCACGAATTTTTCTACTGGGTAGTAGCGTGGACTCTGTGAGTCCGCGCGTGGAGTCGTTGTTCAACGTTTCCACGCGCGGACTCGCAGAGTCCACGCTACCCGACTAGATGTACTGATTGATAATGCTTTCCAGCCACTCCTGCTTGCCGCTGCGCAGCGTGGGCTCACCCGATTCGTGCGCGATGGTACGCAGGTCTTCCAGCGTAAGGCCACCCTTGGCAAACTCCGCACCGGGGCCCTGGTCAAACGAGGCGTAGCGCTCTTGGCGGAACTTCTTGTAGGCCGACTTGGTGAGAATAGTATCGGCCGTCACCAGCGCGCGGGCGAAGGTGTCCATGCCCGCGATGTGGGCCACGAAAATATCCTCCAGGTCGGTCGAGTTGCGGCGCGTTTTGGCGTCGAAGTTGATGCCGCCCTGCGTGATGCCCCCCGCCTCCAGGATAATCAACATGCTTTCTGTCAGCTCGTTGAGGTTGTTGGGAAACTGGTCGGTGTCCCAGCCATTCTGGTAGTCGCCGCGGTTGGCGTCCATGCTGCCCAGCATGCCCGCATCAACGGCCACTTGCAGCTCGTGCTGGAAGGTGTGGCCCGCCAGCGTGGCGTGGTTCACCTCCAGGTTCAGCTGGAAGTCGTGCTCCAGCCCGTGCTCCTTGAGGAAACCGATGACGGTGGCGGCGTCGAAATCGTACTGGTGCTTAGTAGGCTCAGCTGGCTTGGGCTCGATGAAGAACTTGCCCGTAAAGCCCTGCTGCCGCGCGTAGTCGCGGGCCATGGTCAGGAAGCGCGCCATGTGGGCCTGCTCGCGCTTCATGTCCGTGTTCAAGAGGGTCATGTAGCCCTCGCGGCCACCCCAGAATACGTAGTTCTCCCCGCCCAGCGCGATGGTCGCGTCGATGGCGTTCTTGACCTGCGTGCCGGCGTGAGCCACCACTTGGAAGTCGGGGTTGGTGCTGGCCCCGTTCATATAGCGCGGGTTGGAGAACACGTTGGCCGTGCCCCACAGCAGCTTCACGCCGCTTGCCTGCTGGTGCTGCTGCACGTAGTCCACCACCGTGGCCAGGTTGCGCTCGTACTCAGCCAGCGACGCGCCCTCATCAACCAGGTCAATGTCGTGGAAGCAGTAGTAGGGCGTGCCGAGCTTGGTGAAAAACTCAAACGCGGCATCGGCCTTGTCCTTGGCGCGGCCCACGATGTCACCCTTGCTGTCCCAGGCGAAGTTCTTGGTGCCGGGGCCGAAGGGGTCGCCGCCGGTGCCCACGAAGGTGTGCCAGTAAGCCGTGGCAAAGCGCAGGTGGTCCTTCATGGTTTTGCCGGCCACCACGCGGTTCTCGTCGTACCACTTGAAAGCCAAGTAATTATCGGAGTCGCGGCCTTCGAACTTGATTTTGTCGATGCCTTTAAAAAATTCAGACGTTGCCATGTTGAGAGGATGGTTGGGGGTAGTTGGGAAGTTTTTATAAAGGAATAGTCGTTTGAGGGGCACCTCACCCCTAGCCCCTCTCCAAAAAAGATGGGGAACTAGCACTGGTCTTTAGGCTAGCATTCGAGCCTGGTTCCTCACTCGCTATTTCGGAACGGGAGTCAGTGGGTGAGGCGAACACCTACGCAGCTAAGCCAGTAGCAATTCCACCGGTCAAGTTTCGCGGGCCCGCAGTTGCTGCCAGTTGCCATACAGCTCTTACTGCTGCGCCTGCCAGGTGAGCGTAGGTTCTACGGTACTGAGATTTGCCAGGTCATTAAAAGCTTCTTTTGGGCTAGCCTAAGTACCGACGCGGCCCGCGCCGGATGCTGGGCCACGTTGGTTTAGCAGAGCGACAGCGCCACGCGGCCGCAGCTCACCTGGCGCACGGTCTAGCTGCGGGAAGCAGTCACCCAGCTACGGAAAGAAAGGCAGGTAGTGCCCCCTCTTTTGTGGAGAGGGTGCTAGGGGGCAGAGCTGTTAAGTTCTCGCGTTTCGCCCTCCACGTGACCTCACCCCCTAGCCCCCTCTCCCGTGGAGAGGGGGAACTAGCTCTAGTTCTAAAAATCTAGTAATCAAGGCTAAAACTAAAAACTAGTCCCCCCTCTCCACGGGAGAGGGGGCTAGGGGGTGAGGTTACGTGGAGGGCGAAACGCGAGAACTTAACAGCTCTGGGGCTAGGGGGTGAGGTGCCCGTTAGGTTTCCCCGCGCCGCTGCTCACTCAAACCGCACCCAGTCAATCGCCACGGGCGCATTGGTTTTAGGGGCCACGAGCAGCGTGTGCGTGCCGGGCCGGAAGGCACTTAGCGGCGCTTTTACCTCCTGCCACTGGCTGCCCTTGGGCACCGTGACCACGGCCAGCACGGGGCCGGTGGGCCCGTCGGCGCGCAGCTGCACGGTGGCCCCGGCGGCGGCCTGCACGCGCAGCGTCACGGTCTTAAGGGCCTTTTTGCCGAAGGCTACGCCATTGTACTGCACCCAACCCTGGCTGCTGGCAAAATCGGTTTTCCAGCCCTGGAAGGTGTTCGCCGTATCCAGGAAGGCGATGGCCGCGCCACTGCTGCTGAGGCGGCTATAGCGGTCGAGCTGGATTTTCTGCCGGGCATCGGTCAGGCCTGCGCCGCGTAGGGTAGGCACCACTTTGCGGATGTTCCCGTTGGGCTCAAAAAACAGGCTATCCAGGCGAATGGAGCGGCTTTTGTCGAACTTCGGCGACAGGTCGTTGTGGTGGTAGAACAGGTACCACTGGTTCTTGAAATCGATAATGGAGTGGTGGTTGGTCCAGCAGCCCGTAAACTCGTCCATAATCACCCCCTGCACCTTAAACGGACCTAGGGGGCTGGTGCCGGTGGCGTATTCTAAGCGCTCAATTTTGTTCTCCACGTGCGGGTAAGTGAGGTAGTAGGTGCCGTTGCGCTCGAATAGATAGGGCCCTTCTTTCAGGCCTTTGGTGGGCAGCTCGCCCAGCGTTTTGGGCTCGGAGGCCAGCTCCAGCATGTTCTCCTTCAGCTTGGCCCCGTAGAGGTTGCCCTGCGACCAATACAGGTAGGCCTGCCCGTCCTTGTCGATGAACACGTTGGGGTCGATGCCGCGCACGCCCTTGATAGGTAGTGGCTGCGACACGAAGGGGCCCATGGGCTGGTCGGCCACGGCCACCCCCACCGTAAAGCCTTTGCTGCTAGCGGTATCGCGCGGGGTAGTAGGGAAGTAGAAGAAGTACTTGCCGTTACGAAATACGCAGTCGGGGGCCCACATGCTGTAGCTGTCGGGCTTCACCCAGGGCACCTTGTTTTGGGTCACCATCACGCCGTGGTCGGTCCAGTCGGTGAGGTTGGCGGAGGAAAACACGTGGTAGTCCTCCATACAAAACCACCCGACGCGCCCGTGCCCTGGGGTAGCCACAATATCGTGCGACGGGTACACGTACACCCGGCCGTTGAACACCCGCGCCGATGGGTCGGCGGTGAATTGGTTGGTAATTAAGGGGTTTTGAGCCCTGGCGGTGCCCGCCCAAAGGAGCGCGAGCAAGCTCAGGAGATACGGCAGTTTACGAAGGGTCATGGGGTTGTTTTTTGGTCGGGAAGTCAGACAAAAGGCTTTTGCTAAGTATTCGGTCATCATTGACAGTTCAACGGTTCGCCTCACGAGACCCCTATGGGGCCGGCCCCATAGGGGTCTCGTGAGGCGAACCGGTCGCGCCGTTGCAACGAAGCGGCAGGGCTGCTTCACTGCGTGGACGCCAGATGGGCATGACGGCCTCACTTCCCTCCCACTATCGTATCGGCGATGTGGAAATAATCGAAATCGGCGTAGCCGCCCGGCGTTTTGGTGGCGTAGTTGAACAGGCCGAACCGGTAACCGATGAAGTGCGGCAGCGTGTAGGCCATTTTGAGGGGGCCGCCAATGGGCTTCCAGAACTTCCCGTCGAGGCTGTAGAAGAACATGGCCCGGTCCTGGCGGTCGATGAAATCGCAGGTAGCCTTGAAGTACACCGTGCTTTGGGTGAGCGGGATGCGCGCCATTTCCACGGGCTTTTCCGATTCAGCGCTCACCATTACGATGGATTTTACGCCGTTGCGGTAGTCCACGCCCACCTGGCCGTAGCGCTTTTGCAGCAGGGCCAGGCCGGCAAAATCACCTTCCTTGAGGTGCGACACATCCAGGGCGGTGCTACCGGCGCACACGGGGCCGATGGTGCGCTGCGTGAGGGTGTTGCGGGCCAGCAGAAAGGTGGTGTCCTCGCGGTTGGTTTTCAGGCGCAGGAAGCCGGGGCGCTCCTGCACCGACCAGAGGCTATTAACGGGGTTGTGGTTCCACTGCCAGACCAGCGGCAGGGCGGGCTCGCCCGGCCGGCGCGCAAACTCGTCGGAGGCCACGAGGCCGGGGATGAGGCGCTGGTTGGGGGGCAGGGCAAGGGTTTCGGGCACCTGGCCGGCCGGGTCGCCCAGCACGGGCCAGCCGTCGGCCCAGGTCACCGGCACCAGGTAGGGAATGCGGCCCACGGACCCAAAATCGCGGAATAAGTAGGCAAACCACCGGCCGTCGGGCGTGTCGATGAGGCCGCCCTGCGCCACGCCCTGGTCTTGCAGCGCCAGGCGGCCCTCGTAGGGGCCCGTGAGCTTGTCGGCCCGGTGCACCACCACGGTGCGCATCCCGTTCTTGGGCCATACGATGTTGAACAGGTAGTATTTACCCTTGATTTTGAAGAGCTGCGAGCCCTCGGCTTGCAGGTTAATGTCGGGGCCGGCGGGCGCGCTGGCGTTTTCAATCAGCACTTGCTCGGTGGTGCCGGGCTTCACGCCCGAGGCATCGGCCGTAAGCTCCAGCAGGCGCAGCTTGCCCGCGCCGTACACCAAGTACACGCGGCCGTCGTCGTCAAAAAACAGCGAATGGTCGTGGTAGCTGGGCTTGAACGATACCTCCTTCCAGGGGCCCTTTTCGATGTTTTTGGTCGAGTAGATGTAGGTTTTGCCGGTGGTCTGGGCGAAGGTGCTCACGTAGTACGTGCCGTTGTGCAGGCGCAGGCTGCTCGCCCACGAGCCGCGGCCGTAGGTGCTTTTGCCGTTGGTGAGCGCCAGCTCATCGGGGCTGCCCAGGGTCTGGGAGGCGTAGCTCACCAGCTGCCAGTTCACGAGGTCGGTCGATTTCATAATCGGTACGCCGGGGCTCATGTGCATCGTGGTGCTGCTCATGTAGTAGGTGTTGCCCACCCGAATCATCGACATATCCGGCACGTCGGCGTAGATAAGCGGGTTCTCAGCCCGCTGCACCGGCGGGGCCTGCGCCGCCACCGGAATGGCCGCGGCCGGGGCCACTAGCAGCCCCAGCACCAAAGCGCTTTTGCGGCTACCAGCCAGCAGTTGAGTAGTCGTCATAGAGTTGCGATTTAGTGGGCCGAGGGCTTGATGGCCTGGTACTTCCCACTCAGGTGCATCAGGCTGAACAGGTACAGGAGGCCGTCGTAGTAGGGGTCGAAATAGCCATCTTTGTAGGATGCCAGCTTGGCGTTCCAGAGGGCGTGCACAAAGGCCAGCTGCGGGTCTTGCCCCATGAGGGAGGCCGCCGCGCTGGTGGATACCAGGCCCAGCGAATGCCGCAGCTTCTTCACGTTGCCGGCGGGCAGAATGAAGTCGGGCCGCGTGCCATCCACGTTAAACTGGTCCTCGAAGGTGGCTAAGCCCTTGCCGCGCAAAAAACCCTGAAAACGCCGCGCATACTGCTGTTGCCAGGCTTTATCCTTGCCAAACCACACGTAGTCCATGGCAACGTTCATGGGCACCCGCCACGAATCGTAGCGAAAAGCGGGCGGCGCCCACTTGGTGGCGTGGGGCTTACCGCTAAACTCGGTGTAGTCGTAGTTGAGGCCCGTGGGCGCGGCGCAGGCCCGGTGCAGGTACGCCCGCGACGAATCGGCGCAGGCCCGGTAAAACGGCTCGTGCCCGTCCTTCGCGTACGCGGCCCACACCTCCATAAAGGCGGGCAGGTGGTACGACGGGTCGGTCCAGTTGTACATATCCCCCATCGGCACGAAGGTTATCTGCTTGTGCTCGGTATTCAGCAGGTTGCGCACGCCGCCGGTGCCATCTTTCTGCCACATCGCATCCAGGATGTGGCGCGCCTCCTGGTAGTAGTTGAGGCCGGTAGCATTGCCCCAGCGGTTGGAGGCAAACAGCAGGCTAGTAACGAAATACAACTCGCCATCCGAAGCGGGACCCTCCGAATTAAGCTTCATCGTAGTAGTGCTGAAACTCCAGGCGAAGTAGCCCGCCAGCGGCCCATCCTGATACTGCAAGTTCTTCTTCGACCAGCGCCACAGCCGGTCAAACACCGCCTTCTTGTCGAGCTGCACGGCCACCATCATCCCATACGAAAGCCCCTCAGTGCGGGCGTCGTGGTTTTTTATGTCCGACACGTAAGCCATCGAATCGCCCACCTCGAAGTACACCTTATCGGGCCCCTCAAACACGTCGTGGTAGGCCTGGGCCAACTTCTGGTCGATGGCGGCCTGACTGTAACCCGCTTCCCGGAGCAGGTTAGGGTACTTGCCGGTATAAAACGCGCCTTGCTGGCTAGCGGGCTTCGGTTTTGGGGCGCGCTGGGCGGCTACGCTACCCTGGCCGGCGTACAGCAAGCCAAGCAGCAACGCCAGGTGCCGGCCAGCGTGCAGCAAGCTTGAGCAGCATTTCATAAGTTGCTTTTGTTGAAGTATTTAGCGTTAGCATTCTGGGTAACTACCGGGCCCGCGGCCTACGCGTACCGGGCAGCTGCCCGCAGGTACTATTTTTTATACACGGGGTCGTGCCCTTCGTATTTCAGCCACTTAAAGGAGGCCGTGTTGGTAGTGGGCTGCCCGGCCGAGGTGCCATACATGCCGTACAGGCAGCCGATGAAGCCACCCGCGGTCTGCGTGCTCAGGAAGCGCGCATCCACCTTGTCCTTCAATACATTATACGTTTTGCCATCCTCCGAAAAGCGGAAGCTGTACGTGTCGCCGTCGGCGTTTATGCGCAGCTGCACCTTGCCGGCCGCCGCTTTTAGCGGGGCCTTGGCCAGCAGCTCCGGGGCCTTGGCGTCGGCGGTACTCTTGAAAAGCTGGACGACGGGCTTGCCGTTCTCCACCGATTTGCAGAGGTAGTAAAAGTGTTTTTCATCCTGAAAAGCCACCAGACCGGCTGTTTCATTTGCTGCCTTGGCCGCAAACGTCAGCTCGGTTTCGGCGCTGCCGTACAGGTGCTGCTGCCGCTTGCCGATGAAGGCCGGGTTGCCCGTTTCGGCGCACGTTTCGGGCTTCAGCTTCAGGGCGAGGCCCTTGGCTTTGCTCAAAGAAAAATTAGTGCTGTCCACCGTGCGCAAAAACAGCAGCGCGAGGTCCAGCTGCTTCTCGAAGGTGAGGGTGTAGGCAAAGTTGCCGCTCTGAGGCAGCGCGCCGGGCTGCTTCACCTCGGGGAAGTTGGCCCGGTAGCTGTACTGCACGCCGTTGGAGCCGGGGTTCATCACGGGCCAGTCGTTTTTCCAAACTATCGGTGTGATAAACGTCTCGCGGCCAGTGTTATAGTAGTTACCCTCGTAAGGCCGCACGGCCAGGAAAATGGCGTACGTCTTACCATCCGGCCCTTCCACGAACTGCGCGTGGCCCGCCGAGGTGATGGGGTCTTTGCGGTCGCGGGGCAACTCGCGCTGCGAGAGGATTGGGTTGTTTTCGTAGGGCACAAACGGCCCCAGCGCCGCTTTGCTGCGAAACACGACCTCCGTGTGGTTGACCGAGGTGCCGCCTTCGGCCGCGTAGAGGTAGTACCAGTCGCCCCGCTTCATCAGGTGGGGGCCCTCAATCCAGATGGGCTTCTTGCTGAGGTCCACCCCGCCATTTACCACTATTTTGGCCTCGCCCACCGTCTGCAACGTGCTCGGGTTCAGCTCGATAATTTTGATGGAGCGGTGGCCTTCGTAGAGTGGCTTGTTGTCGGGCGGGTCGCTGTTGTAGATGACGTAGGCCTTGTTGCCTTCAAAGTACAGCGAAGGGTCGATGCCCCGCACCTCGGGCAAAAAAGTGGGGTTGCTCCACGGCCCGGCGGGGTTTTTGGCCGTCACCACGAAGTTACCCTTGTGGTCGATGAGCGTGCAGGTGACGTAAAACGTGCCATTGTGGTGCTCGATAGCCGGCGCAAACAGCCCCCGCGTCATGCGGTCGCCCAGGAAGTTCATCTGCGCGGGGCGGTCTATCACGTTGCCTACCTGCTTCCAGTTTTTGAGGTCCTTACTGTGCATTACCGGGATGCCGGGGAAGTAAGCAAACGTGGAGTTAACCAGATAATAATCAGGGCCTACCTTTACAATGCTCGGGTCGGGGTAGAAGCCCGTCATAATGGGATTTACCAACTCAATCGGTTGTGCAAACAGGGCAAAGGGGGTAAGCAGTAAGGCGGGTAGCAGCCAGTTCAGTTTCACTCGTTTCATGCGGATAAGAAGTTGGTATGTAGTAGGTTGAGTACTTTTCGGGTGGCGGTTTGGTACGGTAGCCCGCCCTGCTGCACGCAACAGGACGGGCTACCGTGCCTTACCAAATATGGTGAAGGACACCAGCTCAATCAATTGATTGCCACGCGGCTGCCCGTTAGCTGCACATTGGTTTGCAGCACCCGGCCGGCGGCCACGGCGGGGGCGAGCGGCTGGCTGCCGCCCACAAATACCTGCACGCGGCCGGGCAGCTCCGCACGCTGGGCCTTGGCATCGAGCTGCGAGAGCTGCCGGGGCGTGAGCTGAAATTGCACGGTCCTGGTTTCGCCGGCTTTGAGGTTGAGGCGCCGGAAGCCTTCGAGGGCGTGCCGGGCCACGCGGCTCGTGGCTGCCGGGTGGCGCACGTAGAGCTGCACCACTTCGTCGCCGGCGCGCGCGCCGGTGTTCTGCACCTGCACGCTTACCGATAGGGGCTGGCCGGTAGCGGGCTTCGAGAGCACTTTTAAGTTGCTGTATTTGAAGGTGGTGTAGCTCAGGCCGTGGCCGAAGGCGAAGAGCGGCTCGCCGGTGAAGTAGCGGTAGGTGCGGCCGGCCATGCTGTAGTCGTCGAAGGCCGGCAGTTGGGTTTCCGACTTGTAGAACGTCACCGGCAGGCGGCCGGCGGGGTTGTAGTCGCCAAACAGCACGTCGGCCAGGGCCGTGCCGGCGGCCTGCCCGCCGTACCAGCTGTTCACGATGGCCGGCAGGTTGGCGGCCTCCCAGGGCGTACCCAGGGCGCTGCCCGTCATCAGGGCCAGCACCACGGGCTTGCCCGAGCTGTGCAGCACCTTCAGCAGGTCGGTTTGCACCTGGGGCAGGCCGATGGTGGTACGGTCGCCGCCACTAAAGCCGGGCACTTTCACGTTCATTTCCTCGCCTTCCAGCTTAGGCGAAATGCCCCCCACAAAAATGAGCGCGTCGGCATCCTTCACCCGCGCCAGGATGTTGGCGGCGTTCATGGGCACCACGCGGGCCCCGGTGAGCTTGAGGATGGTGCGGCGGTCGTACTGGCGGTACTCCAGGCGCAGGGTTAGCGGCTGCCCGGCCGTCACGTGCAGCACGTGCTGGTTGGTGGAGAAGCCGCGCCCCTGCCAGGCATCGAGCGCCAGCTGGTCGTTCACAAACAGCCGGTAGCCGTCGTCGCCGGAGATTTGCAGGGCCAGCTCCTCGGTGGCGGCGGGCGTGAAAGTGGCCAGGTAGCGGGCCGAGAAATTTTCGGCTTTCAGGCCGGGCGCCACCTCCAGCTGCACATTGGCCAAGTAGCGGTCGAGGCCGGCTTCCTGGCGCGTGGCTACGGGCGCGCCCGCCAGGTCGGGGCCTTTGAAATACTCGGCCCGGAAGCCCGGCTGGCCGTTATGGGTCAGGTTTTTATTGATATCCAGCGGCTCGTACACCGTGTTGCTGGCGTAGTCCACGCCTTGCAGGTACTCCACCGTGGTGCCCGCCCCCACCTTGGCCCGGATGCCTTCGAGCGGCGTCACGATGTCGGTGGGGAAGCCGTTGTAGTTGCCCAGCTGCACGCTTTCGTTATCGGCATTGGGGCCGAGCACCACAATCTTTTTCAGGTCTTTGCGCAGCGGCAAGGTGTTCTTTTCATTCTTGAGCAGCACCACCGACTCGCGGGCCATTTTCAAGGCGTGGGCCTGGTGCGGGGCGCTTTCCACCACGCTCAGCGGAATCCGGGCGTACTTCACGCGCTCCACGGGGTCGAACATGCCCAGCTGAAACCGGATTTTGTAGAGCCGCTTCACCGACACGTTGAGCTGCTGCTCGGTGATGAGCTTTTTCTGCACCGATTCCAGCAGCGAGCTGTACGTGGACAGCTTGCCCGTGGCGCACTCAATGTCGGTGCCGTGCAGCACGGCGTTGGCAGCGGCGGTGGCCGCGTCGGGGTCCGTTTTATGGTGCTGCCAGAAGTCGTTGATGCCGTCGCAGTCGGATGTGACGTAGCCCTTAAACTGCCATTTCTTGTAGAGAATGTCATTCATCAGCATGTCGCTGCCGCAGCAGGGCTGGCCGGCGTAGGCGTTGTAGGCGCACATCACGCCGGCCACTTTAGCGTCCACAATCAGGTCGCGAAAAGCGGGTAAGTACGTGTCCCACAGGTCGTAATCGCTGATTTGGGCGTTGTACTCGTGGCGCGACGATTCGGGGCCGCTGTGCACGGCAAAGTGCTTGGCGCACGCCGTGATTTTCAGGTACTTCGGGTCGTCGCCCTGGAAGCCCTTCACCAGCGCCGAGCCCAACTGGCCGGTCAGGTAAGGGTCTTCGCCGTAGGTTTCCTGGCCCCTGCCCCACCGCGGGTCACGGAAGATGTTGATATTGGGCGTCCAGAAGGTAAGTCCTTGGTAGATACCGCGTTCGCCGCGACGCACGTACTCCTGGTGCACCGCCCGCGCCTCGTCGGAGGTCATGGTAGCCATCGTCAGCAGCGCGTCCTTATCAAACGTAGCGGCCATACCGATGGCCTGCGGGAACACCGTGGTTTTCAGGCCCGTACGGGCCACGCCGTGCAGGGCCTCGTTCCACCAGTTGTAGGCCGGAATACTCAGCCGGTCGATGGCCGGCGAGGAATTAAGCATCTGCGACACCTTTTCGGCCAGCGTGAGGCGGCCCACCAGGTCATCGACGCGCTGGTCAATCGGCAGGTCGGGGTTTTGAAAAGGAAATTGCTCGGCTGGGGGCCGCTGGGCGCTGGTAACGGCCACGAGCAGCACCCCAAGCAGGGTTTTCGCGAGTTTCATACGGGCGGAAAAAGAATGCAACTATCTTATTAACAAACCATTATAACGCCATACTGAACTTGCCGAAGCCTAGCGTTCAATGGACTTTCTTGACCAGCATTTACCAGCTGCCCACGCTGCCCTTGCTGGTAGCGGGGGCGGCGGCTTTGGCAGGAGTAGTCTCGGGCGGGCCGAGGTAGGTGGCGGGCACGTTGCCCTGGCTCACCACCAGCTTTTCGAGCACCACGCCGGGATCCACGCGCCAGAACTTGAGCACGTGCGCGCCCGCCGCCGCTACGCGGTGCTGCGACGTTTTGAGGATAATGCTTTCGGCTACTGCCTGTTGCCAGAGTCGGTTGCCCTCGCCAGCCTTCATGCCGGTGTGCAGGTTGATAACCTGCGGCGCTTCGTCGTCCAGCGATACGGCGTAGCGCAGGCCAGTGGTGGTGGTGAAGTCCAGGGTCGGGGCCAGGTAGGCGCTTACTGTCACGGGGCCGGCCTGGGTCAGGTTGAGGCGATACTCCAGGTGGGGGCTAGCCCCGCCCGGCGTGGCCGTAGGCGCGGCTGTGGTGGGGAGCGCCATGACGGCCCCCAGCGTGCGGCCCAGGTCGGGCAGGCGCTGCCAGGTAATGGGACCCGCATTGATGGCCTGGGTATAGTGCTCAGCTTCAATCGACACATAAGCGCCAGTGGAGGGCTGCGCCGGGGCAGAGGCCGTTGTCGGCGCGACGCCGGCGGCTAGGGTCACCACTTCGGGCATGATATCCTTGGGCTCATCGTGCCAGGAGGTGTAGCCGATGTGCATTTGGTCCATCAGGTGGTTCCATTTGCCGCCAGCTACGGCGTGGTAGCGGTTTTTAATTTCCGCGTCCTTAGCAAATAGTCCCCGGGCCTTTTCGGCCAGCGCATTGGTGTTGGGCTGGTTGGTTTTGGCAGCTTCCCGATTTAGGGCCACCGTGTAGTACATCTCGTTGAGGTTGGCGCAGGCTTGCACCGGGTGCAGCACCAACTCGTAATAGGCGTCATGGTCAGCCACCGGTAGCTTTTGGTTGATGGCCTCGGCGCGCACCAGTAGTTGGTTGTATTCGGAAACTACTGTCGCCCATTCGCCGGTGGTTAGGCTATAGGTATTAGCGTCGATTAACTCGGGCTTGCGGCGGCTGTTGTACTTGGCATATTTGGCCAGGATATCAGCAATATCGACGGCGTATTTTGGGCCGAATTGCTGGGCCGCCCAGCGCTGGGTGTAGGCCGCCACCTGGTCGGCCTTAATGTTGTCGGGGTTCCAGGCGTAGTCCAGGAAGAACGAGATGGGCAACTCCATCGGCTTGAGGTCACCCACGTTCACTATCCAAATCTGGTTGACGCCGTTTTCGTGCGCCAGGTGCAGTTGCTCCCACACCCGCGGCAGCGGATTGGTGTTCAGCCACCGGTAGCTGCGCGGCCCGCCCACGTAGTCGAAGTGGTAATAGATGCCGTAGCCGCCCCGGCGGGGCTTGTCGGTGAGCTTGGGCAGCTTGCGCAGGTTACCCCAGTTGTCGTCGCACAGCAGCAGAGTCACGTCGTCGGGCACGCGCATGCCCTTGTCGTAGTAGTCCTGCACCTCCTTGTAGAGCGCCCAGAGCTGGGGCGTCTGCGCGGCGGGCCGGTGGGTTTCTTCAGCCAGAATCTGGCGCTGGTCGGCCACTATTTTTTCGAGCAGGGCAATGTTGCTGCCTTCACTCATGGGCTCGTCGCCGTCGCCACGCATGGCCATGGTCACGATGCTCTCGTGGCGGCCCATGTGGCGGATGCCCTGGCGCCAAAAGCGGCGCAGGGTGGTGTCATTAGTTTGGTAGTTCCAGGGGCCGTGGCCGGAGCGCTTCCACTCCTGCTGGGCGCGCAGCATGGGCTCGTGGTGCGAGGTGCCCATCACAATGCCGTACTCGTCGGCCATCGCGGGGCTGAGCTTGTCGTCGTCGTTGAAGGCGTTGCCCCACATAGCGGGCCACAGATAATTGCCTTTTAATCGGAGGATTAGCTCGAATACGTGCGCGTACATCTGCGAGTTGATGCCGCCGAATTTCTCCTTGGCCCATCCCGTCAGCGCGGGTGCTTCATCATTCAGGAAAATGCCCCGGTATTTCACCTGGGGCTCGCCCAGCGTGTGCCGCGCCGCCGGAATCAGCAAGGTGCTTTGCGCCTTCACCGGCACATCGGCCCACCAGTACCAGGGCGACACGCCAATCTGCTGCGAGAGGTCGTAGATGCCGTAAATGGTGCCGCGCTTGTCGCTGCCGGCAATCACCAGCGCTTGCTTCACGCCCGGCAGGGGGTTTTGCACCACCTGCCGCACAAAGACCTCCCACTTGCCGGCCACGGCCGAGGCGTCGAGTTTCTTCTGCTTCACTAGCGCGTCAATCAGCGGGCTTTTACCCAGGGTGCCAATCAAGACAATTTCCTGACCAGCGGGCTGGCTAGTGCTGAAAACCGGTTCGATTTTGGTCACGCGCTGCACATCGGCTTGCAGGTCTTTGGCGGCGCGCAGCACGCCCGGCCAGTCACTGGCGCTGGCATAGATGGCGGCCGTTTTGCCGCCGCCGGCCAGGGTGAAGTCACCGGCCTTTTTGGGAGTCGATTTCGTTTGGGCCTGGGCCGTGGCACTGCCGAGCACGAGCAACAGCAGCAGCCACAGCGGCTGGCGCGTGGCAAGGGGCCCAAACAAGGAGCGGCAACTTGTGGATGGAAAAGGCATGGAAGCGGGCGCTAATGCGTGGGTGGGAATAGCGGAGTAGTTGTTGGTAGCAAGCCTGTTACTTGGCCGCTTGCACTACCGCCCGAAAAGCGGGCTTGGGCTGGTAGTCGCGGCCAAATAGCAAGGGGTAGCTGGTGCGACCCCGAATGGGCCAGTTGTTCAGCCACGAATCGGCGTCGGTGACGCCCCAGAGCGTGATGCGGTCGATGACGTCGCGGTGCTTGTGGAAAAGGGCGAATAAGTCAGCGTAGCGCTTAGTGAGCTGCTGCTGCACCGAATCGGGCAGGCCGGTGGTGTACACGTTGTATTTCGCGTCGGCCCCGAAGGTTTCGGCAATGTCGGCCCCCTGGCGGCGGCT
The DNA here is from genome assembly GCF_054779975.1 of Hymenobacter arcticus. NCBI lineage: Bacteria > Pseudomonadati > Bacteroidota > Cytophagia > Cytophagales > Hymenobacteraceae > Hymenobacter > Hymenobacter arcticus. The sequence continues at coordinate 129,359 of NZ_BAAGXF010000012.1, forward strand.
GGGGTTAGGCAGTACGTCGATGTCGAGCTCCGTAAAATTGACGTGCACGCCCAGCTGCGAGAAGGCCACAATACTGGCTTCCACCTGCTCGATGCTCGGCTTGGTGAGGCCGTAGTGGCCCTGCATGCCAATGGCCGTCACCTTGATGCCTTTGGCTTGGAGGCTTTTCACCAGCTTGATGACGCCCGCCCGCTTTTCGGGGCGGTAGAGGCTGTAGTCGTTGTAGTAAAGCTCGGCTTTGGGGTCGGCCTGGTGGGCGTACTCAAACGCCTTGGCGGCAAAGTCCTCGCCGAGGATTTCCAGCCATTTGGTTTTGCGCAGGTCGCCCTGCTGGTCGTCGATGGCTTCGTTGAGCACGTCCCAGCCCGCGATTTTGCCCTTGTAACGGCCCACTACCGCATTGATGTGGTCTTCCAAGCGCTTGAGCAGCACTTCCCGGCTGGCCGGCTGGCCCGCCGCGTCCTCAAACACCCACTTGGGTGTTTGCTGGTGCCACATCAGCGTATGGCCAATGGTAAACATCTTGTTCGCATGCCCAAAAGCCACGTAGTCGTCGGCGGGCTTGAAGTTGTACTGGTCGGGCTGCGGATGCACGGCCTCCCACTTCAGCAGGTTTTCCGGGCTGATGGTGTTGAACTGCTCCTTTACCAGGGCCATGCCTTGGGCATCGCGGCCGCCAATCTGTCGGTAGCTGAGCGCCGCCCCCACGTAGAAATCTTTTTTGTATACCTCTTTCAGGGTTGGGGCGGCTTTCGGCCCAAAACCCAGGGCAATGGCAGCCAACGCGGTGTACGACAGTAGTTTGCTGGTTTTCATAGACATAGCGAGGTCAAAGAGGCCGACGGCGCCGCCTCTGAATTCATCAAAATGGAGTTGGCGTGCGCCGGCCAGTACTGGCTGGCATTGCGGCCGGCGGCGGCCGTTTTTTGGTTGCTGGTGCCTAAAAACGCCTCATCCTGCGCTTGTCGAATGCCCACCGCTACCGCATAATTCAGTTAATCAGCAACGGATTAATGAAGCGGAAGAGGTGCTTCGACAAGCGCAGGATGAGGCGTTTCCTAATCAGCTACCGGCTTAGATGTACTGGTTGATGATGGCTTCCAGCCACTCCTGCTTGCCGCTTTTCGGCAGGGGCTCACCCGATTGGTGGGCGATGGTGCGCAGGTCTTCCAACGTCAGCTGGCCTTTCGCGAAAGCAGCCCCTTCACCCGAGTCGAAGGAGGCGTAGCGCTCGGTGCGGAACTTCTTGTACGCCGACTTTTGCAAGATGGCATCGGCCGTCACCAGGGCGCGGGCGAAGGTGTCCATGCCCGCAATGTGGGCGATGAAGATATCCTCCAAATCGGTCGAGTTGCGGCGCGTTTTGGCGTCGAAGTTGATACCGCCCTGCGTGATGCCACCGGCCTCCAGAATAATCAACATACTTTCCGTCAGCTCGTTGAGGTTGTTGGGAAACTGGTCGGTGTCCCAGCCGTTCTGGTAGTCGCCCCGGTTGGCGTCCATGCTGCCCAGCATACCGGCATCGGCGGCTACTTGCAACTCGTGCTGGAAGGTATGGCCGGCCAGCGTGGCGTGGTTCACCTCTAGGTTCAGCTGGAAGTCGTGCTCCAGCCCATGCTCCTTGAGGAAGCCAATTACCGTGGCGGCATCAAAATCATACTGGTGCTTGGTGGGCTCGGCTGGCTTGGGCTCGATGAAGAACTTGCCCGTAAAGCCCTGCTGCCGCGCGTAGTCGCGGGCCATGGTCAGGAAGCGCGCCATGTGGGCCTGCTCCCGCTTCATATCCGTGTTGAGCAGGGTCATGTAGCCCTCGCGGCCGCCCCAGAATACGTAGTTCTCCCCGCCCAGCGCGATGGTCGCGTCGATGGCGTTCTTGACCTGCGTGCCGGCGTGAGCCACCACTTGGAAGTCGGGGTTGGTGCTGGCCCCGTTCATGTAGCGCGGGTTGGAGAACACGTTGGCCGTGCCCCACAGCAGCTTCACGCCGCTCTCTTGCTGGTGCTGCTTCACGTAGTCCACTACCGTGGCCAGGTTGCGCTCGTACTCAGCCAGCGAGTTGCCTTCGTCCACGAGGTCCACGTCGTGGAAGCAGTAGTAGGGTGTGCCGAGCTTGGTGAAGAACTCAAACGCGGCATCGGCCTTATCCTTGGCGCGACCCACAATTTCGTGGTGCGAGTCCCAGGCAAAGGTCTTGGTGCCGGGGCCGAAGGGGTCGCCGCCGGTGCCCACGAAGGTGTGCCAGTAAGCCGTGGCAAAGCGCAGGTGGTCCTTCATGGTTTTGCCAGCTACCACGCGGTTCTCGTCGTACCACTTAAAAGCCAGGGGGTTATCTGATTCACGGCCTTCGAACCGAATGGTGTCGATGCCCGTAAAAAATTCAGTCTTCGAAAGCGTGTTGCTAGACATGAGGAAAATTTATTGGTTGGGGGAGAGTTTAATTGTAGCGTGTTCGGTATCAGGCGTTAATCGTTGGCCACGGACTAAGAGCAGTTTAGTTAGAAAAGCCCGCGACCTGACAACTAATAAGTGGCAACCGACACCTCGTTTTTGGGCAGCGCGTCCTGCCAATGGGCGTAGGCCTTCTGGTACTGGTCGCGGAGCGCCGCGGTGGGCTCCACGGTGAGAATGCGTTCGAGGCCCCCGAAAGCTTCGGCCGTGCTGGCGTACACGCCGGCGCCGATGCCGGCGCCGCGGGCCGCGCCCTGGGCCGCGTCGGTGTTGTAGAGCTCCAGGGTCACATCGCCGGCGTTCACGAAGGCTTCCCGGAATACCGGGCTCAGGAACATATTGGCGTTGCCGGCGCGCACGGTGCGCACCTGCACGCCCATCTGACGCATGATGTTCATGCCGTAAATCAGGGCGAACACGATGCCTTCCTGGGCAGCGCGCAGCAGGTGGGCCTGGCTATGAATGTTGAAGTTCAGGCCACGCAATTCGGCGTCGGTGGGGCGGTTTTCGAGGATGCGCTCGGCCCCATTGCCGAAGGGCAGGAATACCAGGCCGTCGGCCCCCACCGGCGCCTGCGCGGCGCGGCGGTTCATCTCGTCGTACGGCATTTCGCCCACTATTTTGCGCAGCCAGCTGTTGAGAATACCGGTGCCGTTCATGCACATGAGCACGCCGTTGCGGGGCTGCGCGGGCGTGTGGTTGACGTGCACAAAGGCGTTTACCCGCGAGGCGGGGTCCGAGGCCGGGGTCTCCGTGATGCCGTACACCACACCCGAGGTGCCAGCCGTGGCCGCGATTTCACCGGGGTTCAACACGTTGAGCGAAAAGGCGTTGTTGGGCTGGTCGCCGGCCCGGTAGCTGATGGGCGTGCCCGCCGCCAGGCCCAGCTCGTGCGCGGCTTCGGCGCTCAGGTGACCCTGCACCGAGAAGGTATCCACCACCTCGGGCAGCAGGTCGGCACTGATGCCGTAGTAGTCCAGCAGCTCCTGGGCGATGGCCTGCTGCTTGAAATTCCAGAATACACCTTCCGACAAGCCCGAGACGGTGGTTTGCAACTGGCCCGTGAGCTTGAAGGCGATGTAGTCGCCGGGCAGCTGAATCTTGTGAATCCGGGCGTAAATCTCGGGCTCGTTTTCGCGCACCCACTTCAGCTTGGAGGCGGTGAAGTTGCCGGGTGAGTTCAGGAAGTTCTCCAGGCAGTATTCCTGCCCTAGCTCCGCAAAAGCCTGGTTGCCAAGCTCAACGGCGCGGCTATCGCACCAGATAATGGCGGGGCGCAGCACCTGGCCCGCCTGGTCTACCAGCACGAGGCCGTGCATCTGGTACGTGATGCCGATGCCAGCTACCAGGCCCGCGTCGAAGCCATAGGCGGCTTTGAGCTCGGCGGTGGCGTTTACGCATTCCTGCCACCAGCGCTCGGGGCGCTGCTCGGCCCAGCCCGCCTGGGGCACGCTGATTTCCATCTCCTGCTTGGGCGAGATGGCCGTCGCGACTGCCTTACCGGTGGCAATGTCGAGCAACGAAACTTTGATGGAAGAGCTACCGAGGTCGTAGCCGAGAAGGTATTTCATGGGGAAAGTCAGGAGTAGTTAACTGGGGGCAGCCGGGCCCGCCCCTGGCGCCGGGCAGCGGCTTAAAGCGCGTCGGCCTGGAAGGAAGAGGCCGGCAGGCCCGCTTTATTGTACAGATTGACGCCCTCCGGGTTGTCGGCCCAGGCGTAGCGCACGGTGGTAGGCTGGGTTACCTGGTCGCTCCACACCACCACTTTATCGCCTTCAATGCGGGCCTGCGCCCACACGAATTTCTGGTCGGCGCCCGCCACGGCGAAGCCCGTGAGCGGCCCGCCGCCCTTGGCCACCAGGCTGCTGCCGGGGTCGGCGAAGTTAAGCGTGACCTTGTTGCCGGTGGCGTGGGCCGACTGAAAGAGCGGGCCGGCTGCCACCACTTTGGTATCGCCGTAGGCGGCTTTTTCGGCGGCCAGGGCCAGGCGGTGGCCCACCGTCTGCTTGTCGAGGGGGTGAATGTCGTTCCACTCGCCCACGTCGAGCAGCACGGCCATGCCGGTGTGGGGCACGGCCAGCGTGCGGCGCTGGGCCTCACGCAGGGCGGCCCAGCCGCTTTCGCTCGGCTCCTTTTTCACGGCCATGAAGTTGGGCAGTTGCGCGTAGATGAACGGCAGCGCGGGCTGCTTGAGCTGGGTGCGCCAGTCGGCGATGAGGCCGGTGAGCAGGGCTTGGTAGTCTTGCGGGTGGCCGGCGTTGCTTTCGCCCTGGTACCAGAGCACGCCCTTCACGGCGTAGGGCAGCACCGGCGCAATCATGCCGTTGTAGAGCCCGCCCGGCTGGTACTGGAAGGTGGTGGTACCCGGCGTAGGCGGCGTAGTCGCGCCCAGCTTGTACTGCCAAGCCCCTTTCAGGTCGATGGTTTGGCCGCCCGCTACGAGCCGGTATTCCTTGCCCGGCGTGAAGCCACCGCGCCCACTGTTGCTGATGAGGCGCACCGTAATTACGTTTTTGCCGGCTTTGAGCACGCCGGGGCCGAAGTCGTACTTGCGCGGCGGGTACTGGTAGCCGGTGGTGCCCACCAGCTGGCCGTTGAGGTAGGTAGAGTCGGCATCGACCAGCGTACCCAGCTCCAGACGGGCGGGCTGGCCCACCAGAGCGGCCGGCACTTCTACCTCTTTGCGGAACCACACCACGCCGTTGGCCATGCCCAGGGGCGTTTGGGTGGCCCAGTAGCCGGGCACGTTCATGGTGGCCCAGTTGGTGGCGTCGTAGCCGGCGGCGCTCCACTTGGGCTGGCCGGGCTGCTCACCCTGGTCGGCCTGGTGCAGGCTCTTATACCAATCGGCCACGGCCGCATTTTCGCGCTGCTTGGTACTGGCTACCAGCGTGCTGTCTTTGTACTTGGCACCCTGCTGCTCGTAGGTCGGGAATTGCTTGAGGGCGTCGGCGCTCAGCCAGGCCTCGGCCGGCGAGCCGCCCACGGCGTCTTTGATAATGCCTACTGGTACCTGGTACTTGCCTTGAATTTCTTTGGCGAAGAAGTACGCCACGGCCGAGAACTTGAGCACGCTCTGCGGGGTGGCGCTCACCCAGCTGCCGCCGGTGAGGTCGGCCTTGGGGCCGCTGAAGGCGTAGGTGAGCGGCACCTCAAACTGCCGGATGCGCGGGTTGTTGGCCTGGGCTATTTCCTGCGGGTATTTGTCGCGCACGCGGCTCATGGGCGTTTCCATGTTCGACTGGCCCGAGCACAGCCACACGTCGCCCACCAGCACGTCTTTCACCACCAAGTGGTTGCTGGCGTCGATTTTCAGCTCGTAGGGGCCGCCCGCTTTCTGGGCCGGCAGCTGCACCTGCCACTGGCCGCTGGCGGTGGCCGTGGCGCGGTACGTTTTGCCCTGAAAGCTCACCGCTACTTTTTCGCCCGCGGCGGCCCAGCCCCAGATGCGCAGGGGCGCGTCGCGCTGCAACACTAGGCCGTCGCTCACCAGCCGGGGCAGGCGCACGGTGGCCTGGGCAACGGGGGCGGCGGCCAGCAGGCCGAGGGCGGCCAGCGCGCAGGCTTGACTAGTACGAGTAGAGCTTAACATGCTGAATATCATAGCTTCCTAATTCGAGGCGAATGTGGCGGCCCTGGTGGTCCTGGTCGCCGTTGAGGCGGCGGCCGGGGGCCCACACGCCGTTGACGAAGCGGCCTTCGTCGATGCTGACGTAACCGGCTTTTTTGCCGGCCGCCGTGGGCTCGCAGGTTATGACGAGGCCCGTGCCAACCACGTAAAACTCGTCGGGGGCCACGCTGATGATAAGGCCGCCGGTGAGGGGCCAGTCGGGTTTCTTGGATTCGGGCGTCCAGCCCAGGGTGTTGTCGTGCTTCACGGTGAAGCGGTAGTCGCCGAGCACGGTGCGGCCGGCGGCCGAGTCTTTGGCTTGCATGAAGCCGCGCACCGCGCCCTGGGGCTGGTACTTGGTGATGAGCGGGGTTACCTGCTGCAATAAATCGTAGGCTTTGCCGATGGGCTCCTGCGCGGGCTTGTCGGTGGACTCGATGGAAAAGGGCGAAAAGGAGAGGCAGTTGTAGCGGCCAAACGCGTAGAGCGCCTTGGCGTCGTCGCCGGGCTCAAACGCGATTTCGGGCGTGAAGAGCGGCTTGCCGTTGCGGGTGTACAGGTCGGACCAGTAGCGGAAATTGGGGTTGTAGTAGTCGGGCGCCAGAATGTCAATAGCCGGCGCACCGGCTTCCCACACGTCCATAAGGTGGGGCAGCGGGCCGGCGCTGGGGTACTGGCCGGGCAGGCGGTCGGGCCGGTAGTTGAGCGCCGCGTTCACGTACATGGGCAGGTTATAGGCCGCCTTGCCGGCGGCGGCCAGCGCGTTGGTAAAATTGGCGTAGTACCAAGCCTGAAAAATCTCGTCGGTAGCCACGCCGGGGCCGAAAACCTCGGTCCAGGTGCCCTGGGTTTTGGCACCGTGGCGCTGCCACTGGGCGGCAAACTCGGGCCGCAGGGTGGCGGCGTTGCGCTGCAAGTGGGTGAGCAGCTTGTCGGGCACGGGCTGGCGGAAAGCCGACTGCGCCGCGGCATCGTAGCTGCGGGCTTCGGGCAGCATCCCAATCTCGTTCTCGACCTGCACCATGAGCACGGTGCGGGCGCGGTCGGTTTGCTTGAGGTGCTCCATGAGGCGCACGAAGGCTTTTTTATCGGCCTCCAGGTTGGCGGGGCCGAAGGGCGACATGATTTCCTGGGGGCGGCCCTGGGCATCGGTGGCGCGCGGAAAGCGGGCGGGGTTGGTTTTCACCCAGGCCGGGGCGTAGCACGACATGCTGTTTTTCCAGGCTCCGAACCAGAGTAGCACCAGCTTCATTTGGTTTTTGCGGGCGTCGGCCAGCAGCTCGTCAATCAACTTAAAATCGAACTGGCCTTCCCGGGGCTCCATCAATTCCCAGTACACGGGCGCAATCACCGTGTTCAGGTGCATGGCCTTCACTTTGGGCCAGATGGGCTGCATGTAGGCCGTGCTGGAGGAACTGGAGTTACCCAGCTCACCCCCCAAAATGAGAAACGGCTTGTCATCGACCAGCAGCTGGGTGCTGGGCCCAACTTTCACCAGCCGGGGCAGGCTACTTTGGGCCTGGGCCGCCAGGGCGCTCAGCGCCAGCAGGCCGGCAGCCAAGTATTTACCAATCAATGTTTTAACAGTCAACATAAAGGCGTATTTGAAATAGCCAGGGCAAGTGGGCAGCCAGTAAGCCGGCGCTACCGGGCCGCGCAGGGCGGCCGGGCAGCGCCGGCACCGGTGGGCTAGTAGCCCGTGTTCTGGGTGATTTTGCCGTTGGTACGGTCAATCTCGGTCTGCGGCACGGGGCGTAGCACGTGAAAGTCCTTGATGTTGATGGCGGCATTGGAGCCGTACACGCCGCCCTTGGTAAAGCCGTCGCGGGTGACGGACCGGATGGCGGGGGTAATTGCCGTGTTGCGCACGCGGGTGAGTAGCTGGCCGGTGCGCCTGAGGTCGTACCAGCGCGTGAATTCACCCGCCAGCTCGCGCAGGCGCTCATCGAGGATGAAGTCGAGCGTGACCTGGCTGGCCGTGATATCCATCTGGGCTTTTTTGCCGCTGGCCCCGGCGCGCTCGCGCACCACGTTGAGGTAGGTAGCGGCCTGGGCCGAATTGCCGAGGTAGAAGTAGGCTTCGGCGGCCATCAGGTAGGTATCGGCCAGGCGGTAGATGATGTTGGGCCGGGTCGAGAAGCCGTTGAGCGACGTGCGGTTACGCGAGTCGAACTTGTTGAGCGTCGGGAAATACTCGGTGGTGAACTGGTCGGGCTGAATGACGGTGTAGGTGAGCGGCGAGCGGGCCGCAATCTGGGCCAGCTTGGCCGCCGACAGCTGGCGGCCGGGGTACCACACGGCCGTGTCGTTGGTTACGGCCCGGGTGCTACCCCCGTTGGCACCGGGCGAGTTCACGTAGTACACCGTGGTAAACCACTTGTTGTAGCGCGTGTCGGTGGTGCGCAGCGTATTGCCCGACTCCAGAGCGGTGCCGTTGGCATCCTTCAGGATGTACGAGTCCAGCAGGTAGAACGTGGGTACGTGGCGGGCAAAGGGGCGGCCGTTGTTCACGTCGCGGGCCATGTTGGGCAGCTTGTCGTAGCGGCTGCGGAAGTTGAAGGCCGCAATGTTTTCACCGCCGAAGTTGAAGCCATCGAGGCGCGAGAACGTGGGGTCGGCGTTGAACTGGGCGTTGAAAATCACTTCCTTACCGTTCTCGTTGCCTTCGGTGAATATCGTGCTCGGGTCGGTTTCCAGGCCCAGGCCATAGCGGCCCTGGTTGTCGATGAGCTCCTTGGCAAACTTGGCGGCGTTGGCGTAGTCGTCGCCCTGCTTGGCCGAGGAGGTAGCACGGGTTAGGTACACCTTGGCCAGCAGGTGCAGGGCCGTGGCGCGCGTAACGCGACCGGGCTGGGCGGGCTTGTCGGCAATGCTGGTCAGCGCCTCGTTCAAGTCCTTGATAATCTGGGTGTACACATCGGCCAGCGGCGCGCGGGTGATGTCGGTGGTGGGCGCATCCACAAAGTCGAGCATCAGCGGCACGTCGCCAAAGTCCTGCGCCAGCACGAAGTAGTAGTTGGCGCGCAGCAGCTTGGCCTCGGCCAGCAGCTGCGTGAGGCGGGCCGGGGTCAGGCCCTGGGCATTGGGGCCGAACTTGAGCACGCCGTTGGCGTTGTTTATCTGGGTGTAGCACACGGTCCAGATAAAGGAGTGCGAGCCGTCGTTGAGCGGCGTCAGGTCGTTGGTGTTGTAGTCGCTCAGGCCGCTGCTGGCCGAGATGCCGGTGGTCCAGGCATCGGTGCCCGCCTCGGTGGTGAAGAAGCCCGAGTCGTTGCCATACACCTGGCGCAGGCCCGAGTACACGCCCGTTACGCCGGCCTCCACGCCCTGCGCGGTTTGCAGGAAAGCGGGGGTGAGCACCGACTGCGGGTTTTCGTCCAGGATGTCCTTGTTGCAGCTGCTCGCCGACAGCACCAGGGCCGTGCCGAGCGTAGCTAATACTATTTTATTCATAACGATTGCGAAGAGTTGGATGGGAAATGGGATAGCGAGCGGCCTTGGGCAGAGCTAGGCAAAGCCAGTTGCCAGAGGCCGCCGCGCCGCGCTAAAAGCCCAGGTTAACGCCCGCGATGAAGGCGCGCGTAACGGGGTAGTTGCTACCGCCCTGGAAGTCGATGTTGGCCGAGGCCGTGCCCGTGTTGCTGAAGCGCGACGAGTACGACAGCGCATCGGGGTCGATGGCTTTATTGCGCTGGAAGTACTTGTCAGCCGCCCAGATGTAGGGATTCTGCACCTGCACGTAGATGCGGGCCGAGCTCATGAAGGCCGATTTGGCCCAGGCGGCGGGCAAGGTGTAGCCCAGGTCGATGCTGCGCACCTTGATGAAGGTACCGCTGTGGTAGCCCAGCGTGGAGCCGTAGGTGGGCCACTCGTTGGCGCGCACCGTCTGGTCGGGCTGCGGGTAGTCGTTGCTGGCGTTGGTGGGCGTCCAGTAGTTGAAGTTCAGCTGGTTGCGGCGGCCGGTGTTGGTGGCGTAGTAGCTGGGGCCGAACGAGTACGGGTCGACCACGGTGGCGCCCACGCGGGTCAGGGCCACTACCGTCAGGTCAAAGCCCTTGAAGCGGAAGCGGTTGGTGAAGCCAGCCTCAAACTTGGGCTGGCGCGAGCCCACCACCACGCGGTCGCTGGCGTTGATAACGCCGTCGTTGTTCACGTCTTCCACCTTAATCTGGCCGGGCTTCGTGCCGTACTTCTTGGCCTGGTCGGCCTCCGAAGTCTGCCACACGCCGATGTTCTTGTAATCATAAATCACGTAGAGCGGCTGGCCGATAAAGCGCTGGTTACCAATATCGTCGCGCTTGCTGCCGTCGGCATTAGTGGCGTTGAGGTCCAGCAACTTCTCGCGGTTCACGGTGAAGTTCCAGTCGGTGCTCCACTCAAAGCCGCCGAGGTCCTTGGCCCGCACGTTTACCGTAGTCAGCGAGATTTCGAGGCCGCGGTTCTGGGTCTGGCCGGCGTTGCGCAGCACCGAGCCATAGCCGCTGGTAGTAGGCAGGGCAAAGGGCAGCAGCAGGTCGCTGGTGCGCTGCTGGTACACTTCTACGCTACCCGTAATGCGGTTTTCGAGGAAGCCGAAGTCCAGGCCGAAGTTGGTGGTGGTGGTGTATTCCCAGCCCAGGTCGCGGTTTGGAATGCTGCCCGGCACCACGCCTACCGCGCCGGTAGGGCCGTAGTTGTAGGCGCCCTGGCCGAGGCCGGTCAGCAGCTGGCCCTGCGTTTGGTAGGGGTTGATAGCGGTGCTACCCACGCGGCCCAGGCTGGCGCGCAGCTTCAGGTTGTTCACCCAAGCGTAGTCCTTCAGGAAGGCCTCGTTGGCAATGTTCCAGGCCACGGCGGCCGACGGAAACAGGTTGGTTTTGTGGCCCGGGGCCAGGCGCGACGACTGGTCGATGCGCGCCGTGAGCGTGGCCGAGTAGCGGTTGTCGTAGGCGTAGTTGACGCGGCCCATGTACGACACCAGGCCCCAGTCGATGGGCTGGGTGGTGTTGCTGATGCTGCGCGGCGTGCCCGCCCCCAGGTTGGTGTTGAACTGGTAATCGGCCAGCGTATTCTGCACGCTGGCCCCAAAGCCGTCGGCGTGGTAGGTCTGGCGGCTATACAGGGCCGTCACGTTCAGGTCGTGCTTCTCGGCAAAGTTGCGGTTGTAGGTTAAAATGTTCTCCGCCAGCAGGTTATACACGATGTTGGAGGCGCTGCTGGCCGTATTCACGCCGCCGCCGTTCTGGGGCGTCACGGAGGCGTAGAACGAGTCGTCGGCCTGGGTGCGGCCGTCGAGGCCCACGTTGAGGCGGTAGTCGAGGCCCTTCAGGATGTTGACCTGCGCATACAGGCTGTTGAAGGTGCGCAGGCGGCGGCTGCGGTCGAGGTGCGCATTGGGCACGTACAACGTCAGCGGGTTCGAGCCCGCGTTGTCGCCGTTGGGGTAGAGCACGAGCTGGCCGTTGGCATCGTAGGGCGAGGCGAGCGGGCTGGTAGTCAGAATCTGGTACAGCACGTTCACGTTCGGGTCTTTGGCGTCGGTGAACGTGTTGAGTGTGTTCAGGCCCACCTTCACGCGCTTGCCAATCTGCTGGTCGAGGGTGCCGCGCAGCGAATAGCGCTGAAAGCGCGACACCGGCACGATGCCCGTTTCGTCGTAGTAGCCCAGCGAGGCCGAGTACTGCGTTTGCTCGGTGCCACCGCTCAGGCCCAGGGTGTGGTTTTGGATGTGGCCCTTCTGAAACAGCAGGTCTTGGTAGTCGGTGGTGCGGCCGGCGGCGTAGTTGGCGCGCTCGTCGGTAGTGAGAAACGACGCGCTGCTGGGGTCGAAGGTGGGGCTTTGCGCCCGGTAAGCTTGCAGCTTGTAGTCGTAATACTGCTGGCCGTTCTGCAAATCGAAGCGGCCGTAGGCGCGCTTCTGGCCGTAGTAGCCGGCGTAGGTGGCGCGGGGCGCGCCGCTTTTGCCGCGCCGGGTCGAAATCAGGATAACGCCGTTGGCCCCGCGCGCACCATAAATGGCGGTCGAGCTGGCATCCTTCAGCACTTCGAGCGAGGTAATGTCGTCGGGGTTCAGGTCGTTGACGCTGCCGTCGTAGGGCACGCCATCCACCACCAGCAGCGGGTCATTGGAGCCCGAGAGCGAGCGGTTGCCCCGGATGCGGATAGTGGGGGCCTGCCCCGGCGCGGTGCCGTTGCTCGACACCGTGATGCCCGCGGCGCGGCCTTGCAGGGCCTGGCCCACGTTGGCCACCGGCACGTCGCGCAGCTGCTCGTCGCTCACGCTCGAGATAGCGCCCGTTACCTGGCTTTTCTTCTGGGTGCCGTAGCCCACCACCTGCACCTCGTTGAGGGCCTGGGTTTCGGGCACCAGGCTCTGGCTCACGTTGGCGCGCTTGCCCACCGCAATTTCCTGGCGGGTGTAGCCTACCGAGCTGAATACCAGCACGCTGTTGTCGCCGGGCACGGTTACGGTGTAGTTGCCTTCCGCGTCGGTGGTGGCGCCGGTGGTGGTGCCTTTCACTACCACCGTCACGCCGGGGATACCCTCGCCGTTGTCGGAGGTAACGCGGCCGCTCACGGGGTGCGGGCCGCTGGTGGCTACGGGCGCTTGGGCCAGGGCAGCGGCGGGCGCCAGGCTGCCCGTGAGCAGCAGCAGCGTCACGAGCCGCGACCATTTCCAGCCCCGGTACGGGCTAGGCGAAGGTATTGGTGTGTTCATGGGGTGGGAAACTTGAAAAGTGAAATTGTTGGAGCGGTTGGCTAGTAGCGGCTAGCTGTTAGCTTTTTTAGAGAAGGTGACCTGATTGCGCTGACATTCTGCAAAGCCAGGAAGCTAACAGCTAGCTGCTATTAGCTAACAGCTTATAAATCAAAACCCTATTGAATTGCCCCCATCCACGGGCAGCGACACGCCCGTGATGTAGCGGGCCGCCTCAGAAGCCAGGAACACGGCCGCGTGGCCGATGTCGGCGGGCTGGCCAAACTTGCCCATGGGCGTGCGGCGCATGGCGCGGTCGCGGCGCTCGGGGTCGCTGTTCATGGCGGTGCGGCTCATCTCGGTTTCGATAAAGCCGGGGGCGATGGCGTTCACGCGCACGCCCTGGCCCGAAAACTCTGAGGCCAGCACCTTCACCATGCCCTCCACGGCCGACTTGGAGGCCGCGTAGGCCACCACGCGGTCGATGCCGTAGTAGGCGGCCATCGACGAAATCATGAGAATGGTGCCGCTGCGGCGGGGCACCATGCGCCGGGCGGCGGCGCGCGTGAGCGCAAACACGGCCGTGAGGTTGGTATGAATGATGCGGCTGAAGTCCTCGTCGGTTACCTCCAGCGCGGGCTTCTTCATGTTGATGCCCGCGTTGTTGACCAGGATGTCGAGCGGGCCGTGCGCGGCTTCCAGCTCCGCCACCAACCCATCGAGCGAACCCAGGTCACACACGTCGTTGACGAGGTAGTGAGCGCCCTCGCCTAGCTCGGCAACCGAGGTTTTCAGCACTTCTTCGCGCCGGCCGGTGATAATGACCGTAGCCCCGGCTTGCACCATGCAGCGGGCAATCTCGAGGCCGATGCCCGTGCCGCCACCCGTAATGAGGGCCACCCGCCCGGCCAGCGAAAACACGTTGGCCTGGGGGGCATCGAGTGGCGCGGCAGTAGTGTGGGCGGCGTGGCCGTTAGTCGAAAGTACAGAAGTATTCATAAAATAATTACAACTAGTTGATTGTCTTTTATTTAACTTAATTTCAACTACTTGAGCTGGTATATGCGCACCAGCTCCTTCACGTCGGCCAGCGAGCGGGTGGGCGGCACGAAGGGCGCCGGAATGGCTTGCCGGGCCACCGACTGGAAGTAGAGCACGCAGGCATCGCGCCACCACAGGGCCTCTTTGCGCTGGGTGGCGAGGCGGGCGGCCACGTCGGCATACAGAGCGGGGTCGAGGGCGGGACGGGCGGCGGCCCACTGGCTTTGCAGCCACTGCACCGAGTCGGCCCCGGTGTAGTAGCGGGTGGCCAGCTCGTTCCAAAGGGTGCGGCCGGTGGGCAGCTTCTGCGTCCAGGGCACGTGGTGAAACCAGAGCAGGTAGTTAACGGGGCAGGTTTGGGCATTGCCCCACTCCTGCTGTACCTCGGGCTTATACAAAGCCAGCGCGTTGGAACCAGTAGCCGTACGGTCGAAGCCCAAGCCCAGCGAGTCGGCTTTGTGGTAGTACACGGCCGTCCAATCGGGCCGGCCCGCCTTGGCCAGCCAGGGCTGCGGGCCGTAGTGAATGCTCTCGCCCATAATGTGATGCAAACCCAGCGGCATGGTGTAGCGCACGTAAATACTGCGCGACTGCCCCAGCATGGCCGTGAGCGTGCGCACGGCGGCCGGCTCGGTGGTGAGCGTCATGCGCGTCCATTCCTGGGCAATGGCGGCGGAACTCAGCTCATGGTCCCAGGCCAGGCGGCCGAAGGCGTACCAGTTGGCCTGGCCCACCGGGTGGCCGGTCCAGTTGCGGTCCGAGCCGATGTTGGCCACGCCCGCAATGGCGCTCAGCGCGTGGTTGTCCACGCTGCCGTCCACCACCTTGGCCACCGTCGAGCCGGGGCCCTTGGCGTAGGTGTCGGCTTCTAGTACTTCCTTGATGAGTGGCCCCAGGTACACGAGGTGGGTAGCAAAGCCCAGGTATTCCTGGGTCAGCTGCACTTCCAGCACCAGCGGCGTTTTGGGCATAGCCCCAAACAGCGGGTGAAACGGCTCGCGGGCCATGAAGTCAATCGGGCCGTTTTTCACCTGCACCAAGACCTTGAGGTCAAACTTGCCGTCGAGGGGCTGAAACTCCTCGTAGGCCTGCTTGAAGCGGTCTTTGCTGCCAGCCTGGTACACGAAGGCGCGCCACATCACCACGCCATCGTGGCGGCCTAAGGCTTGAGCCAGCATGTTGGCCCCATCGGCGTGGGTACGGTGGTAGTCCTGCGGGCCGGGCTCGCCCTCCGAGTTGGCTTTCACCAAGAAGCCGCCGAAATCGGGAATGGCCTTGTACAATTCTTCTGATTTGGCGGCCCACCACTGCTTCACGGCGGGGTCGAGCGGGTCGGCGGTAGCCAGGCCGCCCAGCACCTTGGGTGCCGCCCAAAATACGGACAGGTACACACGCTGGCCGTAGGGCCGCAGTACGCCCGCCAAAGCCGCCACCTTACCGATATACTCGGTCGATAGATAGCGGGCGCTGGCGTTTACATTGTTGATTACCACCCCGTTAATACCCACCGAAGCATTGGCGCGGGCGTAGTCGGTGTAGCGCGGGTCGAGGCGCTCGGGCAGCTCGTACCACTGCCAGATGCTGGAGCCGGCGTAGCCGCGCTCCACCGTACCATTCTGGTTGTCCCAGTGGTTGAGCATCCGAAAATTGATGCGCGGGTTGCTGCTCAGGTTGAGGCCGGCCAGCGGCTGGCGCGTTTGCACCTGCCGCAGCAGCGCGAAGGCCCCGTAGAGCACTGCCCGGTCGGTGCGGCCCGTAATAACGATATTGTTTTTCTCCAAAAAAACGCGGTAGCCCTCGGGCTTCAGCGGCTGGCCCTGGGCGCTGGCCTGGGCATCGACGCGCAGTACCACGCCGCCCGTGCGGCTGCCCGCGGCGGCCACCACCGGCACCGGCTGGCCCAGCAGCCCACTCAGCCCGCGCTGCAACTCGGCACTAGCGGCCAGCAATACCGGCGTATTGCCGGGGCTGGCAATGAACTGCGCAGCCCGCGCATATTGCTGGCGCTCAGTAACATTAGCAATACGGTCGTACTTCAGCCACAGGCGATAGCCATCGTCGGCCCGGCTGGGCGCGGCGGCTACTACGAGTAGCACAAGCAGGAACACGCTGCGCAGCAACATGGCGGGGCGGGTGGGAATGGTAAAAGGAAGAATTGGGTATGTAAAACGGAGTGGCCCTCCGTTTCCCCGTTCAGTCGGAAACGGAGGGCCACTCCGTTTTACATGAGCGTGCGGCGCAGGCCGTATTCGAGGCCGCGCAGCTCGGCCAAGCCGCGCAGGCGGCCGATGGCTGAGTAGCCGGGGTAGGTGCGCTTGGCGGTGTTGAGGTCGTCGAGCATCTGGTGGCCGTGGTCGGGGCGCATGGGCAGAGCGGTGATTGCCTCGCCGGCCGCCTCGCGGCGCAGCTCCTCGGCTACCAGCGCCCGCACCACGGCGTACATATCCACGTCGCCAGCCAGGTGGTCGGCCTCGTGGAAGTTGCGCGGGTTTTCTTCGCGCTTAGTAGTGCGCAGGTGCACAAAGTGGATGCGCGCGCCGAAGCGGGTTATCATGCCGGCCAGGTCGTTGTCGGGGCGCACGCCCAGCGAGCCGGTGCAAAACGTGAGGCCGTTGGCGCGCACGTCGCAGGCCGCCAGCAGGTTAGCCAGGTCGGCCTCGGTGCTTACCACGCGGGGCAAACCCAGCAGCGGGAAGGGCGGGTCGTCGGGGTGAATGCACAGCCCAATACCCACTTCCTCGGCCACCGGCGCTACCTGCTGAATGAAGTAGTGCAGGTTGGCTGTGAGCGCAGCCGCATCAATCGACTTGTATTCATCTAGATACGCCTGAAAGCTGCTCAGCTCAAAGGCCTCTTCCGAGCCGGGTAGGCCCAGCAGGGTGGTATTGGTGAGCTGGGCCACGGCCTCAGCGCTCATGGTGGCAAACTGCTGGCGGGCGGCTTCGGCCACGGCGGGCTCGTAGTCGGCCTCCGCGCCGGGGCGCTTGAGAATGCACAAGTCAAACACGGCAAAGTCCTGCCACACGAAGCGCAGCGCCCGCGAGCCATCGGGCATTTCGTAGCTCAAATCGGTGCGCGACCAGTCGAGTACTGGCATGAAATTGTAGCACACCGTGCGCACACCGCAGGCCGCCAGGTTGCGCAGGCTTTGCTGGTAATTGGCGATGTAGCCGTCGCGGCTGGGCCGGCCCTTCTTGATGTCCTCGTGCACCGGCAGGCTCTCAACCACAGCCCAATGCAGGGGCGAATGGGTCTGATTAGCGGCCTCTACCAGCTGCTGCCGGGCCTCAATTTCGGCCAGCGGCCACACCGTGCCCACGGGCAGCTGGTGCAGGGCCGTAACTACGCCGGCGCACCCCGCCTGGCGAATATCGAAGAGCGAAACCGGGTCGTTGGGCCCAAACCAGCGCATGGTGTGCAGCATGGCGATTATATTAAAAAAGTGCAATTTCTAACTGCCGCAACAACCTGCACCAGCGGAGATAGGTGCGGTAGCAAGTGGCAGATGGGGGAGGAATCTTAACCAAATGTAAAGGCTGTGTGACCACTTACTAAAACCTAAAAAGCTCAAATTCAGGTAAAATACCACCAAAAACTATCGGTAACGTTTTCGCAAACGTTACCGATAGGTAATCTTTGCGAAATATTTTTTGGTCAGTTACTTTCGGCGCGCTACTTCGTAGCTTATAGCCGACCTTCACATTATCTAACTTTCTTCCCACCCACCCGCCATGATTAAATGTGTTAAGTGCAGCCTCACCGACGACGTGCTGAAGGCAGGCTTTGTGCGGGGGCGGCAGCGCTTTTTCTGCAAGGCCTGCGACTATCATTTCACGGCCGAAAAACCGCCTGGTACGCCCAGCCGCAAGCGTCACCACGCCACCATTGCCGACGTGGCCCGGCAGGTGGGCGTGGCCCCCTCCACGGTGTCGCGGGCGCTCAACGGCCACTCCGACATTAGCCCCCTCACGCGGCAGGCCATTCTGGACGCGGCCCGGCAGCTCGACTACCAGCCCAACCTACTGGCCCAAAGCCTGAAGAACCGCGCTACCAATACTATCGGCGTGGTAATACCCGACCTGGAGCGGCCATTTTTTGCCACCGCCGTCAGCGGCATTCAGCAGGTGGCCACGGAGGCGGGCTACCGGGTGATGATTTGCCAGTCGAAGGAGTCGTACGCCACGGAAGTGAGCAACGTACAGGCGCTGGTAGCCAGCCAGGTAGATGGCCTGCTTATCTGCCACTCACGCGAAACCGAGAACTTCGACCACGTGAGTTCCACGGCGTGCCGCGATATTCCCATCGTGCATTTCGACCGGGTGTACAACCAGGAAAACGTGTCGCGGGTGATGATTGACGACTGGAGTGGGGCCTTCTCCGTGACCGAGCACCTGGTGCTCGAAGGCTGCCGCCGCATCGCCATTCTGG
This sequence comes from Hymenobacter arcticus, assembly GCF_054779975.1. Taxonomy (NCBI): domain Bacteria; kingdom Pseudomonadati; phylum Bacteroidota; class Cytophagia; order Cytophagales; family Hymenobacteraceae; genus Hymenobacter; species Hymenobacter arcticus. The sequence continues at coordinate 147,562 of NZ_BAAGXF010000012.1, forward strand.
CGGGGCCGGCGTCGCTACTCATCAGTCAGCAGCGGCAGGCGGGCTACCTGGGCGCGCTGCGCAAGCACGGCCTGCCGGTGGAAGAGGAACTGATGGCCCACATCGACTTCCGCACAGAGTCGGCCGTGGCCTGCCTCGACGCGTGGCTGTCGCTACCGGAGCCGCCGGACGCCATTTTTGCCATCAATTACACCAATGCCTTCGACCTCATTCTGGCGCTGCGCAGCCGGGGCCGCCGCGTGCCGGAGGACATGGCCATTGTGGGTTTCGGCGACGAGTTTTTAGCCAGCCTCATCGAGCCCGGCCTCACCACCGTGGACCTCCACCCCTACCGCATTGGCCAGCAGGCCGCCCGCCTGTTTCTGGAGCAAATACAGTTGCAGGAGCGCTTTCAAGCGCGCACTTGCGTGGTTACCAGTGAGTTAATTATTCGGCAGTCGTCACTTAAAGGCAAGGGCGACGGGTTTCAACTGGCTATTTAACCTGCCTTATTCGCCTAGTGCATATTCTTCGCCAACGTATAAATTACCAGCAGCAAAAAAGCCCACACAACAGCCAACAGCCCCAATACCGCCTTAATACTGTTCTGCTTAAACCGCCCCAGTGCCCCGCGTACGGCCGTGACTACGGTGGCCACCACCACAAAAATGGGGAAGACAGCGTAGCCGACACTAAGCATAAAGTATCGGTTGTGCAGCTGAATATCCAGCGGCCCCGCGGCCAGGCGGCCGAACCCCACCACCAGCCCCAGCAGCACGAATGAAAAAGCCCAGCTGCCAAGCAGCCAGGCTAATTCCACGGAAATACTGGTAACGTACTCGCTGTTATTGGCGCGCATCAGCTAACAGCTTAGAAGCTCTGCACGATGCTGTTGTGCAGCGTGCGCGGGCTCCAGTAGCCGCTGGCAATGATGCGCCGGATGGTGAAGAGCGGGTCCGTCTGGTCGCGCTTTTCGGCCAGGCTGAAGGCGGCCACGAAGCCGCGCTGCTTCAGCTCGGGGAACGCCTGGGTGTTCCAGAGGCCGAAGGGATAGGCGAAGTACTTGATTTTCTTGCCGGTAAGCTCTTCCAGGGTTTTGGTGGGCTTGTCGATTTGGGTTACCCAGTCCTGGCCCTGGTACTTCTTCACGTTGTGGTGGTCCCAGGTGTGCGAGCCAATCTGATTGCCCTCGTCGGAAAGCTGCTTCACCATGTCCTTGGTCATATAGTGCGGGCGGCCCAGGCTCACGGTCATCACGAAGTACACGCCCTTGTAGCCGTACTGGCTGAGCGTGGGCCGGGCAATGGTAAACTGGTCGAGGTCGGTATCGTCAAACGTCAGCATCACCGGCTTGCTGGGCAGCTTGGCCCCGGTGGTGAGGTAGGCGTAGAGCTGGTCGGGCTGAATGGTATGGTAACCGCTGTCGGCCAGCATCTTAATCTGGGCCTTGAAGGCGGCGATGGGCACGATATAATCCTTGGCGCCCTTCGAGTCGCGGCCGGTCCAGTCGCGAATCTGGTGGTAGCACAAAATCGGCACCTGCGGCCGGGCGTAGATGGCGGCCGCGTCGCCGGCCTTCGCGGCCGGAATGGTACTGGGGTCGGGGCCGGGCGTGGCATTGGCCTCGTCGGCGGCGATGGCAGCGTTGCCCGAGGTGGGCGCGGCCTCATCGGTTTTGGCCGAGGCAGCTTTACCCATAGCTTCCGAGTCGGGGGTGGTGCGGGCTTCGCCGGTGGTAGCGGTTTTAGAATCGCAGGCGGCTAATACTAGCGTAGCGGCCAGCAAGCTGGTCGCGGAAAACAAGGTTTTCAAGAAATGCAGAAAAAATTGCCGGCTGGGCGCGACGGCGGACGAGAAGCGTACTTTTGCACAAAGCAACAACCCTCACCGCGGATGAACAAACTACACGGCACCGGCGTGGCCCTGGTAACGCCTTTCACCCCCACCGGCGCAGTCGATATGGCAGCCTGGCGGCGGCTCATCGATTTCACCATCGACGGCGGCGTAGAATACCTGGTTATTAACGGCACTACGGGCGAATCGCCCACTACTACTACTTCAGAAAAGACTGACCTACTGCGCGTTGCCCGCGAGCACGTAGCCGGCCGCGTGCCGCTCGTGTACGGCATTGGCGGCAACGACACGGCCACCGTGGCCCAGCAGCTGCGCGACACCGACCTCACCGGCGTAACGGCTATTCTGTCGGCCAGCCCGGCCTACAACAAGCCCAGCCAGGCGGGCTTACTAGCTCATTACCAGCACTTGGCCGAGGCTTCGCCCCTGCCCCTGCTGCTCTACAACGTGCCCAGCCGCACGGGCTCCAATATATCGGCCGATACGGCGCTGCGGCTGGCCCAGCACCCCAATATTATTGGCCTCAAGGAAGCCAGCGGCAACATGGAGCAGTGCCTGGCCATTTTGGCCAATAAGCCGGCCGACTTCCTCTTTTTGAGTGGCGATGATATGCTCACGCTGCCGCTCATTGCCTGCGGTAGCCAGGGCATTATCTCGGTGATGGCCAACGCGTTCCCGCATAAGTTTAGCGATATGACCCGCACCGCGCTGGCCGGCGATTTTGCTCGCGCGCAGCAGCTCCTTTTCGGCCTGGTACCGCTCAACCCGCTCATGTACGAGGAGGGCAACCCTGTGGGCGTGAAGGCTGCCCTGGCTTTGCAAGGCGTGTGCGAGCCTGCCGTACGCCTGCCGCTGGTACCCGCCAGCGAAGGGCTGATGGCGCGCATTAAAGCGCTGTTATAGAGCCAGGAAAAATATTCAACGTTCTTAGCTTTTGCCAAAAGCTTGCTTTTTGGCGGACAAAATAGCCTGTATAAACAGTACCCGCATTGTTTACGAAGGGCTTGAAAAGCTCCCACTTTTGCCCGCAGGTTCTGCACTCATACTTGTCCCAAAAATATTCACTACGCAGGTGGTCCATACCTGCGATTGTTTTTGTATAAAACACATGCTCTCTCCCTAACTTTTGAGTTAAAAGCAAGTCAAATTCAGCCCAAGCTTCCTTACTGGAGAAGCTACGTGTTTCTTCTGTAAAGCAATTGATATACATATTTTACTAGGCTTTGACTAACCCATAATTAGCTATCAAGTCAGTTTAGAATATGCCAAGTTACGCTACTCCACCGGCCGGGTAGCAACGGCTATTTTGGAGTCGGCCGTGCCATAATATAAAAGCCAGCGATTTTTGAAGCGCACCAGACCTTCCACAAAAACCACTTGGTTTACCTGGCCCGTAGTTTCGTAAGGGCGCTCGGGGCGCAGGAAATACGTATCGGTGCGCTGGAGCAGCCGGGTTGGGTCGCGGCGGTCGAAAAGGGCCTGGCCGGCCGCGTAGGTGCCCGCCGGCAGGGCTTTGTCGCCAAAAGCCGGCTCGTTGCGGCCGTTGTAAATCAACCGGATGCCCTGGTCCGTGAGCATGGCGGGCGGCCCCGACTCCACCAGGTCGCTGTCGAACTTGCCGGCGCGGGTGGGCAGCACCACTTTTAGGTCGGGCACGGTGGCGGCGGTGCTGCGCAGCGGCACGGGCGGCCGCCCGCCGGCCGCCATTTCCAGGGGCGTCCAGTGAATGAGGTCGTCGGAAGTGGCCAGCCAGACCTGGGTATCGCCCCAGTACATCCAGTATTTACCGTTGATTTTGGTGGCCACAATGCGGCCACCGGCCTCGTAGCGCGAAACGATGGCGCCCGACTTGGCCCACTTATCGCGGTACTTGCCGCCGTAGGCCTGGGCAAACGCGTTGCCGTACTTAGTCCAGTGCCGCAAATCGGGCGAGGACGCTACGTGCAAACGGGCCAGGTGGCCATCGTAGGCCGTGTAGGTCAGGTAATACCGGTGGTCGGGGCCTTCGACCAAGCGCGGGTCTTCGGTGCCACCGGGCCACTCGGCGGGCTGCTGGGCATCGGGGCCGGGAAACAGCACGGGCTCGGGCTGCCGGGCGAAGTGAATGCCATCGGCGCTGGTAGCCAGCCCGATACGCGAGGTTTTGGCAAATTTGCCCACCAGGTTTTCGGCCCGGTACAGCATCCACACCTGGCCATCTTTCACCGTTACGGCGGGGTTGAAAACGTCTTTCTCCTCCCACTGCACCGGCTGCTCCAAGATGGGGTCTAAAAAGCGCCCGACCGGGCTAGGCCCCATAATGGGGTTGAGGCTATCCACTTTGGTGAAACCAAGCAGCGCCCAGCTCGGGGCAGCTGGCTGGGCAACCGCCGCGCCTGCCGCCGCGGTGCGCGGGCCAAGCCGGCAGCCCAGCAGCGTGGCTAGCGCCAGTACCGGCAAGGCGGCCCCAAAAAAACGGTAGGTAGTTGGGGCGCGCATAGGTTCTTTGGATAAATCAGGAAAGGACATGGCCCAGAGGCCATCCTGGCAATGACACGGCCACTAGCCGGTTACCAGCCGCTGGCCAGCACATCGGCAATGTGCATGGTCTTGATAGCCAGCTTCTCGCGCCGGATGTAGGCCTCCAGGTGCATGAGGCAGCTCACGTCGGTGCTCACAATGTAATCGGCACCGGTAGCCAGGGCGTGCTCTACTTTTTGCTGGGCCATGGCCACCGAAATGGCCTCAAACTTGACGGCAAACGTGCCGCCGAAACCACAGCAGGTGGTGGTTTCGGCCATTTCGAGGCGGCTGAGGCCAGCCACGCCGTCGAGCAGCCGACGCGGGGCTTCCCGGATGCCGCACTCGCGCAGCGCCGAGCACGAGTCGTGGTAGGTGTAGGTGCCGGCCAGCGCCGCGCCAGGTATGGTGCTGATATTCAGCACATCGGTCAAAAACTCGGTTAGCTCGTAGGTGCGGCGCTGCACGCCCTGGCAGCGCGTAGCCTCGGGCGTGCCGGCAAACAGGTGCGAGTAGGCATTGCGCACCATGCCCACGCACGAGGCCGACGGGCTTACCACGTAGCGCGGCTCGTTGGAGTGCGGGGTAAAATCGTCGAGAAACTTGCTGGCGATATCGCGGCTTTCAGCCTTGTAGCCAGCATTATAGGCGGGCTGGCCACAGCAGGTTTGGGCCGCGTTGTAGTACACCTGGCAGCCGGCTTTTTCCAGCACCTTCACCATGTTGAGGGCGGTGTGCGGGTAGAGCTGGTCAACGAAGCAGGGAATAAAAATATCGACGTGATGCATGACGGGGCGGGTTTGGGCGGGGAAGCTTTCCCGCAGAAGGCGCAGAGACTTGCGCAGAAGACGCAGAAGCTAAGCGGCGGTTGGTGTAAGCTGAAATACAGTAGCCGCCTGCGCCTGGGCGGCCGCCAGAGCCGCTGCGTCCAACCCCAGCTCCTCACCCTGCGCGGCCAAAAAGGCCACTATGTTTTCGGTAGCCATGTTGCCGGTGAGCACGTCGGTGGCCATGGGGCAGCCGCCTATGCCGCCCAGCGCGCCATCGAAGCGGCGGCAGCCGGCCTGGTAGGCGGCCTGCACCTTTTCGAGCCAGGTGGTGGGCGTGGTGTGCAGGTGCGCGCCAAACTCGATGTGCGGAAAGGCCGGAATCAATTCCTTGAATAAAGGCGTGATAAGGGCCGGCGTACTCACGCCGATGGTGTCGGAGAGGGCCACGATGCGCACGCCCAGCGCGGCCAGCTGCTGCGTGAATTCGGCCACCACGGCGGGGCTGTAGGGGTCGCCGTAGGGGTTACCAAAACCCATTGATAAATAGACGAGTAGCGTTTTGCCGCGGCGCTCGCACAGCGCGTGCATGGCGGCCACGTCGGCCAGGGCCTCGGCGGTGGTTTGGTTGGTATTGCGGCGCTGGAAGGTTCCGCTCGCCGAGAGCGGGAAGCCTAAGTAGCTGATTTCGGGGTGTCTGGCGGCTTGCTCGGCCCCGCGCAAGTTGGCCACAATGGCTAGTAGCTTGGTGCGCGTACGGTCGAGGTCGAGGCCGGCGAGTACTTCGGCGGTGTCGCGCAGCTGCGGAATGGCTTTGGGCGACACGAACGAGCCAAAGTCGAGCACGTCAAAGCCCACGGCCAGCAGCTGCTGGAGGTAGGCCGTTTTGGTGGCGGTGGGAATAAAATCAGGCAGGCCCTGCATGGCATCACGGGGGCACTCGGTGAGAACGACGGGGCGGGTGGACATGGCGCGAAGGTAAAGCGCAGTAGCGCGGACTCTGCGAGTCCGCGCGTGGGATACGATTGCACAACGACGCCACGCGCGGACTCGCAGAGTCCACGCTACCACCCTACCGAACTTGCTTCGCCGCGTGGGCGTTGGGGACGCATGCTTTTTTCGTTTCTCTCATCCCCTGGCAGGCGGCAGGCCGGGGGTATTTGGCTGGCCTCGCTCCTGCTGCTGGCCAGTTGCAGCAAGCCCCAGACGCTGGCGGCTTTATTCCAAAAGACCACCCCGCACGACGATTACGCCCGCGCCCTCGACCGGGCCGGCCTGCAAGAGGCGGCCCTGGGCCGGCAGTGGCAGCAAGCCGCCGCCCAGGCCCTGCATGACTCGCTGACGGTGACGCTGCCGGTGCTTGAAACCGGCTACTTCCGGCCCGAGCAGCCCACGGCCGCCAGCTACCGCTACGCCGTGCGGGCCGGCGAGCTGGTGCACGTGCGCCTCACGCTGGCCCCCGGCCCGGTGCTAGCCCCCCGCGTGTTCGTCGATGCCTTTACCCTGGCTCCCGGCCGCACCCCCGAGCTGCTGAAGTGGACGGCCACCGACACTACGGCCGCCGGCAGCTACGACTTCAGCTACCAGGCCGCCGACGATGCCCAGCACCTGCTGCGCGTGCAGCCCGAGCTGCTGGCGGCCGGCCGCTACACCCTGCGCCTGTGGCGCGGACCCGGCCTGGGGCTGTTTCCGGTAAAGGGCCGCACCGACCAGGCCATCGGCAGCTTTTGGGGCAATGAGCGCGACGGCGGGGCGCGCCGCCACGAGGGCGTCGATATTTTTGCGCCGCGTGGCACGCCCGCCGTGGCCGCCACCGATGGCTACATCACCCGCACCGGCGAAAGCCAGCTGGGTGGCCGCGTGGTGTGGCTGGCCGACGCCCAGGGCCAGCACCTCTACTACGCCCACCTCGACAAGCAGCTGGTGCAGCCCGGCCAGCGCGTGCGGGCCGGCGACACGCTGGGCCTAGTGGGCAACACCGGCAACGCCCGCACCACCGCGCCGCACCTACACTTCGGCATCTACCGCGCCGGGCGCGGGGCCGTGGACCCGTGGCCGTTTCTGCATCGCGCCGATGCTGTGCCCGCCGCCCTGGCCGGCCCCGACCGCCGGGCCGAGTGGGTGCGCCCGCGTGCGGCCAGCCGGCAGCTGCCCACTACCCTGCCGCTGCTAGTGCTGGGCCAGCGCGCCAGCTGGCTGCGGGTAGAATTGCCGAATGGCCAGCGCCGCTACGTGGCTACCAGCGCCGTAGCCGCGGCCCAGCCGTTGCGGCGGTTTCAACTGCCCGCAGCGCGCGAAATTCAGACCCAACCCGCGGCCACGGCGCCGCTGCTGGCCGCCTGGCCCGTACGCACGCCGGTAGCGGTGCTGGGCGAAAGCGCGGGCTACGCGCTGCTGCGAGGCCCCGCCGGGCAGCAGGGCTGGGTGAAGATTTAGCCGGGGCTAGTGCGCACATGGCCGGCTTCGCGCAGTGAGTTGTGGATAGGAATTTTATGCAAAAAGACCTTTATAATCAGCTTCCTGAGCCTAACGCTAAACCCACGGGCCGCCTGAACGTTAAGCCTCACGGCCTCGGTAGCACCGCGTATTGCGTGACCTGCATAAACCGGGCTACTGGTGAGCTTTTCAGGATTTCAAATAACTCCGTATGCGTACTCAACTACTGCTAGCCCTGCTGGGAACGGCGCTATCAGCTCAGGCCCAGACCTTTGATTTCAAAAAAGAGTTTCCCTACAAACCCCTCACGGCCTGGACGCCCGGCATGCGCTTCCTGATGCCCGACTTGTCGACCGGCTTCGATTGCCCGCTCATGGTGCTCAAAGGGCCCACCTTTGTGGGTACCGACCTCTACGGCACCTCCCCCAACGATAAAGCACTGAAGGGCAACACCTTTACCTTCGTGCGCCTCGACGGGTTCCGCGACCGGGGCTACAACAACAAAGACACGGGCAGCAATACCGAGCAGGTAGCCGTCGTGTTTAAGGCTCCCGGCGGCAAGCATTACGCCCACGTCATTCGCGCCACGATGCCCGAGCTGAAGCGCGACCCCAACCGCGCCGGCGGCCCCTGCTTGGTAAACCTCGAAGAGGTAGAAAAGGCGCGCCGCTTGCTGGTGGGGCAGACTCTTTACGTGCTGCAAGCCTACATCAGCAGCAGCTCGACCCGCGACAACGTGCAGTATCTGCCTAAATATGTGCCGGTTAAGATTACCAAGGTGGGGCCGGGCGAGGGGCCGGCCCCGGTGCGGCTCACCTTCGAGTACGTGGGCCAGCAGCCCCGGCAGGTGCAGGAACAGAACTATATTTTCAGCGGCACCAACGGCTACGGGGGCGGACCCGACAGCGACCCGCCCGCCAACGCTTTTCTGAAAAGCTTTAGCTTCAGCGACCCCCGCAGCAGCGCCGCCGCCACCGGTACCTCGGCCACCAAGTGGAAGGCTATCCAGCAGGGCAGTCTCGTCAAAGGCATGACTATGAAGGAGGTAGAGCAGGTGATGGGCCGGCCCAAGCGGCAGGCCGAAAGCATGGAGGAGGAGCGCATGACCATGTGGTACTACAGCCGCTTTCAGGGCAAGGAGTGGTCGCTCCTGTTCAAAAACGGCATATTGGACCGCTACTCCACTTACCAGGAATAGCTTACGCTTGAAGGTCAGCAGTTTATTTAATTCAAGCTGCGCGCTATGCTCCCGGTCCGCCGGCGTAAGCCGGCCGACCAGTTGTCGTTGACCGGGGCGGGCTGCGCAACGACAACCGGCCGGCTCGCGCCGGCGGACCGGCCAAGCGGCCCCGCCCACTGAAGCTTGCCAGGGCGGCCCCTGTACCGCAACCTGGGTTATTTAAGGCTTTTTCATAACTTCGCGCTCGTTTGGCGGCCACCCACGCTTGAACGGCTTTCCTGTTTACTGGTAATCGTTCACTACCAGCACTTTAGCGAGCTGGCGCGAATAAACCAAGCGCCGTTCGCCAGCTGGGCTGGCGTAGTCGAAACCCACGGCGGCGGGGTCGTTGCGCAGGCTAGCCCAGGCCTGGGAGCTTACGCCGGCGGGCGGCGTGGCCGTGGCAGGCAAGGCAGGCTGCGCGAAGTGCTTGTCGCTGAAGAAGTTATTCATACCGCGCAGGATACTGACTTCCTTGTCGCGCACCGAAGCCGACTGGTTGTCGCGCAGCGTGGGGTCGTCGATGAGGGCGGTGGCGGGCATTACCTCGTAGCGCAGCGTATCGCCCTGGCTGCTAAGCACTACCAGGTGCAGGCGGCCACTGAGAATGCGCGGCCCCCGCAGCTGCAATATGAACGTGTCGGCCGACTTAGGGTCGGAAAACGGGTGAGTAGCCTGCACGGTATTGAGCACCGTGGTGCCCCCCACGCGCTCGCCCCGGCCCCGGGGCGGCGTAAACTCGGTACGGGAAGTGCGGGTGGCGGATGAGCTAGCAATGTCGCGCTCGGTATTAACGCAGGCGGTGGCGGTCAGTAATAGAGCGACCACAGGGCCGAGCGAGCGAAAGGATATAGACATAAAGAACAGCGGCAAGAGAGCAGAAAAAGGCGGGGCGGCTAGCGAGCCGCCTATGGCCTATGTACGCAGCGCCCGCCGCCGGGGGTTTAAAACCAGCCCACCTCCAGGCCCAGCACCAAGCGCGGCGGCTCAGGTAACCCGCTATTTTCCAGCGCATTGCTGAGGCGATAGCGGCCCACCAGGGCCACGGCATTGCTGCCCACGCGGGCACCCACCCCGCCCAGCCAGCGCGCCAGGTAGGGCGGCTCGTGGGCCACTACTTCGAGCCGGCCGCCCCCGGGCGCGGGGCCTTGGGTAGCGTAGTTGGTGGCCAGCGCCCGGCCGCCGTAGGCTAGCAGGTCGAGGTAGCGGCCCACGGTGTTGCCCCGGCGGCGGCCGGGGGTGAGGCGCAGGCTGGCTTCGCCCTGCACCTGGTGGTAGCTAAAGAGCTGGCTATCATAGCCCAAGCCAAACGGCACGGGTCGGACCACGGCAGGGTCTAGCCCGTAGCGCAGGTAGGCGTAGCGCAGGTCGGCATTGAGGGCCAGCAAGCCGCCCAGCCGCCGCTTGAGCCGGCCGCCCACCATGAATTCGGACGACGACAAACCGTACTTCACCCCCAGCGCGCTGGCGCCCACCGCCAGCCCGTAGCCCGCGTAGAGGTGGCCGAAGTAGCGCCGGTTGGGTCCCGTGCGAGCGGGCAGGGTATCGTTGGCTACGTCGGTTTGCAGCAGCACCTGCTGGGCGCGGGCCGCTGGGCCAGCCACCAGCAGCGCCCCCAAGAGCAGAAACGTTTTTACTTGATTAGCAGGCATATATAAAATTCGGGGCTTTCGCCCATCCTGACAAACGACGCGACATTTCCGGTCTCTTTATTCCGTGTACTGCCCCGTATAACCTTGGTAATGAACCCGTAGCACGTTGCCGCCCCGCGCCAGGCGGCGCGGCACCTGCACCACCAGGCGCTGGGTGGTGGCGCGCACCTCGTAGCGGTGCAGCACGCCGCGCGCGTTAGCCAGGTGCCAGTAGAGGTGCGGCGGGTAAGCGGGGTACGGCGGCAGGGCGGGCGCAGCCTCGGCGGGGGCCGCCTGCTCCTTGCCCACAGGGGCCACGTTGGCGGTGGTGGGCGTGGGCGAGCCGGGCGGACGGGCGGACGTGGGCGGGGTGAGCCAGTCGGTAGCGCCGGGGGTAAGCTCGTCGCTTTCAGCTACTAAGGGTAGCGGGCGGGCAGCGGGCACGGTGGCCGCCGCCCGCAGCACCACGGCCACCAGCGAGTCGTGCACCACAAAATCGAAGGTGGGCTCCGGGGGCGGCAGCGGGCCCTTGAGGCGCGCCAGCAGGCGGCTGGCCTCGGGCCGGCCAAAGCCGTGGGCGTAGTCGTAGTACGGGTACAGCTCGCCGGCCTCCCGCACCTGCCGAAACAGCGTCATGGCCGTGGCCTTGCCGCCGCTGGCTTGCTGGGCGCAGGCCGCCAGTCCCGCCACCAGCGGCGCGGCAAAGGAGGTGCCCTCCACCCGCTCGTAGCCGCCGCGGGCGTTGGTAGTGAGCACGATACCAAAGGCCGACACGTCGGGCTTGATGCGGCGGTCGGCGCTAGGGCCCACCGAGCTAAAGGCCAAGTGCAGCCCGGTGGCCGGGTCGAGGCCGCCCACGGCCAGCACCGAGTCGGCATCGGCGGGCGTGCCGATGCGCACCCAGTCGTCGTCGCCGTCGTTGCCGGCGGCGCTCACTACCAATATGCCTTTGCGCGCCGCCAGCGTGGCTGCCCGCCCAATGAGCGAGTGCCGGCCGTCCATTTCCTCAGGGAAGTAGCGCTGCTCAGTATAGGCTAAGGATGAGCTGATTATGTCGGCGCCCTGCTGGTCGGCCCACTCAGCGGCGCGCAGCCAGGCTTCTTCCTCGGCGTAGCGCTCGCTGGCCAAGCCCTCGGTACGGGCCAGCAGGTAGGTGGCGGCCGGGGCTAAACCCAGCGCAGGACCCAGGCGCAGCGTATCGCCCGCGGGGCCGGGTAGGCGGCCGGCCAGGCAGCCCAGCACCTCGGTGCCGTGCGAGCCGCCGCCAAATACGCCGGGCCGGTTTTTCAGGAAGTCGTAGGTGGCGGCAATGCGCCCCTCGCGCCGCAGCGCCCGAAACGCCGGGTGCCGCTCGGTGCCCCGAAAGCCCACGTCGAATACCGCAATGCGTACGCCCTGGCCCAGCAACCCGGCCCGGCTAAAGTCGGTGCGGCCCAGGGCGGCCGTTTGCTGGCGAGCCAGCAGGTAGTCGGCGGGCGACACGGCCGCCGCGCTGGCTGATTCTACAACTTCTTTTCTAGCAACACGATAGCTAGCGGGCCGCAGCCGGCTCACTACTGGCCAGGCTACCACAGCGGCCACGCCGGGCAGCTGGCGCAGGGCCGCCGCCTGGGCGGGTGTGGCCCGGCAGGCCACGGCATTAAACCAGCGGCTGACCAGCGTGAGGGTATCGACGCGAGCCTGCACGGCGGCCACGTAGTCGGCCCGCACGGGGCGGTCGGTGGCCTCGGCGGCGGGTAGGCCCTGGCGTTGGCGGCGCGCCTGGGCGGCCGGGCTGAAGTAGTGCGCCGCGTCGAATGGCACCCCGCGCTTGTCCTGAAAGCGAACCCAGTACCGGCCGGGCGATGTGCCAGCACCGCTGGCCTGCGCCTGGCTGCGCCCGGCCAGCAGCAGCAGGCCCATACTCACTAATGTAATGATGCGCATACTAAAAAGTAGTTCCGGCTGGGCCGGGGCGTAAAAGTAGCCCGGCGCGGCCCGGCGGCCCACCATCGGGGGGCCGACAACCTACGCATAAGCTCCACCGTTTAGCCCAGGCTCCCCGGCCGGAAGGTGGGGATTTTTCGCGCTTTACGCATTTTGCCATGAATTTCTTATCGAAGCCCCGGCTGGGCACGGCCCCGGCCCTGCTGCTGGCCGCCACGCTGCTGGCCCTTCCCGGCTGCAACCAGAAGGAAATCGCCGCCTTGCAGCAGCAAAACTCCGACCTCACCAAGTCGCGCGACCAACTTCAGCTGGAGAAATCGGCCTTGCTGCAAACCAGCAACCGCACCCAGGCCGAGCTCAGCGCCGACTTGCTCAACAAGAGCACGCAAGTGAACCAGCTTAACCAAACGCTGGGCACCACTGAGCAAGACCTGGCCGGCAAAAACGCCCGCGTGGCCGAGATGCAACGCATTCTGGATGAGAAAGATGCGGCCACCAAGGCCCTGCGCCAAAAGGTTAGCGACGCTCTGCTGGGCTTCAACTCGCAGGACTTGCAGGTGAACGTCAAAAATGGCAAGGTCTACGTGTCGCTGTCCGAGCAGTTGCTGTTCAAATCGGGCGCTACCAAGGTGGACCCGGCCGGGCAGGATGCCCTCATCAAGCTAGCTAACGCGCTGACGGGCAACAAAGACATCAACATTTTGGTGGAAGGCCACACCGACAACGTGCCCATCAAAGGCGTGGTGAACGGGGCCAAAGACAACTGGGACCTGAGCGTGCTGCGCGCCACCGAAATTACGCGCCTGCTCACCGCCGCCGGCATCGACCCTACGCAGATAACGCCTTCGGGCCGAGGTCAGTACCTACCCGTGGCCGCCAACGACACGCCCCAAAATAAGGCCATCAACCGCCGCACCGATATTATCCTGACTCCGAAATTGGACGAGCTGTTCTCGATTTTAAATACGAACTAGGCAGACCCGAAAGAACGTCATGCAGACCGAAGGGAAGCATCTCGCATGGGATGGTAACTAAAATCGTTAAACGATTGATTTACTACTTTATGCGAGATGCTTCCCTTCGGTCTGCATGACGTTCTTTTTTTTGCTACGCGCTAGCTTTCAGGTTCTTACAAACCATACTTACCCAGCAGGTAAATGAGCGACGCCATGGCCGCGCCGCCCAGCTCCAGCTCGCGCTTATTCACCTTGTCGAAGGTGTCGGCGGCGGTGTGGTGGAGGTCAAAGTAGCGCTGCGAGTCGCAGTCGTAGCCGAAGAGCGCGATGGGCTTCACGGCGGCTACCAGCGGCTCAATGTCGGTGCCGGAATGGCCGGGCGTGAGCTGGCCGGCCAAGTATGGGGCCAGCAGGGGCTTCCAGGCGGCCACTTTTTGGAACACGGCGGGCGTGGCTTCGATGGTGAAGCCGCGCGGGGTGAAGCCCCCGCCGTCGCTCTCGATGGCGGCGAGATGGTTTTCATGGTTTTGCTGGGCCTGCTCAGCGTACTTGTTGCCGCCGCGGGTGCCATTTTCCTCATTCATGAAGAGCACGGCGCGCACGGTGCGCTCGGGCTTGAGGCCGGCGGCCTTGAGCAGGCGCAGGGCCTCCATACTTTGGACCACGCCGGTACCGTCGTCGTGGGCACCTTCGGCGAGGTCCCACGAGTCGAGGTGGCCACCCACGGTGATAATCTGCTCGGGGTATTTGGTACCGCGTACCTCCCCTATCACGCTGTAGCTTTTCTCGTCGGGCAGGGTTTCGCAGCTCATTTGCAGCTCAAACTCCAGCTTGGGGTCGCCAGCCAGCAGTTGGCTGAGCTGGTCGGCGGCCAGGGTGCTGAGGGCCGCGGCGGGCACCTTGGTGGGCGTGTCGCCGTAGTTGGTGGTGCCCGTGTGGGGGTTGTTGTCCTGGGCCGAGGTGAGCGAGCGCACGAGCGCGCCCACGGCCCCGCGCCGGCCGGCCTCGGCCGGGCCGCTGCGGCGCTGGTCGCCGGCCGCGCCGTAGGCCGCGCCCGGCTCCACGAGCGCATCGTTGAAGGGCCGGTTGAAGAAGATAAACTTGCCTTTCACGGCCGCATCGGGCAGGCCCTTTAGCTCAGCTAAGCTCTTGACTTCCACCACGCCGGCGCGCAGGGGCTTGTTGCCGGGCGTGGCCACCGAGCCGCCCAGGGCGCACACGGCGGCCGGCACGCTTTTGCCCTTGTTGCCCACTATCTGGCCCTTTTCTTTGGCCCCGCGCACCCAGTGCGGCACCAGGCACTCTTGCAAATAGACTTTGTCAAAGCAGTTGGCTTTTTCCATCGTCAGCTTGCCCCACTGCACGGCCATGGCGGCCTGCGGCGAGCCCGCGAGCCGCCCCCCAATGCGCTGGCACAGGTAGCGCAAGTTGTCGTAGCTCTGGCCGCGCAGCAGCGCCTCGTCATATATTTTGCGGATGTTGAGCGAGTCGGCCTTGGGGGCGGTTTGGGCGGTGGCGGGGGCCACGCTGGCGGCCAGCAGGCCGGCAAAAAGCAGGGTAGCGGGTAGACACTTCATACACAGAGAGAAAAAGAAAGTGCAAGGTTACTAACTGAAACCCCCACCCAAATAGGTACTCCTGAGATAAGTGGGGCCGGGCCACGAGTGAAAAGGGCCATTTTTTTCTACTACGGTGGGCCTACAGAAACGTGTAACATTACTTAAGTATCACAATTTCAGATACTTAGCATTAATATCTATTACCAGGAAGACTTGCTACGCTTTTGTGAGCAGGGCCATTGGCTGGTGATAATGAAGCTGTTTAGGAAGTCGTCAGGCCGTCATGCTCATCTGGCGGCCACGCAGTGAAGCATCTCTGTCGCTTCATCTGGACTGTTCAGCGAAGCGACAGAGATGCTTCACTGCGTGGCCGCCAGATGAGCATGACGGTCAATTTTAAATTCTCAGACTTCCTAGACAGTTTCAATAGCGCGTTGCAGCGGCCAGTGCCCGCTGCTGGCCCAAGGGCAGCACCGTGGCGGCTATTTCGGGCTGGCCCCGGCCCCGGGGGCAGCTGGCTGGCCGGCGGCCTTCGCCTGCTTTTTGGCCTGCTTGCGGAAGTAGCCGCGCAGCAGGAAGTTGTGTTTCAGGGCTTCCATATTCTGGTTGAAGCCGGCCGTGCCTTGCTCCACGTGGCCGAGGGTTTGGCGCAGCTGCCCGCTCATGGCCGTATCAGTCAGCAGCGTGTGCAGCGGGCCGGCGCCGGTTTGCACCTGCTGCTGGAGGCTGCCCAGGGTGCCGGCTAGGGTATCGGTGCTGCGGGCCAGCTGGCGGGTGGCGTGGCGCAGCTGGCCCGCAAACTCCTTGTCGGTCAATAAGTAGCCCGCCGGCCCCTGGCCCTGGCGGATGCCGCGCGTGAGCTGGCTGATGTCGGTGGCGGAGGTTTGGAGCGTGGCCGTGGCGCGGGCCAGGTGGCGCAGGCTCTGGCGCACGTTGGCGGCCACTTGCTGGTCGCCGAGCAGCTCCCAGAGGGCCTGGCTGCCGTTGAGCTTGCCCGTAATCTGGTGTAAATCCTGGGTGATGCCGACCAGGTTTTTGTTCGATACGCTGAGGGTTGCCAGCATCTCGTCGATGGCCAGCGGGGAGGTGGTGCGTAGCACGTCGCCGTCGGCGATGAGCGGGGCGGGGGCGGCCACGGCCGTCAGGTTCACGATGGTGTTGCCCACCAGGCCGTCGGTGCCCACCGAGGCTACGGCGTTTTGGCGCACGTAGGGCTGCACGTCGCGGTTGAGGTGCATTCGCACGCGTACGGTGCTGTCGTTCAGTATGCTAATCTTCTTCACCGTGCCCACGGTGATGCCGGCCAGACGCACGTTGTTGCCGGTGAGCAGGCCCGAAACGTTGCGAAAATCGGCCCGCACCGTCAGCGAGGAGCCAAACAGATTCTGCCGTTGCCCCAGCAGCACCAGCGTGGCGGCCAGGCACGCCAAGCCCGCCAGCACAAACAAAACGAGGCGGATATGGCGGCTGGCATTTTTTTAAGTGTGAGTTATAAATTAATAAATTTTTGTGCTTCGATTATTCTACGCTGCGTTCAGCAGGAGAGTCAAACCCAATTCAACCCCAGCTCAGGCGAAAAAGGCGTGGATAATGGGGTCCGTATTCTGGGCCAGCTCGGCGTAGGTGCCTTCGGCGTAGCAGCGGCCATCAGCCAGCAGGATAACGCGGTCGGCGGTGAGGCGCACGCAGCTCATATCGTGCAAGATAATGAGGGCCGAGGCGTGGTATTTCTGCTGCACGTGGCGGATGAGCTGGTCGATTTCGCGGGCCGTAACGGGGTCGAGGCCGGTGGTGGGCTCGTCGTAGAGAATGATTTCGGGCGGCACAATGAGGGTGCGGGCCAGGGCGATGCGCTTACGCTGGCCGCCCGAGAGCTCGGCCGGTAGCTGGTCGATGGTTTGGGGCAGGCCCACGTCGTCGAGGGCCTGGCGCACCAGCTGGTCTTCCTGGCCCGGGCGGTCGGCGAGCCAGTGCCGCCGCAGCGGAAACAGCAGGTTTTCGCGCACCGTCATCGAGTCGTAGAGGGCGTTGCTTTGGAAGAGGAAACCCACCTTGGCCCGCAGCGCGTCGAGGGCCACGTGGCCAAGGGTAGCCACCGGCTGGCCCAGCACCGTGATGGTGCCCGCATCGGGCGTGAGCAGGCCGATGATACACTTGATTAGCAGCGACTTACTTGAGCCCGACTTGCCGAGCACCACCACGTTTTCGCCCCGGTGCAGCGTCAGCGAAAAGTCTTGCAGCACGTGGTTGTCGCCAAACGATTTGCTGATGCCCGCCACCGTCAGCACGATTTCAGCGGACGGGGCGGGTAGCGCTGCGAGCGGGGCGAGGGTTGTGGCAGGTTCCAAGGCAACAGAGCTTTTATATAGGAAAATCGTTTGTCATTGCGAGCGCAACGCAGTGGAGCGCGGCAATCTTTCCTGCACGCTCGGGTTACTAATCTCACCGAACCAAACGACCAGGAAAGATTGCCGCGCTCCACTGCGTTGCGCTCGCAATGACAGACGGCTCACAAAATGATAAACAGCTCATAATCAAATTAAACCGAACGCGGTGCTGACGCCCACCGCCACTAGGTCGAGCAGAAAAATCAGGAGCGAGGAGAGCACCACGGCCGAGTTGGCGGGCACGCCCACGCCCTCGGTGCCCTTGTCGGCGTTGTAGCCTTTGTAGCAGCCAACCAGGCCGATGGCGAAGCCGAAAAAGAAGGTTTTGGCCACCGCCGGCAGTACTTCGCCGAAGGTGAGGCGGCCCGTAAACGTGTGCAGCGCCTGCAAGCGCATGCGCAGGTAGCAGGCCCCCAGACCCACGGCATCGGCCAGCAGCGTGAGGATGGGCACCATGAGCGTAGCCGCTAGTATCCGCTTGACTACCAGGTACTTAAACGGATTGATACCCAATACTTCCATAGCGTTAATCTGCTCGCTCACGCGCATCGAGCCCAGCTCGGCTCCGATGCTGGAGCCGACTTTGCCGGCCACCATCAGCCCCGTAATAATGGGCCCCAGCTCCTGAATGATGGTGAGCCCCACCATCACCGGAATCCAGGACGTGGCCCCGAACTGCACCATGGTGGGCCGCAGCCGCAGCGTGAGCACCAGCCCCATAATAAAGCTGGTGATGCCCACCAGCGGCAGCGACTGGTGCCAATGGCATAGCACTGGTTCAGGAGCTCCTGCCACTCGTAGCGCGGCCGAAACCCCTCGCGGAAAAACCGACCGGCAAAGCCCAGCGTGGCCCGTAGCTCGGTGAAAAAAGAACTAACGGGCATGGCTAAGGCTAGAGCGGAATTGATGGACTTGGCACCATAGGGGCGGCCGCCCTACTCCCGGCCCAGGCACTGCTCCTTGTCACTAGTTGCACACTACAAATTTGGCCGGCCTTTTCAGTGGCAAACATGATATAAATCAGGCAGCTGGCCTGACACTTGTCAGCGCCCCCGCCCCGGCTGGCGGGGAGCTTTGCGGTGGTCCTTCCGCTGGCGGCCCGGCGGCCGGCTTTCGCTTTTATTCTCCCCTGCCATGTACATGCCCCTAGACCTGCCCAGCGTAGACGAGCGCCTGGCCGATGCCGACATTCTTACGGCCGTGGCGCGGCTCTTCGAACAGCCCAAGGGCGTGGCCGCGGCCTACATCACCACCACCTGCCACGAGGGCATTGTGGCGCTCACCGGCTTCGTGGACAGCCTGCTGGCGCGCGAGCGGGCCGCCGACCTGGCCAAGGCCGTGCGCGGCGTGCGCGGCGTGGTAAACGAGCTGGCCGTGCGCACCCCCGACGTGCCCAATGGCGAGCTGCTGCGCCGCGTGCGGCAGGCCCTGGCCCAGGACCCGGCCGTAAGTAGCTATGTGCTAGACTGCCGAGCCTGCGACGGGGCCGTGACCGTGGAGGGCGTGGTGCAGTCGTGGGCCGAGGCGCAGCTGGCGCTGCGGGTGCTGTTTGGGGTGCCGGGCCTGCGCCAGCTGCACAACCACTTAGTAGTGCGCGGCGGCCGCCTCACCAACTCCGACGGGGAGATTACCACCCAGATTCAGGCGTTTCTGGCCTGGGATATCCGGGTGCCGAGCACGGGCCTCGACGTGCGCACCACCGACGGCGTGGTGTACCTGGCGGGCACCGTGGGCTCGGCCGCCGAGCACGACCAGACCGTGGCCACGGCCTGCCTGGCCGGGGCCAGCCGCGTGGAAGCCAGCGAGCTGCGGGTAGCCCACGGGGCCCAGGACCCCGCCCTGCGCCGCCAGCCAGGCACCCCCAAGGCCGATGCCGACGTGGCCCAGGCCATTCGCGATGCCCTGCGCGCCGACCCGCGCCTCGACACCCTGCCCCCCACCGTGCAGGTGCGCGCCGGGGTGGTGACGCTGCTGGGCACCCTCAGCAACCTACGCGCCCGCCAGGCCGCCGAGCAGGATGCCCGTAACGTGCTGGGTGCCTGCGAGGTACACAACCTATTGAAAGTGCGCAGCCCGCACCCTGCGCCCGATGCCATCGTTCAGGCCCACGTGCTGGCCGCCCTGCACCACGACCCCTACGTGGGCCGCCGCAGCCTGGTGGTGCAGGTGCGCAATGGGCAGGTGCAGCTGTCGGGCAGCGTGGCTACGCACTTCGACCGGGAGCACGCCGCCGACGTGGCCGCCGGCATCAGCGGCGTGGTGGCGGTGCTCAACCACCTGCACCTGGCCGCCGCCCCCGGTGCCCAGGTGGCCCCCGACACGGGCGCGGCCGTGCCCACCACGCCCCCGCCCAACAGCCCCGAAAAAGCGGACGCGCAGCTCGAAAACCGCCTGAATCAGCGCTACCACTGGTCGGCCCTGCTCCACAACCAGCCGATTGCCCTGCGCGTGCGGGCCGGCCGCGTCACGCTCAGCGGCACCGTAGACTCGTGGCTGGCCCGCCGCCAGGCGGCCAGCGATGCCTACGCCTGCGGAGCCGGCGACGTAAATAATCACTTGCGTATAAGTACCTGATAGCGAATGCTTAGTGGGGTAACAGAGCAGCTTGCGCCATCAGCATGATGGGCTGCTGCGTTTTGGCGAATTACAAGAAGTAGCCGCCGCTCGAAAACTTATCTCCTACCGCTAGCCGCCGCTGCCATGAATCCGAAACGTGCGTGGCAGCTGGCTGCCGCGGCCCTGGCCTTACCCGTGCTGGGCATTGTAGTGGGCCGGGCGCTGGCCGCCCGCCGGCTGCGCCGCGACGTGAAGCGGCTATTTGCGCAGGCCATCCCTGTTTCGGCCCCGGTTTTTCGCCTGGCGCAGCTGGCCGGGCTGCCCGCGCCGGTGCAGCGCTATTTCCGCCACGTGCTGCGCGAAGGCCAGCTCTACCTGCGCGGCCTGCGCTGGCGCCACACCGGGCAGTTCAAAACTGATTTGCAGCATGACTGGGTGACCATTGCGGGCGAGCAGTACGTGACGGCCGACCCGCCCGGCTTCATCTGGCAGGGCACCACGCGCTGGTTTACGGCCCGCGATGAGTACGTGGCCGGCCGCGGGGCTCTCACGGTGCGCCTGCTGGGGGCCATGCCCATCGTGCGGGGCCACGGCCCGCACTACAACCAGGGTGAGCTGCTGCGCTGGCTGAGCGAAAGCATCCTGCTGCCCACCGCGCTGCTGCCCAGCCAGCGGCTGCGCTGGCAAGCAGTCGATGCGCACTCGGCCCGCCTGCTGTTCACCTACCGGGACGAGACGCTGACCTGCCTCATGCGCTTCAACGGGGCCGACGAGCTAGTGCAGTGCGAAACGCAGCGCTACTTCGGGGCCGATACCTTGCTGCCGTGGGTGGTGCGCTGCGCCCACTACCAGGAGCGGCACGGCGTGCGCATCCCCACCGAGCTGGAGGCCAACTGGCTGCTAGCCGGGCGCTTGCAACCCTACGCCCGCTTCACGGTACGCGAACTGGCCTACGACCAGCTGCGACCATTTTGAGGTTGCCCCGGCCCTACGCTGTATTTCGACCCACCTCGCCATTCTGCACAAACCAGTCCACCGGGCGGCGCTCGGCCACGGGCTCGGGGTAGCTGTCCACGTAGCCGCAGCGCAGCAGAAACTGCACCGGCTCGGCCAAACCCAGGGCGTGGTTAACTTGCTGATTGAAGGGGAATTCTTCCAGTATCTGAGTCATGGGGTGCAGGGCGATGCCGCGGCCCCGCACCTGCACCCAGAGGCGCTGCACCCGCCGGCCGGTGTCGAGCAGCGTGGTGGTGGCGCGGTCGGGGCTGGTGAGCACCAGCCACCCGCCCGACTGGCCCACCTGGGCGGCCACTTTGTCCAGGCCCCGCGCCCGAAAACCGGGCGTCAGCACGGTGGCGGGGGTGTAAAAATGGCGCACCCACCAGCCAGCCACCCCGTCGATTTCCATGCTGGCGGGTGTGAGGCCGTCGCGGTGCCGGGCGGCTTCCGGGGCCGAAAACCGGACCCAGCGGCCCAGCTCCTGCTCGGCGGCGTCGCGGTAGGTTTGCTGGTGGTTGGCGGCCAGGGTCTGGGCGTCCAGCCACTGGCCCTGGGGCGAGTCGCGGCGAAAATAGTGGTAGCCCGGCTCGCCCGCCGTGAGGGCGCGCACGTCGGCCGGGGCCAGCGGCTCGCTGCGGTAGCCGGTGCGCACGGTGCGGCGGCGCAGCAGGCTATTTATGTCAAAGGCAGGGAGGCCAGCGGTTTTGGTCAGCGTCACGTCTACCAGGCTGGCAGCCTGGTTGGTATCGGCTAGCAGCTGCCAGCAGCAGGCGTAGCCGAGGTGGGCGGCGGCGTAGGCCAGGCTTTGCAGGAAAGCTCCGATGGACAGGATGGTTTCGCGCTGGGCGGGGTCCACGGCCGGCAGCCAGCGGGCGCGGTCGCTGCCGATGGTCCACTGGAAGGGTGCGTGGCGCGTCACGCGCCAGGGCTGGGTGTTGTGGCCGCTGGGGGCCAGCGCGGCCAGCCGCAATATTTCGCGCTCGGCGGGCAGCAGCGGCACCGCGCCGGGGGCGGGCGGGGCCGGGTACGTAGCAACGGCGGGCGCGTCGGCACCCAGGTAGGCGAGGCCGCCGGTGGTGAGCAGCACGCCCCCAACGGCGGGCCAGAAGTGTCGGCGGGTCATGGCGGTAAGGAGCTAAAGTGGTTGTTAGATTCGCGTCCTTTTCAGATAAATTAAAAATTTGACTGCCAGACTTTTATTTTTAATTTATCCAAAAAGGCGTGACGCGGCACCAGCAAAGGTGCGCACCGGGCGGGGCGGGCAACATGAGCAAAGTCAGCCCTTTGGGCTGCGGATTGTCAGGCCGGTAGCGCGGGGCAGCGGCTATTCCTATGACGAAGCGCAGAATAGTAAACTATTTATTTTCAGCATAGTAAGCTGGATTTTACCCCCCTTATGCCCGCTGCTTACGTTTAGCCAGGCTACTCGGCAGCCCGGCCGTTTTCGCGCGGCCTTCCTATGAAAACGATTCTACTGCTGGAAGAAGACGCGGCCAGCCGGGCGCGCATTGCGGCCGTGCTGGAGCTGGCTGGCTACGGCGTGCACACCGCCCACAGCGGACGGGCCGGCGTGGCCCTGGCGCTGGCTCACCCCCCCGACCTCGTGCTGTGCGCCGTGGGCCTGCCCGTGCTCGATGGCTACGGCGTACTGGCGCAGTTCACCCAGCACCCGCGCCTGGCGGGCGTGCCTTTTCTGCTGCTGGCCAATGAGTTTGACCACGCCGACCAGCGCCGGGCCATGGCGCTGGGGGCCGACGACTACCTCGCCCAGCCCCTGGCCGACGACGAGCTGCTGGGGGCCATTGGGGGGCGGCTGGCACGCTTTGGCCACTTGCAGGCGGGCCACGACCTGGCGGCCCCCGGCGGGCTGGGCGAGTTTGTGGCCGATGCCCGCGCTACCGCCCGCCTCGACCACCTGGCGGGCCACCGCAAGGCCCACCCGGTGCGCCGCCGCCACGAGGTGTACCTCGAAGGCGACGAGGCCACGCGGGCCTACTTTGTGCAGGCCGGCCGCCTCAAAACCTTGAAAACCAACGCCGAAGGCAAGGCCCTGCTTACGGGCCTCTACGGCCCCGGCGAGTTTGTGGGCTACCTGCCCCTGCTGGAGCACTCGCTGCACCGCGACTCGGCAGTGGCCATCGACGACTCGGAGCTGGTGTACATCTCGCAGGAAGATTTTACGCAGCTGCTGCACCACGCCGAGGTGGGGCCGCAGTTTATGCGCCTGCTGGCGGGGCGGGTGAGCGAGCGCGAGCAGCAGCTGCTCGACATGGCCTACCACTCCATTCGGCGGCGCGTGGCCGACGTGCTGCTGCACTTGCACGAGCAGGCCGGCGGCCCGGCGGCCCCCGCCATTCAGCTGGCGCGCGAAGACCTGGCCGCCCTGGTGGGCACGGCCCCCGAGTCGCTCATTCGCACCCTGCGCGAGTTCAAGCAGGCGGGCTTGCTAGAGCTGACGGCCAAAACCATTCGCCTGCTAGAGCCCGAAAAGCTGCGGCATACGCCCTGGTAAGGCTATTAACTTCTAGTGGCTCGCCCACCGGGGCACCAGAGCTTAACAGCTCTGGGCCAACGAAGCGCAGTTGTGCAATAAATCAGACAATGCGGGCGCATTCGTCATTGGGGGGGCGGGCGGCGGGACCGACTTTTATAGCTGCGGGCTGCCTGCAACCCAATCCGGGTGGTTGTGGCTAGGGGCGGCCGCTGCTTGCCATGAAACCAGCCTTTGTAGTGCTCACCGATTTGTCGGGGGCGGCCGATGCGGCGCTCACCTACACCACCCGCCTGGCCACGTGCCTAGATGGCCGCCTGGTGCTGCTGCACATTTTCCTCAATGTGAATGCCTTAATTGAGCCCGAAACGGTGCTGGCTACCACCACTACCCAGCTGGCCGCCCGCCGGCAGCTGCGCGCCGACCTCTGCCTGCAAGCCGAAAACCTGCCGCTCACCGCCGACGTCGAGCTCTCGCCCGATACCCTGGAAATGGCCGTGCGCGGGGCCGTGCAGCGCCACCAGCCGCTGCTGCTGGCCCTGGGCCGCGAGGAGCCGCACTCGCTGCTGAGCCGGCTCATTCCGCACCGCACGGTGTCGGTTTTGCGCACCGTGCGCCACCCGCTGCTACTGGTGCCCGAAGGTCCCGCCACCGAGCTGCCGCACCGCGTGCTGGTGGCCGCCGACGGCCGGTCGTTTTGGCTGACGCCGCCCTCCCTGGCGCTGGGCAGCCTGCTGCTGGCGCTGCGGCCCACTACCTCGGTGGTGCACGTGGTGAGTCAGACTTATGGCCCCTCACGGGGCGATAATGCCCTGGAGTCGGTGCGCCGCACGCGGCTGTTTGGGCCCCTCACCAGCCGCAGCCTGTATGAGGTGCGCGAAGAGTCGCCGGCCGAGGGTATCATCTTGGCAGCCAGCGAGCTGCAAGCGCAGCTGATTGTGATGCTGGCCCGGCCGCACTCGTTTCTGGGGGGGCTGTTTCACCGCAGCGTTACGGCGCAGGTGCTGCGCCACAGCCCAGTGCCGGTGCTGGTGCTGCCTACCACCAACTAGGCTGGGCTAGGGTAGCTGGCTGGTGGGCCCCGCCCGGCGTTGCCCGGCTCCCCTGCCGGCTGCACTACCACGGGCGGGGCCTGCCCCATCGGGCAGGCCCCGCCCTGCATCCAATACTCTTTAAATCAGCTGTTTACAAAACAGCCCCCGATGCATAACCTCGAACTTCTTATCGCCCTGCTGGCCATTGCCACGGCCGTGGCCGAGCTGGCCGAGCGCAGCCGGCTGCCCTACCCCATCCTGCTGATGCTGGTGGGCACGGGGCTGGGGCTGCTGCCGGGCCTGCCCAGCGTCGAGCTGGCCCCCGACCTGGTGTTTCTGCTGTTTCTGCCGCCGCTGCTGTATGCGGCGGCGGCCAGCACGTCGTGGCCCGATTTTAAGGCGGCGCGGCGGCCCATCGGGCTGCTGGCGCTGGGCTGCGTGCTGTTCACCACCGGGCTGGTAGCCGCGGTGGCGCACTACCTGCTGCCGGGCTTTGGCTGGCCCTCGTCGTTTTTGCTCGGGGCCATTGTGTCGCCGCCCGATGCCGTGGCGGCGGCCGCCATCACCCAGGGGCTGGGGCTGCCGCGCCGCGTCACGGCCATTATCGAGGGCGAAAGCCTGGTGAATGACGCAACCGGGCTCATTGCCTACCGCTGCGCCGTGGCCGCCGTGGCTACGGGCCACTTCGTGCTGTGGCAAGCCAGCCTGCAGCTGGTGTGGACGGCCGCGGCCGGCGTGGGCGTGGGCCTGGCCGTGGGCTGGCTCATCCTGCACGTGCACCGCCTCACCACCAGCCCCGTGGTGGGCACCAGCCTCACGTTTCTAACACCCTACCTCGCCTACCTCGCGGCCGAGGAGCTGCACGCGTCGGCGGTGCTGGCGGTGGTTACGGTGGGGCTGTTTCTGGGGCGGCAGGTCACGCTGGGGCCGCAGGCGCGGCTGCGCAGCGATGCCGTGTGGGATACTACCGTGTTTCTGCTCCACGGCCTGGTATTCATGCTGATGGGCCTGGAGCTGCCCACCCTGTTGCACGGCATTGCGCCCGGCTTGCTGGGGGCGGTGCTGGGCTACGGGCTGCTCGTCAGCGGCACCGTGGTGGTGGCCCGGCTGCTGTGGTGGTACCCCAGCGCCTACGCGCCCCGCTGGCTGAGTGCCCGCATCCGGGCCGCCGAGCCGGGGCAGCCGCTGGCCCTAGTGAGCGTAGTGGCCTGGACCGGCATGCGCGGCGTGGTGTCGCTGGCCGCCGCCCTGGCCCTGCCCCTCACCCTGGCCCACGGCCGGCCGTTTCCGCACCGCGAGGTTATCCTGCTCATCACTTTCGTGGTCATTTTTTGCACGCTCGTGGTGCAGGGCCTGAGCCTGGGGCCACTCATCTACTGGCTGGGCATTCGGCCCGACCCCCTGGCCGGGCGCGAGGAAGTGCGCGTGCGGATGCAGCTGGCCCTGCGCATTCTGGCGTATCTGGAGCACCCCGCCACGGCCAACTGGGTGCCCGCCGACGTGCTGCAACGCATGAAAGCCAGCTACGCCCTGCGCCTGGGCCTGCTGCGCAGCTGGACGGCCGCCTTCAAAAACCGCCACACCTACGACCTGCGCGAGAAGCCGTTCGCTAAATCACAACTACTTCAGGAAGAGTTAATTAGGTTTGAACGGGGCGTATTGCAGGAGTTGCAGCAGGAAGAGCGCACCAGCGAGGAAGTGCTGCGCAAGCTCGAAAACGAGCTGGATTTGGAGGAGGCCCGCCTGGAGCTGGATAAAGGCTTGTTTTGAGGTAGCTGCTGCTCGGCAACCTAGAAAACAGGAGGCAGAAAAGGCGGGCACGCTGGCGGCCCGCTGGCTGGCGCGGGGGCCAGTACCACCTCCTGATTCCGGCGGCCGGCGACTAGCAATACCGCCGCCTGGCCCATGGGCGTGGGCAGCGGCACTACCAGCGGTTTGGGTATTCATAGCCCGTAAGCCAGCCTGTTTGGCCGGCCGCCGGCAAGGGGCTCCCGCCGGCTTTAGATAGTATGATACCGCAAGGTGACCCCGCGCCCCAACCGGGCCCATGACGAACGTCATGCTTTTCAGTTAATTAACTTAACCTATTGATATGCAATAAATTAAATTATATTTTAACAAATTGCGGCCTTGGCCGGGCGGCGCGGGTTCGGGGTGGTAATCGGCGGGCGGCCGGGGCGCGGGCACGCCGGGCGGGCAGCGGGGCGCCGGGCCTGCCAACGCCGGGCTTTACCAGTGCGCGCGGCGCAGCTTTTCGGGTTCCAGCACCCGAATGTTCTTGGGCGTCAGCTCAATCAACCCGCTATGGTTGAACTCGCTGAGGGTGCGAATGAGCGACTCGGGGGCGGTGCCCACCATGGCCGCCATGTCGTCGCGCGAGAGCTGGATGCTGGCCTCCGGGTCGCCGGCCGTGGGCTCGTAGAGGCGCAGCAGCGTGTCGGCCACGCGGCGGCGGATACTGCTGTAGGCCATGGCCAGCAGCTGCTGCTCGCGCTCGCGCACGCGGCCCGCCAGCAGGTGGATAAACTGCTGGCCCACGGCCGGATTACGCAGCAGCAGCTGCGAAAAATCGTCCTGCGGAATGTACACCAGCTCCGCGTCATCAACGGCCACGGCCGAGTCGGTGTGGGCGGTGTGGCCCAGCAGCGGCAGGTAGCCGAAAAACTCGCCGGGGCCGTAGAAGCCGGTAATCAGCTCCTTGCCGGTTTCGGTGGTTTTCACGGTTTTGATGCGGCCGGTTTGCACAAAGTACATGCGGGTGGCCTCGTCGCCTTCGAGGTACACGTCCTGCTTGCGGCGCAGGGGGTGGGCGCGGCGGTCGGCCGAGAGGCCGGCCAGCTGGCCCACGGTGCGGGCATCGTCCAGAAACTCATTCAGGCCCCCGGCCTGGAGGTCGTAGTCGGGCTTGAGGTGCTGAAACCGGGCCAGCCGGCCGCTGATGGCGCTCAGCAGCTCATTTTCGCTGAAGGGCTTGGTGAGGTAGTCGTCGGCCCCCAACTCCATGCCCCGGCGCTGGTCGGTGCGCTCGGTTTTGGCGGTGAGAAAGATGAACGGCACGCCCGCGAGCTGCGGGTTTTGGTTGAAAATATGCAGCACCCCGTAGCCGTCGAGCACTGGCATCATAATATCGCAGATAACCAAGTCGGGTTTGCTGGCCAGGGCATTCTCGACCCCCAGCTTGCCATTTTCGGCGGTACGCACGGTGTAGCCGGTCAGCGCGAGCAGCTCGGCCGTGTTTTCCCGGATGAAGGCATCGTCCTCAATCAGCAGAATCGTTTTCATAAGGAATAGTGACGGTGACGGTGGTGCCCTGGCCCAATTCGCTCCGCAGGGCAATGGTGCCGCGCAGCAGCTCCAGGTACTTGGCAATGATGTAGAGGCCCAGCCCGGTGCCGGGCACGGTGCTGACGCTGCGGGCCCGAAAAAACCGCTCGAACAGGTGCGTCTGGTCTTCTTTGGAAATACCCACGCCCTGGTCTTCTACGCTGAACACCAGCTGGTTATCCTGAAAGCTGGCCCGCACCGTCACGGCCGCGTTTTCGCCCGAATACTTGAGGGCGTTGGAGAGCAGGTTGACCAGGATTTTGCGCAGCAGCGACGCATCGAGGTGCACGGAGTCGGGGCACTCCACCAGGCGCACAATGGTTTGGCCGGGCTTGCGCAGGCTTTGCACGTCGGCCAGGGTTTCGGTGAGCAGCGCGGCCAGGTCGAAGGTAGTGGGCTGCGCCGCCATAGCCCCCTCCTCGATGCGGCCCACCGAGAGAAACTCCTCCAGGATGGCGTTCAGGTGGTTTACGGAGGCTTCGATGCGCTGGAGGTGTCGCAGGCGCTGGGCCTGCTGGTCGGTGCCGGGGTACTTGCCAATGAGCGTGGCCGAGGTAAGCACGGCCGTGAGCGGGGTGCGAAACTCGTGCGAGGCCATGCTCACGAAGCGCGACTTGAGCTCGCCCAGCTCGCGCTCGGCGGCCAGGGCCTGGGTGAGCTCCTGGCCGCGCTGTTCGAGCTCGGCCAGGGTGCTGAGCAGCGCGTGGG
Organism: Hymenobacter arcticus; assembly: GCF_054779975.1. Classification (NCBI taxonomy): domain Bacteria; kingdom Pseudomonadati; phylum Bacteroidota; class Cytophagia; order Cytophagales; family Hymenobacteraceae; genus Hymenobacter; species Hymenobacter arcticus. The sequence continues at coordinate 175,887 of NZ_BAAGXF010000012.1, forward strand.
TGCGGTCGGCCACCTTATGCTCCAGCTCGGCGTTGAGGCGGGCCACGTGCCGGTGCTGGGCAATCAGCTCCTGCTCGGCCGCCTGCATGAGGCTGATGTCGAGGATGTAGGCCACCACGTACAGCTCCTCGTCGAGGTAAAAGTAGCTCAGGCTGACTTCGACCGGAAACACGGAGCCATCCTGGCGCTGGCCTTGCAGCATACGGTGCACGCCCATGTTGCGCACCTGCGGGTGGTGGTTGAAGGACTCGCGCAGCTGCTCGTGGTGGCGGCCGGCCGCACCGGGCACCAGCGCTTCGATACGCCGGCCCAGCAGCGCGGGCAGCGCATAGCCAAATAGCTGCCCCGCCAACTCATTGGCCGACACCATTATACCGGCTCTATCGCAGACGATGATGCCGATGGTGGCATTGGCAAACACCGCCTCGAAGCGGCGCACGCTGTGGGCCAGGGCGCGCTCGGCCCGTTGCAGGGGGCTTTGCTCGGTGAGGCACACGAGCAGCGTGGCGCGGCCCGCGGCCTCAAAATACGTGAGCCGCAGGTAGGCCAGAAACGGCTCGCCGGTGTGGCGGCGGATGGTCGTTTCCAGCTCCTGGTGGCCTTCGCGCTGCGTAAGCTCGCACAGGGCCCGCCACTCGGCCACCGTCCAGGGCGGTGAGCGCAGCGAGTGGTCGGGGTCGTCCAGAAAGGCTGCTTCCGAGGCGTAGCCCAGCAGCTGCACGGCCAGGGGGTTTACCTGCGTAAACCAGCCCAGCTCAACGTCGTAGATGCCCACAAACTCGCGGGAGTGCGTGTAGAGGAGGTCGGAGAGGATGGTGGTGTACGCAGCGGCAAGCATGGGAGGGCGCAGAAGAAAATGGGAATACCAGGGCTGAACCTCACCCTTCGCAAAGGTCGGCAATAAGCGCGCGCGTGGGCATGATAAACATCAGCTAGTTGGCCGGCAAGTGTCATGGGCGGGGCGGGGCGCGGGCGGCCAGCTTTGCACGCTGGTGTAGCGGCCCCACCCCAGCCCTCTACCACCTGGCCTTCATTAATATGATAAATATCAGTCATTTAGGCCAGCAACTTCCTGGTGGGAATCGCGGAAGGGCATTATTTTTGCCCCTATTCCCCTTTCCTACTGCTCACCAGCTGCTTGCTATGCCCTCTCCTACCCCCACGCCCGGCGCTGCCCTGGCCGCCGATGCGGCGGTGCTGCTGGTGCTGCTGCCGCCGGTGGGCACGGCCCGGCCGGTGCGGGTGGCTACGCTGGCGGCCCTCCAGGCCTTGCAGCAGCAGCTGGGCAGCGGCATCCGGGTGCTATCGGTGGACGAGGCCAGCCACCCGGCGGTGGTGCGCAGCTTCCAGCCGGCCGACCTGCCAGCCTTCGTGCTGGTGCGCCGGGGCGTGGAGCTGTGGCGGCAGCAGGGCCTGCCCGAGGGCGAGTTTATTGTGCCCCAGCTGCTGGCCCGGCTTGGCGTGCCGCCCGCCAGCCAGGGGTAGCTGCACGTTGGTGCGGTTACAACGTTTACCCATTGCGCAAGCGGCAGCCTTCGCAAACACGCAGGAATAGCTGCACGTTGGTGCATTAAAAAAGACTGATTATCAGCCGTTGTGCGTAGCTTCACTGCCTGCGAGCGCTACCTTAGCCGGGCCGGGCACCCGCCCGAGGCGGGCTTTGCTTCACTCCTTTGCCACTATGGGCCTGTACCACCTCTTTTACCAAAGCCAGGCGCGGCAGCCCTTCGACACGGCGGCCCTCACGGCCCTGCTGCACCAGTCGCGCGCCTTCAACCGCGCGCACCACCTCTCAGGCCTGCTGCTGCACACGCCCGACGGCCGGTTTTTTCAAATTCTGGAGGGCGAGGAAACCGAGGTGCGGGCGCTCTACTACGACCGCATTGTGGCCGACCCGCGCCACCACCGCTGCCGCCTGCTGGGGGCCGGGGCCTGCCCCGAGCGCAGCTTTGCCGACTGGAACATGGGCTTCCGCATTGCCAACGCCCAGGAGCTGCACGCGCTGCTGGCCGCCGCCACCCCCGCCGAGCAGGTGCTGTTTGCCCCGCTGCCCCGCGTGCGCCCCGAGTTGCTGGCGCTGCTGCTGGCTTTTGTGGCAAACCACGAGATGGAGAACGGGTAGGAAGGCTTGTTAACAGGTCCTATACTACCCCTCTTACGAAGGCCGTACCCCGGCCTGCTGGTATTGATGAGGCTAGGAAGGGTATTTGGCTTGGTACCGCAACGTTGAAACCAAGTCGTAGTAGGATGCAGATTTTTGGGAATCAATAATCCCACTTAGAGGCTATCCAAATAGGGATTAATTTGGGGTATGGCTACTACTCAAGAGTTCATCATTTCCGATACGTTATGGGCT
>NZ_BAAGXF010000013.1:0-172058 GCF_054779975.1 Hymenobacter arcticus
GAAAACTACCTCGCCATGCTCCATTTTGCCTGCGCTCGAATCACTTGGTATAATTGCCTATTTGGATAGCCTCTAAGCCAACTATCCTTTCTGAGCTAACAAACAAACTGCTTAACCCTAAGCTGCTTAGGCTGCTTTTTTGCCCGCTATGTCGCCTTTCATCACTCCTGCGCCGCCAAATGGCTATCAGCGGCTGGTGCGCCAGCTTATCGAAGGTCTATTCAGCTGGGTGCTCATTCCGGCGTTCTGCTTTCGTTATGGCACGGCTGGCACGCGGGCGCAGCAACAGCTTTTGCGAGGCCTACCCTTGGGCACGGTGGGCCGGGCCGTGGCCGACTTGCTGGCCGCACACCACCTGCAACTCATTCCAGGCTACGAAAACCACGACCTCAAGCACGTGCTGCTGGGCTACGCCATGACGCCCGACGATGAGCTAAACCTAAAGGCCTTTATGCTGGGCAATGGCGACTGGTCGCTGGCCAGCGTGGGGCTGTCGCTGCTGGTGGTGCTCACCCCCGAGCGGTGGCCCGCCCTGTGGCGGCACTACCGGCGCGGGGGCCGCGCACCGTCTATAATTCACTGGAAGTTAACTGAATACGCTTCGCACGACCTCGCCAGCCTGCGCCAATCCATTCCACCATTGACTTAAGCAATTAACAGCATGACCTTCACCGATTTCAAGACCTACTTCCAGGCCAACCAGGGCCACTACGCCGACCTCGCCTGGGACGACCCGCACCAGCTCAATCAGCATGAGCTGCGCGCCGTGCGGGCTTCGCTCCAAACCTTTCAGCGGGGCGAAAGCTCGGAGGGGCACTACCTCTACGCCCGCGCCAAGCAGCTCGGCGACCCCGAATACACGGCCGCTATGTGCCTGTTTATCAAGGAGGAGCAAACCCACGCGGCGGTACTGGGGCGCTTCCTCGACCAGCAGGGCATTGCGCGCCTGAAGGGCCATTGGCTCGATAACGCGTTTCGGGGCCTGCGCCGGGTGCTGGGCCTGGAGCACACGCTGCGCGTGCTGCTAGTGGCCGAGGTAGTGGCCGCCGTGTACTACCGGGCGCTGTTTAGCGCCACGTACTCGGGGCTGCTCCAGCAAATATGCCGGCGCATTATGCTCGATGAGGAGATGCACCTCAATTTTCAGTGCTTTGCGCTGCGACACCTGGCGGCGGGGCGCGGCGGGGTGGGCGGGTGGCTGCGCCGCCAGGCCTACCGGACCCTCATGGCCGGCGCGGCCCTCGCCGCCTACGCCACCAGCCGCAGTGCTCTCAAAGCCGGCGGTTACGGCTTGTTCAGCTTCTGCGCGGCCATTGCGGCCGAGTACGCCCGCACCGAGCGCATGCAGCGCGCCGACGGCCTCATTGCCGTGCGCGGCGGGCAGCCGGTGGCACCGGCCGCAGCGGGCCCGGCCGGTGCCTGGCAGTGGCCCAGCCAGCAGCTGCGCGCCGCCCAATGAGGCACGTTGTAAAGAGCAGACAGTCAGTTGGCGACGTCTTTATGCGCATCTGGCTGCTGCCTGGCCTACTGCCGCCGATGCTGCTGCTAATTTTTCCGCTGAGCTGGCTGAGCACCTGGTTGCCGGCAACTGGCCCGATAATGTCCTGGCTGGGGTTGTTGCTGGTTAATGCCGGCTGGTTTTTTTGGGCGTCGCTACCCATCGGCGCTGCCAAAGCCAGTAGCACAGCGGGGCAGGTGGGGCAGGGGCTGCTGTTGTGCATTTGTGTAGGTTGTCACTTTTGCTTTAGCCTCATCTACGTGAATATTATTTTTGACAATGGTTCTTCAAACAGTGAGTTCTTTCGCTTTTGAAGCCTCGACGCATAATTTCTACTCCCCAAGAAGCATAGCGCTAGCTGGTTGTAAGTCCTGTTATATCTTGCGCCATGCCCCGAACCCTGCTGCTGCTCGTGCTTGCCCTTGCCGCCGTGCTGGAGCTGCTGCTCACCGGCGGGGCCTTCTTCGCCCCGGCCTTCACGCTGGCCAAGTTTGGGGTGAAGTATGGGCCCAATACGGCATTTCTGGGCTACCTCACGGGGTGGTTTCTGCTGTTTGTGAGCCTCGTGGCGGGGCTGGCGTTTGGGCGGGTGTGGCAGGGGCGGCCCGGCTACGCGGGGCTGTGTTACCTGCTGGGGTTGTGGTGGGTGGGTATCGGTATTGGCATCTACGTGGCCTTCGGCCGGCCCGACAACCTGCTGCTCGACTCCCTGAAAGGCTTGGTCCTCATTGGCCTCACCTGGCAGTGCCGGGCTAAGGGCTTGGTACTGCGGCGCTAGCGCCTAACTTGGCAGACGCCAATGCCTCGCGCTATGACCCATCTCACCACTCCCACCCTCCCCCGGCCCAAGCTGCTCTCGACCCTGGGCCGGGGGCTGGCCGCCGCGCAGCTCGCTAAAGAAACCCTCACCATTGTGCTGCTGGGCGTGCCGCTGCTGCTGGCCCAGCCCGTGCTGGCGCTAGCGGCGGTGCCGGGTCTGGTGCTCTACGCCTTTCGCTGGGTGATGGTGCTGGGCCGGGTGGGGCAGCGCGGGGCCGCGCTGGTGTGGGTGTTCACGCTTATTGATGAGCTGTGGGGGCTGAGCCTCTACTTCCAGGCCTACGACGCGCCCACGGCCCGGCAGCTGCGCTACGTAAAATGGAGCTACGGCCTGGGGCTGACGTTTACGCTGGCCGCGCTGCTCGAAATCGGCTACCAGCGCTACCGCTCCCGCCGCGGATTGCGCCGGGCACTGCTGCGGGCGGCCTAGCGTTGGGCCTAACTGGTATCTTTGCCCTTCTCCGCTCCTGATTTGCCGTTCATGGCCGACGAAAAACTGCCGCCTGCTGCTTCCGATTCCACGCCCGCCCGCCCCAACGCGACCAACCGCAAACGGCCCGGCCGGGGTACCCGCCGCCTGGTGCGCGTGGCCTGGACGCTCTTTTTCATCGGCGTAGGCTTCTTCCTGGCGTACCCGCTGCTGGTGCGCAGCAACTTCCTGTTCCTGTTTGGCAAGTCGCCGAGCCTGGAGGAGCTCGAAAACCCTAAGGTGGAGCAGGCCTCGCAGGTGTTCACCTCCGATGGCGTGCTCATTGGCCGCTACTTCCGCGAAAACCGTTCGCCGGTGCGCCTCAGCGAGATGTCGCCCTGGCTGGTGAAGGCCCTGGTAGCTACCGAAGACGCCCGCTACTACGACCACTCGGGCATTGACGCACCCTCGCTGGCTGCCTCCATCTACTTCGGCCTGCGGGGCGATAAGCGCGGCGGCTCCACCATCAGCCAGCAGCTAGCCAAGAACTTATATAAAACGCGTCGGGCCGAAAACCGGGGCGCGCTCAGCCACATACCCGGCGTGGGCACGGTGGTAGCCAAAACCAAGGAGTGGATTACGGCCGTGGAGCTGGAGCGCCGCTATACCAAGCGCGAAATCCTGCGCATGTACCTGAACACCGTGGAGTACGGCTCCAACGCCTTCGGTATCAAGGTAGCGGCTAAGACGTTTTTTAGCACTACGCCCGATAGCCTCACGGCCGTGCAGGCGGCCACGCTGGTGGGGCTGTTGAACAACCCCACGGCCTTCAACCCGAAGTTTCACCCGGCCGCCTCGCGCCGCCGCCGCAACGTGGTGCTCCAGCGCCTGGGCCAGGCCGGCGCGCTCAAGCCCGCCGAGGTAGCCGCTCTGCAAGCTGAGCCTATTGTGCTTGACTATCAAGTAGAAAAGCACATCGATGGCCCCGATACGTACTTCCGTAGCGGCGTGAGCCAGGCCGTGAACCGCTGGTGCGAAGCCCACGGCTACGATATGTACCGCGATGGCCTGCGCATTTACACCAGCATCGACTCGCGCATGCAGGACCACGCCGAACAGGCCGTGCACCAGCGCATGAAGTCGCTGCAACAGCAGTTCGACAACTTCTGGCGCAACCGCAACCAGAACCCCTGGGTGGACGAGGACGGCAACGAAATCCCCAACTTCATCGACAACCAGATGCGGCGCACCGAGAGCTACAAGGCCCTCGCCGCCCGCTACCAGGGCCAGCCCGCCCGCCTCGATTCGGCCCTGCACGCCAAGCGCCCGATGAAGGTGTTTACCTGGAAAAAAGACGATGGCGATACCACCCTGGTCATGTCGCCGCTCGATTCGCTGGCCTACTACAAGCACTTTCTGCAAGCCGGCATGATGACGATGGACCCCTACACGGGCTCCATTAAGGCCTGGGTGGGCGGGCTCGACTACCGGTTTTTTCAGTACGACCACGTGCGCCAGGGTAAGCGACAGGCGGGCTCCACCTTCAAACCCTTCGTGTACCTCACGGCCCTGGCCAACGGCTACTCGCCCTGCGACCGCATCCGCGACCAGCGCGTGACCATCAACTACGTCGAAAATGGCAAGCCCATGCAGTGGCAGCCCGACAACGTGACCCGCGAATACACGGGCATCAACATGACGCTGCGCTCGGCCATGGCCCGCTCGGTAAATTCCGTAACGGCCCAGCTGACCGAGAAAGTAGGCTGGGGCAAGGTAGCCGAGTACGCGCATAAAGTGGGCATTACCAGCCCGTTGCTGGCGGTGCCGAGCATCGGCCTGGGTTCGGCCGGTGATGTGAGCGTGTACGAGATGGTGGACGCGTACTCGACGTTTATGAACAACGGCTTCCGCTCGGAGCCGCGGCTGATTACGCGCATTGAGGACCGCAACGGCAACGTCATTCAGCAATTCGACCCCGTGCAGAAGCGCGCCATTTCGCCCGAAACGGCCTGGCTGATGACCTACATGCTGCGCGGCGGCATGGAGGAGCCCGGCGGTACCTCGCAGGGCCTCTGGGATTTTGAGGACCTGTGGCGCAAAAACAACCAGATTGGCGGCAAAACCGGCACCACCTCCAACTACTCCGATGGCTGGTACATGGGCCTTACCAAAGACCTGGTTTCGGGCGTGTGGGTGGGCGGCGAAGACCGCAGCATCCACTTTTTCCGCTCGCAGCAGGGCGAAGGCGGCCGCATGGCGCTGCCCATCTACGGCCGCTACATGGAGAGTATTTATAAGGATAAAAGCCTGGGCTACGACTACGGTCCCTTCCCCAAGCCGCCCACCAAAATCAACCGTAAGTACGTGTGCTACACCGAGTACGAGCCGCGCCAACGGCGGGGTGGGGCCGTCGATACGCTCTCGGCCGACAACCTGCTGAACCAGCTAAACCAGGGCGGCAAGGACAGCGTGCGCTAACCAGCTACGGCCCTTCCGCAGCCAACAAGGCGGCGGGTAAGCCCAGTTCCGCGGCCAAGCTGCGCAGGGTGGCGCGGTAGTATTTATTATGTTTAGACCGGGTAAACTCCTTGCTAAATAGCCCAAGCGCAGCTTCTCGATAGTTAGCTTGAAACAGCATATGAATTTGCGCGGACGGAGAATCCGCACGATGGCCGGCTAGTAGCAGTGCGTAAATAGCCTGCTTGCTCTCAACAGCCGCTAAATATGGGTGAACGTATTGGGTGAAATAATTTTCTAACTGTCTGAACAATAGTGCTTTGTTTGAGCTCTCTGTCAGCTCAAACCACTCGTCTTCTTTACTGCCTACAAGCTTACCAATACGCCTACGCACAACGCAGGCCGGCTCCTGAAACGTTTGCCCCGATGTTTCGCCGCATAAATAGTAATTATAGTCTAGTAGATACAGGCTGACATTGACGGTGAAAGACAATTCAGCCGCTGAGTTGAATTGCGACTTTTGAAACTGCACAATTTTGCCCCAGCCCGCCGCATCGTAGTAGCGGAAATTATTGCCCGACTTCTTGTAGCCCAGCTTTTTAAACGCAGGCCACAAAACGTCCTTTACCAATTCGTTGAATGTCGCGGTGAGGTCGGTCGTCATGCGGAGTAGGGGTCGGCGCATAACACAAGCGCCCCGCCCGCAAAAATGCAGACCGGGCGCTTTCACTCAGCAGCCTCACCGAATGGCTACCCGCTACTTCCTAACCACCCGGATGCTGATGCGGCGATTGAGCGCCCGGCCTTGGGGAGTATTATTAGATACGATAAAGTGCTGCGGGCCATAGCCTTTGAATTGCACATTTTGGATGGGTACGCCCAGCGTGCTCAGCGTGAGCATGGCCGTTTTGGCGCGCGCTTCGCTCAGCTGAAAATTGTGGGCAGCCACGCCCGAGCTATCGGTGTAGCCCCCGATTTTGACCGTTGCCTTCGGGAACGTCTTGAGAATATCGGCCACGTTGTGCAGCTGTTGCGCTGACTCGGGCGTGAGGGTTGCCTGGCCGGTTTCAAAGTACACGCGGTCGAAATTAATCCAGCCCTTGGTGCGGTTCACCGAGTCTACCAGCACCGTAGGCGTGGCCAGAAAGGTGTACAGGCGGTTTTCGGTGGAGCTGGCCCCCACTTTCTGGGTTTTGCCATCGGCCAGGGTGAGCACCGTGGGTTGCCCCGTGTCGTAGATATAGGTGTCGCGGTTCTGGTCGTAGCGCCCCGCTGCGGCGCTCGCCGGCGCTTTAGCGGCGGCGGTGCCCGGCCACGTGGCCGGGGCCAGGCTGGCCGCCGGCGCTGGCTGCGACTGGTCGTGCCCAAAAAAATATCCCAGGCTCACGGCTAGTAGCAACAGCAGGCCTCCCTGCCAGCGCCAGGCCGTGCCAGCCGCCGGCGCTGGGTCGGGGGCCAGGCCCAGGGCCATGGGCTGGCCGCTGGCTGGCATAGCGCGGGGCGGGGTGGGAGCCAGCATGCGCGGGGGCACTGTGGCCGGGGTGCGCGCGGGTGGGGCCACGCCGTCCAGGGGTTGCAGCGTGGGCAGCATGGCCGCGCTGATATCCGCTTTTTGCCAGCGCAGCCACTGAATGAAGGTGCTGGGCGTCAGGTTGTTTTCTGCGGCAAAGCGCCCCACTACCCCGAACACGGCGGCGGCCGCGAGCTGCAGCAGCCGCTCGGCGGTGGGCGGCTGCAGGCCCGATTCGTGGGCTAGCTGGGCCTTGGTGGCCCCGTAGGTGCTACCCAGCAGCTCAACCAAAATGAGGCCGCCCTGCGCGTACCAGCTGGCATCGGCCAGGTTGGTAAACTGGGTGGAGGTGATGGCGGCATCCACTTCGCGGGCGCGGTGCAGCAGGGCCGCCGGGTTGCCTTCTTGCTCGGCTTGCTGCACAATGCCGTTGAGCACGAGCGGCACGGCCTGCGCCAGGCCATTTTTAACCCGCTCTTCCGACTCGCCCAGGGCCGTGGCTAGCTGGGTAATGACCGCTTCGGTAAAGCAGAACTTAACGGTTTGGGCCAGGTTGGCTTTCATAGCGGGAAAAGCTGATTGGTAATTTCTCCAACTAAGATATTAGCAATCAATGCGCTATAAAATGACCAATAACAATTTTTGCGAAGCTTACCAATGCTTCCTGTTTCTTATGAGAATAGCCGCGGGCCTTGGCCGCCCCAGGGCCCGCAAAGCCAAAAGCGCCCGGCCCGCACGCTAGTGCAGACCGGGCGCTCCCGATAAAAAGCCGGCTCTAAACCTACTGGCGCTCGATGGCCGTGGCGGTGCTGGCCGTGATGGGCGCAGCAGTCTGCTTGGTCGAGGTGTAGGCGGGGCACGTCTGCTTGTTGCAGGCGCCGAGGCCGAGGGTGGCGGCCCCAATGGCGAGGAGGAGGAGCTTCTTCATAAAAACGGTAAAATTTAGGGAGGCGCGGTTAGACTTCAAAGATAATAGCCGGTGACACGTAGGTGGTTACGGCGCAAGCGGGTTTCTGAGAATAGTGCTTCATTACCCTCCCAACTTCCTACGGGCTGGCTTTATTATTCGCTGTAGCCCAGTATTTTCAGCATGCTGGTAGCCTCTTGCTTAGGCGCAAACACGGTGTCGGTGAGCGTGCCGTCTTCGGCGCGGTCAAGAATAACGTGCTTGGGGGCCGGAATGAGGCAGTGCTTGATGCCGCCGTAGCCGCTCAGGCTTTCCTGGTAGGCGCCGGTGTGGAAGAAGCCCACGTAGATAGGTTCGGTGCTAACCGGCTGATTACGGTGCGTTTGCAGCTGCGGCAAGAACGTCTGGTAGATGTGCTTTTCCGAGTTGTAGTAGTCCTGCGAGTCGCAGGTGAGGCCGCCGAGCTGAATCTTGTGGTAGGGGCGGCTCCAGCCGTTGAGGGCCAGCATGATAAAGCGCTGGTTGAGGGCCCAGGTATCGGGTAGGTTGGTGATGAACGAGCCATCAATCATGTACCACAACTCCTTGTCGTTCTGCAGCTTCTCGTCGAGAATCGAGTAAATCGTGGCCCCGCTTTCGCCCACCGTAAAGATGCCAAACTCGGTGAAGATGCTGGGTTCCGGCACGCCCTCCTCGGCGCAAATGCGCTGGATGGTGCGCAGGATTTCGGCAATCATGTACGGGTAGTCGTACTCCAGCTGAATGCTGGTTTGGATGGGCAGGCCGCCGCCAATGTCGATGGTTTGCAGCGTAGGGCAGATTTTGCGCAGCTCGCAGTACTTGTGGATGAAGCGCGATAGCTCCGACCAGTAGTACGACGTGTCCTTGATGCCCGTGCTGATAAAGTAGTGCAGCATAGTGAGCTCAAAGCGCGGGTCGTCCTTGATTTTTTGCTCGTAAATGGGCACCGCATCGGCGTAGCGCACCCCCAGGCGCGAGGTGTAGAACTGGAAGCGCGGCTCCTCATCGGAGGCTAGGCGCAAGCCCATTTTCACCTTGGTATCGGCATTCACGTGCGCCGCGTAGTAGTCGATTTCGTTGGGCGAGTCGAGGATGGGCAGGCAGTTGGCAAAGCCGTCGTTGAGCAGCGCCGTAATGTCGTGCTTGTACTCGTCGGTCTTGAACCCGTTGCAAATGATGTACTTATCCTTGGTGAGCTTGCCCTGCGCAAACATCGAGCGAATGATGCTGATGTCAAACCACGACGAGGTTTCGAGGTGCACATCGTTCTTCAGCGCTTCGTCGAGCACGAAACGGAAGTGCGACGACTTAGTGCAGTAGGCGTAAGAATACGAGCCGGTGTAGCCGGTTTCGGTAATGCCGTCGGCAAACCACTTTTTGGCCCGCTGAATCTGGGAACTGATTTTGGGTAAGTAGGTGAGCCGCAGCGGCGTGCCGTGCTTTTTTACCAGCGTCATCAGGTCGATGTCGTGGAAAAACAGCTCGTTGTCGCGCACCTGAAAATCGGCGTTCGGAAAATCGAAAGTTTGGGTAATGAGGTCCTGGTAGGTATCCATGGAAGAGGAAAATCGGCGTCAGTTTCCGACCTTTACGGCGGGCAGGTCAAAAGTACCGCCGGGGGCCGCAAACGAGCGGCCTCATGCATCGGGTTTCGGTGAAAGAAGTAGCGACATGGCTACGGCGTTTTGCGCCGCAAGGCAGCGCGCGCGGGCCGCTTAGGGGGCTTGCGTCACGATGCAGCCTACCCATGTCCACTTTTTATTTCCCATCCCATGAAACGCATTAAACTCATTGAAGTCCGCTCCGAGCTGGGGGCTGGCACCCGTGGCGCCAGCATGGGCCCCGACGCCCTGCGCGTGGCTTGCCTCAATAAGGGCTCCGACTATTTCCGGCGCTACAACGCCGTAGTGACGCAGGACCTCAACCACGTGCTGTTCGACAAAAACCACTTCGCGCACGCCAAGCACATCGACGCCATTTATACCGTGCAGAAGGGTATTGCCAACGCCGTGGAGCAGACGCTGCGCTTTGGCGAGTTCCCGCTGGTGCTGGCTGGCGACCACAGCAGCGCCAACGCCACCATTGCGGGCATCAAGGCCGCGTATCCGCACAAGTCGCTGGGCGTCATTTGGATAGATGCGCACGCCGATATTCACTCGCCCTACACCACGCCCAGCGGCAACGTGCACGGCATGCCGCTGGCCGCCGCCCTGGGCGAAGACAATCGGCCCTGCCAGCGCAACCAGCCCGACGCCGACACCGAGTTTTTCTGGCGCCGCCTCCAAAACCTGGCTGAGCCCGGCCCCAAGCTGCGCCCCGAGCACCTGGTGTACGTGGCCGTGCGCGATACCGAGGAGGAAGAAGATGCCGTGATTGAGCGCCTGGGCATCAAGTGGATAAAGCTGGATGAGATTCAGGCGAAAGGCTCGCGCCAACTTACCCGCGAAATTTATGAGCACCTGCGCACCTGCGACCTCATCTACATTTCCTTCGACGTGGACAGCCTCGACTCGGAATTTAGCAAGGGCACCGGCACGCCGGTGGAGAAGGGCCTGTACCTATCGGAAGCCGAAAACCTGTGCCAAGACCTGCTCGAAAGCGACCGGGTAGTGTGCTTCGAAATGGTTGAAATCAACCCCACGCTCGACCACGAAAACACGATGGCCAAAAACGCCTTCAACATCCTGGAAAAAGCCACGGCGGCCATCGAGCGGCGCTTGCAGCTGGAGGAGGTAGCGCGCGAGCGTGCTGAATAGCTGGCCAAATAGGCCATGAATAAGAAAAATGTCATGCAGACCGCAGGGAAGTACCTCGCCCGCTTCATTGCCGACGATTGACTCAATCTGCCACGCGCGAGATACTCCCCTGCGGTCTGCACGACGCCTAGAACGGCTTCCATACAAAAACTCCCCTAAGCCACGCGGTTTAGGGGAGTTTTCATAAGTATCTAATAATAAACAATTTACTCTTTCACGAAGCGCCGCACTACGCGGCCCTGCGGGCCGTGTAGCTCAAAGAGGTACATGCCGGCCGGTAGCTCGTCTACGGCCACGGTGTTGGTGCCGGCGCGGGTGGTGCCGGTGCGCACGGCCTGGCCCAGCGGGTTGCGCACGGTGTAGGCCGTGGCTTCTTCGGTGAGGAAGCTGAGGCTGGCGCGGGTAGGGTTGGGGGCGAGGGCAAACTCGGCCGGGGCCCCGGCGCGGGCCCCTACCGTCACTACGGGCGAGTAGGCCACGGCTCCCGAGCGGTCTACCTGGCGCAGGCGGTAGTAGAGCCGTGTGGCGGGGGCCTCGGCATCAGTGGCGGTGTAGCGGTGGGCCAGGCTGGTGGTGCCCTGGGCGGCTACCTGGGCCACGTGGGCGTAGGCGAGGCCATCGGGCGAGCGCTCTACCGCAAAGTAGTCGCTGCCCAGCTCGGTGGCCGTGGCCCAGGTGAGCTGCACGCCGCGGGCGGCGCGGGCGGCCGTGAAGCTGGTGAGCTGCACGGGTAGCGGGTTTACGGTAACATCGGCGGCCGTGCTGGCCAGGATGAAGTCGGAGAAATCCTGAAAAGTATCGGAGGTGAGCGAGGTAGCGGTGTTTACGCCACGGCCGATGCTGTTCCAGCCCGCGCCGTCGCTTTTGGCTACCACGAAGGAGGCCAGGCTGGGGTCGGTTACCGCGTCGTCATCGCCAAAGCTGAGGGCCACGGTGCCAGTGAACACGCTGGCCGCCGGTACCGGGCTGGGCGTGATGCTGAAGTAGCGCACGCCCGAAATGCGGGTCAGCGGCGAGCTGATAGCCTGGTCGGCGGGTGCGCCCTCATTTTGCACGGCGGTGTAGGTGGTAGTGCCGGCGGCAAACGAGCTAATATTGAGCGTGAGGGGGCGGTAGTTGCCGCTGCGGCCGATGGGAAACAGCAGCGACGCGCCCGTTGCCGACTCGCGGGCCACGGGGCCATCGACGAAGCTGGTGCCGCCGGGGTTCACCAGGATATCGAAGCCATCGCCGATGATGTTGCGGGCGCGCAGGGTCAGCAGGTTGGTCGCAGTGGTAACTACCTGGCCACCATCGAGGTTGAGCTGCTTTTCGAGGAATGCCGCGCCACTCAGGGTCACGCTGGTGCCCACGCCGGCGGCCCGCAGGCTGTAGTAGCTGCCGGCGGCCAGCACCCCGCTGGCATCGGTGAATACGGGCCGGCCAATGGCCGCCCCCCAGCCGGTGGCTAGGCGCACGCCGTCGAGGGTGAGCGTGGGCGCGGCGCTGGCCGAGCCCTGGCGCAGCAAAAAGGTATTGAGGGCGCTGGCGCTGTTGCCCGTGTTGGTGGCGGCAACCGTGAGGAGCGGCGTAGCGGGCTCCTGGGTGATATCGGTGCCCGCCGGCAGCACGTAGAGGCTGGCCACATCGCGGTTGTTGGTAGCGGCGCTGTTTTCAGCCTTCACCACCAGCACGTACGGTGTGCCGAATGCGAAGACCGTGGGGGTCGCTTCGTAGGTTTCGGTTTCGCTGCCCACCGTCAGGCCAAAGGCGAAGCCGGCGCCCGCGCTCTTAATAAACACCCGGCTGCGGTAGGTAGTGCTGTTTGGCGTGAGGCCCGTGAAGTAGTCGCCGTTCGGTTGGGCGGCACTCACGTTGATAACGGCCGCCCCATAGATGGTCGTGGTGCCCGTGGGGCGGGTACCCGTCTTGCTAATATCTTCGCCCGAAGTAGTCAGGCTCACCAGCGACGACGTGCCGCCGGTGCTCAGCGCGGCCCCCTGGGGGTAGGTACTCGAGGTAACGTTGCCGGTGGCCGTGCGAATAACGTTGACGCCGGTGTTGCTCTGCACGGTCCAGCCTCGGGTGTTGAGCACGGTGTTGGCGGCGTAGTCGAAGTCATCTTCAAAAAGCAGCGTTCCGGCCACGCTCTGGGGCTGCACTGGCGTAGTAAACGCCGCCGAGCTGCTGCCCGGGCCGTAGCTCTCGAAGCCCGCCGCCGTGCCTAGGTTGTAGGTATATACGTCGGCCACGTAGGCGGTGCTCTGGGTGAGGCCCGTTACCACCACGCTGGTAGGGTTGGCCGCCGTTAGCACCACAAAGCCCGCGCCCAGGGCCGTGCCCGCGCCGTAGGTGGTGCTGGCCGGGTAGGTGGTTTGGTCGATGGGGGCGGTGGCGGTGGTGCCGGCGGGGCGCACCACCACCAGCAGGTTGGTGCCGTCGGCCGCGCCCAGCGTCAGGGTGGCCGAGTTGAAGGTGAGGGTGCCGGCCGCCACGGTGGGCGTGCCGGTGGGCTTGCCCACCACGGTGCCGCTCGCGGCCACGGTGCGGGTGGTGGCCCCGGCGCTGGCGTTGCGCACGGTGCCGCCGTAGGTGCCGGCCGCCGTGGCCGCCGCCAGCCGCACCGAGATGGTGGCCGCCACGCTGCCGCTGGCCGGGGGCAGCGTCTGGGTGCCCGCGTAGGCGGTGCCATCCTGCGATACTTCGAAGCCCGTGGGGGCCGTTACCGTCACGTTGTCGCTCAGGTTGCTGCCGTTCAGCGCATACGTCTGGGCGGCCGAGACGGTGCCGGCCAGCGCGTTGAAGGCCGATAGCGTGCCCGCGACGGTGAGCACTGGGGCGGGGGTTACGGTGCCGCTTACGGCTACGCTCACGGTGGTGGCGCCGGTGCTGGCGTTGGTTACGCTGCCGCTCGGCGAGCCGGCCGTGGCCCCGGTCAGGCGCACGTAAATGGTTTGGCCCGCCGGGCTGTTCACGGCCGCCGCCGGGGCGCTTACGCTGCCGGCGTAGGTGGTGCCATCCAGCGATACGGCGTAGCCCGTGGGGGCCGTTACGGTGGTAGCGGCCGTTACATTGGTGCCGGTCAGGGCGTAGGTCTGGGCCGCCGAGGAGGTCCCGGCCGTTGTGCCGAAGCCGCTGAGGCTGGTGGGGTCGGCGGCCAGGGTGGGCGTGGTGGGGCCGGCGGCGTTGCCCAGCACCTGCACCTCGTCTACTAGCCACCGCTCCCCCGTATCGTTGTTGAGCAGCGTAATGCGGAAGCGCAGCTGCGCCGTGCTCGGAATGCCCGTAACCAGCACCGTCGAGTAGCCGTCGTTGGTGCGGCTGCCCCCGCCCGCGGGTGCCGTAACGGTGGTGTTGACCGTGGCCGCATACGCCCGGCTAGCAGTGCCGGTGCCGGTGCCGAAGCTCCAGCGCGCGTTGGAGTTGCCACTCACAATTACCTGGTTCACATAGGTGGCCCCGCCATCGGTGCTGATGGCCAGCGTTACGCGGTCGCCAGCTTCGGCCCCATTCGTGGTGCTGCTGATGGAAAACGAGGCCAGCCGAAAGCTCAGGCTGGCGCTGGCGTAGGCGCTCGCATCAAGGTTGGTGCTCGACGTAATGGTGGCGCTCCCGTTGGTAACGCCGTAGGCCCGTTCGCCCTGGCTATATAAGGGAGCCCCCGGCGGACTATCGTTGCTGCCAGAATTGCCCGACGAGAAGGTGCCGCCCGCCAGTGTGACTGCTGCCGTGGGCGTACCAGGAGTAGCCTCAAAATTCTGCCCGGCAATCAGGGTTTGCCCCCAGCTCAGCAGGGGCAACAGCAACGCTAAGCCACTAAGTAGCCAGCGCCGTGAGCAAATCGGAAGAAGGTTTAAAAAGGAGTATAATGGGAAAAGCATATGCAAGTCGAAAAACGGTTGGTGTAGGTAAGGTGAAGATTTTCAGCACCAAAGCTAGCCGACATGCTAATGTGTTCAATGAATAAGTAAATTTAGTAACGGGATAATAATACTTTGGACTTATTGGCCACTAAAAAAGCCCCTGCTATCGAAACAGGGGCTCTCTACTAGAATGGCAGCTAGACGCACTAGAGCACCTACTTTACGAAAGTAGTTGGGCTAATTGTAACTACCTGTTATACTGGCTGATAAACCCATATGCCCCCAGCGTGTAAGCCGTGGCCGACGAAAAGTGGTTGCCTCCCTGAATAGGGTGCAACTCCACCTGCGTGGCCCCGCGCTGCTGCATGGCATCGTAGGCGTCCTGCGAGTTGAAGAAGGGCACGTAGTCATCGGCCGTGCCGTGAAACAGGGCCAGCGGCGCGGCGGGCTTCCAGTCGTAGATATCATTGTCGGCCAGGGCTTTATTCAGCGCATCGTCCGAATTATTCAGCACGGCCTCCCGAAACGAGGTGGCAAATAGCTGGCTGGCCAGGCTCGGCACGTCCGAAAACGGGTCGGCGAGAAGCTGTGCGGCGTAGGGCGCCTGGTAGTAGAACGAGTAGGGCCGGTTGAGCCCGTACACGCGGTCGTAAGTGCGCAGCACCCACACGTAGGTACTCAAAAAGCTGAGCGGCTGCGTGGTATTCAGGATGTAGCGGGCGAAGGCCGTTTTGTGGTAAGCCCCCGCGCCGGGCGCGCTGGCCGCCACGGGCAGCTTGGTGGCGTACTTCTCTTCCAGCAGCTTATGCAGCGCCATGGTGGCGTAGCCGCCTTCCGAGTAGCCCAGCAGGAAGTTCTTTTGGTTGACACTAACCTTTTGCTGCTGGCAAAACTCGCGGGCGGCGCGCAGCATATCGGCCGAGGTGGAGGCCAGCGAGGCGGCGTGCTCGTAGGGGTGGGGCAGGGCCTTGCTAGCGCCGTAGCCCAGGTAGTCGGGGGCCGACACCACGTAGCCCGTGGAGGCCAGCACCGACACCACCGACCACACGTCGCTGCCCGCCGCGTAGTACGAAGGCGCCTGGTTTTCGCTGGTTGGCAGCAGCGTGCCGTGCTGGTAGCTAAGCACCGGCAGCGCCGTGGTAGTCACCGGCACCAGTACCGCGCCCGAGGCCGTAGTCTCTTGGCCATCAGGCGTATGGGTGTGGTAGGTGAGGCGGTACACCCGAATGGGGTACTGCGCCAGCGCGCCCACCAGTGGTACCGACGCTACCCGGCCGGCCAGCGTAGTAGTACTGTATTCGCCAATCAACGTGCTGCCCGTGAGTACGGTAGCTTCGGCCGCCGGGGCGGCGGCTACGGGGTCGGGCGCGTTGTTTTTACAGGCTGGGGCAGCCAACAGCGCGGCATAAAGCCCCAGGGCACGGGGAAACTTAGGTAAAAGGAGGAAGCTGAATAACGACACGTAAGCCAGATTTAGAGGAGAAAAGCTGGGTTGCTAACGCTACCTAGTCGGGGCTGCGTTCCGCTCGTAGCCGCGGTACCGGCAAAATCCGCGGTTTGCTGCGCCGGGCCCCGCCGTACCTTTGCCGGCGTGCAACAGCTAGAACAGACTCTCAAAACCGCCCTGCAAGCGGCCGCTCAGGCCGTTTTTGGTCAGGATATTCCCGCCGCCAGCCTCGTGCTTCAGCCCACGCGCAAGGACTTTGCCGGCAGCTTCACCCTCGTCACGTTTCCGCTCACCAAGGCGTTTGGCAAAGGCCCCGAGCAAATCGGTCAGGCCCTCGGCGAGTGGCTGAAGGCCCATGCGCCCGCCGTGCGCGGCTACAACGTGGTAAAAGGCTTCCTGAACCTCGAAATTGCCGATGCCGAGTGGCTCCAGATTTTTGGCAACCTCTACCGCCAGCCGGCCGGCACGCCCGTGCCTACCGGTGGCCCGCAGCGCGTGGTGGTCGAGTACTCGTCGCCCAACACCAACAAGCCCCTGCATCTGGGCCACTTGCGCAATAACTTCCTGGGTTACAGCGTGGCCGAGATTCTAAAGGCCACCGGCGCCACCGTCACCAAAGCTAACCTGGTGAACGACCGCGGCATCCACATCTGCAAGTCGATGATTGCCTACCAGCGCTTCGGCGAGGGCGCCACGCCCGAAAGCGCGGGCCTCAAAGGCGACCACCTGGCCGGCAAGTACTACGTGCTGTTCGAGAAGCACTACCGCGAGGAAATCAAGCAGCTCGAAGCCGAAGGCGTAGCCAACGAAATCGCTAAAAAGCAGGCCCCGCTGATGCTCGAAGCCCAGCAAATGCTGCAACAGTGGGAAGCCGGCGACGAGGAAGTGATGGCCCTCTGGCATCGCATGAACGGCTGGGTCTACGATGGCTTCAACGCCACCTACGCCAATATTGGGGTCGATTTCGATAAGTTCTACTACGAGTCGGGCACCTACCTGCTGGGCAAGGAGCGGGTGGAAGAAGGCCTGCAAAAAGGCGTGTTCTTCAAGAAGGAAAATGGCTCGGTATGGGTTGATTTACAGGCCGAAGGCCTCGACGAAAAGCTGCTCCTCCGCGCCGACGGCACCAGCGTGTACATCACTCAGGACCTAGGTACGGCCGAGCTCAAGTACCAGGATTTTGGCTACGACAGCAGCATCTACGTCATCGCCGACGAGCAGAACTACCACATGCAGGTGCTGCAAGCCACGCTCAAAAAGCTGGGCAAGCCCTACGCCGACGCCATTCACCACCTCAGCTATGGCATGGTCGATTTGCCTTCGGGCAAAATGAAAAGCCGCGAAGGCACCGTAGTCGATGCCGACGAGTTGGTAAAAGAAGTGGAAGACGCCGCCAAGGAAGCCACCCTGGCCAAAGGCAAAACCGAAGGCCTGAGTGACGACGAGCTGGAACAGCTCTACCACACGCTGGGCCTGGGCGCGCTGAAATACTACCTGCTGAAAGTGGACCCCAAAAAGCGCATGCTTTTCAACCCCGAAGAGTCAGTGCGCTTGGAAGGTGATACCGGGCCGTTCATCCAGTACAGCTATGCCCGTATTTCTAAAATCCGGCGCGATGCAGAGGAAACGGGCGTAGTCGAAACTACCGATTTCAGCCAGCTTGGTGACTTGCAAGTTACTGAAGGCGAGCTGGTTCAGCAGTTGGCTGGTTACGCTGGGGTAGTGGCTGAGGCGGCCCGCACGCTCTCGCCCGCCGTCGTGGCGCAGTATGCCTACGATGTGGCGAAGAGCTACAACCGCTTCTATACGGAGGTACCCATTTTGAAGGAGACTGACCCGCTGAAAAAGTCCTTCCGCGTAGCCCTTTCGGCCAAAACGGCCGAAACTATTAAAACCAGCCTCGGCCTGCTCGGCATCGATGTGCCCGAGCGCATGTAAGGATTCAGCAAATACAAAAAGAACGTCATGCTGAGCTTATCGAAGCATCTCTACCGCGCCATTGGACTTAAGTAATCCTGGCGGCGCGGTAGAGATGCTTTGGCAAGCTCAGCATGACGTTCTTACTTACTGACAACTGACAAGTATTACCATGAAAAGCGTAGCAGTGTACTGTGGCTCCAGCAGCGGCAACCAGGAAATTTATACCCAGCAAGCTCAGGAAATGGGCCGCGAACTGGCCCGCCGCGGCCTCACACTCGTGTACGGTGGCGGTTGCGTGGGCCTCATGGGCACTATCGCCGATGCGGTGCTGGCCGAAGGCGGCAAGGTTATCGGCGTTATCCCCGGTTTTCTGGCTGATAAGGAGCTGGCGCACAAGGGTTGCACCGAGCTACACGTGGTCGAAACCATGCACCAGCGCAAGCTGCTGATGGCCGACCTGGCCGATGGCTTCGTGGCCATGCCCGGCGGCTTCGGCACGCTCGAAGAGCTGTTTGAAGTGTTGACCTGGGGCCAGCTGGGCCTGCATAGCAAGCCCGTGGCCCTGCTCAACACCCAAGGCTTCTACGACGCGCTGCTGGCGCTGCTCGACCACATGAGTAGCGAGGCTTTCCTACGCTCGGAAAACCGCGGCCAAGTGCTGCAAAACGTAAACGCCGCTACGCTGCTCGACGCCATGGAAGCCTACCAGCCCGTGCGCCTGGAGAAGTGGCTGACGCCGGAGAATAGCTAAGTAGTTGACTTTAAGTAAAAAAGAACGTCATGCTGAGCTTGTCGAAGCATCTCTACCACGCCATTGGATTGTTAACCCCAACGGCGTGGTAGAGATGCTTCGACAAGCTCAGCATGACGTTCTTTTTCCGCCTGCCCCCTGCAATACTACCGCGCCAGGCGCAGGCCCGTAAACTGCCAGCGTTTATCGGCGTGGAAGAAGTTGCGGTAGGTGAGGCGGATGTGGCTTTCGGGCGTGGCGCACGAGCCACCGCGTAGCACCAGTTGATTGAGCATAAACTTGCCGTTGTACTCGCCCAGCGCCCCGGCGGCGCGCTGGTAGCCGGGGTAGGGGTGATAAGCCGAATACGTCCACTCCCAGCAGTCGCCCATTAGTTGGTGACAGGTTGTAGGGTCCGCATCGGCCGCCACGGGCTGCGGGTCGAAGTAGTTAGTTTCGAGCCAGTTGCCGCCCTGGGGCGTGGCCCCGAAATGGCGGGCGGCAATCTCCCACTCGGCTTCGGTGAGCAGGCGCGCCCCGGCCCACTGGGCGTAGGCATCGGCCTCGTAAAAGCTGATGTGCGATACGGGCGCGGCTGGGTTCAATGGCTCCAGGCCGGTGGGGCCGTAGCGCAGCCACTGGCCCGCCGCGTTTTGCGACCAATAGAGCGGCGCTGACCACTCTTCGCGGTTGACCAAATCCCAGCCCTCGCCTAGCCAAAACTGGAACTGCCGGTAGCCCCCCGCCTCCATAAATTGCAGGAACTCGGCATTGGTCACGAGCCGGTTTTGCAGCTCAAACGGCGCTACCAGCACCTCGTGCACCGGCAGCTCATTATCAAACGAAAAGCCCTCGGCCTGGTGACCCACGGAGTAGATGCCACCCGGCACTGGCAGCCAGGCCGCCGGCCGCGTAGCCGCACTGGGGGAGGCAAAATCAGTGGCTGGCGCTTGCGTGCTACTGCCAGCCAGCTGCTCGCTACTGAGATATGCCGGGGCTAAGGGGTTGGTACTGAGAATATACTTGATGTCGGTAGCCAGCAGCTCTTGGTGCTGCTGCTCGTGGTGCAGGCCCAGCTCAACCAGCTCAGTCACGGTGGCGGGTATCTCGCCCAGCTGGCTGAGCAAGGTAGCCATGTGCTCATCCACGTAGGTGCGGTAGCGGTACACGTCGGCCAGGGGCGGGCGCGACAGCGTGCCACGGTCGGCGCGGTTTACCCTGGAGCCCAGCGAGTTGTAGTAAGAGTTGAACAGGAAGGCAAAATCGGGGTGAAATACCTCGTAGCCCGGCAGAAACGGTTTGAGCAGCATCGTTTCCCAAAACCAGGTGGTGTGGGCCAGGTGCCACTTGGGCGGGCTCACGTCGAGGTTGGGCTGCACCACGGTGTCTTCGGGTAGCAGGGGCTGCACCAGCGCCACCGACTGCGCCCGCACGGCCTGGTAGTGGGCTGGCAGCTGGGACGCCGCCGAAGTAGCCGCGAGCATAGGAGAGGGCAGGGGGGAGAACGTAGCAGACATAAGGGCGCGGGTAGATGGGCAAACTAACCCACCCGCTTAACCGCTCCGCCCGGCTCAGGGTTGCACCGGGGCCGCGCAATCTGGCTGCAAGTGCAGATTCTTTAAAATAGCAAGAAAATTCTGAATTCAAGGAATTTACCGCCAACTCTTTCAGTTTGCCAGAGCCAATAGCAATAGCTACCCGGCAGCGCCCCAATTTTCTCAATATATTTTCATTAATTCCTTTCATATGCCTACGATTGGTGTCAATTCCAACCAGCACGATTCCGCTTCTACCGCTAAGCCCGGCAAGCGCCCCGCCCGGCGCGTGGGTGAAAAAAGCCGCCGGGGCTTCGCCGCCATGTCGCCCGAGCAGCAGCGCCGCATTGCCAGCGAAGGCGGCCGGGCCTCGCACGAGAGTGGCCGGGGCCACCGCTTCTCTACGGAGGAGGCCCGCGCTGCCGGCCGCAAAGGTGGCCAAATAAGCCGCCGCGGTCCTAAAAAGCCCTCTGCCGACGCGGCGTAAGTCGTTCTGCGCTGCACCTTTGCCCCATGCTGACTCTCACTTACCAGCGGCGGGCGCTGCGCTTCAACTTTCCGGCCCGCACTTCCCGCGGGGCCCTCACCGAGCACGTAGCGTACTACCTGGCCCTGCGCGATGCGCAGCGGTCCGGTAGTACCGGCTGGGGCGAGGCGGCCCCGCTAGCGGGGCTTAGCCCTGAGTATAGTCTTGATTTTGAGGATATTGTGCAAGAAGTTTGCCAGCAATTCAACCAAGCGCAGCACCGGGCCCTCACGGCGGCCGAAGCGGCGGCGCTGGTGCCGGTTTCGCTGCCTTCCCTGCGCTTTGCCCTCGAAACGGCGGTCCTCGACCTGGCTGGCGGCGGGCGGCATCAGCTCTATCCCAATAGTTTTAGCCAGGGGCGGGCTAGCCTGCCCATCAATGGCCTGGTGTGGATGGGTGATGCTGCCTTCATGCGCGAGCAAATTCGCCAGAAACTAATGGCTGGCTACGCCTGCCTAAAGGTTAAAATTGGCAGCCTCGACTTTGCCACCGAACTGACCCTGCTGGCTGAAATACGAGCCGAGGCCGGCCCCGACCAACTCCTACTACGGGTGGATGCCAACGGGGCCTTTGCGCCCGCTGAGGCCCCAGCCAGGCTGGCGGCGCTGGCCGAATTTGATATTCACTCCATTGAGCAGCCGATTGCGGCCGGGCAGTGGCCGGCGCTGGCGGCGCTGTGCCGCACATCGCCCATTCCGGTGGCGCTCGATGAGGAGCTGATTGGCCTTACCGACCCCGCCCGCCAGGAGGCGCTGCTCGATGAGGTGCGCCCGCCCTACCTCGTGCTCAAGCCCACGCTGCTGGGCGGCCACGCCGCCACCCGCCGCTGGATAGCCCTGGCCGAAGCCCGCGGCATTGCCTGGTGGATAACCTCGGCCCTCGAATCGAATATCGGCCTCAACGCCGTGGCCCAGCTCACGGGCGAGTACGATGTGGCGGGCTTTGCCCAGGGCCTGGGCACCGGCCAGCTTTACCACAACAACCTGGCGGCCCCGCTCACCATCCAGGCCGGGGCCTTGTATTACGACCCTGCCGGTCACTGGGACCAGCCTTAAACACGACTTCGAGTGCGGGCAGAAGGCCGGTTTGCCACGCCCGAATACCCCACCAAATCACCCCTTGCTAACGCCCGTAACTCGTTGTATATTTAGCCTTTCTCCGGCTAAATATACCAAGTGCTATGCGCGCGCGTTTCTTATTGGGTTGGCGCCGGTTTGGCGGGCTGCTACTGGCGTTGCTGGTGGGGCTACCCAGCCTTGGCCCGGCCAGCGCGCAGGTAGCGGCGGGGCCGACAGCCACCTTCGCCCTCACCCACCGCGGACGGCACCAAACGCGCTTCGACTACATCTCGCAGCGCAACCTGGTTATCGTGGCGGTGCGCCTCAATGGGCAGGGGCCCTATAATTTTCTGCTCGATACGGGGGTGGGCACCAGCCTCATCACCGACCCCCAGGTGGCCAGCCAGCTGCACCTGAGCCGTGGCGAAGAATACCGCATGATGGGCGTGGGCGGGGCCGATAGCGGGCTGCGCGCCTATGAGGCCACCAACGTGCGCGTAACCCTGCCCGGGGCCGAAGCGGCCGGCATGACCTGGCTGGTGCTGAGCAGCGACGTGCTTGACCTTTCGGGCTACGTGGGCATGCCCATCCACGGCATTATGGGGAGCGATTTGTTTCGCTCGTTCGTGGTGACCATTCACCCCGACCAGCACCAGCTGATACTCGCCGACCCCGCCCGCTACAAGGCTCCCAAGGGCCGGCGCTGGGCTAGCCTGCCGCTGGTATTCGACCACGATAAGGCCTACCTCTCGGTGGGCGTGCAGCAGCTAGGTGCCGGCCCCAATGCCGCGCCCCTGGCCCTACGCCTGCTGCTCGATACCGGGGCCGGCCACGCCCTCAGCATCGAAACCTCGGCCGACCAGCGCCTACGGCTGCCTGAGGTGCGCCTGCGTACCGACCTGGGGCGGGGCCTCACGGGGCTCATTAGCGGGTCGCTGGGGCGGGTGGCGGCCGTGCAGCTGGGGCGCTACAACCTGTCGCACGTGCTCACCTCCTTCCCCGATTCGAGCCAGGTGCACAGCCGCCTCTCGGGCACCGAGCGCGCCCGCCACGGCAGCCTGGGCTACGAGGTGCTCAAGCGCTTCACCACCGTTATCGACTACCCCCACAGCCGGCTGCTGCTGCGCCCCACCACGGCGCTTGGCGAGCCATTTGAGCACGATATGTGCGGCCTCGACCTGCTGGCCACCGGCCCCAACTACCGCCAGTACCAGGTGCTGCGCGTGGTGCCCGGCTCGCCGGCCGCCACCGGCGGCGTGGCCGAGGGCGAGGAGCTGGTCAGCATCAACTTCATTCCCACCTCCTTCCTGTCCATGACCGACCTCAACCACATGTTGCACTCGCAAAACGGCCGCGTGCTGTATCTGGTGCTGCGCCGGGCCGATGGCGAGCTGCACCCCGTCAGCGTGAAGCTCAAGCGCCAGATATGAACTTGCTGGGTGGGGTGGGAGCGGGGTAAAATGGTGCTTCAAGCCCTGAATTCCGTACTTTTTGCCCCGCCCCTTGCCCCTATCTTTCGCGGCCGCTCACTTCCCGCTTTATGCCCGCCGCCGCCACCGATTCTGCCACGCTGCCGCCGCCCGATATTCAGGCTAATCAGCACATCTACCGCGATTATTTTCGGGAGGAATTTACGCAGACGCTGGACGAGAATATTCTGCAACTACTTGATAGAGTATGGTTTAGAACAAAGTTGGTGGGCTTTGAGCCTTTCCCGGAGCGCAACAACCCCGACCGGCCCCTCATTTTTGCCTCCAACCACTCGGGCATGGCTTTCCCCTGGGATGCCATTATTTCGCTCTCGCACCTGTGGCGCCACTTGCTGCAGCGCACCGGCTCGCTGCGCGACCTGCCGCGGCCGCTCTCGGCCCCCATGCTCTCGGCCACCACGCTGATGAACCCCTACCTGGTGCGGGACTTTTGGAAGAAGTGCGGCAGCGTGGATGCCACCACGCGCAACTTCGAAACCATGATGTACTACCAGGAGCACAACCTGATGCTGTACCCCGAGGGCGTGGCCGGCATTGGCAAGGGCTTTAACCGCAAGTACCAGTTTCAGCGGCTAGCTACCAGCATGTTGCGCATGAGTTTGCTGCATAACACCGACATCATTCCCTTCTACTGCATCAACGGCGAGTACCTCGACCCCTACGCCTACAGCTTCGAGTGGATAAACCGGCTGGTGAAGAAAATCGGCATCCCGTTTTTGCCCATCACCCTGCTGCTGCTGCTGATGCTGGTGCAGCCCTGGATTTTTTACCTGGCCCTGCCCGCCAAGCTCACCTTTGTGATGGGCACCCGCATCCGGCCCAGCACTCTCACTACCAAAAAACACGACGAGCTGACCCGCGAAGAGTACCTGGCGCTGAGCGAGCAGGTACGCCAGCTCATGCAGGTGGAGATGGACGCCGCCGTGGCCGCCCACGGCCAGCACCCCTACCAATGGCGCGAGCTGTGGCAGCGCATGAAGGAAAACCGCCGCTACTTCCCGTTTTTCCTGCCCTTTGCCTGGCCCGCCGCCTTCGCCGAGTTCGAGCGCCGCTACGTCACCAACGGCGAGCGCGACTTCGACATGCAGCTCGACCGCCCCGGCACGTTCTGGAAGCTGCTGTGGCGCAACCCCTTGGTACTGGCCTACTTCATCCCGGTGCTGGGCTGGATACCGCTGGCTATCAAGGGCTACCGAGGTCACAAGCTGGGTAAAAAGCAGGGGTAATAGCTTGCTTGCTAAGTATATTGCTGGTCGTTTGGCAGGCCTGGCAATTGCCTACGCTTGGCGAGCCACTTACCAAGTGGCTTACCCGCTGCCTCTCTGACTTAACGCCTTCACTTTCAAATTCTTCACCTTTCTAATTTCTGGCAATCTCATGGACGACCTGTTTAAGAAATTCATCAACACCGGCGTAGGCTTTCTCTCGCAGGGCAACAAGGCCATGCAAACCGCCATCGAGAAGCTGGTGAAAGAAAGCAAGCTCTCGGAGCAGGAGGGCAAAAAGATAGTGGACGACCTGCTCAAGAACAGCGAGAGCAAGCGCGCCGACCTCGAAAAGCAGTTCAAAGGCCTCACCGAGGACCTCAAAAGCCGCGTGGGTCTCAGCACCGACGACAAGAAAGCCGCCCCCGCCAGCAAGCCCAAAACCGCCGCTAAGCCGGCTGCCAAGCCCGCCGCGGTCAAGAAGCCTACCACCAGCGCCACTGCCCAAGCCGCCGGCACCGTCAAGAAAGCCGCCGATAAAGTGAGCGCCGCCGCCGGTAAAACCCAGCACTCGGCCGCTGCTAAAGCCGGCGCCGCTAAGAAAGCTGCCCCTAAAACAGCCGCCACAAATGGCGCGCAAGATACTGACTAACTGATGATTACTGGTATTTAAAAAGCCCCGCTGCGTAGTGCAGCGGGGCTTTTTAACATGTAAAACGGAGTGGTGCTCCGTTTGTCATTGCACAATCTGCGCTAGCGACAAACGGAGTACCACTCCGTTTTACCTTACGCTTTGGCGTAGGTTACTTCCTTCACGGCCTTCAGGATGCGGGCCACGTTGGGCAGCGACGCTTCGATGAGGGTGGGGGCGTAGGGCAGGGGCACGTCGGCGCAGGTGATGCGGATAACCGGCGCGTCGAGGTAGTCGAAGGCGCGGCGCTGCACCATGTAGGCCAGCTCGCCCGAGATGCTGGCCAGCGGCCAAGCCTCTTCGATAACCACCATGCGGTTGGTTTTCTTCACCGAGTTAATGAGGGTATCGTAGTCGATGGGCCGCACCGAGCGCAGGTCAATCACCTCGGCCGAGATGCCTTCTTTGGCCAGCTCGTCGGCGGCGGTGTAAAGCAGCTTCATCATTTTGCCGAAGCTCACCAGCGTCACGTCTTTGCCTTCGCGCACGATGTTAGCCTTGCCGATTTCGAGGATGTACTCTTCTTCGGGCACCTCGCCTTTGTCGCCGTACATCAGCTCCGACTCCATGAAAATAACCGGGTCGGGGTCGCGGATGGAGGCTTTCAGCAAGCCCTTGGCGTCGTAGGGGTTGGAGGGTACTACTACCTTGAGGCCGGGGCAGTTAGCGTACCAGTTCTCGAAGTTTTGCGAGTGCTGCGACGACAGCATGCCGGCGTTGCCGGTAGGCCCGCGAAACACGATGGGGCAGGAGTACTGCCCGCCCGACATCGAGTATATTTTAGCGGCCGAGTTAATCACCTGGTCGATGGCCACCAACGAGAAGTTGAAGGTCATAAACTCGATAATCGGCTTGAGGCCGTTGGCGGCCGCGCCCACTCCGATGCCAGCAAAGCCCAGTTCGGCAATCGGCGTATCAATCACGCGCTCAGGCCCAAACTCGTCGAGCATTCCCTGGCTCACCTTGTAGGCACCATTGTACTCGGCCACTTCCTCGCCCATCAAAAAAACGGAGGGGTCGCGGCGCATTTCTTCGTTCATGGCCTCACGCAGGGCCTCGCGGAATTGAATGGTACGCATCAATTAGACTAGCAAAAGCCGGCACACGGCCGGTACGCAAAGCTACAATGGGAATTTAGAATGGGGAATGAGGAATTTAGAATTGCAGTCTATAAAATGAGGCAGCAATTCCTCATTCCCCATTCTAAATTCCTAATTTATTTTAGTGCCTCCCGAAACGCTGAGCGCTGCACGTAGTCCTGAAACTCCAGGTCTTCGGTAGCCTGAGTGGCGAGGTCGCGGTTGAGCTGCACGGCCTGGCGCAGCTCGGTGGCTAGGGTGGCTTCGTCGTGGCGGCGGGCGGCGGCCACGGCCAGGCCGTAGTGCGGCGCGGCGGCTTGCGGGCGCAGGTCGAGAGCCAGGCGGTACTGGGCGGCGGCGGCATCGTAAGCGCCGCTCTGCACCAGTACCAAGGCTTGGTTGAGATAGTTTTGGTAGCTGGGGCCGGCCAGGCGCAGGCTGGTGAGTGCCTGCTCGGGCTGACCTACCTGAATTTCGAGGGCCGCTTTATCCGAAAAAACCTTGCGCAGAATAGCGCGCGGCCCCCCCAGCTTAATGGCGTAGTCGTAGTCTTGCAGGGCCTCCAGGCGCTCTTGGGCGTGGTGGTGGGCCGAGGCGGCGCGGTAAAACAGCTCGGCCGTGGGGTGGCGGTGGGCGGCCAGCGTGAAGTTGACGGCCGCCCGGTGGTAGTAGTTCTGCTGCACCTTCAGGCTCGATTCTTTTTCGGCGCGCAGGGCCAGCACGGTGCCCAGGTTGTAAAAAGCCTCCCAGCGGGCAGTGCTGGCGGCGGCCAGCTCATAAATGCGCTGCTTCTCGGCTAGCAGTGGCGTAAGGGTGGCCGAGTAGCGCAGTTCCTCGGGCGTGAGGGCGTCGAGGGCGGCCTCTTTTTCCAAAATCTTCTTGCTCAGAATATATACCTCCGAGTCGTAGCGCGTTGGCGCGGTGTAGGTTACGGCCACCGTGCCCCAGCGCAGCACCGGGTAGATGTAGTCCTCCAGGTAATCGAAGTAGCTGAGCTTGTGCAGCGCCTTTTCCTTCTGGGCAAACGTGCCGCGCGTGTCGTTAATGATGCTCACCACCGAATCCTGCTGCGCGGGCTTCAGCACCGAGTTTTGTACCTGGTTGAGCAGCAACTCCCAACTGTTGCGGTAGGCTAGGGTATCAAACTTAATATTCTCAACCTTATTGAGATACGAAAAGCCTTTCACACGCTGCTTGTAGTAGTAGAGCAACATTTTGACGCGCTTGCTGGCCAGTGCTGGCTGGTGGGCATCGGTGGAATCGGGCGAGTGGCCGGCCGCGATGAGCACGCGCTGGGTGTGCTGGTTTTGGTCGATGAGGTCTTCGAGCGCCGCAATGTTGGTGCCTAGGTGCGAGCGGATAAACCACTGTCCCTGGTCAAAGAAAAGCGGCAGCGTGCGGGTGCCGCTCATCACATTGCTGGCCGACTCGGGCAGCAGCGCCAGCAGCGTATCCTCGATGACCACGCGGCGGGCCGGGTCGGCAATGCCGCGGGCCACAAGCGTTGCCGTTTTGGCAGTCAGCACCTTGCCGTGGGGCTTCAATTCGCGCACCTGGCCGCGGGCCATGAGCTGGCCCGGCGCGCGCTGCGGCGTATTAGGGATGGTAAAGCGGCGGCGGCTCACGAGGCGGCCTTTCACCGAATCGTCGTAGGTGAATTCACTTTGGGCAAACGAGAGGCGGCCCACCGTGTCGAGGCGCAGGTCGTGGTCGTATTGGTAAGTAAGCAGCACCTCATACACAGCCCCTTTGTGCAGGTGGCTACCCGCCACGCGGGCAGTGGCCTCAAAGGGCACGGCCTCGCCCACGGCCGTGAGTGGCGCGGGCTCCACGGTTACGCGGCGGCCGGTTTCGGCCGTTTGCAGCATCTTGGGTAGAGGCGAGCAGCCGGTGAGCAGCAGGGCCAGGAACAGGCTCGCCCAGCGGAGCTTACTTATTGAGTATAAATGCAAAACGAAGAAAAATGACGGCAGCTAACATAAGCCGGACAGTAACCCGGCCCGCGCCTTAACGTAAGAAGCGACCTAACGTTTGCTGCTGGTTAAGTTGTATCTTAGCCCAGCAAAGTTGCACCGCGCCGCCCAAACCTTCGTCCTATGCACCGCTTTACCGACTTCATCGAGGCCCAGTCTTTTGGGCTATGCTCGGCCCTGGGACAGCGCTGGGGATTCAGCACGCGCAGCATCCGGCTCTCGTTTGTGTACGCCTCGTTCTTCACGTTTGGTTCGCCCATTGTGCTGTACTTCGCCGGCGTGTTCTGGATGAATATCCGCCGGGCCTGGCGTCAGCAGCGTAGCACCGTGTGGGATTTGTAGCCCTCCCGAGCCTGCTATAAAACCCACGCCAACTTGGCGCTACTGCGCCAAGTTGGTAGGCACTTCGATGCTGTCAATCAGCCACTTGCCAGCCGGATTTTGAGACAAGGTGAAGTCAAGGCCTTCGCGCCAGCCCTCGTGCTGCTGGCCGCGGGCCTGCACGGTGGCACTGTCTTTTGTGGCGGCGTAACTGGTTAGCATAGTGCCTTTTTGTAGCTCTTCCAGCCGCGTGTCAGCCTCCTGCGATAGCATCAGCAGGTCGTAGCTAAAGCCTTCTGGTGGACCATCGTTTTGCGGGCGCCGCCGCAGTGTATCAGCGTAGCTGCCGATGTAGTCGCGCCAACCCTGCACATAGGCTGCCGAAAAATGCTTGCTTTGGCTTAGTCGGGCCAGCCAGTCGTCGGCCGCCGACATGTCTACCGCGTAAAATGTGGTACTATCCAGGCCACCACCCGTGATGAAATCGGCATTAAACTCGTCGTGGTGCGCCGCATACCATTGCAGGTAATCCTTCACAGCCAACTCGGGGGCAGTAGCGGGCTGGGCCGGTGAAGCAGCGACGGGCTTAGCGGGCTGGGCCGCCTGCTGGGTAGCTGGCGAAGAGCAGCCCAGCAGTCCCGCCATTATTAAAACCGGGTATACCTTACGCATCAGGAGTTAGTATCTGCTATAAATTACTGAAAAATAGTAAGTTACATGTTAATTAGCTGCGAGAATTTCTTCTTACCCTGCGCAAAGTACGCCCATACTAGGCTGCCCGCGTAGGTACCAGCCCGCTGGCGCACCAGCAGGCGCGGCTGGGCCAGGCGACGGCGCTGCCGCCAGTAACCGAACTTCTGGAAAAAGTGCCAATGCGCCCGGCCCACGGCCTGAGCTTCGGGCCAGTTGCCAGCCAGCAAAAAGCGCAAGGCGGCTACCCAGTCGAGCACCAGGCGTAGCGTAAAGGCGCTAGATAACTCGCTGGGAGCCGCGTTTTTATACAATAGCGCCAGCCCGTTGCGAAAGTTGAGGTAGGTTTTGCGGGGGCTGGATTTGGGGAGGGTGCCGCCGCCCACGTGGTGCACGCGGGTCCCGCCGTGGTACCAGATTTCGTAGCCCGCATTCTGGGCTCGCCAGCAGAAGTCAATCTCCTCCATGTGGGCAAAAAAGGCCGGTTCCAGGCCACCTAACTCGCGCCAGGCGCTGGCCCGTACCAGGCAGCAGGCACCGCTGGCCCAGGCTACGGGGCGTGGGTCGTCGTACTGGCCGTGGTCAGTTTCGAGGGTGTCGAAGAGGCGGCCCCGGCAAAACGGGTACGCCAGCTGGTCGAGGTAGCCGCCGCCGCCGCCCGCGTGCTCAAACAGCGTGGGGTCGCTGTAAGCCAGTATTTTAGGCTGCACGGCGGCAATGCGGGGGTTGGCTAGCAGCAACTCACGCAGGGGGGGCAGCCAGCCGGGCTGCACGTCCACATCGGAGTTGAGTAGCACAAAAAATGGGCTATCCAACTGGGCTAGTGCCTGGTTGTAACCTTCGCAAAAGCCCAGGTTTTCGGCAAAAAGCAGCAACTCCACTTCCGGGAAGCCGTGGCGCAACAGCGGCACCGAGTCGTCGGTGGAGGCATTGTCGGCCACTACCACGCGGGCCCCGGCCGCGTGGGTGAGTACGCCGGGCAAAAACTGCCGCAAAAAATGCTCGCCGTTGTAATTGAGAATCACAATGGCCACATCGGATGCGGGGCTTAATTGGGAATTGGGAAGCAGGAAGGATGAATTTCCCGAAGTATCTCCCGGGGGTAATTCGTCCTTCTTCCTTCCCAATCCTGAATTCAAATTCTCAGCTGCCAAAGTTGCTCAGGTCGAGGCCGGGGATGTTAGGCATCAAGCCACTGGTCTGGCGCTGAAGCTCTTGGCGCGCTTGCTCGGCGGCGGCTTCCGAAGCCTTATTTACGGCGGCAATCACGAGGTCGGGCAGCATTTCGCGGTCTTCGGGCGTGAGCAGCGAAGGGTCGATTTCGAGTTTCACGAGGATGCGGTGGCCGTTGACGGTGGCTTTTACCAAGCCGCCGCCCGCCTCGCCAGTGGCGGTAATGTGCTGAAGCTGCGCCTGGGCGGACTGCATTTTGTCTTGCAGCTCCTTCACCTTACCCATCATGCCCATCATGTCGAATGCCATAGTCGTAAAGAATAGTAGTTTCCGGCGCGCCGGAAAATGGTTGAGAAAGGATTGTGCCGGCCCCGCCCCAAGTGGGCGGGCGGCTGCCAGGGGCAACCCAGGCCGGCAAATTTAGTTCAAACCCGGGCCTGCGAAGGCCTGCCAGACTCCTATTTGACAGGCCTTGCGCAAGGTAGCTTTCCCGCTGAGTTACGCGGAGGTAAATCGCCGAGGTTCGCTGAGATTTTCTACTGCACTCCGCGAACCTCAGCAATTCGCCTCCGCGTAACTCAGCGGGAAAGCTAGCTGGTTAACTCCTGTTTAAGTAACTACAAAGAAACCCGCCCTGCGTAAACAAGGCGGGCTTCTCGGAAAGTATAATGAGCTGGCTACTTATTAATTAAACCATTTTTGCCAGGGCCGTTTTGAGGGCGGCCAGCACGGTGGGCAGCGCCTGCTCGGGGTGGGGGCCGAGGTGGATGTGCAGGGCGCGACGGCCGTTGTCGCGCAGAGCTTGCAGGTCGCCCTGGGCTTGGGCGTTCTCAAACGTGCCGAAGGTGTAGGTGCGGCCGGGCAGGGGCAGGTCCTGCGGGTGGTCGGCGGTGAACTGCACAAACAGGCCGCCGTTGGGGCCGCCCTTATGGTACTGGCCGGTGGAGTGCAGGAAGCGCGGGCCGTAGCCCGAAGTGGTGGCGATGCGCAGCTTGTCCTGCACCTGCTGGCGGAACTCGGCCAGGTTGGCGTTCAGCTTGTCCGACTCGTGCAGGTAGGCTTGCAGGGTCATGAAGTTGCCAGGCTGGGCCTGCTGGAAGAAAGCGAGCAGCACGCCGGCCGCATCGGTGCCGCCCGTGGGGCTGTAGTAGCTGATGCCATCGGCGGCGGCGGTGGGCTGGCCGGGGCTGGGCAGTTGGCCCTTCTCGGTCACTTCCTTCATCAGCTTGTCGGTAGCCGTTTTGGCGGCCTGCACGTTGGGCTGGTCGAAGGGGTTGATAGCCAAGATGATACCCGACACGGCCACCGCGATTTCCCAGCGATAGAACTCGCGGCCCAAATCCAGGGGTGCGCCTAGGCGGATGATGACAACCGGGTGGCCGGCGTCTTCCAGCGCCTTGAGCTTGTCGAGGCTGGCCTGGTCGGCGAAGTTGTCGTAGCCCACGTACACAAACACGCGGTCGGTGCCGTACTCGTCGGGGACACCCAAGGGCTCGCCGGCCACGGGCAAAATGCCTTTGCCCTCTTTACCAGTGCTTTCGGCCAGCAATTGCTCCAGCCACAAACCCAGGCTGCTGAGGGTGTCGGGGGTGATGAGGGTGAGCTTGTCGCGGCCCTGGGTGGCCAGGTAGCCGATGGCGGTGCCCAGTAGCAGGCCGGGGTTGTCGGCCACCGGGCCTTTGGCGCCGCAGGCTTGCATCATCTCCACCGCGCCGTGCAGCAGGGCTTCGATATCAATACCGTAGAGGGCAGCGGGCACCAGGCCGAAGTAGGTAAGCGCCGAAAAACGGCCGCCTACTTCGCTGAAGTTCAAGAAGATGTGGCGGTAGCCGTCGGCCGTGGCCTGGGTCACGAACTTGGAACCGGGGTCGGTGATGGCTACGAAGTTTTCGCCCGCCTTGTCGCCCTTGATGGCCTTTACCTTGTCGTAGAAATAATCGCCGAAAGCCAGCGGCTCGGCCGTGGTGCCCGACTTGCTGGCCACCACAAACAGGGTGTGTTCTAGGGGCAGCGTGGCCTCGAGGGCGGCTACGGTGCCGGGGTCGGTGGTATCGAGGATGGAGAGGGGCAGGCCGCCCTGGTCAAACGAGCGCTCGAACACGATGGGGGCCATGGTGCTGCCGCCCATGCCCATCACGACTACGTGCTGAAAACCAGCGACTTGCACTTCTTGCACAAACTGCTTGATTTCGGCCACGGCCTTGGTCATCACCTCGGGCGTGTCGAGCCAGCCCATGAAGCTGCGGATGCTCTGCTGGGCCTCGGCGTCCTGGGTCCACAGGGTGGCGTCTTTCTGCCAGAAGCGGGTGGTAAAATCGTGCGCGTTGAGGTCGGCGATTTTGGCGTCAATGGCCGGCTGGTACTGACCCAGGTGGTACGTAGCGGCAAATTGGGAGTCGGGCATGGGGAAAGTGTTGGTGGTCGGTTGGTTAATTGGTTGTTTGTGCTTGTTGGCTGAATCGTACTAAAGGAAGAACGTCATGCTGAGCTTGTCGAAGCATCTCTACCGCGCCGTGAGGATTAGTAATCCTAGCCGGCGTGGTAGAGATGCTTCGACAAGCTCAGCATGACGTTCTTTTTGGGTTGTCATATTCGTAAACGTATCATCTTAAAATAGTTACGGTACCAGTCTGGCTGAAATCCTGACCAGCCTCGTCGCGCAGCGTGAAGCGCCACACGTAGGCCGAACTGATGGGGGCGTGGCCCCGAATGGTGCCGTCCCAGGTTTGGCTGCGGTCGGTGGCCCGGAATACCTCCTGGCCATCGCGGTTGATTACTACGAAAACAAAGCCAGTTAGGTAGCGGCCTTTTAGCTCCAGCACGTCGTTGAGGCCGTCGCCGTTGGGCGTAAAGGCATTGGGCACCACCAGCAGCGGCCGCCGCGTGAGGCTGGCCACGTTGGAGTAGCTGACCGTGCCGGCCGGCAGCCCCGCGCCGCTCACCTGCACTCGGTAGCGCAGAATCTGGCGGTCGGTGGGCGGGGCGGGGTCAAGGTAGGTGAGGCCGGTGAGGGCGCCCGAGGTGGCCAGCACCGCGCCATCGGCGGCGAGGGTGAGCACGCGGTAGCTGACGCCCGTGGCCGGGCTGCCTGGCCCCCGAAAGGCCGACCAGCTGAGCTGCGCCGTGAGGCCATCGGGGTCGGCGGCGGCCACCGTGAGCAGGCTGGGGCAGGTAGGCTGGCTGGCGGCCGAGGTATTGCCGCAGATGTCGAGCAGGCGGGCGGTGTAGCAGGGTGGCGCGGCCAGCAGGGCAGCCAGGGTAGCGGGGTCGCGCAGGGTATCGGTGGCAGTGGGCACGGCCGCGAAGTCGAGCGCGCCCGGCCCGCCCCGGCGGCTATACAGCAACTGGCCGCCGGCGGGCAGGGCCGCGCCGCTGGCCTGGGTAGCCGTGAGGGTGAGGCGATTAGCCAGGTTGAAGCTGGCGTTGAGCAGCGGTGTGGGCGGGGGCAGGGTAGACACGGTAGCCACCGCCACCTCAGTGGATACCGATTGGCTGCCCCCGGCCACGGTGGCTTGCAAGCGGTAGGTGTAGCGGGTGCCGCAGGCCACGGCCGCGTCGGCGTAGCTGGTGGCCGTGGCGGGCAGGGTAGTGAGCGCGGCGCCATCGCGCAACACTGTGTAGCCGGTAACGGGCCCGGCCGTTTGCCAGGTCAGGTTATTGACGTTGTTGAGCGAGGCGGCGCTGAGCGCGATGGTGGGCACCAAGGCCGAAAACGCCGAATCGGTGCGGCACACGTCGCGGCGGCCCAGGCGGTACTGGCCCGCCGCGGCCGCGGCCAGGGTGAGCGTGCCACTACCCGCTATGCCGGCCTGCACCCGCCGGAAGCCGGAGGGGCTGCTGGCATCGGCCCGCTGCACGTCGTAGATATAGCCAGTGGGTAAGTTACTGATATCGAGTGAGATGCTGCCGGGTAGCGCACCCTGCACCGTGAGGCGGCTGAGGGTGGGCGTTTGGGGCGCGGCCAGGGTGGGTACCGGTTGGGTGGCCTGGCCGCTGCACAGGCCATTGGTGAGATAGCGGCCAATGATGGTGACGCTGCTGCCCGCCGCGGCCGGGAGCGTGGTGGTGCTGCCCGCCGCCAGCGGCCCGATGAGCGCCCCGCCGCCGACTTGGGCAAAATACTGGTCGTAGCCGCTGGCGGTGAGGGTCAGTGCGACGGTGTTGTTCAGGCAAGCAGCTAGCGTGAAACTGGGGGCCGGTGCGGCAACTACTTGAAAATTGCGCACATATACCGTGCCTGTGCCGCCGCCGCTGCCGGGCGCGGGGTTAGCTAGCTCCGAGATAGTGAATGGGCCGGGCGTGGTGGGGGTGAACGTGTTGTTAGCTAGCTGGGCAGGGATAAAGTTGCAGTTGGCCGGTGTGGCGTTAGTGCCAGCTAAGGCATTATAATACAATAAATTAGCTGCTACGGTGCGGCCGCAGCTCAGGTCGAAGCGTACGGCCCGGCCCACGCATAGCGCCTGCACTTCCTGGCCCGTGGCTACGTCGATGGCTACAAAGGGCGTGGCGCAGCCCGCGGGCGGGGTATTGATGGTGCATTGGGCCAGAGCCGGCTCGGCTGGTGCCAGCAGCGCTCCCGCCAGAAGCAAGGCGGGCAGGACCTGGCGCAGTATGGAAAGAAAAAACGGTTTCATGCTCACAGCAACGCCTTTTTAAGCCCAGTCGTACTCCCGCACGAAGCGGGTAGCGCGGTGCAAGTCGGGGGAGAGCACCTGGTCGCGCGACACGAAGGTAACCACCTCGCGGAAGGCGGCCGCCACGGCTTCCAGGGCCGGGCTGCTGCGCGGGAAGCCCGACCCCACAGCCCGGCGCAGGTCCAGCGCCTGCACCGCCGTGAGCAGCTCAATACCCAGGATTTGCTCTACGTTATCAACCACCCGGCGGGCCTGGGTGGCGGCGTTGGCGCCCATGCTCACGTGGTCGGCCTGGCCGTGGCTGCCTGGGTAGCTGGCGGCGCTGGCGGGCGTGCACAGTTGTTGGTTTTGGCTCACCAGGCTGGCGGCGGTGCGCGGCGGCATCAGCAGGCCCACGTTTGGCCCCGGCTCGGCCACCAGGAAAGCCGGCAGCCCACGCTTCCCCGAAATAAGCTGGCTGGTGCGGCGCTCCGAGATGCTGCCCAGCTCGGCCACGGCCAGCGCCAGGTGGTTGAGGGCCAGGGCCAACGGCTGTCCGTGAAAGTTGCCCCCGCTCAGGATAAGGTCTTCATCGGGGAAGATATTGGGGTTGTCCGTCACCGAGTTGCACTCGATTTCGATGGTTTGGGCCACGTAGGCCACCGCGTCGCGGCTGGCCCCGTGCACCTGCGGCTGGCACCGGAAGGAGTAGGGGTCCGGCCCGCCATCGCGGGGCTGGGCTGGCAGCCCGGAGCCGGCCAGCAGCCCGCGCAGGCGAGCGGCCACCAGCGCCTGCCCGGCGTGCGGCCGCAGGCGCTGCACGCTTTCGGCAAACGGCTGCCCCTGCCCCCCAAAGGCCTCCGTGGAGAGCGCCCCAATCACGTCGGCCGCGTTGAGCAGGCGCTGGGTGCGCTCCAGCGCCTCGGTGGCGTAGGCCAGCATAAACTGCATACCGGTGAGCAGCGCCAGCGCTTCGTTGGCTTGGAGCGGCAACGGCTCCCAGCCAAATAGACTGTTGACGTCGCTAGCCGCCAGCCGGTAGCCCTGGTAGTTGACTTCACCTAAACTCAGCAGCGGCAGGCTCAGGTGCGCCAGCGCGGCTTGGGCGCCTTGCTCGTACACCACGGGCCACACATCGCGGTTGAAGTAGTCGAGCAGGCGCTTGGCCGTAGCCACTGCCACGCCGCTGTGGCCGTAGCTCAGGCTCTGCACTTTTAGCAGCAGCATGCGGCGCACCAAGGCAGTAGGTACCTCGGCTCCGGTGCCGCAGGCGTGTGACATCAGTAGGTTTACTTGCAGCTGGGCTTGTTCATGTGGCTGAATAACAGTAGTATGCGCAAGGTCAAGACCCGAGTTGACGCCCTCAATGGGCTGGTCGGGGGCGGCGGCCAGGCGGTGGTGCAGGTAGTCGTAGCCGGCCTGCATGCAGGCCACAGCCTCGGCGGGCAGCGTAAGCGCCTCGCGGCTTTGGAAGGCGGCGGCCAGCTCGGGCAGGGTGAGCGCGTGGGCGAGGGAGAGGAGGGGCATAGGTTGCAAAAGTAGCCCGCCGGGCCACGGGGCCGGCCACTCAGTTGCCGTCCGATGGGTGGTTGTAGGTTGAAATAGGTCGACCCCGGTAGGCTCGGGCTACAGGCTGATTTTCACGCTTACGCCCTCCGAGTAATTCTTAAATTTCAGGAGTAGCGTGTTAGTTTGGGCGTCCCAGGTGTGGGTGGTTGGCTCGGCCTGCGCTTGGCGGGTGGCGGCTATTTGCGTGGGTTTGGCCGGCAGCAGAATCCGCATCACGTTGTTGGTATTGGCCGGACTTTTAGCCAAAAACGACACGCTGGTTTTCTGCACCTTGAAGTCGTACACCCGGGCCGCGGCCGCCAGCACCTGGGGCGTTTTAGTGGCCGGGCCGGGCGCGAGCCGGTACAGAAAAGCCTGCTGGCCGGGCGCCACCGACTTGGCCGGCAGCACCGGCAGCTCGGGGTCGTAGAGGTCCAGCAAGGGGCCCTGAATGACCAATGGCTGCTGGTTCTCATTCTCATCCAGCACGGCGGCGAGGGTGTAGGGGCCGCGGTCGAGGCGGTAGGAGTTTTTGAAGGCGAGCGGGCCCGCGTGGGCATCGCGCTCGTAAGCCGTTTGGATTTGCTGCACGAAGGGCTGGTCGGCCTGGGCCTGCATGGCCAGCTCCTTGGGGTCGGTGCGCGTTACGTACACTTTGCCCCGGCCGTAGGCGTAGGCGGCATCAGTTTTAGTGAGTGGTAAGTGCATGATTTCCAGCAGGTGCGCCAGGGGCGTGGCGTAGTGCAGGGGGGCGGTGTTCCACCACTCTTTCACCTGCTGAAACGGGTCGGCATCGCGGCCATAGTACACTAGCACGCCGCCGGCTTTCACCCACTCGGCCAGCTTTTCGTGCACCAGGGCCGAGGTCGGCTTCATGTTGGCGTAGGACATTACCAGCACCTTGGTATCGCGCAGGGCCTCGGGGTAGGCCAGGTTTTCCATGTGCACCAGGCCCACTGGCACGCCGCGCTTGAAGAGGGGCAGCGCCAGGCCGTAGAAGTTGGACAGCAGCGGGTCTTCGTAGCCTTTGTGGGTGGGGAAGCGCTGAAACATCATCGAGTTGCCGAGCAGCACCGCCACGCCCTGGCTGCCGCTCATGTGGGTGGCGGCCCGGGGCATGGTGTTCAGGGCGTTAATCATCACCTGCATTTGGGTGGCGTAGGCGGGCGCAATGGGCTGCGGCTCGGCCTGGCCCTCCACCGGAAACTTGCCCAGGTAAATGCGATTAGGCCAGGGCATTACCTCAAAGTGATTGACGGTCGGAAACATCAGCTCGGCCGTGAAGGTGGCCTCGTAGTTGCGCTTGTAATCGTCCCAGCTGCGCACCCCGTCCTCGATGGGGTCGGTGAGAAAGTAGACCGTTTTTTTGGTGGGCGCCGTCATCGACAGCACCGAGCTATATTCCAGAAACGCGTTTTCAAACACCCGCTCCTTCTTCACGCCGCGGAAGTAATTGGGCACGCGGGCCGTGCCGGTCCACACCTGGGCAATGTAGCCGTCCATGCCGGGCAGCGCCGCCAGGCTGGCCTCGGGGCTCACAATTTCCCAGGCCGAGTAATTGAGCAGCGAGTGGGTGGGCACGAAGCACTTCACGCGCCGGCCCTTGCTTTCGCTGTAGCTTTTGGCGTAAGAAAACAGCTCCTTCAACGCGTTGAAATACAGCTGGTACTTGAGCTTGGACGACAAGTACGTGGCCTCCGGCGATGCGTGCTGCGGCTGCCAGGGCGCGTGGTAGTAGGCCTGCCACTCCTGCTTGAAGGTTTCGCTGTAACCACCGCGCGCCCAAAACTCGGGCTCCTCCAGGTAAATGGCCGTCACCCCAGGTCAATGGCCTGCTTGACCTGGGTTTTCATGTAGGCCAAATAAGATTGCGAGGGCACTACGTAGGGCACCGTGGGCCCGTGCAGAATAGGGGTGCCGTCGCGCTCCGTTTGCAAGTCGCCGGGGTGGGTTTTGCCATCAAACCGGCCGTCGAAATAGGACTGGTAGTTGCCCCAGGCAATGCCGGTCATAAACTGCACGTCGTAGCCTTTGCCCGCCCACGAAGCCGCCCGCGCCGGAAAGTCATCGCCGATGCCGTAGAGCATCACAATGTCGGCGCGCACGTCTACGGCGGCACTCCAGGGCTGGTCAATCTGAAAGGAAGTTGTTTCGGCCTTGGGGCGGGGAGCCTGGGCAATAGCTTGGCTGCTAACTAGAAAAGCCAACCCCAGCGAAACGTGCTTTATCATGCCGCAAAGTAGCGCCTAAAACGGTTTAGCAAACTACTGGCGGCGCTCAACTTGCCTGGTGTAGCGCGGACTTTTAGTCCGCGCTACACCAGGTGGCTTGGTACTCGCGGACTAAAAGTCCGCGCTACTTGCTTGGCTGTACACTGATTCCGAAACGTCTCTAACCTTCACTACCCGCACGGCTAGCGTTTCAACTCGGCTACTAGCCACGCCTGAGCTTCGGGGCCGGCTACTTGCGCCACCGTAGCGAGAAACCCGGTAGTCGTGCTCGTTTTCTGGGCGGCCGTTTGGGCCAGCATAGTCAGGAACAGCTCCGTGCCAACGCGCTGGTGCAGCGCGGCTAAGATGCCGGTGCCCTTGTTGTAAATGACCCGTCGATACAGGGGAAACGGGTGCTGGTAGCGGTCGAACCCCCAGAGCGGGGGCGTGCCGGCTGCCGAGGCGGCCAGGCGGGCCAGTTCGGCCCGGTACCCGGCTTCGTCGCCGCTGGCTTGCAGGTATAAAAGGCTCGAATAGGTAGCAAATGCTTCGCTGAGCCAGCCGTTTTCATCGTGAAACGAGCCGTAGGCCCACCACTTGTGGCTTAGCTCGTGGGCCAGAATCAGCAAATCTTCCTGCGTAGTAACGTCAAAGGAGGTGTAGGTGATAACGGTGGCATCGTCGAGCAGCCCGTAGGCCCCGCTGTTGGTGCCGGGCAGGAAAATGGTAAACCGCCCTATGGGGTCCTGCCGGCCGATGGTGCGGTTGTAAAACGCTACAATGGCTTCGGCTTGGTGCAGCAGCACCGTATCGGGCCGGGCCAGGGGGGCGCCCGTTTTCACCAGCGTAATGGGTGGGGTCGAGGCCGACGTGCTTTGGTAGAAGTGCTGCGCCAGGAAGGCAGTGGGCTCAATGTGGCTGGTGGTGCCGCGAAACACCCACTCGCCGGGCCGTTGCCGCACGGCCGCGGTGGTGCTGCGCACCTGGTAGGCGGCCGGAGCTTGCACCACCAGCTCATACGCCACCAGTTCATATTCGGCATAGGGCCGGAAAGGTAGCCAGCTGCTGTGGCCGCTAAAGACGGCCACTTGGTCCGTGAATTCTCCCTTGGCCAGCGTGCCTGCGTACGTGAGCTCCACCTGCCGCCGCCGCGGGTGGGGCGCGTAGCGCACCTGCACCTGGTGCACCGTGTCGCCCGTGTACACCATGGTGGTGACCCGCTGCTGCCGCGCCTGGGTACTGCGCACGCGCAGCAGCTTGTACGCATGGTTCAGGTTCAACTGCACTACGGAGGTCGTATCCGAGGCGGGCAGCGTGAACTGGTAGCGGCAGGTAAAGGAACGGGTGCCCGGTGCCACCTGCAAGCGGATGCGCACAATGGGCGTGGCCCGGCTAGCGAAGGTGCCGCCGCAAATAAGTAGTACGAGCAGCCAGCAGTAGATTGGAGGAGAAGACATTGGCTGCAAAGTAAGTGAGGTGGCCCTCATGCAGTAGGTTGGCCGTCCGCCGCTAGCTACTCTTAGGCGCGGCCCAGGTGCAAATTGTCTATAACTCCGCCCGCCCGCCCGCCAGGCCCGCAACCGGCGCCCGCCAATCAGGTATAAAGACCAATACTATTCCCACCGCCCCGGTGGCCTGCCCTATGTTGCTTCCTCCCACCTTGGCCACTGCCGCTCTCGACCCCGACCCGGCCCAACTGCCCGATGCCCATGAGCGCACCCGCGTTGTGGCGGCGGCCCGCGAGCTCTACTTGCAGCAGGGTATTGCCGAGGTGTCGATGGCCGACATTGGCCGCCACCTGCGCATGCCCGAGCACGCGGTGCGCCGGTGGTTTGCGGATAAAACGCCCCTGGTGGAGGCCGTGGTCGATGCCCACGCCATGTTTATCCACACCGAGCTGTTTCGCCACAAGGAGCACTGCTCCACCGCTGTGGAGGAGCTGCTGATACTGCGCAACTGGATAAGCCAGGAAATGAAGGTGAGCCTCAGCCCATTTTTTCAGCAGCTAGCGGCCGACTACCCCGCCTGCCGCCAGCGCTGGCAGGCCTACATGACGAGTTTCCCAGTGGAGCACCTGCGCAACAACCTGCGCTGGGGCATCCTCCAGGACCTCTACCACGCTACCCTGGACATGGACGTGCACGTAGAGCGCTGGTTTGCGCAAGTGCGCACCCTGGGCGCACCCGAAGCCGCTGGCGTGGAGAGTGCCGAAGCGCACCGGGCGATGCTGGACGTATTTATGGCTGGCATTACCACGCCAGCGGGCGCGCTGGTAGCGCGCCGTCTGCAAGAGGCACATCCGTTTTATTAGCTTGGTAATGAGATAGTAACGCCAAAAGATACGTTCCGCTACTATAGGCCCCGCGCCCACAGCATGCGGGCCAGTGGGGTGCCGGGGCGCACCAGCGGGCGCAGCTCGCGGTAGGGGATGAGGACGGTGTAAAAAGGCATCATGCCGCCCGGTGATTCGTACAGGCTGAAGGGCGAATACGTAGCCTCCAGCCCCGCCGCGGTTAGAGTCAGGTCGTCGGCGCTGTCTTCCTCCAGGTCGGGTAGCGGTACCAGTTGGCTCGGGTTTTCGTATTTGTTGCGCCAGCGCCATTCGTTGTTGTGCTCTTTATTTACTTCGTCGAATTGGGGGTTGTCGTCGTGCAGTAAGTGGGCGCTGAGTAAGCGGCGCAGGGGCCGCTCGTAGCCGGGCCGCAGCTGGCTGGCTACCGTCAGGGGCTGGCCCGTGGCTACGGCAAAGAGGGCACTTTGGGCGTCGTTCTGGTGCTGGCCGCCAAAGGGTAATGCATCGTAGCTGATTTGGTAGCTAAAGAGGCCGAAGTCATTGAGGGTCACTTCTAGCCATACGTGGGCATCAGCATCGCTTTCGCGCCCGGCCAGCATTTGCCGGCGGCGAATGGCTGGGCTCGAGGCCAGCACGCGCTGTAGCTTACCCGGCACTGCCGCGGGTTGCGTCAGCGTCAGGAAGGTGCGCTCGTACGTAAGCACGC
Organism: Hymenobacter arcticus; assembly: GCF_054779975.1. NCBI lineage: Bacteria > Pseudomonadati > Bacteroidota > Cytophagia > Cytophagales > Hymenobacteraceae > Hymenobacter > Hymenobacter arcticus. The sequence continues at coordinate 41,428 of NZ_BAAGXF010000013.1, forward strand.
GACCGCGGATTGGGTCGGGCTCGGGTGGCCCACCAGTTAGCAACAGATTCTGAAGGGTATAGCGCACGGCTCCCGCGTAGCTTTCGTGCAGCACGAAGGCCTGCGCCGGCTGGCCAGGCCGCACCCAGCTGCCCGCCAGCACCGCGCCGGGCGGGCCACTTGTGAACTGCCAGGTGCCAGCCGGCTCGTAGTAGTTGGACGGGCTACCAGTAACCGCCAGCGCCAGCGCCTTGGCTTTAACGCGGGGCTTTTGGTAGGTGAGGCCATACACGTTGGGGCGGCGGTGGTAGTAAAAGCCACCCATGACGGAATCGGGCCGCTGCCAGCGCAGCTCTACGGTAACGGCTTGGCTCCCAACGGTACCCGTGTAGCGGTGCGCGTGCTCGGGTCGCTGCTCAGTGAGCTTTAAAGGGCGGGGGCGCGCCACGGGCGCGGCGCCAGTAGCCACCACCAAGGTGCCTACTAAAAAAACGCACCGGCCCTTACCCGGCCGGTGCGTTTTTGGAAAGGGCTCATACTGTGAGCGCGCTCACTACCTCGTCCATTGCCAAGGTTTTCTCCTCGCCGGTTTTCATGATTTTGATTTTGGCCAGGCCGGCGGCCAGCTCCTCGGGGCCCAGCACTAGCACCAGCGGAATGCCCTTGGCATCGGCGTACTTGAACTGTTTTTGCAGCTTGCTAGCGTCGGGGTAGAGCTCGGCCGGGATGCCGGCGGCGCGCAACTCGGCCAGCAGGGGCAGGGCGGCGCGGCCGCTGGCCGCGTCGAAGTGCGTGAGCAGTACGCGGGTGGGCGTTTCGGCGGTTTCGGTGAACAGCTCCAGGCTTTCGAGGCAGTCGTAGAGGCGGTCGACGCCGAAGGAAAAGCCCACGCCGCTCACGCCCGGCAGGCCAAAGCTGCCCGTGAGGTTGTCGTAGCGGCCGCCACCACTCACGCTGCCCATGGCCACGTTGTTGATTTTGACTTCGAAGATGCAGCCCGTGTAGTAGCTCAGGCCGCGGGCCAGGGTGGGGTCAAACTCCAGCCGGTCGAACTGCCGGAAGCCGCTGGCTTGCAGCAGGTCGCGCACTTCGGCCAGCTCGTTGAGGCCGCGGTAGTAGGCGGCGTCATCGTCGTCGTCGCTGTCGTCGGTGGGGCGCAGGCCGTCAGGTTCCACGCCGGCCGTCACGAAGCCCACCATCAGGCGCTCCAGCTTTTCGGCGTAGTCGCCCTCCACGCCCAGCAGGGCAAACAGGATGTCGATGGTGGGCTCCGTAAAGCCCTTGGCCAGCAGCTCGCGGCCCACGCCGTCGCGCCCGATTTTGTCGAGCTTGTCGATGGCCACGAACAGGTCCGTCTCCTTGCCTTCGCCGCCCAACGCCTGGTAAATGTTGCGCAGTACCCCGCGGTGGTTGATTTTGATGGTAAAGTCTTCCAGGCCCAGGCCATTGAGCACTTGCGCCATCATGAGCACAATTTCGGCTTCGCAGAGCAGCGAGTTGGTACCCACCACGTCGGCGTCGCACTGGTAAAACTCGCGGTAGCGGCCGCGCTGGGGCTTATCGGCGCGCCACACGGGCTGCATTTGGTAGCGCTTGAAGGGGAAGGTGAGCGTGCCGCGGTTCATGGCCACGTAGCGGGCAAAGGGCACGGTGAGGTCGTAGCGCAGGCCCTTTTCGGCAATTTTGGGTAGCACGGCTTTGGGGCCGGCGTCGAGGTCTTCGGCCGTTACGAGGGGCGTGATTTCGCCGCGGCGCTCCTTCACCAGGAAGTTGCCGGAGTTCAGCACTTTGAAGAGCAGCTGGTCGCCCTCATCGCCATACTTGCCGGTGAGCACCGACAGGTTTTCGAGCGTCGGGGTTTCGAGCGGGGCGTAGCCAAACGTTTCGAACGTGCGGCGGATAACGTTGAAAATGTGCTGGCGGCGCGCCACCTGGGCGGGGCCAAAATCGCGGGTGCCTTGCGGAATGCTGGGTTTTTCCATGTCGGCGCAAAGGTAAGGGGAGGGCTCGGGCACCGGGGCAACCGGCTACTGCGGCATGCTGGCTGGCGGCGTGCCCGCCCGGGCCCCGCTGGTCACGGCGTTTACCTCCGCGCCCTTGGGCATGCCAATGGCATCGTGGGGCCGCCGGCGGGCGCTGTCGCGGGTGGCGGCGGCCTGGCGGCCAGCGGTCGTTTTGGTGGGGTCCACGCCGTAGGGGGTGCCGTCGGGCTTGTTGCCACAGGCCGTGAGCAGCAGTGCTGCACAGGCGAGTGCCGCCCAGGAAAACGATGCAGACAAGGAGGCGCGCATGAAGACTTGATGAAGTAATGCCTTATACGTGGTAAGCGGCTCTTGGATGCCGCGGCCGCGGCTTGGCCCGCCGTGGCCGCCGGTCTTCACGGCAGCTTTTTTGCTGCGTCAAATGTCACAAATAGTGATGCTCTCGGTAAAGGTAAGACAGGTTAAGTAAATGTAAATCAAGTAATAAATTAAAATTATAACTTGATTTACATTGAATAAATGATGTCACAAAAAAGCCCACATTGTCCTTTTTTAATTCTCCTATCACGCAGACTTTTGGCTTGCTCTCCGCTAATGGAGAGAAAGCTTTTCTCCTTTACATCGAGGTGAAAAAAGTGTTTGCTATCGTGGGCCCCGCCACTGTGATGGCGGTGGCTATCTACGCAGGGCTGCTGGACAGCAAGCCGGCGTTTGCCCAAACGGCCCGTTGCGCGCCGGACAGTCAAACCTGCTACCAAGTCTATGTGAGTGCAGTGAAGGTTCGTACCGTGTCCGGGGTTGCTCAAATCCGCCTCTAGTCGCTTTTTCCTGCCAAGACTGAGTAGTAAAAGCTGCGCCGTAGTAAATGCGGGGCAGCTTTTTACTTGGCTGGCATATTGCCAATACCCACTGTTTGCGTATGCGTTTTATAAAAACCAGGTACTTGCTCAGTTTTGGACTGGCAATTGTATTCTGTATTCTGGCCTTCCTGTTGCTGAATTTTAAGCGAACAAACAGCCATTTTTTGAAGGAAAAGGGGTTTTCTAGAAAGTTAAAGTCTGCGGATGTTAACTTGGTTAGCAAGCAGCAGTTGCCCCCAGATACGTACTACTTTCTGGGCGTTTTTGAGAATAAAGTATTTGTGCGGGGCTACAACACGGCTACTATCCTGGCAGTTGCGCCCTTCGATACGGTATTGGTGCCGAACGGTCGTAGCGCCAGCACGTCGTATAAGCTGCCTTCTGCAGAGCCGGGGCCAATAGAGTTGGATGCTGCCAGCGGGGAGCTAGCCGTATTTGACCCCGAAGCCAAGCGATTGACAGTGCTGGATGCCCGCAATTTTAGGGAAAAATACCACGTGCTACTCGGAACGGGCTTCACCCGTGCCAGCAAGGCTGGCCACTACGTGCTTACTACCACAGACTCGGCCTATCGGGCCTTATTCAGGCTCTACCGGCTTGGCCCAACGCATACTGCCAAAGTGGTGAAAACCTTAGACCTGCTTCGGGGCACCTCTATGAGCGAAGACGGAACCCTGAAAAGTAATGGGCGTGACTTGTTCGCCTTCGTCTCCTTCTATAAAAATTCGTTGTGGGTGATTGATACGGCAGCGCGGGTGCGGGCCAGCCATACTATTGATACCATTACAACAGGCCCCAAAACGGCGCTGGTGATGAACAATTCGCGCATGGTGTATGCCGAGCCGGTGCGCCTCACCAACAGTAGCTTTCACTTTATGGACGGGCTGCTGGGGGTAGAATCGGTAGTCGCCTCCGACACGCCAAACGAGCATTTGAAGGAAAATAACCTCGTCGATTTTTACACTCCGCAGGGTCGCTATGTGCAGTCTCTGGCCCTGAACGGCGAGTACAACGTGCGGCCCCGCGATGTGCTGGTGCAGGCGGGGCTCCTCTATGTGCTGTCGGGCAGCAAGCTGCTCACCTACAAAATAAAGGTGCCGAACTAAGAAGCCGGCCTTGTTCGCAAATTACCACTGTATTGGCATGATTTATCCTGCAATCGCCCGCGAGCTATACGGGCTTTACGCATACTATGCGCTTCTATTTATCTTCTTATACACAGCGCTGGATAAAATAAGGTCATACGACACCTTTATAGCTGACATGCAGAAATCGGTGCTCATTCCGGCGCAGCTGGTGCCGCTCACGGCGGGTACCGTCATTGCGTCGGAGTTGCTCATTGCGGGTCTGCTGCTGCATAAGAAAACCCGTAAAATGGCTTTTTTGCTAGCCGCTTTGTTGATGCTACTCTTCACCGGCTACATTTTGCTGATGCTCAACTTCAGTCCTTACTTGCCCTGTAGCTGCGGTGGCTTTATACAGGCCCTGAGCTGGCCGCAACACTTAGCCTTCAATAGCTTACTGCTAGTTTCCTGCGTCATCGGGTTTTTGAATGAAGAATAAAACAGCTGTTTTTCTGGGGCTGCTGGGATGGCAGCTTGCTTGCTGCTAAGGGGCAGCCGCGCAGGTGGTGCGGCCTGCCGCGCCGCCGATGTGGGTGCAGGGCCGGCTGGTGGAGGCAGGAAGCAAAAATGCGGTAAGTTCGCGCGAGTTCCGGGTGTACGACGCTGCCCGCCCCGACACGCTGCTCGCCGGCTTTTTGACTAATACCCGCGGAGTATTTCGCTTTCGGGTGGGCCGTGCCGTGCGGCAAGTAGTTATCAGGCCGGTGCTGGGCGGAGCGGGTGTGCCGCTGGCCCTGCGGCCGCTGGCCCCGCCGGACACGCTGCTGGCGGTGGGCGACCTGGCCACAGACCCCGAGGTAGCCCTAACCGAAGTAGTGGTGCAGGGCCGGCGCACCGGGACCGCAGACGTGCAAAAACGCTCCTACGCGGCGCAGCCACTAACTACGGCGGAGGCCCCCATTGCCGGTAATTTCATCAAAACCCTGCCCGGCGTTATGAGCAAAAACGGCACCCTGATGGTAGACGGCCGCAAGGTGCCAAGCTACTACCTCAACGGTGTGGCAGCCAGCGAGGAGGTAGTCCGCAACCTGCCCCTGGAACTGGTCGATAGAGTAGAGCTCATCAACAAGCCCGCCGCTTCAGCCCGGCTGAGCAGCGGCGAGGCTATCATCAACATCGTGCTGAAGCGGCCCGCCAGCCTCCAGTTGGGCGGCAACGCGACGGGGCAAACCAGCCTCGTGGGCCGGGGCGAGGCTGGCACGGCTAGCTTATATATCGCTAATAAAAAGTTGTTTGTCAATTTATTATCGAATACCTACGCCAACCGCTACCGCGACGAAAACCAGTCGGCCTGGTTGGCTACTGCCACCGGCCAGCCGCTGTTTAGCGAGGATGGCCGCAGCCGCTACGCGGTGGTGCCCTCTTTTAATTCACTCATGGTGCAGTATAAGCCGACGGCGCGGGTAGGCGTGACGCTGGGGGCCTATCAAAATGGTAAGGCCGTTCGCTACCAAAATGCGACTACCCTCACGCAGGCCGGCGCCAGCTACGAAACGGCTACGGAATCAGACACCCACGACAACCAGCGCATTGGGCTGGCCGAAGTGGCTTATCGCCAAAACGATAGCACGGCTTTTATCCTCGACGTGGGCGCTACCCGCCTGCGCCGCCAGCTGGACTTGCGCAATGCCTACGGCGCCGCCCGCCCGGCGGGCTACGCGGCCTCCGACGTGGCGCAGGCCACCACCAGCACCAGCTACTCGGCCCAACTGCGGCACACCCGCACCGTGCGACGCGCCAAGCTGGAGCTGGGCGGGCTCTATAATACATACCAGTATGGCTCGGCCTATCGCAACCAACTCTACCGCAATGCGGCGGGGCAAGACCCGGCCGGCACCCTCGCCGATGCCTCGCGCTACGAGGTGCGGCTGGGCGCCCTGTTTGCCACGGCCACGTTTGCCCTTGGCGCCGGTGAGATGCATCTCGGCTACCGGGGCGAGGCCAACCGCCTGCAAACCACGGGCGGCCTCGAAAATATTGACCGCACCATCTGGTACGGGGTACCAACGGTGAGCTACTCACGGCCCACCGAAAAAGTGGGGGTCTGGATTGCCTCCTACTCCCGCGACATTACCCTGCCCGACGCGGCAATGGTGAGCGCCGGCCCGCTCAGCTACCGCCCCAACCTAGTGCGTATCGGCAACGCCGGCCTCGTGCCTGAAACGAGCCACAACGTGGAACTCTACAACGTGTTCAGCAACGACAAGCGCGACCTTACCACTAGTATTTATTACAATCACCAGCAACACGTTATCGACCTCTACGGCTACGAGCTGCTGGCTGATAACAGCCTGAGCGCGTCCTATGCTAACGTGGGAGCGCTTACCAAATTTGGCCTCAATATTTCTTTCACGCAACGCCTAGCGGATAAGGTAAATCTCAATGCCAATGCGCGCTTCGAGGGCTACCGGTACGCCTTCGCCTACGAGGGTAGCCATGGTAATAGCTATCAGCAGCAGCAAGCGGGCACGGTGGTCGAAGTCGGTGCCGAAACCTCTTACAGCCCCACTAAAAACCTGTCGGCTACGCTCAACCTCACGTATGTCAATTATCGCTACCGCCCCTTCAGCGAGGAGTTGCAGCGCGCCCCGAATGTGTCGCTGAGCGTTAACAAGTCGGTGCTGAAGCAAAAGTTGTTTCTGGCGGCGAGTTGGACCAGTTTGTTCAACCTGGGGCAGCGCACAGTGGTCAGCTATTTCTCGACCGATGTGGGCGGCCGCTCAACTGAGTTTAGCCGCCTGCAAAACCTGACGCTAGCCGCTACCTATCGCTTTGGTAAGAAAGGGGCCGAAGTAGTGACGCGTAGCGAGCCAGTGGCTCCGCGCAGAATTAAGTAGTAGCGCAGCGTTGGCTAATTTTGCTGCTTTAGGGGTCACAATAGCTTTGGCAGTAGCCACCGCCGCCGCCGCGGCTGCGGAGCCCCACCTGGTATCTTTTTCTGCTCATGCGCTACCTCTACCCCTGCCTGGGGCTAACCCTGGCGCTGGCCGGCCCCGCCGCCGCGCAAACCCCAAAGCCGCTCAATGATACCGTTAAGGTTGATAAAGAGCAGTTTAACCTGTTTCACCCCACGCCGCGCAAGTACATGCGCCCCATGGTGCCCGACCGCCCCGGCATCACGGAAAGCCCGTATTCGGTGGATGCGGGCCACTTTCAGTACGAAAGCGATGGGCTGCGCCTGCTGATGCGCCGCGCCGGTCCCACCCACGGCCGCGACTGGTACGTGAACCACGGGCTGGCCAAAATCGGCCTCACCAACCGCACCGATTTTCAGGTGGAATTTGACAGCTACACCACCACCCGCGTGACCGATGACACTGACCCCAGCATTAGCCAGGTGGCGCGTGGTACCGGCGATGTGACGCTGCGCCTCAAGCACACCCTGGTGGGCGACGATGACAGCCGCTGGGCCCTGGGCGTGATTGGCTACGTGCAGCTGCCCACCGGCCCCATGGGCGATGGCGGCTACGAGCCCGGCTTGGTGTTACCCGCTGTGTTTCAGATTAATAAGAAATGGAGTGCTGGCGGCCAGGTCGAAGGCAACCTGTACTTCGACCGCGAGCAGGGCCAGCACTACGTGCAGCTCACGCCCACCCTCACCACCGACTACGAGTTCACAAAATTGCTCGAGGGCTTTGTGGAAGTGGTGGGCTACCGCGACCTGCGCGAAAGCCGGTGGCGTGGCTCCGTGAACCTGGGGCCGCAGTTCGACATCGGCAATAACCTGCAAATTGACTTTGGGGCGCACCTGCCGCTCACGGCCGGCGTTGACCACGAGTACTTTGTGGGCTTCAGCTTCAGAAGGTAGAAGTGCGGTAAGCTTTAGCTTGCCGGGGTAACGCCTGGCCCGTCCCCGGCAAGCTAAAGCTTACCGCACACTATTCTTTCGTAAATACGTAAGTGCCACCGCTTTGCTTGAGCGTGAACGTTGGCTTGTCGGCGGCAAAATCCACCTGAATACCGGCTTGCTCAAACTTAAACACGCCGGCGCGCACGGGCTCCAGCGGGAATGCGGCCTGGCCGGTGGCCTGCGAGCGCAGCGTGGAGCCCTCCCTGGTCATCGTGATTTTGATGGGGAGCTGCGGGTTGGCGTAGGTGCCGGCGTAGCGGTCGAGGTCGGCGGGGGCGGGCACGTAGGTGGTGGCTGCGAAAGTCGGCACCTTGTACGGCACGCCAAAATAAATGCTCAGCGCGCCGATAATCAAGTCGTTGGGTGCATAGGTGCCGCCGTTGCTGCACAGCGCCACGGCCAGCTCATCGCCCGGAAAGTAGTAGGCCACCGAGCGAAACCCATCGATGCCGCCCGTGTGCCCGTAGCCTTTCTTGGCCCCAAACGGCACCTGAAACAGAGCCCGCCCATAGCCGTCGCGGATTTCCTGCATGGCCGCCAAGCTGCTAGTTGCTACTAGCTTGCCACCAAACAACGCCTCCAAAAAGCGGTCGAGGTCAGAAGCCGTGGCCACCATGGCCCCCGCACCGCCGGGAATGCTCATGTCGGTTTCGGGCGCGGGCTGCCAGCCGCCGCTGCCCATCGTGTAGGAGAACGCCTCTTGCCGGGCGGGGGATATTTTGCCGCCGTAGTACGTGTTTTTGAGGCCGGCCCTGGCGGCTACGCGCTTTTGCACGGCTTGGGCATAGGGCATTTTGGTTAGCTGCTCCACGATGTAGCCCAGCAGCACGAAGTTGGAGTTGCTATACTCGGCCTTGGTGCCGGGGGCAAAGTCGGGCTGCGGCGCGGCGATAATGGCCAGCATCCCGGCCTGGGTTTTGGGCTGCGTCAGGTAGCTCACAAAAGCCGGGTCGTTGGTGAAGTTGTGGATGCCGCTGTGGTGGCTCAGCAGCTGGTCGATGGTGATGGTTTTGGCGTTCGGAACCTGCGGAAAAAACGTGGCCAGCGGCGTAGTCAGGGCGAGTTTTTTCTCCTCGATAAGCTGAAAGACCATCACCGCCGTAAACATCTTCGTGATGGAGCCAATGCGGTAGCGCGTGGCCGGGGTGGCCGGCGTTTGGGGGGTTAGTTGCACCTCCCCAAAGGCGCGGCTGTACACCACCTGGCCGTCGTGGGAGAGGGCCAGGCTGCCCATCATTTTGTTATTAGTGGCCAGCGCATTGAGGAGGCTGTCGAGCTTGGCGGTGTTCAGGGTTTGGGCCGGGGCGGTGAGGGTGCCAAGGCCCAGCAGGGTAATTAGAGCGAGCGTAGGGCGGTGCAACATAGCGGGTTGAGTGTGAGTAGGAAAGAGTGAAAGAACGGAACGGCAAGTTCATCGCTCGCCGCTCCAACTCATTACCAGTCAAGTAGCAGATTTTGACCATTTCCAAAGCCCCAAAAATGCAGCACCCCGCCCTCGCCCGCTGCCCTATAAGGTTTCGCGCCAGGCAGCGAGTAAAAGCAGGATGCTACGTTTGGGTTGGTCGAAGACTAAGCGTTGTTTTACAGAGCGTTAGGACGTTAGTTGCGGGCCAGGGCGGGGGGCGTGGCGGGCAGCTCGGCGCGGCTCATCACCACCAGCACCCGCTCGCCGGCCTGGGCGCGGGCCAGCAGCTTGCTATACACTTGCTGCTCGCGGTAGGCCAGCAGGGCCGTGCTCACCTCCCGCAGCAAGGCATTGGAGGAGCTGGCCGCCGCCTGGGGCGCAAACCAGTCGGCCGGGGCCTGCCACCACTTGGGGCTGGCGGCGAAGTACTGGCGGTAGGCGGAGGCCAGCTCCGCCTCGTTGCGGACGACCTGCGCCGTGCCGGGCAAAAACTGCGGGCTGTTAGCCAGCAACTGCTGCATGGTGCGTTTGGCGAGGGCCAGCGACGGGTTGCCGGTGCGCACCCGGTTGCGCTGCGACTCGCGCAGCAGGTAGTATAGCTTGAGGCGGTCGGGGGCAATGGTGGCTTGCAGGTAGGCGTATTCGGCCAGCGGGTCGTCGAGGCGGGCGGTGGCTACCCGGTGCTGCCGGGCCAGGTAGCGGGCGTAGCCGCCTTCGCCAAAGTTTGTGATGGTGGCCGCCTCCGTGCTGTCGAGGCCTAGGTCGGGGTGCTCGTAGAAAACGACGGTGGGCTGGCAGCTGGCAAACGCCTGCCGCAGCTGGGCAAACTGGGCATCGGCGGCATTGTGCGAGCACGTAGCGCCGAAGTAGGTGATGCTACCCCCACCGGCTACGCTGTGGGTGTAGTAGGCCGGCACCAGCGCCGCCGCGCGGTAGCCAACGGATTGAGCAGTAGGTAATGAAGGCGCGCCAACCTGGGCAAAAGTGGCGAGGGGCGACAAGGCCACGGCGAGCAACAAAGCGACAGTTTTCATGTGATTGGGAGATAAGAGTGAAAAAAGCAATGAGTAATTAGCAAGGCGTAACTACCGCGTTATGCAGACCGCAGGGAAGCATCTCGCCCGCATCGTTGACTAGCTGAGGTTGGTGCAGCGAGCGAGATACTTCTTTCGTCAGCATGAGGTGCTGGTTGCGCCTTTAGTCATCAAAACCTTAGCCGCCAAACCCGCCGCCGCCGCTGGGAGCGGCGTCGATGCCGCCGGCTTTGGCTTTGGTGGCACCGATGAACCAGGTGAAGCCCAGCCAGGCCACGCGCGTTTCGTACTTGTTGTAGAGGCTGGTTTGCAGCTCGGGGGTGGCTAGCTCGGTGCGGCGCACCTGGGTGTTGAGCAGGTCGGACACCCGCAGCGTGAGGGCAGCGCGCTCGCTAAACAGGCGCTGGCGCAGGGCCACGTCGAGGGCGCCGGTGGGCAGCTGGCGGCCCTGGGCGGTGAGTACCGTAGAGCGCACGTTGCCAGTGAGTTGAATATCAAGCCCTTTGCGGGGCGTGAAGTTGTTGGCCAGGCGGGCGGTGCCGGCCAGGGCCGAGCGGTTGGCGGCATTAGCGGCGTTGGCGGCAATCTGGCTGCGGTAGATGGAGCCGCTGGCCGACACGCGCCACCACTTGGCCAGGGGCTGGGCCCAGGTCATTTCGAGGCCCAGGTTGGTGGTGTTGCCCAGGTTGAGGTAGGTTTCCTGGGTTACCACGCCCACGTTGGCCGTGGCGGTGGCGTCCTCGTCAATGGTGCGCACCCGCTGGATGGCGTTTTGGGTGAAGCGGGCAAATACGGTGCTCGTGATGTTGGCCCCGCCCGCCAGGTTCAGCTGGTGGCCCAGCTCCACGTTGTGGCTGAACTCGGGCAGCAGGCTGGGGTTGCCCTGGCGGTAGTTGCGCGGGTCCTGGTAGAGCTGAATGGGTAGCTGCTGCATGAAATCGGGCCGGTTGAGGCGGCGGGCGTAGCTGAATTGCAACCGGCTCTGGCCGGGCTCCTTGCCCAGCTCGCGGGCCACCGTGGCCGAAGGGAAGAGGCTGATGTACTGGCGGTTGATGTCGGCGCTGGTGCCGGCGGCGGTGGCTACGTTGCCGCTCAGCAGGGTAGCCTCGGTGCGCAGGCCACCCTGGGCACTCCAGCCGTGGGCCAGGGTGCGCTGGTAGGTGGCGTAGGCGGCGGGCATCACCTGCGTAAAGCCGTAGTCGAACGAGCGCCGCGCATCGCGCTCAAACTCGGTGTTAGGGTCGAGGCTGGTGGGCGTAAACATGGCCGTGCTGCCGGTATTGCGCAGCGTTTGCACCTTGGCCCCGGCTTCCAGCTTGCCCTTGCCATCGGCGCTGGGCAGGGTGTAGTCGGCCTGCCCAAAATAAATCTGGGCTTTCACCTGCTGCTGCTGCCGGAAGCCAGCGGGCTGCGTGCCACCCGTCAGCAGCTGGCTCACCGGAATGTCGGCGTCCACGTTCACCATGCCCGCGTTGGCGGTCAGCTCGCGGCCCTTGTGGGCTTCCCAGGTGTGGCGGTAGTCGGCCGAGGTTTCCAGCACGGTCACGTTCACGTCGGCCAACTGCTGGCCGTACTGCGTGGTCACGGTGGGCGAGCCCACGGTTTGCTGGGTCAGCACCTGGTTGTCGGTTTCAGTCTGGTGCTCCCAGTGCGGCTGCACGCTCACGCTCAGGGTCTGCTCCTTGGTGAGGTCGTAGTTCAAACCCAGGTTGAGGCTGTGATTGCGGTTGTGTTGCAAGCCTCGGCCTTCCTGGCTGGTAAAGAGGCGGTTGCCGGTGCCCGCATCCAGCAGCGCCGTTTGCGCGTTGCGGGTGCTGGTGCGGTACAGCTGGTCGTTGCCATCGTAGCCCAGGTTCCAGGTGGCGTTGCCGTGGTGGCGGCTCAGGCTCAGGCTGGGCGAGTATTTTTCGCGGGTGCCCAGCACCAGGGCGGCCTGGCCGTTCCAGCCCTCTTTCTTGTTCTTTTTGGTGATGATGTTGATGACGCCCGCGCCGCTGGCGTCGTACTTGGCCGAGGGGTTGGTCATCACCTCCACCTGCGCAATCTGGGAGGCCGGAATCTGGTCGAGGCGCGGGCCGGGGCCGCCGTTGCTGGTGCCGGCGGGCTTGCCATCAATGAGAATAGTGAGGTTGCTGGAGCCGCGCAGGCTCACCGTGCCACTAGCATCTACGGCCACCGAGGGCACGTTTTCGAGCACGTTTACGGCGGTGCCGCCCACGCTGCTCAAATCTTTCTCCACGTTGATAATCGTTTTGCCCAACTCCTGCTGTACCACGGCCTTCTGGCCCGTCACGGTTACTTCGCCCAGGCGCTGGCTGGCCGTGCGCAGCTTCAAGCTGCCCAGTGCCACAACTACTTGGTTTACGGGCACTTGCACGGCGCGTAGCAGCGGCTGGTAGCCCAGCGCCAGCACCCGCAGCCGGTAGGCGCCGGCCGGCACCTGGGGCAGCTCAAACGTGCCGGCCAGCGTGGTTTGGCCGCTGGCTACCAGGCTGGTATCACCGGCTTCGGCGCGGCGCAGCAGCACCGTGGCAAAGGACAGTGGCTCGGCCTGGGTTCCGCCATCCACGGCGGTGCCGCTGATGGTGGCGCGGGTGGCCGGGGCCGTTTGGGCGTGGCTAGCTAGCGGCAGGGCCAAGAGCAAGCCAAGGCTGGCTGCAATGGGTAGTGAGCTGGTGTTCAAAGAGTAAGACATGGCAGTGGCGCGAAAAGAAGCGTTCGGTTTGGGCATGGCGATTCCGTTCCCAGCCGGCCGCGGTTCCGGTGGGGGAGTGGGGAGTCGGGGCCCGGTGCAGGTGCACCGGGGCAAAAAAAGTGGGCTGACCAGCAAGCTGGTCGAAAGGCCCGGCCGCTAGGCCGGGGCGAACCAGCCGCCCGGTTGGCGGCCAGTGACTACCCGCTTTCGGCTGCAGCTAGGCGCGGCCAGGTTGTGGGTAGTGAGGTGGTACTTGGCTTTTGATAGAACAAACGTACGACAGGTACTTTGCTTCACATAGTACTGTGACGAATATTTTTCGCAATAAGCGTTTTCAGCGCTCAGAAGGGCATTTTAACCGAAACTATTTTTTGAATAAGGGCAACCAGCCAACTCTCCAACCCCCTGATTCACTACGAGTACCTGTTGGCGAGGCAAACGTTACATCGGCCACCACATTTATCCATTACCAAATTGCTTCGCTGCGCTAAGCCAGCGCGGCGCACTCAGGTCAGCAGATGTGAGAAGCCTGACAAGGGTTGCCCAGGCAAGAATGAAATTGCTCAGCCAGACTTTCAGGCACGCTCAGCATGACGTTCTTTTACGTGCAGTTCTATTACACAACCTGCTATGAGTCAAAAAAGCAACTTCTGTACTGCATCCCCTCTTCTGCGCCAGCACAAGCTGGCGGGCCGTTGGGCAGTGGGAGTTTGGCTGTTGGTAGCTAGCTGCCACGGCGCGCCCGCCCTGGAGGCGGCCCCTGCTGCTGGGGCGCGGCCAGCCAAGCCGGTGCCAACGGTGCTGCTGGTAACGCGCCATTTTGCGGAGGAGCTAGCGCGAGGCACCCAATTTCGGGCGGCCGATGCGCCCCGCTATGCCGATTCGCTGTTTTCGCTCGACGCCAGCGATAACCTGTACCTAAACTTGCCAACCTGCCAGGTAGAGGCCTTCTTAACCCCTGACAGAGCCTTGGAGCACGTTTATATTTTGGTGCCGCGCCGGCTGCCGGGCCCCCATCCTGAGTTGAACAGGGCGCGGCCCAACCCCGACCGACTGCTGCGGCTGGGGGAACTGCGCCGCGCGTTTGGACCCGGCAAAATCGACCGTAACCCGCCGCTAACCAAGGAGGAGTTTACCCGCTCGTACCCGGTCACTTTTCGCTGCCAGCCCACGCCGACGAGCCGCCCGGTACTGCTGAACGCCGCCCTGCCCACCGCCGCATACGCCGACTCAGCCTGGGTTAACAGCATTAGTATCTATCGGTTATGAGTACGCAAAAGCGGTTTGTCATTGCAAGCGTTGCGCTCACCATGACAAACCGCTTTTGCTTAAGTCCTGCTAGGCTAGCTGGCCGCGGCCGGGTAATCAAGTAGGTTCTGCACCATGCCCTTGAAAATAATGCCGTGAAACGGCAGCACCGCGTACCAGTACAGCCGGCCCGCCAGGCCCTGGGGGCGGTAGGCGGCCAGCTGCTCCAGGGCGTGGGTGCCGTCGGGGTTGTCCACGATGCGAAACTGGAGCCAGGCCTCGCCGGGCAGCTTCATTTCGGCGTACAGCAGCAGGCGCTTGGCGGCGCGGTCGGCCACCAGCACGCGCCAGAAGTCGAGCGGGTCGCCGGCCCGCAGCTGGTTGGGCGAGCGGCGGCCCCGGCGCAACCCCACACCGCCTACCAGCTTGTCCATCAGCCCCCTAATGCGCCAGAGCCAGTCGGTTTTATACCAGCCGCGCTCCCCGCCGATGCGCCAAATATTGTCGAGCACCTCGGCCACCGGCCGGGTAAAGCTGCGCCGCTGCCGGTCAAAAAACATCCCGTTCTTCGGAATCTGGATGGCGTTCATGTAGTCCTGGCGCAGGGTGCCGCTGCTCATGGCGTCGCTCCAGCTGCTCACCACCTCGTTTTGCTCGATGCGCCGAAAGGCAAGCGCCAGCGCCTCGCGGTAGCTCATGCAGGGGTGCGGCACCACGCGGGCAATGCTGCGCGCGGAGTCCACCACAGTGTCGTTCTTGAGGCTTTCGACCAGGCTTTGGGCCAGCGAAAACGAGGTGCTGGTGACCAAGTATAGCCACCACGACGACAGCCGCGGCGTGAGTACGGGCACCGTCACTATCCAACGCTTGTAGCCACGCTGGGCGGCCAGCCCGAGTAGCATCTCCTTGTACGTCAGTACATCAGGCCCGCCCAGGTCGAAGCTTTCCCCCAGGCAGGCGGGGTTGCCGAGCACGGCCGTGAGGTAAAACATCACGTCGCGCACGCCCAGCGGCTGGCAGCGCGAGTTCAACCAGCGCGGCGTCACCATCACGGGCAGCTTCTCCACAATGTCGCGGATTATCTCGAACGACGCCGACCCCGAGCCGATGATAATGCTGGCCCGCAGCACCGTGAGTTGGGCCGTGCGGGCGCGGCCCAGCACCGCCTCCACCGCCTCGCGCGAGCGCAGGTGCACGCTCAGGTCGTGGTCGTTGGCAATGCCAGAGAGGTAGATAACCTGCCGGGTGGTGGTACGGTCCAGGTAATCCGTAAAATTTTGAGCAGAAGCCTGTTCCAGTTGAAAAAAGTCTTCGCCGTGCCCGCTCATGGAGTGCACCAAGTAGTAGGCGGCGTCGATGTCGAGGGGCAGGTCGGCCAGCGAATCGGGCCGCAGCAGGTCGCCCTGCGCCACGTGCACCTGCGGGTGCTGGGTTTCGGGCAGCGTATCGGGCAGGGCAAAGCGGCGGGCGTCGCGCACCAGGCAGGTTACCTCGTGGCCCGCGGCGGTGAGCACGGGCAGCAGGCGCTGGCCAATGTAGCCGGTGGCCCCGGTGAGCAATATTTTCATGGGTGGGAGCAGCAACGCACGGCCACCGCCGCGCCCACGTAAGAACGTAGGACTGACATACTTGTTCGCCCACTTGCTTGCGAAGATTTAGTCCGCCGGAGCCGCCGGCTTGTCGTGCTGCACCATCTGCGAGAAGCTCTTAGCCGCCTGTGTAAACTCCGACGGGATGAGCACGATGGTGGTGGTATTGTTGTCGATGCCGATTTCTGAAAGCATCTGCATGCGGCGCAGCTCCAGGGCGATGGGGCTTTGCTCCATTTCCAGCGCGCCCTGCGTGAGCTTGATGCTGGCCTCCAGCTCGGCCTCGGCCTTGATGATGCGGGCGCGCTTTTCCCGAATGGCCTCCGCCTCGCGGGCCATTGCCCGCTGCATAGATTCGGGAATCTCCACATCTTTTATCTCAACCAGCTCAATCTTGACGCCCCAGGTTTCAGTGGCCGCATCCACTATTTGCAGCAGCGAGCTGTTGATGTGGGCGCGCTCGCGCAGCACCTCATCGAGCTGGTTTTGACCGATGATGTTGCGCAGCGCCGTCACCGCGAGCTGGTACACCGCCTTGTTGTAGTCGGCCACCTTAATCACGGCATCGGCGGGGTTGATTACCTTAAACCACAGCACGGCATTCACCTTGATAGTCACACTGTCTTTGGTGATGGTTTCCTGCTGCTCCAGTTCCACCGTTTTGGTACGCATGTCGATAGTTTGCTGGCGCTCGATAAACGGCACCAGCCAGTACAGCCCCGGCCCCCGCGTACCCGTGTAGCGCCCCAGCCGAAACACAATGGCCCGCTGGTATTCCTGGGCAATGCGCAGGCTCATGGCCAGCAAAATAACGGCGACGATAAGGGGGGCTAGGAGGAGCATGGCAGGAGCGGGTTAAAGTTCAGCGAATGTATAGCGCCGGGCAAGGAAGTCGGGGTGGGAGTTTCACCGGGTAAGCTTCCCCGTTCGCAAAGGATATCCGGCTGTTTACCAAGATTAATCATCTCTTGCTTAATAAATGCGTAAAAAATCTTAAACAGGCCATACCTTTAAGACATCCCAATGCTTCCTTCTGCTGGTAGCCTGGCCGCACGCCCCATGAAAATTCCCTTCCTGCATCGTTTTCAGAAGCCGGCCACCCAGGCAGTTACTGAAAAGCAGCGGAGTGAGGCTGAGGCCACGGTAGCAGCCCTGCTGCTGGCCCTGCCCGAGTTGCTGGCCGTTGCCGTTATCGACATCGCGAGCGGGCAGGCGCTAGCCGCGCACACCAACGCGCCGGACCTGGTTCCCGCCAAGGCCGCGCCCTACAACGCGGAAGTGGTGCGCCAGAAGCGCCGGGCTTTGCAGGCCCTCGACTTGCCCGGCGAGCGCATCGAGGATATTCTCATTACGCTGCATCAGCAGCTGCATCTGCTGCGCGTGAGCCACGACGACCAGCGCGTGCTGTACCTGGCCATCAACAGCCGCGATACCAACCTGGCCCTGGTCCGCGACGTCCTGCGAGCGCACAGCGGCTAGCGGCGGAGTACTTGCTTTGTTTTTCATTTTTTACCTTTTCTTCCCCCCCCTTCTTTTTTTACCTAATTCATGGCGTATTCTACTAATAACTCGGCCGGCCAGGCCATCCAAAACATCATCAACGACCTGCCCCAGCTGGTAGCGGTGGCGATAGTCGATGTGCAGTCGGGCATGGCCCTGGCCTCGCACTCCAACCTGCCTGCGTTCAACCCCGAAACGGCGGCCGCCTACAACACGGAAGTAGTGAAGCAGAAGCAAAAGGCCCTGGGAGCCCTGAAGCTGACGGGCGAAACCATCGACGACATCCTCATCACCCTCACCAATCAGCTTCACCTCATCAACCTCACCGAGGGCGGAAAGAAGTTTGTGTACCTGGTGGTGAACTCGCGCGACACCAACCTGGCTATTGCCCGCGACGTGGTGCGCCAGCAGATGGACTTGCTGAAATAAGCTGAAATAAGCGCGAGTGGTTGTCAGTCTGCGAGCGAAAAGATTAATAGTAACTAACTGACAATAATTAAATTGAATCTTTTAGTGCTGCCTGCCTCTTCCCTTCACGCTTAATTTTCGCTTATTATGAAGTTGACCGCTTCCCCCTTCGATGCCACCACGGGTGCCCTGCTGCCTGTGTACCGCGATGCCTACCTGCGCGGCGATTTGACGGCTGCCAACAGCACGGCGGTAGATGCCTACCTGCAAGCTGACCGCCCGCTATCGGACGATACATTCTCTCGTTTTCATCAGCTGCGGCAGCAGGGCGAAGCCGTGCAGCCCGTGGGC
The DNA here is from genome assembly GCF_054779975.1 of Hymenobacter arcticus. Taxonomy (NCBI): domain Bacteria; kingdom Pseudomonadati; phylum Bacteroidota; class Cytophagia; order Cytophagales; family Hymenobacteraceae; genus Hymenobacter; species Hymenobacter arcticus. The sequence continues at coordinate 59,453 of NZ_BAAGXF010000013.1, forward strand.
TGGATGCACCGCCAACTAGAGTTGATTCGGACTGAGCCGCAGCGCTTTCGCCAGCGCGCGGCCACGTTAGTAGCCGCAGCCGTGCTGGTAGCCGGTGCCGCAATGGCGGCCACTCACGAGCCTGCCACCGCCTCAACCGATGCCGGCGCGCCAGTGGTGGTGGTGGAGGCCACCCCGGGTGATGTTGAAATGGTCGCCGCCATTCCCACTGCCATGACAACGGTGCGCGGCCGCATTCTGGACGAAAACGGCCGCCCGCTGGTGGGTGCTACCGTGCTCAGCAAGCAAAGCGGCCGGGGCGTTGCCACCGATGCCAACGGTGCCTACGCCTTCCGCCTGCCCGCGGCCCAGGCCGCGGCCGGCCGGCTGCAAATCGGCTACGGCGGCTATGTCGATGACGAAATTGAGCTCAAAGGCTCCACTATCCAGAACGTGACGCTGGTGCCGCGCGCCGCCGTGAAGCGCCCCCGCCACTGGCTGTTCTTTTAAGTAGGCACGGCCCGTGAGCCGGCCAAAGCAGAAGCAATTGGTTGGCGGCTCCTGAGAACCCGGCCCCGATGGGCCACGCTGCCGGGTTGGGAATTTACCCTAAGAAGCGAGAAAATGCCAGCGGTTGGTTTCGGCCCGCAGTTGGTATTTTCTCGCTTCTTTTTTGTTATTTGCACTCACCTGAAAGAAAACAAACTGCCAAGCTGCGCGCGGAAAATTCTTTTGGCCTGCCCGGCTGACCGGCAGCGTCAGCTGCCTCGCCCGCGCTCCTGTTCTGTCTTATGCGCCAGTACTCGATTCGTGATTTAGCCCAGCTCTCGGGCATCAAGCAGCATACCATTCGCACCTGGGAGCTGCGTTACGGCCTGCTGCACCCCGCACGCACGGCTACCAATGTTCGCTACTACCGCGAAGAAGACCTGCTAAGCCTGCTACAAGTGGCCACGCTCTGCGGCAGCGGCCAGCGCATTTCGGAGGTGGCGCAGCTCAGTGAGGAAGCCCGCAAGCAGGCCGTGCAGGCCCTCAGCAGCGACGTGGCGGCCGATAACGCGGCCCAGCTCCACGCGCTGCTGGCCGCCATGCTCCAGCTCGATGAGCCCCAGCTGCACCGCCTCCTCACCGAAGCCATCGCCCGGCAGGGCCTCGAAAAAGCCATGCTTGAGGTGGTGTACCCGCTTTTGCAGCGTATTGGCCTGTCGTGGCAAACGGGCACCTTCACCATTGCCCACGAGCACTTGGTATCGCAGCTGGTGCGCCAAAAGCTGCTCGCGGCCATCGACGCGCTGCCGCCGGCGGCCCCGGCCGGGGCTGCCCGCTGGCTGCTGTTTTTGCCCCCCGATGAGCAGCACGAGCTGGCTCTGCTGTTTTTGAGCTGTGCCTTGCGGGCGCGGGGCCGGCAGGTGCTCTACCTAGGGCAAGGCCTGCCGCTGCCCGAGGTGGAGGGTGCCTGCCAGTTGTTCCGGCCTGATGTCATTGCCACGGCCCTCACGGCGGGCTTGTCGCCCGAGGCAGTGGGCAGCTTCGCGGCCGAGCTGCGGCAGCGGTGCGCCGGCCCGCAGCTGCTGTTCTACGGGCCGCTGGCCCAGCACCTGCACGGGCAGCTACCCGCCGGGGCGCACCAGCTGGCCCGTATGACCGACGTGCTGGCTTTTATCGAAACCGTAGCGGGCGCTTCTGCTTAACTGCCGTTACGCAGGCCGGGGGTTGCGGGCGGCCTGCCCCAACTGCCTCACCGCCTAAGCACATACCTCAGGGCTGGTTCCCCAGCAGTTGCCGCGTTTTGGCATCATGCCCGCCCCGAAAAAACTTCGCCAGCACCGCCTCAAACACCGGGTTGGCCCCCGGCACGGCCGCAAATAGCGTCATCGACGATTTCAGCTTCAAATCATCAGGGTCGCCAAAAACGCGGTTGGCATCGCTGCTGGCCAGCCCCAGTAGCGCCGTGCTTATTTCCACCAGCCGCTCGCCCAGCACTGGGTGCTGGACGTAGGCCTCCGCCTCTTCTAAGTCATTGATAGCGTAGTGCTTGGAAATCTGGCTAAACCCCAGACCCTGAATTTGGGGAAAAATAAACCACATCCAGTGGCTGCGCTTGCGCCCGGCATGTATCTCGGCCAGCGCCTGCGGGTAGGCCGTGGCCTGCGCGTCGAGGAAGCGCTGGAGGTTGGTTTCCTGGGTCATGTTATTGGAAGCTTTTGGTAGTACCAAACTTACGGTAGCAGGTTTGCGTTGAATGTTCTACATTTGTTGAAGATTCAACTACCCCAAAAAATAAGGGGGCAAGCCCTGCGGCTCACCCCCTTACCCTACCTAATCCAATGGGCGGCTGCCGTGACAGCACCGCCGCTCATCAGAAACCAAAGCAGCCATTTGGCTACTTCAGGTGGTATGCGGATGTCAAGCTTGATTTTGACTTCCGTTTTCGCACGAACCTTATCCATTTGAGTCAGAAGTAAGGTGTTACTGCACCCACTTCTTGAACCCTCGGTTGTTACCAGCAGCCGGGGGTTCGCCGTTTATAGGCAACCGCGTTGGCGAGGTGTTTCCCGTGCGTTGCGTCAAAGATAGGAGTTTAAACGGGCCTTAATTCAGGTAAGACAAAGCCTCTGATTTAGAAATCAAAGCATTGCTTTAATTTCTAAATCAGAGGCTTTGTCTATCAGGTAGAAGTAGTTGTAAAAAAATATTTATAAAAATTACCGCCCTACCACCGGCAGCACGGCCACGCTTTCGTGCCCTTGCGCATCCACGCTCACCACGCCGAAGAGGTAGTTATCCTTGCTGATGTTGAGGTTGGCGGTGGTGCCGGCGATGGGGAAGCGCTGCTGCCACTGCGGGGCGCTGGTTTCGCGCACCAGCACCACGTAGCCGGCGGGGGCGGGGCCGCCCTGCGGGGCCTGCCAGCGCAGCTGGGTGCGGTTGGTGAGCTCGGCGGTGAGGACTTCTACTTTCTGGGGGGCAGCGGGGGCCAGGGCCAGGCTGGCGATGGTGGCCAGGTTTACCTGGGCGGTGCGGCGCAGGTAGCGGTAATCCACAAACTCGGGGCGGTCGCCGAACACGGTGCCGTTTTCGGTGCGCAGGTCCTGGTGCTGGTGGCGGAAATCCTCGTTGGTTTCGGTGAAGCGCACGGCCGCGTAGCCCTGCTGGTTGAAGGGCGTGTGGTCGCCGCCGCGCAGGAAGCGGTCGGGCCGGTACTCCAGCAGCACCGCGTAGCCGCCGTCGCTCACGTACTGGCGGGCGGCGTTTTGGGCGTAGCGGGCCAGCTGGCGGCTGGGCGCGTCGTTCTCGTTGCTGAGTTGGCGGCGGGTGCGGGCCTGCTCGGGGGTTTCGGTGGCTGGCACGCCCTCGCTGAATACGCGCAGGTGCAGGCTGTCGGTTAGCTCGGGGTCGTGGCCGTGCGAGTTGCCCACGATGTCATTGTTGAGCATGGCAATCAGGTTCCAGCCCTCTTTTTTGGCGCGCTCGGCCAGGTGGCCCGCGCCGAGCAGGCCCTGCTCTTCGCCCTGCACGGCCACCAGCTTGATGGTGCACGGAAACTTCTGGCCGGCCAGCACGCGGGCCACTTCCATCACGGCGGCTACGCCGCTGGCGTCGTCGTTGGCGCCGGGGGCGTCGGCGGTGCGGTTCATCACGTCGGTCACCCGCGAGTCGATGTGGCCGCTCATCAGGATTATCCGCTTGTCGGTGGGGTCGGTGCCGGGGATGGTGGCCAGCACGTTGGCCATAAGCGTGGTTTTGTCAACGCGCTTGCCATCAGCCTTTAGCGTGAAAGTATCCATTTCCACCGTCATGCGGTTGCCGCCGGCCTTGCTGTACTTTTTGAACTCGTCGAACACGTACTGGCGGGCCGCGCCAATGCCGCGGGTCTTGCTTTTGGTGTCGCTCAGGGTGTGGCGGGTGCCGTAGCTCACCAGCTTGCGTACGTCGGCTTCCAGAATTTTAGCCGATACCTGGCCCACGAGGCGCTGAATGGCGGGGTCGGGCGTGGGTTGCGGGTTGGAGGGTTGGGCCAGGGCCGCCAAGGGCAGCAGGCAGGGGAGCAGGGGTAGAAATTTGCGAAGCATCATGAGTGAAAAAGGACGAGCAGAATACCTGTTATTTAGCGGTGAAATACTGCCACGCGGTGCGGCTGACTGCTGCAATGAGGCCATCACGGGCGGCCTCGGAGGCCGTGGAATTGGCCACGAATACGACCACGGCCACGTGCCGGCCGTTGGGTAAGGTCAGTAGGCCGGCATCGTTGGTGGCCGTGGCCAGGCCGGCGGCATTGGTGCCCGATGTGCCCGTTTTGTGCGCTACCTCGGTGCCACCGGGCACCCCGGCGCGCAGCCGCTGCAGGCCAGTGGGCCCGGTGGTCAGCAATTGCCACAAGCACGCGTGGCTAGCGGCGGACAGGTAGTGCCCGCGGCCGAAGTTCTCAAGCAACTGGCTTATTGCGAGGGGAGTAGCCCAGTTCTTAAATTGCACATCTTCCTGCCGGTGCATTTCTTCTTCCGTAGCAACTATGCGGATGTCCGCAATGCCCAGGCGTTGCACGTAAGCCTGCACCGCGGCCGGGCCGCCAAGCAGCCGAAAGAGAATGTCGCAGCCATTATTATCGCTCTCCGCAACGGTGTAGCGAAGCACCTCACGCAAGGAAACGCGCACATTCCCTTGCGGATAGCGCTCCCGCAGCGGGCTCCAGGTGTCGGGCAACAAATCGACGGGCCGCAACCGGATTTTTTGGTCGAGTTGCAGGTGGCCCTCGTCCACTGCGTGCAGCACTGCCAGGGCCAGCGGAAACTTGTACACGCTCTGCATGGGCAGGTGAGCCTGCGCGTTTACTTGGGCGCTGTCGCCGTCTTCCACTCCCCGCACCGCTACGCCAACCGTACCCGCAAACCCGGCCACCAGGTGCTCAAGCTCAGCCTGAAGCACTGAATTGCTGGCCCGCTTCCCGGCACCCTCGGCAGACCACCCAGCCGCGGCAGAAGTGCCCGCAGTGGAGGAAAATACCAAAGTGGAAGACTGGGCCAGGGCCGCAGCGGGTAGCAAACCAGCTAGCAGTAGAAGGATTTTCATAAAGATTTGCAAGAAACGACAAACGCCGCTAGTCGGCCAAGGCTAGCGGCGTTTTCCAACGTAATGAGCTGCCTGACGAGCGGCTCCTTAAAACAAGTACAAGGCATCGCCGTGGCCGGGGCGCAGCTTTTTGCCGGCTAAGTTTTGCGTTACCCACTGGCACTTCTTTAGCTCGGTTGCCAGCTCAAACGGCTGGCCGTTTTCATCAAGCAGTTGCCCCCCTAGCTTTTGCTGGCAGTAGCTGGCGGCCCGGTGCATATTTTCCAGCACCTGCGGCGGGTCAGAGCTGCGTGGAATGGAAAAGCTGAAAATTAAATCGGCAGTTTTTACTTCCCCTTTTGCCAGGTGCTCGGGTAAAAAATACCCCGGTTCGGTGCTGGTAGAAACACTGAATAAATGGTCGTCGCCCCCGGCATCCGAAGCAGGGTTTTCCCAATGAAACAGGTCCATATCGCCCCAGTGCAGCCCGAGCGAGCGCAGTTTATCCCAGATTTCTGTACCCTCAAAAGGCTTGTCCGCCTTTAGCACAATGCGGGCTTCCAGATTATTAGCCGCTACAAAGCCCGCTAGCTGTTGCGAAGCGGCGGCGGCCTGGGCCGGTGGATAGTTTACGTTAGTAATGCGCCCCGGCAGCAGGGCAGCCTGCTGTGCAACCGCCTGCTGGTACGTGCTGAATTCGGCGGCGGTAAATGGCCGGGGGGCTTCCACACGCTCATTATATAGCTTCCAGCCCAGCGCTATCTCCGAGTAGACACTATCGGCATCGGCGGCCGCCAGGTAGGTCCACCGGCTGCTGCGGGTTGAGCGGCCGTATAAATCGGGGTGTTCGTATTGCTTTTGCCACTGCGCTCCAAACTGCGCAAGCACCTCTTGCCGGCGCACCGGGCGGGCGGGCCGCACCTGCACAATCCAGTCGTAGCGCGGGTTGGCAACGTATTCCTTGGCGCTGTCGGAAGCCGCTGGCTGGGAGCCGGCCGGCAGGTTATGCAGGAGGTGGCTGGCGTCTTCACTACCCTTCTCGGGCAATAATTTATACGCGCGCTCATCGCTCTGCCCAGTCGGCGATACATACATGCCATCGGCACTCGGGAGCGAGGTCTGTTCAGTGGGTTTCGATTGGCAGGCAACCAATAGTTGCGCGAAGCAGAGCAAGCCGGGAAGCAGCGATAGTTTCATAAGTGTCCGTAAGAAACGACAAATGCCGCCAGTCGGCCAAGACTAGCAGCGTTTTTGTACACGTGGGCGAGGCTACGACAGCGGCGGAGCAGACGGTGCCAGCACCCGGTCGCCGTGCGCATGCGGGGTCGAAATTACTAGAAAATCCAGCGGCTCAGGGCTTTCGTTGCGCAACTGATGGGCTAGCCCGGCCGGTACTTCGATGCCCTCGCCAGGGCCTAGCCACAGGGTTTGGCCGGCCAGCTCAAAAGCGCCTTTGCCGCGCAGCACGTAAAAAAACTGCGTAGCCCGCGCGTGGTAGTGGCGCACTTCGGCAGTGCCCGGCGGCATGGTTTCCTGAATAACGCCGAGCTGCTCGTTCTTAACCAAGTGCCAACCAGTGCAGCCCTCGCCCCAGGCGTAGCTGGGCGCGGTATCAATGGATGCTTTTTCGGTCATACTAGGCTGTAAATCAGCGCAAAAACCGCTTGTCATTGCGCGCGCAGCAATGACAAGCGGTTTAAAGTAGCGTTAGTGGCTAGGCAACCCTTAGCCCATGGTGTGGTACACGGCCTGCACGTCCTCGTCTTCTTCGAGCTTGTCAATCAGCTTTTCCACTTCCTCGGCCTGCTCGTCGTTGAGCGAAACCGTGGTGTTGGGCACGCGTTGCAGCGTAGCGCTCACGATGTTTACGCCCTTGGTATCCAGGGCTTTCTGCATCTGGCCAAAGTCGGTGAAGGCCGTTTCGATAACCATATACTTGTGCTCGTGGCTGTGCTCGTCTTCCTCGGTGGTTTCGTACACGTCTTCAGCGCCCACGTCAATCAGCTCCAGCTCTAGCTCGTCGCGGTCGAGGCCTTCGGCGGCCAGCTTGAATACGCCCTTGCGGGTGAAGGTGTAGTCGGAGCTGCCGGCCGTGCCGAGCGCGCCGCTGTTGCGGTTGAAATACAGCCGCACGTTGCTCACGGTGCGGGTGGGGTTGTCGGTGGCGGTTTCAACCACGATGGCCACGCCGTGCGGGCCATAGCCCTCATACACAACTTCTTGGTAATCTTTTTCTTCGCGGCTACTGGCGCGCTTGATGGCAGCTTCCACGCGGTCTTTGGGCATGTTTACGCCCTTGCCGTTTTGGATGGCGGTGCGCAGGCGGGCGTTGGAGTCGGGGTTGGGGCCGCCTTCTTTCACGGCCATCACGATTTCCTTGCCGATGCGGGTAAAGTCTTTCGACATCCGGTCCCAGCGCTTCATTTTGCGGCCTTTCCGGAATTCAAATGCGCGTCCCATCTTTTCAATTATCAGTTAACAGTGAGCAATGAGCAATTGGGGCGGCGGGGTGGGAGGGGGCGGCCCGAATGCGGCCGCAAGTTACTAAGCATCGGCGCGGGCGGCAATTGGCCGGCCGGCGCTAGCGCCCGGCTGCCGGCGGCGCGGCCACCAGCTCGTACACGCCCTTGTTGCCCGGCGGGTAGCCGTTGATGGTGATGAGGAGCTGGCGTGTTTTGGGCGCGTAGCGAAACGTGCCGCGCTGCACGTCGCTGCCCTTGAGGTCGGTGAAGCGAAAAATAATGCTGTCGCCCACGGTCGAGAACCGGCCGTGCTGCGTGAAAAAGCGCGGGCCGCTATCGCCCAGCAGCAGGCTCAGGCGCTTGTCGTAGGTGCCGTCGGCGTGCAGGGCCAGGGTGCCGCCCACGCCGGATACTTGGGTGGGTGGCTCGCCGGTGGTGAGGTCGTGCACGGTGTAGGCCGTGTAGCTATACGTGGTATAAAACGCCACCGGCAGGGGCGCGGCCGGCGGGGCTAACAGCAAGGTGGCCAGCAAGTAGCGCGTCGTCATGGGCAGGCAAGCTAAAACGGTGGGGCGGGTGGGCAAGCGCCGTAAGCTGCGCTGCCCACCCGCCCCACCGGCAAAAATAGCGCCGGGCGCTAGGCGTGGTGCGCTTGGTACTGGGGCTGGCCTTTTTTGCGTTTTTTGCGGCGGCCACCCACCAGTAGCCAGCCCGCGCCGGCCAGCAGCAGGCCCACGCCAATGGCGGCGGCTTGCTTAGGCAATTTGTCTTCCACAGGCGGCGGCAGGTGCTCCACGCCGCTGGCGTCGGTGCGGGCGGGCTCGTGCAGGTAGCGGCCTTGGGTGGGCAGTGGGTAGTCGTTGGCGAGGTGCTGCAAGTCTAGCATGGCTTGCAGGCCAGTCATCACTGGGCCGTGGCCGCAGCCAATGTGGCGGGGCTCCAGCGCCGCCAGCGTTTGCACCGATTGCTGGCACTGGTCCCAGTCGTAGTTGAAGGGCGGGCCGGCCACGCTGATTTTGGGCAGCCCCAGTAGCACGGCCGGCAGCGACTCGTGGTCGGTGGTAGCAAAGGCATCGCCGGCGAGCAGGGTGTGGTCGGCTTCCCGGAATAGGGCAATCTGGCCCGGCGCGTGGCCCGGCACGTGCAGCCAGCGCCACTGCGCCAGGTAGGGCGGGTGCTCCTCCTTAAGCGGCAGCGCCTCCACAACATCCTTTAAATTAGGTAGTTGCGTAGGAAAAAACCGGCTCATAAACGCCAGCGAGCCGCCCACGGTGGGGTCGCTGGGCGGGTACAGGGCCTTTTGCGTCACGTACGGAAGCTCCAGCGGGTGCACTACCACGGGCACGCCCCAGGCAGTGGCCAGCTCCAGGGCCGAGCCCATGTGGTCGAGGTGGCCGTGGGTGAGGATAATGCACTGCGGCTTGGCCCCCGGCCCATACAGCTGCGTGGCCGCCGCCCGAATTTCTTTTTCCGAGCCCGGCAGGCCCGTGTCAAGCAGCACCCACTCGTCGGGGGTGCCGGTTTCGATAAAATACACGTTTACAAAACGCTTGATGCGCAACTGAAATACGCCGGCCGCTACTTGGTCCATAAGCTAGTAAGGAGGGAAAAGGAAGGTAATCGGTAGCATACGGCCGCATACCGCCCAGGGGTGCGGCGGCGCCTACTTCACGGGCCGGGTCGTGACCGTGCCGCTGGCTTTATCTACCTCAAAAGCCGCCTTGTTGGGCATGCGTTTCGCCCAGTCGGTGCGGGGCACCAGCACCTGCCAGTGCGTATCCACGTCCACCACGCTGGCCGAGTCGGGCACGTAAAGGGTGGCATTGGGCAGCGTTTGCACGAAGCGGCCCACGGCGGCGCGGGCGGCCTCGGCGGTGGGGGCACCCGGGGCAGTTGCCGCAGCGGAAGCAGTGGCATCGGCCGGCGCGGCGGCGGTGGGGGCGGTGGCTGACTGGCAACCGGCCAGGGCCAGCAGCAGTACAGCAGGAAACAGGAGTTTGGACATGCCGCAAAGCTAGACCCTACGCCCGCCCCCGCCCGGCCCGCCAACTGCACGCCTTCGTTGTTACTACCCGCATTCCCGCCAGTCAATTTTTTATGTCAGCTACTTCCTCCGCGCCGGTCATCAGCCCCGAGCGCCTAGCCACCGCCTACTCCTACGCCACCTACCGCCAGCTCATTGACGGGCTGCTGGCCGAGGGCCACACCACCGGCCCCCAGCAATCAGAGGAGCTCACCGAATACACGGTGCTGAACGTGCAGCGCATGAGCCGCCTCGACAAAACCATGAAGCTCCGGCCCGAGCTGGTGGCCGCTGCCAGTGGCCTGCGTCAAAACTATATCTGGCTGATAATCACCGAAGGCTGGTGCGGCGACGCCGCCCAGCAGCTACCCGTGCTGGAGGCCGTGGCCCAGGCCAGTGCCGGCCACCTGCGCACCGCCTACCTGCTGCGCGACGACAACCTCGACCTCGCCGACCAGTACCTCACTAACGGCAGCCGCTCCATTCCTAAGCTGGTGATGCTACACGCCGATACCCTTACCGAAGTAACGCACTACGGCCCCCGCCCCGCCGAAGCCCAGGCCCTGATAGTCAGGCTGAAAGCCGAAGGCATGGCGCACGACGACTTCATCCGCGAGCTGCATGCCTGGTACGCCCACGACCGCACCCAAGCTACCCAGCACGAGCTGCTGGATTTGTTGCAAGGCCTTGGTTAGTTGATAAGTATAAAAAACGTCATGCAGACCGCAGGGAAGCATTTCGCATGCAGCAGTAGAATTATTTCTTGCAACGATTCGAGCAAGATGCTTCCCTGCGGTCTGCATGACGTTCTTTTGCTCACTGCTCACTGCTCACTGCTCACTGCTCACTGCTCACTGCTCACTGCTCACTGCTCACTGTCTTTTCCAACGTGAGTAGTATAAGAGGCTGGCGGGGGCGGCCAAAGCGCGTAGTAGCTGGAAACGGCTCGCTGGCGCCGGTGCGGCGGTAGCCCCGGCGCTCGTACCACGCCAATAACTCAGTGCGTAATTCTAATACGCTCATCTTGAGTAAGTTACAATGGGCTTGCCGGGCGTGCATCTCAATAGCCTCCAGCAGGAGCCGGCCCAGGCCGTGCGCCTGGGCTTCCGGCACTACGGCCAACATGCTGAAATAAAGTACTTTACTCTGTTGCTCCAAATAGATGCACCCCACCAGGCTGCCCGCCGCCGTTTCGGCCTTGAGCAACGTGGTGCGGGGCGCAGCCAGCATTTCTTGCAGCGTGGCCTCGTCAATGCGTGGGCCTTCGAGCAGGTGACCCTCGGCGGTCCAGCCGGCGCTGGCGGCCTCGCTCCGGTAGGCGCGGTTGATGACGTCGGCCAGGGCGGGCACGTCGGCCGGGGTGGCCGGCCCGATGTGATGAGTCAGATTTTTATCCACCTGGCAAAGGTAGCCGGCTCGCGCTGGCCCGTTTAAACTCCGTTTAATTTCTTGTTTTCCCCTTTCTTTTTCCCATGAATCTTTCCCAAAATACCATCTTGCTCACAGGCGGGGCCACGGGCATTGGCCTGGCGCTGGCCCAGCGCTTTGCGGCGGCCGGCAGCCAGGTTATCATCTGCGGGCGGCGGACCGATAAGCTGCAAGAAGCGCAGCAGCAAGTGCCTGGTTTGCATTATTATACCTGTGACCTGGCCCTGGCCGCCGACCGCGCCGAGCTGGTCCGGCGCGTAACGACCGACTTCCCGGCCCTTAACGTACTGCTCAACAACGCGGGCATCCAAAACCGCTTCCAGGTAGCCGACCTGCCCGCCGACCTCGCGGCCTGGGAGCAGCAGCGCCAGGAAATTGCCATTAACCTGGAGGCCCCCGTGCACCTGGCGGCGCTGCTACTGCCGCACCTGCGCCAGCAGCCGGCCGCGGCCATCATCAACGTGTCGTCGGGCTTGGCGTTTGCGCCGATGGCGGCCGCGCCCATCTACAGCGCCACCAAGGCGGCGCTGCACTCGTTCACGCTGTCGCTTCGGCGGCAGCTGGCCGACACCGGCGTGCGGGTGCTCGAAATAGTGCCGCCCGCCGTCAATACCGACCTCGGCGGGCCGGGCCTGCACACCTGGGCCGTGCCCGTCGATGAGTTTGCCGATAGCATTGTGGCCCGCCTGGCGGCCGGCGAGGAAGAAATAGGCTTTGGCACGTCGGAAAGCATCCGGCAAGCCTCCCGCGCCGAGCTGGATGCCCGCTTCAAGCAAATGAACGGGTAGCGCGAGCAGCGTAAAGGCATAGCTCGCGACAGCTTTCGCTACAAGGCTTATATGTAAGACGTTTGTCATTGCGAGCGCAACGCAGTGGAGCGCGGCAATCGCACCAGAACGAACTATTTGGGTGTCGTTCTAATGCGATTGCTGCGCTCCACTGCGTTGCGCTCGCAATGATAAATTATTCTCCTAAACACAATATAATCAATAAGTTATTGCGAGTTTTGTTTCTCAATTGACCGTTCAACGCAGCATCAGCCGGCTACACTGGCCCGCCGCATTGCCAGCAGAAAGCCGCTTCGGGCCGGTGCCCGGTGGCCCGGCAGCGGGGCAGGCGGCGGGCTTCACCGCCGGCGCGCCCGCACTAGCCGGCAGCGCCATTTGGGCCGACACAATGCCCGTAGGAACCGCGATGATGGCGTAGCCCAAAATCATGAGCAGCGAGGCCAGCGACTGCCCCAGTACCGTGTGGGGCGAAATGTCGCCGTAGCCCACCGTGGTCAGCGTGACAATGGCCCAGTAAATACTTTTGGGAATGCTCGTAAAACCGTTGTGGCCGCCCTCCACCACGTACATCAGCGAGCCCACCGCAATAGACAGCATGAGCACGGCGGAAAGGAAAACCAGGATTTTAAATCGGCTAGCTTTCAGGGCGGTAACAATAAACTCGCCCTCGCCCACGAAGCGCCCCAGCTTGAAAATGCGAAACGCCCGCAGCAGCCGCAACGTGCGGATAGCCAGCAGGTAGCGGCTACCGGCAAAGAGCAGCGCCGCCAGCGTGGGGATGAGGGATAGAAAATCGATGATGCCCAGCACACTCAGCGCGTAGGCCAGGGGGCGGCGCACTGCCAGCAGCCGGGCCAGGTATTCAAGCAGAAAAAGCCCGGTGAAAAACCACTCCAGCCCCCGCAAGTACGGCCCAAACTGCTGCCGGATTTCCTCCACGCTGTCGAGCAGCACCGTGCCCACGCTCAGCAGGATGGCGGCCAGCAGCCCAATATCGGAGGCGCGCCCCGCGCGCGTATCTGACTCAAAAATAACGCGATAGGCCGTGTTTTGCCAGCCGGGACCCGCGCTGCGGGGCTGTAATTGCAAAGGGTAGAAACGGGGCCCCGGGGCCGGGGTTGCGCCGCGCTGGCGCGGGCCGGGCCTATCCAAACGAAACCGATAGCTGGGGCAAAAAACTGGGCGCTAGCTTGCGGCCCCACCGCTCTTATGCCCGTTTTACTTCATGCCCCGCCCCTTCGCTTCTTACCGCGCCGCCCTGCTGGCCGCCCCCCTGGCCCTGGCCGCCTGCCAAGGCCCGCCCGCCCAAACCACTGACCAGCCCGCCACCGCCACCAAGCCGGCCGCAACCGCCGATTCGGCGGGCGGCAAGTATCTGTCGCAGCCGCTGCTTAGCAACATCTACACCGCCGACCCCTCGGCGCACGTCTTCAACGGCAAGCTCTACATCTACCCCTCGCACGACATTGAGGCCGGCATTCCGGAGAATGACAAGGGCGACCACTTCGCCATGCGCGACTACCGCATCCTGTCGCTGGACAGTGTTGGTGGCAAGGTGACCGACCACGGCGTGGCCCTCGACGTGAAGGATGTGCCCTGGGCCGGCCGCCAGATGTGGGCCCCCGACGTGGCCTTCAAAAACGGCACCTACTACCTCTATTTCCCGGTGAAGGACAAGCAGGACGTGTTCCGCATGGGCGTAGCCACCAGCCCGTCGCCCACCGGCCCGTTCAAGGCCGAGCCTAAGCCCATCGCGGGCAGCTACAGCATCGACCCGGCCGTGTTTACCGACACCGATGGCAAGGCGTATATGTACCTGGGCGGCCTATGGGGCGGGCAGCTCCAGCGCTGGGCCACGGGCACGTACAATGCCAATGCTCCCGAGAAAAAGCCCGACGGCAACGAGCCCGCCATCAGCCCCCGCGTAGCGCTGATGAGCCCCGACATGAAGCAATTTGCCAGCCCGGTGCAGGAGCTCAAAATCGTGGATGAAGCCGGCAAGCCCCTGCTGGCCAGCGACACCAAGCGGCGCTTCTTCGAGGGCGGCTGGCTGCACAAGTACCAGGGTAAATATTACTTCTCGTACTCGACCGGCGACACGCACCTGCTGGTGTACGCCGTGAGCGACTCGCCCACTGGCCCCTTCACCTATAAAGGCGTAGTAATGAACCCAGTGCAGGGCTGGACTACCCACCACTCCATCGTCGAGTTCAAGGGCAAATGGTACATTTTCTACCACGACACCCAGCTCAGTAATAAAACCTGGCTGCGCAACGTGAAAGTGACCGAGCTAAAGCGCAACGCTGATGGTAGCATCGTAACGATTAACCCGTAATTATCTGGTAGTTAGAAAATAAAAGAACGTCATGCTGAGCTTGCCGAAGCATCTCTACCGCGCCGTGAGGATTAGTACCCCAGCGGCGCGGTAGAGATGCTTCGGCAAGCTCAGCATGACGTTCTTTTTTGGCAGTTGATTTTAACTGAAGCCCGCTTACGCCAGCACCTCACCCACCTGCGCAAAGCGCACGCCCTGCGCTAGCAAGTCGGACTTGGCGGCGGCCATACCCTCGGCCGAGATGCCCCGCGTGGCATCTTCCAGCACCGTCACCCCAAAGCCTTCGCTGCGGGCGTCCTTGGCGCTGAAATACACGCAGTAGTCGGCCGCCAGGCCGGCTACAAATACCTCCGTGATGCCCCGCGCCCGTAGGTAAGCCGTGAGGCCCGTGGCGCGGCGGCGGCCATTGTCAAAAAAAGCGCTGTAGCTATCTAATTCAAGGTCAGTGCCTTTGCGAAAGATGGCTTCCACGCGGTCTAGGTTGAGGGCGGGGTGCAGGGCCGCGCCCGGCGAGCCCTGCACGCAGTGGTCGGGCCAGAGGCGCTGGGGCAGGCCCTGCCACTCAATCTCACTAAACAGCTCCTGCCCGGGGTGGGCGCTGGCGAAGCTGCGGTGCCCGGCCGGGTGCCAATCCTGGGTAGCTACCACCAAGTCGAAGCGCGCCTGCAAGTTATTGAGCGATTGCAAGATGGCGCCGCCATCGGCCACGGCCAGCGCGCCACCGGGCAAAAAGTCAAGCTGAAAGTCGATGAGCAGGAGACAGGTCATAAGAGGAGAGTAGGGTAAGCTTTAGCTTGCTGCTGGTAGGTGAAAAAATGTGTGGTAAGCTTCAGCTTGCCGGGATAACTGCCTTCGGTTTGCGCCAACGTGGCAAGCTAAAGCTTACCCTATAGCGGGCGTTATCTCGGCAAGCTAAAGCTTACCGCACATCGTCCAGCTTGAGTACCTGTGCTGAGTGGGCCCGCACGCTGGCCGTCAGCTCCGGGTTATCGGCCAAATGCTGGCCAAACGACGGCACCAGCCGGCGGAACGTAGCCTGCCACTCGGGCGTGGCCGCGTGCTCGGGAAAGCAGCGCTGCACCAAATCCAGCATAATGCTCACGGCCGTGCTGGCACCCGGCGACGCGCCGAGCAGCGCCGCAATGGAGCCGTCGGCCGCCGTCACTACCTCAGTGCCAAACTCTAGTACGCCGCCCTGCTTCTTGTCTTTTTTGATGACCTGCACGCGCTGGCCGGCCATTTCCAGCTCCCAGTCCTGGGGCTGGGCCTCGGGGAAGTACTCGCGCAGGGCCGCAATGCGCTGCTCGGGCGTTTGCATCACCTGGCCGATGAGGTACTTAGTGAGTGGAATGTTGCGCGCCCCGGCGTAGAGCAGCGGCCGAATATTGCCTAGCTCAATCGAGCGGAACAAGTCGGTGTACGACCCACTTTTCAAAAACTTGGTGCTGAAGCCGGCGTAGGGGCCGAATAGCAGCTCCTGGCGGCCGTCTATCTGGCGGGTGTCGAGGTGGGGCACCGACATGGGCGGCGAGCCCACGGCGGCCTTGCCGTACACCTTGGCGTTGTGGCGGGCAATCACTTCGGGCTGCGTGCATTTCAGCCACTGCCCGCTCACAGGGAAGCCGCCAAAGCCGTTGGCCTCCGGAATGCCCGATTTTTCGAGCAGCGTGAGCGAGCCGCCGCCCGCCCCAATAAACACGAAGCGCGTGTACACCTTGCGGCTGTCGCCGGTGGCGCGGTCGCGCACCTTCACGCGCCACAGGTTGCCTTCCTTGCGCTTGAGCGCCTCTATTTCCTGGCCCAGCTCGAAGGCCACGCCCGGCTGCTGGCGCAGCTGGTCGAACAAGGCGCGGGTGAGTGCGCCAAAGTTTACGTCGGTGCCAATGGCCATGCGCGTAGCCGCCACTGGCTGGCTGGGGTCGCGGCCGGTCATCACCAGCGGCATCCACTGCGCCAGCTGGGCGGGGTCGGTGCTAAACTCCATGCCCGCAAACAGCGGCGAGCCCAGCATGGCCTCGTAACGCTTGCGCAGGTAGTCCACGTTACCCTCACCCCACACAAAGCTCATGTGCGGAATGCTGTGGATAAAGGCATTCGGGTCGGGCAAGTCGCCGGCTTCTACCAGGCTGGCCCACAGTTGCTTACTGAGCTCAAACTGTTCGGCAATCTTATCGGCCTTCGAAATGTCCACGCTGCCGTCGGGCAACTGGGGCGTGTAGTTGAGCTCGCAAAACGCCGAGTGGCCAGTGCCGGCGTTGTTCCAGGCATCGGAGCTTTCGGCGGCCACCGCGTCGAGGCGCTCATACACGGCAATGGTCAGGCTGGGGTCAAGCTTTTTGAGCAGCACGCCCAGCGTGGCACTCATGATGCCCGCCCCAATAAGTACGACATCAGCGGTAAGGGGCTGAGCGGGCGAAGACTTTAAATTCATATCTAAAAAGAAGAGATTAGCGCAGCGTAAGGTATTTTTGTGAGCTTCACCTTAGTATGGCCGAATATGGGCCAGCAAGAGAAGTAAAGCGAAACCAATAGAATTAATCAGTGGCGCCTGGGCGCACAGAGAAGAATTGAGTGATGAATAGTGAGCCAGCGGGTTGTTACAGCATTGTTTACAGTAGTACGGCCATTGTCGATTTTACGGAGAAAAGTTTGCTCCAGCTGCTACACCGCGCGCGCAATTTCAACGCGCAGGCGGGTATCACGGGCGTGCTGATGTACGGCGGCGGCCGGTTTACGCAAGTGCTGGAGGGCTGCCCGGCGGCCGTGCGCTGCCTCTACGCCCGCATCGTAGCCGACCCCCGCCACGGCCGCCTCGAAAAGCTGGCCGACGGCCTGATAGCTCGCCGCGAATTTACGGAATGGCACATGAGCTTTGCCCCGCCGCCCGCCGGTTTTCAGCAGCTGCTGGGCTACCTTACGCCGCCGCAGCTGGTGGTGGCCAGCGCCGGCACCGCGGTGCAGCCCCTGCTCAGCGAGTTTATGACGTCGTGCTTCGAGCCGATTGCCTGCTAGGCCCCACCAAACGCGAAGCGCTGACGTAGCTCCCAGGGCCCACCCCGGTAGGCCCACAGCGCCAGCCCCGTGCCCTGTGCCGTAAAAGGCTCAAAGCCAGTTGTTAACTCCTCGTACAACGCCCGCGCCACGGCCGGGTCTACCTTGTTTTGCGCCGTAATGTGGGGGCGCAAGCCCTGCTGGTCTTGGGCCGATAGCCAGGCCTGCCACTGCCGCTGCAAGCCGCGGTGCAGGGCCGGCAGGTCGGGGTTGTCCAGGGTATACATCACGCCCCGGCCCATAAACTTGAGGCCCGTTACTTGCAAGGGCAGCGGGCCGGACTGGGCGGCGGACACTTCGATAAGATGCTGGCTAATAGCGCTTTCCTCCGCACCCGGCAGGGCGTGAAACAAGGTGAGGTGGGCCCCGAGGTAGTTGATTTTGGGTGGAAAATACTTTTTGCGCTGGGCATCAAAAAACGCCTGGCTGGCCTCGTCGAGGGTCAGCGTCAGGATAAGGGGGGCATTGGTCATGGGGCGGTTATACGCAAAACCGGGCTAGCGCGCCTGTTCCAGCGCCGCCAGGTCGGCCCCGCAGATGGCTTGCTGGTGGCGCGTGATTTTGGCAGCATCCCAGTGCCACCAGGCCACGGCTTGCAGGCGGGCTACGGTGGCCTCGTCGTAGCGCATGCGTACCACGGTGGCCGGGTTGCCGGCCACGATGGCGTAGGGCGGCACCTCGCGCGTGACCACGGCTCGCGTGGCCACAATGGCCCCGTTGCCCACGCGCACGCCCGGCATCAGCAGGGCATCGTGGCCCAGCCACACGTCGTTTTCTACTACCAGGTCGCCCTTGCTGGGAAACGTGGCCAGGTCGAACGCCGCCTCCCAGCCCTGCCCAAACACCGGGAACGGATAGGTGGTAAACAAGTCGGTGCGGTGGTTGCCGCCGTTCATAATAAACGTGACCCCCGAGGCAATCTGGCAGAAGCGCCCAATGCGCAGCTTATCACCGATAAAGGGAAAGTGGTAGCGCACATTGCGTTCGAAGTTGCGCACGTCGTCGAAGTCGTCGTAATACGTGTAGTCGCCCACCTCAATGAGCGGATTGGTGATGATGTTCTTCAAAAATACCAGCCGCTCGTGGCCGCTAAGCGGGTGACGCGCCTCGGGCGACGGGCCGGTAGGAGTAGGGGAGTGAGGCATTGCCTGAAGATGATTAATAATTGATAATCTACTGTAAATCAGTGAGTAAAATTAGAATTTCAAGCCAACGGAAAGGACCTAAACTGGGCCGGCTGGCGTTTACTAGATAATGCAGACCGACCTCTTTTTGCCCGTTCTCAATAGCCCCGCGCTGGCCCAGCCGCTAGCGCCCGCCGCCGAGGCTACCCGCACCCACGGCGCAAAACTATGGCTGCCGAAGCGTGTGCTGTTCACGCCCGCCGCCCTCGACGAGCCCTACGGCCAGCAGATGCTGGCCCGCGCCACGGCCCTGAATCTCGACATCGAGCTGCTCAAAAGCAACCGCCTCACCGGCCTGCGCGGCGACGATGAGCGTGCCACCTACCGCACCGCCAAAACCACGCTGGCCGTGGTAAATGCCCCCGCCGGCGCGCTGCGCCTGCAACCCACGCCCCCCTCGGCCGACTACCAGCTCAACCTGGCCGAGGGCTGCCCCGCGCACTGCCAGTACTGCTACCTGGCCGGCAGCCTCAGCGGCCCGCCCGTGGTGCGCGCCTTCGCCAACCTGCCTAAGCTGCTGGAAAACACGCAGGTATATGAGCAAGCCGGCCGCCCCGTAAGCTTCGAGGCCAGTTGCTACACCGATGTGCTGGGCATCGAGCACCTCACCGGCGCGCTGGGCGAAGCCATAAAATACTTCGCGGGCCGCGAAGGGGCGCGCCTGCGCTTCGTGAGCAAGTACGACCACGTGGAAACCCTGTTGGGCTTGCCGCACCAAGGCCACACCCGCGCCCGCGCCTCGCTCAATGCCGAGCCGCTGGCCCGGCAGCTGGAGGGTGGTACGGCCAGCATCGAGGCGCGCATTCAGGCGCTGCGGCGGCTGGCGCTGCCGGTGGCGCAGGGTGGCGGCGGCTACCCGGTGGGCGTGCTGCTGGCCCCCATTATGCCCCTGCCCAACTGGCAGCGGCACTACGGCGAGCTATTCGACCGCTTGCAGGCAGCCTTCGATTTTGACTGCGACCTCACTGTGGAGTTCGTCACGCACCGTTTCACGCCCGGCTCGAAGGAGGTACTGCTCGGCTGGTACCCCAACACCGCGCTCGACCTCGACGAGAGCACCCGCGCCGTGAAGCGCAACAAGTTTGGCGGTCTCAAATACGTGTACGACCAGCCCACTATGAAGGAGCTAAAGGCTTGGTTCTACGCCGAGTGGCAGCGCCGTTTCCCGCACGCGCCGGTGCAGTACTGGACGTAGGTGCTACAAAGTGAAATGCTTCTAACATGTAATAGATTCTAACTTAGCCCTCATGAAATTTGAATTTCGCGCTAGTAAAGAGAAAGATAAAAATAAATTTATAGGGTCTTGGCAGGAAAAAGGTTGGCAAGAGATTGCACTACCTTTTACAGTTAGCAATCTCATCTCATTACTTGAAAACGTAGTGAATGGTAATGCCGTGTTCACTCATCAGGATGTTGCGCATTGGTGTGACAATTTTATAATGATGAGTCGCGCAACGCGACTTGCACCGATGGATACATCTGCGGCAGAGATTGCCGATGATGTGTCCGTTCAGTGGGACATGTTCTTAGCCAATACCTACACATTTGAACAGCTTCAGGAGCTAGATTTCTCTATTATTTATCTGCCGGAGGAGTGGTTTGTAGATTGGCTACAGCGTGCTCAAAAAATAGTGCATTGATTAGGATATCAGTAGAATACAAACTGAACGGTCCTGCTTCAGCACCCACTCCGAAAGTCGGGGTAATCGGCAAAGCCCGGCGCAACCAAGTCATCAATCCGGATGATGTGGTCGAGGCGTACTTCCTCACCCGAGGCTAATTGGGCGTACTCCACGTGGTCGCGGGCGAAGAAGGTTTTGAATACGGCCGTGCCTTGGCATAGCTGACGTAAGTCGTTGAAATACTGCAAGTACACTTGCTTCTTGCGGGTGGCCAAGGCCTCCAGCTCATCGTAAAAGCCGCAGGCAATGGGTTGATAATCAGCAGGCATTGACTAAATAATTACTAATGAGTTTGTTATGCTTTCTTGCGTAGCAACAGCAATAGGCCGCCGGCCACCAGCGCGGCCACGCCGGCTACCACGGCTGCTTTGGGCACGGGCTTTTTATTAACCGCATATACGGGGGTATGCTGGGCCACGTCGGAGTCGAGGAAGTGCTGGCCGCTGGTGGCGGCCAGTATCAGGCGCGTGGCCTCAGCTGGCTGGTCCCACTGCGGAAAGTGGCCGCAGTGCTCAAACCAGTACAGGCGGGCATCGGGAAATTTCTCCAGCGCCAGCTTCGACTGGCTGGGCAGGCACACTTTATCCTGCCGCCCCCAGCCGATAACCAGCGGGCCCGGAATGGAGCCTTTGGGCGCGCCCTGCTGTTTTTCGCCGTAGGCCAGGTTGTGCAGTAATTCATCAAATGAGGGCGCGTTCGCGAAACTGCGCATCTCATCCAAGGCCACCGGCCCTGGTATTTGCCAGGGGTGGGCAGAAAACTGCGCAAACAGCGCCGTGCGCGTCGCTGCGTTACCTGTTAGCAAAGGCATTATCGGCTGCAAGGCCCGCACCAGCTTGGTCGAAAGGGCCACGCTGTGGTAAAACACCGGAATTTCCCAGCCCTGCCAAAACCCGCCGGGGTCGAGTGATACCACCGCGCCCAGTACGCCGCCGCGCCGGGCCAGCTCCAGCACCAGCCGCGCGCCCATCGAGCTGCCCACCGCATCAATACCCAGCAAGTCGTGCGTGCTTAGAAAGTCCGTTACGGCATCGGCCAGCGTGCCAATAGTAACCGGCCCGCTCAGCGGCGGGGTAGCGCCAAAGCCCGGCAAATCCACCGCAATTACTTCGCGCTCAGCTGCTAAGCCATCTAGGATGGTTTGCCACGAGCGCCAGCTGCCGCCAATGCCGTGCAGGAGCAAGAGCGGCTTACCAGTGCCGCGCCGGATGAAATTCATTTCCATGAGAAGGGGAGTTAAGACAGCGGCTAGAAAACCAACCCATCTGGCGCAAACACTAGCGGGGCCGGGCTTTTGCTGGATAGTCTACGCGAGCGGCCCTTTTTTGGTCGTTTTTGCCGGGGGGCCGCCCCGCCAAAATCTGGTCAGCGCCCACCAGTTGGCACAATACCAGCCATCGCTAGCTTTCATTTGCTAAATGGGATGTACCTTTGGAGCACAAAAGGCAAATCGCCACGTTTCAGTACCATTAAGTAGTTTGCGCTACGTTAATAGATAGGTTCGCTGCTGCTTGCTTTATCACAACCCCATTTTTCCCCTAGCATTATGCAGACAGGAACCGTAAAATTCTTCAACGAAACCAAAGGCTTCGGCTTCATCAAAGTAGACAGCACCGGCGAGGACGTATTCGTTCACGTAACGGACCTCGTTAACGAGATTCGTGAAAACGACAAAGTGCAGTTTGAAATTGCTCAGGGCAAAAAAGGCCCGAACGCAGTTAAAGTGTCGCTCGTTTAGTTCGCCACGCTAGCTTAGAAAAGCGGCATCCTTCCTGGGATGCCGCTTTTTTTTTGGCGCTACCTGGCGAGCGGGAGGGAAAACACTTCGCTAAAAGGGAACGGTAGCCGGTCGCGCCGCATCTTTGCGCCCCTCACTTGCCCATTGCCATGACCATCCCCGTTTATCAAATCGACGCCTTTGCGCGGCGGCCCTTCACCGGCAACCCGGCCGCCGTGTGCCCCCTCGACGAGTGGCTGCCCGCCGAAACTATGCAGCTGATTGCGGCCGAAAACAACCTGGCCGAAACCGCTTTTTTCGTGCCGCTCAGCGGCGAAGAGGCTGATTTTCACCTGCGCTGGTTCACGCCTACCTTCGAGATTGACCTGTGCGGGCACGCTACGCTGGCCAGCGCCCACGTGCTGTGGAACGAGCGCGGCTACGCTAAGCCCGAAATAGTGTTCCAAAGCAAAAGCGGCCTGCTGAAGGTGCGCCGGGAGGCCGATGGCAAGCTGGTGCTCGACTTTCCGAGCCGCCCGCCCCATCCGCTAGTTCCGGCCGAGCACCCCGAAGTGCTGTTGCGCGCGCTGGGGCCCGGCGCGGCCACGCCGCTGGCCGTGCTGGCCTCGCGCGATTTGGTGGTCGAGTTTGCCCACGCCGACGAGGTACTGGCCCTAAAGCCTGATTTTGTGGCGCTTATCGACCTGGGCTACATTGGCCTTATTGCTACCGCGCCGGGCAGTGGCACGGTCGATTTTGTGTCGCGCTTCTTTGCGCCCGAGGTGGGCGTGCCCGAAGACCCGGTTACCGGTTCGGCGCACAGCACGCTCATCCCGTTCTGGGCCGAGAAGCTGGGCAAAACGGAGCTGTTTGCCCGCCAGGAATCGGCGCGGGGCGGCGAGCTGTGGTGCCGCCTGCGCGGCGACCGCGTGGATATCGGGGGCTACGCCGTTACGTTTTTGCGCGGTGACTTGCAGCTATAAATGAGCTGGGTAACCACAAAAAAACGCCCGGCGCAGTGCGTCGGGCGTTTTTTGAATACCTGCGTAGGGTTGCCAGCCGCTAGGTGACCGGCTTCCGTAATCCCTTCTACAGCAGGTTATATACGGCGCTAAAGTACGAGCTAAGCGTAAACGAGCTGGCGCTGCCGTTGGAGGCCCACGCGGGGCTCACCATGTTCATGCTGCCACCGTCGCCGTTCCAGGCCCAGCCCAGCACGGTCCAGCCTTTGCTTTTGCCGTAGCTCACGATGCCCGACCAGTTGGCCGGCCCCGACGGAGAATTGCCAAACTCGCCGATGAGGCAAGGCCGCCCGGCCGAGGCCAGGTCGTCGAGGTCGGAATTTTGCAGCGTGTGGTTTTTGCCCTGGTTGTAGCCGTTGGGATACACGTGCACCGACAGGATGATGTTGGTATCGTTGATTTTGGTGCCGCCCGTGCCCTTTACGGCGGCGGCGGCGGTGGCCGTTTCCTGGCCGTAGCCCGGAATGTCGAGAATAATGGGCCCGCCGTACACCTGCCGCACCGTGCTAATGGCACTGTTGTAGGCCGAGGCATAGGCATTCGATGTAATGTTGTGGCTGCCCCACTCATTGATGAGGTTGATGGTAAAGCCGCCGCCGAGGGTGGCGTAGTTGGCTTTCCACCAGTTGCCGGCGGCCGTTACTTCGGCCGCATTGTCGCTGCCTAGCACCGACGACTTGTGGTAGGTGGCAATCACGGCGTAGCCGTTGGCCTTGGCCTGCGAAATCCAGCCTTTGGCCTGCGTCACGTAGCCGGGCTCAATCTCGATGCGCACGGTCTTGATTTTGGTTTGCTGCTTCATCAGCGCCCAGCCAAAGTTGGGGTTGCCCCCGTTGTAGTACGACGGCTGCAGGTTCACGCCGTTGCCCAGGTTCGCCGTGAGGTCGGCCGTGGTAGCGGGGGTGGCGGCTTGGGGGGCCGGGGCGGCCTGGTGGGTGTTGCAGCCGCCGAGCAGGGCACTGGCTCCGAAGAGCAAGCTGGCCAAGCGGGCCGGGCGGGTGGTGGAAGAAAAGGCAGGGAAAAGACCCATGTGGAGAAAAGGAAAAAAGGGTGGGAAATGAGAAACTTTGCGGCTGCAAGGTAGAGCTCATCAAAACCCTCTCTATAATAGGCTTTTATCATTTATTGGCCCAGGAAGCCGGGGGTGTCGCGGTGTCGCGCTGGGGCCGGGGCGGCCAGGGCGGCCGGGGCCCGTAGCGAGTATATACCCGCGGGCGATACGCCCGGTCACTAGTAGCTTGCAACTTCGTTTCCACAAGCCTTGCTCTGCACTTACGCGCTATGACTGCTACCCCTACTGCCAATCGCCTCGCCTGCATCATCGTCGACGACAATGAGATTAACCGGCTGACGCTGGAACACTTGGTGGACCTGACGCCCGAGCTGGAGCTGGTGGCGTCGTTGCCGGGGGGGCTCGAAGCGCTGGAGTTTTTTCGCAACGGGGGCCAGTGCGGCTTGGTGCTGCTCGACGTAGAAATGCCCACCATCACGGGCCTGGAGCTGACCAAGCTGCTGCCCAAGCCCGCCCCCGCCATTGTGCTGGTAACCACGCACCGCGATTTTGCGGTGGCAGCCTTCGAGCTGCAAGTAGTTGACTACCTGGTGAAGCCAGTGGAATTTATGCGCTTCAGCCAAGCCATAGCCAAGGTGCTGGCCCTGCGCCCGCCCGCCCCGGTGGCCCCACTGCCCGCCCCCAAAGCGCCCGAGTCGGCCAACGACTTATTCGTGAAAGTTGGCACCAAAACCATCAAAGTCAACTTTGCCGAGGTGCTCTACATCGAGGCCTTATCCACCTACTCGGTGTTGGTAACGGCCACCCAAAAGCACATTGTGTACCTCACCCTCAAAGCGCTGAGTGAGCGCCTGCCCTTTGCCCATTTTGTGCGGGTGCACCGCTCCTACATCGTCAATATTCGCCGCATCGAGGCCATTGAGGACAATATGATTAAGCTCGGTACCCACGAGGTGCCGATTGGTAAGTCGTACCAGGAAGAGTTTACCCGCCACTTAAGAAGCCTGTAAGTAATGAGCAGTGAACAATGAGTAGTTTTCGCTGCTCACTGCTCACTGCTCACTGCTCACTCGGTAGTTCGCGGGGAAGCTCGGTGAGCACGCGCTGCACCTGGGCGGCGAGTTGGGCGGCGGCGGTGGGTAGGCGTGGGTAGTTGGCTACGGCGGCGGTTTCGAGCTGCCGCACGGCATCGGCCACGTGGTGCACACCCACCGATTCGAGGCTGGGCTTGATGTGGTGGGTAATTTTGGCGGCCTCATCCCAATTGCCGGTGGCGGCGGCGGCGCGCAGCTGGGCTAGGCTTTCGGGAATGTTGCGCAAAAAGGAGCGGATTATTTTCAGCACAAATTCCTCGCGGCCCCGCGCCAGCGCCCGCAGCCGGGTGAGGTCGTAGGCGGCCGCAATGGCCGGGCCCGGCAGCAGCTGCACCAGGGTTTGGTACACTTCCTCCTCCTCGAAGGGCTTGGCCAGGCAGGCGTTCATGCCGGCGGCCAGGTAGCGGTCGCGGTCGGCCCGAAACGCATTGGCCGTGAGGGCGATGATGGGCAGGTTGGCCCGGGCCGGGTCGGGCAGCGCCCGAATGGCCGCCGTGGCATCGAGGCCATTGAGGCCGGGCAGCTGAATGTCCATCAGCACCAGGTCGTAGGGCAGGGCCGCGTCGCGCACCCGGTGCACGCCGGCCAGGCCATCCTCTGCCTCCTCTACCACCGCGCCCCAGCCCTCAAATAGCAGGCGGGCCACGGTGCGGTTTATCTCATTGTCTTCCACCACCAGCAGCCGGCGGCCGTGCAGGGCACCGGTATCGTAGGCGTCGGGGCCTTGCAGGGCGCCCGCGGGCGCGTCGGCTTTGGGCAGGGTGAGGGTGAAGCCGAAGGTGCTGCCCACGCCCACCTCACTGCTGATGGTGAGCTGCCCGCCCAGCTGCTCCACCAGCGCCCGCGAAATGCTCAGGCCCAGGCCCGTGCCGCCAAAGCGCCGGGTGGTGTCGGAGTAGGCCTGGGTGAAGCCCTCAAAAATCATCTCCTGCTTGTCGGCAGCAATGCCGATACCCGTGTCTTCCACCGTGAAGCGCACGGTGAGGTTGGTGGCCGTTTCGGCCAGCTGCTCGCCAATCACGATAATGCGCCCGCCCGGCGCGGTAAATTTTATCGCATTGGCTACCAGGTTGATAAGAATCTGGTTGAGGCGGTGCGGGTCGCCCAGCACCCAGGGGTAAGCGCAGGTAGTGCGTAGCGGCGTGCCGGCAAAGTGCAAGCCTTTTTCCTGGGCCTGGGTGGCCAGCGGGCGAATGGCCTCGCCCATCGAGTCGCAGAGGTTGAAGGGCACGGCTTCCATTTCCAGCTTGCCCGAGGTAATCTTGGCCATGTCGAGCACGTCGTTGATAACGTGCAGCAGGTGCTGGCCCGCGTGCCGGATGGTGCGCACAAAATCCTGTTGGCGGGCATTGAGCGTGGTTTTGCCCAGCTGGCTGGCCATGCCCAGCACCCCGTTGAGGGGCGTGCGAATTTCGTGGCTCACGTTGGCCAAGAAGTTTTCGCGGGCCAGCACGGCGGCCTCGGCGGCGGTTTTGGCTCGGCGCAGCTCCTGCTCGGCCTGAATGCGCTCGGTAATATCCTGGCCGTAGCCGATAACGTAGGGCGGCTGGCCGGCTTCGCGCACCAAGTGATTGTCGTAGAGCAGGTAACGCGGGCCGTTGGGGCTGTTGATGGCCAGCACTCCGCGCTGGTTGTCGGTAGCCTCAAACTGCTGCAAGTATTCCTGCACCCTGGCCTGGTGCGCGGCGGGCACCAGCTCGGGCAGCTGGCAGCCGGGCTCCAGGGGATAGGGGCGTTGCAACAAGCTGGTGGCCATGGGGTTGGCGGTGAGCACGGTGCCCTGCAAGTCGTGGGTGCAGATTAGCGCCTGCGAGTGCGTCATCAGGTCGCGGTACTGCTTTTCGCGCTCGGCCAGCGCCTGGTCGGCCAGTTTTTTATCGGTGATGTCGGTGCTCACGCCCAGTACTTGGCGGGTGCCATCGGGCCGCAGCAGCGGGCGCTTGATGGTGTAGAGGTAGCGCGTTTCGCCCGAGTTGAGGGTTATTTGTTGCTCGTAACCCAGCTGCTCGCCGCTCGCCATCACTTGCGCGTGGGTGGCGCGGTACGAGTCTACTTCGGTGGCCTGGTCGGTGGTAGGGTCGGGGCTGTGGCCTTCGCGCAAGTGGGTAGCCTGGCTGCTGAGCGCGGCGGCCACCCGATTTTGAAAAATAAGCTCGCCCCCCGTGTCGCGCACAAAGATGGAGCTGGGAATGGTGTCCAGGATATCGCTGATAAAGGCTTGCTGCTCAGCTAGCTGCTGCTCGGCCTTGACGCGCGCCGTGGTTTCGGCCAGGTAGAGGGTAACGCTACCTGCGGGGGGGACGATGGCCGCCTTTTGCAGTAGAAAGTGCCGCTCGCCCACGCGTATTTCGGTGGCGTGGTCGTGGGTGAGCACTGCGGCTCGCAGCTGCTGGCGCACCCACACCTGCTCGGCCCGGCTCAGGCCCTGGCTCAGGGCCCGGGCGGCGGGGTTGGCATACAGCTGCCGGCCCGTGCTGTCGAGGCGCACGATGGGGTTGGGGTTTTGCTCCGATAAGGTGGCTAGCGCCTGAATTTCGGCCAGCAGAAAGGGCGTAAGCTCATCAGCTGGGGCGGCCGGGGCGGGTTGGGAAGGCATAAGGACGAGAAAGCGGCAGGGCTAGCAAAGCGAATAGCAGCGAAAATAACGTAGGCAACCGGAAAAACGGGGTAGCCAGTAGCTCGCCGCGGGGGCCAAGTACCCTTTTTTACGCAAAAAAGCCTGCTTTCCAGTAGGTAAGAGGCTTTTATAGTTTGCGGTAAGCTCCACTGGGAGCGGTAGTTAGCGCCCTAGCACGATGCGCACTGGCTGGCCCAGGTAATCGGTGAGCGCAACCAGGCTGCTGCCGAGCCCCGCGTACTCAGCTTGCAGGCTCAGGGCCGCGTGCGGGGGCACTTGCAGCTGGAAATATCCTTCGGCATTCGTGATGGCAATTTGGCGGGAGCTGGTAGTTGGAAACACGCACACACCGGGGCAGGGCTGGCCATCGGCATCGAGCACGGTGCCCGTCAGGTAGAGCAGCGGTGCGGCTGCCGGCGTGGCCAGCACCAGCAGTACCGGGGGCTGGCCGGCGGCCGGCTTGCCCAGCGCCACCAGGGTGGCGGGCCGCAGCTGCGTGGCCGCTGGCCGGCTGGGGGTAGCTCGAACGGCCCCCAGCCGGGATGCAGTGGCGTGGTGCCCCAGTGACCGGGCGGCAGGGCCACCGGTCGGCTGGGTAGGAGCTGCCCGGGCCGGCCCGCCCGATAGGAGGAGCGCGGCAACGGGGGCAGCCCAGGTAAAGCGAAGGCGTAGCATAAAAGAGCGAGGATAAAGTACCAGTGGGCTGCCAGAGAATGTTTTGTACTTCAAAGTAGTTGCCTCGTCAGAGGCTTTGCCACGCTTGGTATCCGAATGACTGCTTTTGCTAGCCCGATGGTTTATGGGGGCGGGTGCGGTATTTTTATCAGATTGAATAGACTTACAGCAAGTTTGTAGTCAGACCCATCGCCCGCCCCGTTCGCTAGCCTGAGAATCGCGTTGTAGCTGGCTGTTTCAGATATAGTTGATTGCTAAGTAGTTAATAGTTAGTGGCTCGCCGCTGGGGGGGTGTAAGCAGGCTTTTGCCAGCTGCAAGCGGGCATAAAAAAACCTCCCTCAGGTACTGAGAAGAGGTTTTGAAAAGAAGTTTGGGCGGGGCCCGCTACTTATTGGCCCAAGGTGATGCGCAGCACATCGGTTGAAGGCGCGGCAACTTCCACGCGGCTGCTGCCCACCCCAAAATACTCTACCCGCAGCGACACGGGCCCGCCCATAGGCACGGGTAGCGCAAAGGCACCATTGGCATCGGTCACTACGAGCTGGCGCGGCGCACCGGCGGGGTACACGCTGGCACCGGGGCAGGGCTGGCCATCGGCATTGAGCACAATGCCCTTGAGCTTCAATACCTGTGGGGCGGCGGGCGCGGCAGCCAGCTGCTCGGGGGCCACGGGTACGAGGGTGGTAGTGGGGCCGGCCGGTTGGGCAGCGGGCGTTTTTTTAGTGGTAGTAGCGGCCGGGGCTTTGGTCACCGTGTCGAGCACTTGGTGGGTGTGGCCGACGGGGCGCTTGCCGGTGGGCCCCGTGCCCGCTAGCGCAGACCCAGCTAGTACTAAAGTAGAGAAAGCCGCGGCGAAAATGCGAATAGTGAAGAATTTCATAGTAGAGCGAGGCGGGCAGGCGGCGAGGGCTGTTGGATATTAGGGTGAATTAGTATCCTTTAACAAAGCTACCCGGGTACTATGTTTTGCCAAAGCTCCGCTATCCGAATGGGCCGCTTTCGTGGCCCAATTGGTACTTTCAACCGATTAGATTTACCTGTGCTATGGCGCGGCGGCTATTTGGCGCGGCCGGGCTTGCGCGCTACGGTGGTAGTGGCCAGGGCGCGGGCCGGGTTATCCTCCAAAAATTTACCCCAGCTTTTGGCACCGGCCTTCACGTTGTTGCCCTGCTGGTAGTGGTGGCACAGGGCCACGGCCAGGGCGTCGGTGGCGTCCAAAAACTTGGGGGCCTCCTCGATGGGCGGTAGCTCCAGGGTTTGGCGTAACATGCGGGCTACCTGCTCTTTATCGGCCGCGCCCGAGCCGGTTACGGCCTGCTTGACCTTGGTAGGCGCGTACTCCACAAACGGGATATCGCGCGACAACGCGGCGGCAATGGCCACGCCCTGTGCCCGGCCCAGCTTGAGCATGCTCTGCACGTTGACGCCGTAGAACGGGGCCTCAATGGCCAGCTCGTCGGGCAGAAACTCGTCGATGAGCTCCAGCATGCGGGTGAAAATCCGCTTTAGCTTTACGGCGTGATTCGTCCCGAGCGCCTTCATATTGATAACGTCGTATTGCAGCACCTTCACGTGCTGCCCGCGCACCTCAATAATGGCGTAGCCCATAATCTGGGTGCCGGGGTCGACGCCCATGATGACCTTCTCGGCCGGGGGGAGCCGTTGAATGGGGGCGGGGGGCAAATTGCGGGAAACGGCCATGTTGGTCAAAGTTACGCCCCGCCGCCCCCCGGCCCACCCCGCCGCGGCCCGCGCTGGGTGCTGCTGGCCAAGGTGGGCATCACGCTGCTCACGCTGGGGCTGCTGTACCACTCGGTGTTTGCCGCGCCCGACACGGCCGCGGCCTGGCGGCAGCTAGTGGCCGCCACACTCAGCGGGGCGGGCCGCGGGCCGGTGCTGGCCGCCCTGGCCTTGGTGCCCTTCAACTGGGGCCTGGAGGCCTGGAAGTGGCAGCTACTGGCCCGACATCTGGAGCCGGGCCACTCCTATGGGCGCAGCCTGCGGGCGGTGCTGCTGGGCCTCACGCTGGGCTTCGCTACCCCCAACCGGGTGGGCGACTACGCCGCCCGCATCCTGGAATTGCACAGCCGGCGGCGGCTCGATGCGGTGGGGGCCGTGTTTTTGGGCCGCTACGCGCAGCTGGTGGCTACCGTGCTGGCGGGTGGGGCGGGGCTGCTGTATTTCTTGCTGAAATTTTACCTGGGCGGCTACCCGGCGGCGCAGGTGGGCGTGGTGGCGGCGGCTGGGCTGGCCAGCGCGGCGGTGCTGCTGCCGCTCTACCGCTCGCGCCTGCTACTGGCGGTGCTGGCGCTGATGCGGCCGCTGCGGCGCTTCCGGCGCTACCTGGCCGTGATGCCCACCTACCGCCCCGCCGAGCTGCACGCGGTGCTGGGCATTTCGGGGCTGCGCTATGCCGTGTTTTGCGGGCAGTTTTTGCTGCTGCTCTATGCCTACGGGGTGCGCACGCCGCTGGGGCCGGCTATGGCCGCCGTGGCGGGTACGTTCTTGTTTAAGTCGCTGGTGCCCTCGCTCAACGCGTTGGCCGACGTGGGGGTGCGCGAGCTGTCGGCCACGCACCTGTTTGGCCTGTTGGGGCAGCCGGTGCTGCCAGTGCTGAGCGCCAGCCTGAGCCTGTGGGTAATCAACATTGCGCTGCCCAGCGCGCTGGGCCTGTTGCTGCTGCCCGGCCTGCGCGTATTGCGCGAGCGCAAGGCCCGATGATGGGGCTGCTGGGGGCGTTGCTGCTGCTGGGGCCGGTGGGGTACGCGCTGGTGTGGGGCTGGCTGCGGGGTGGGGGCACCTCACTGCCTGGGAGCACCTCACCCCCTAGCCCCGGTTCGCTTCATGCGCGAAGTCCGAAAAAAGAGGGGGAACTAGCTCCAGAGTCTGGTTTAGAGCTAAAGGCTAGTTCCCCCTCTTTTTTGGAGAGGGGGCTAGGGGGTGAGGTGCTCCCGGCTGGGCTGCTATTCTCCGTGCTCATCGCCGCCCGTGACGAAGTCGCCGCGCTGCCGCGCTTGTTGCAATCCCTTGAAAACCAAAAATTAAACCCGCAGCTGTTCGAGGTGCTCGTAGCCGACGACCACTCCACCGACGGCACGGCCGCACTGCTGGCGGCGGCGGCCTCCACCATGCCCTTTGCCCTGCGCCTCATCTCCCTACCGCCCGGCGCTACCGGCAAAAAAGCCGCCCTGGCCGCCGCCGAGGCGCAGGCCCGCGCCCCCTGGGTGGTAGGCACCGACGCCGACTGCCGCCCCGGTCCCGGCTGGCTGCAAGCGTACGCTGATTTGGTTAATCATCAATCAAGCAAGGAGTTGCATTTTATTAGCGGGCCAGTGCGGCTCACGCCAGGCGGCGCGTGGTTTGATGGGCTGCTGGCACTGGAGTTTGCGGGGCTGGTGGGAGTGGGGGCGGGGTGCATCGCCCGGGGCCGGCCCACCATGTGCAATGGGGCCAACCTGGCCTACCGGCGCAGCACGTTTCACGAAGTAGGCGGCTATCTTGATAACCAAGGCATTGCCAGTGGCGACGACGAATTTCTACTGCACAAAATCCACCAGCGCTACCCGGCCGGGGTGCGGTTTCTGGCCGAGGTCGGGGCCGTGGTGGATACGTCCGCGCCGGGCACGCTGCGGGCGCTGCTGCGGCAGCGGGTGCGCTGGGCCAGCAAGTATCCGCACTACCGCACGGCCGCCCCGCGCCAGCTGGCGCTGCTGGTGGTGGGGGCCAATGTGAGCCTGGCGCTGGGCCTGGGGCTGGCGGTAGCTTGGCCGGCGCTGGGGCCGTGGGTGGCCGCCGGCTGGGTGCTCAAGCTGGGGGCCGATGGCTGGCTGCTCTGGCCCATGTTGGGCCTGTTGCGGCGGCGGCGCTGGCTGGGGTGGCTGCTGCCCTTGCAGCTGCTCTACGCGCCCTACGCGCTGGCCGTGGGCCTGGCCGCCCGGCGCGGCAGCTACGCCTGGAAGGGCCGGCAGGTACGGTAATTCAGCTGCTGTGAGACCAGATGAATATTTTCTGAAATAATCAGTTTTTCAGGAAGCAAAAGCTGAACGGTAGGGTTGTATAAAAGGACTTATTTCTTCACTGCCATGCGTACCAACCAAGCAAGCTTTGCCCTTTCCATTGGCATGGGCATCATCGTTTTATTAATTGGGTTTCTGGCGCTGAGTGCGACGGGGCTGGTTGGGTTTGCGGCCGGTGATGCACGGGAGAACTTGGACAAGCAGTTAAAAAAGGAAGCAGAAGATTTAGGTGAGCACGATATATCTTATGGTGACACAAGTTCTGCTACCAATACATACATTCCTTCTTCCAGTAAAGAAGCTAGCGCTATCGCGGCGGGCGACATGCTTTTCAAAAACAATTGTGCCCAGTGCCACGCTGTGAACGACAAAGTGGTGGGCCCGGCGCTGGCTGGCATCAGCAAGCGCCGGCCCACACCGTGGCTTATTAAGTGGGTAAAAAACTCTAGCAAAGTCATTGCCAGTGGCGACGAATACGCCGTGAAGCTATTCGATGAGTATGGCAAGCAACAGATGCCCGCTTTTCCGCAGCTTTCGGACCAGGATATTACCATCATCGTAGCCTGGGTGAAGTCGCAGGAAGGTAGCGGTATGATTGATGATAGTAGTTTGGCTGAAAATACAGCTGCTAACTAACTCGCGCTACTGCACAAGCACTAGCGCCGTGCTTCCCGGTACGGTAACACCGCTCGCGCCGACGCTCAGCGTTTCCAACCCGCTTTGCTTGATGTCGAGGCCGCGCAGCACCACCTTGTAGCTGCCAGCCGGCACGGGCACCGTGGCGGGCTGGGGCTGGCCGTTGAATAAGACGGTGATGGTTTGCCAGGCGTCGCCGCCCGCGTGGTCGGTCAGTTGGTAGCCGATGGTGCCGGGTGGCAAGCCCGGTAAAAAGGTAAGATGCTGCGCAATAAGTGCTTGCGTGGGTAGCCGAAAGGCCGGGTGCGCCTTGCGCAGGGCCAGTAGCTGCCGGTAGAACGTAGCCACGGCGGGGTACTGCGCCTTGCGGCCCCAGTCGATTTGGTTGATACTATCGGGCAGGTTGTACGAGTTGGAGGAGCCCTTTTTGGTGCGCAAAAAGTCGTCGCCGATGGGCAGGAACGGCACGCCCTGCGATGTGAATACGATGGTGTTGCAGAGCGCATCCATCCGAATTAATTCCTCCTCGCTGGCCGTGGGGTTGGCAACGCGCAGCTTGTCCCAGAGGGTGCGGTCGTCGTGGCAGGCCACGTAGTTGAGAGCCTGGCCGGGCTGGCTGGCCCAGGGCGCTTTGCTGTAGTTAACCTTCTGGTAATCAAGCTGCGGGTGCTGGGTGGCGGCCACGATGCCGAATTTCACGCTCTCCTCCAGGCCCAGCTGGCCGCCCACGAAGCCGGCCTCCGCTTGATGCGCGTAGTGGCCTTTCACGCCGTCGCGCAGCTCGTCGCCGAAGGCGGCAATGCGGTTGAGGCGGGGCAGGTTGGCCTTCACGGCGCGCAGGGCTTCGGGCAGGGGGCTGGGGCCGGCCGCCCAGCCTTCGCCGTAAATGAAAATGCGGTGGTTCTGTTGGTCCAGGGCCACGCGCACGGCCCGCATGGTTTCGAGGTCGAGCACGCCCATGAGGTCGAAGCGGAAGCCATCGACGTGATAGGCGCGGGCCCAGTGGCTGGTGGCCTCTACGATGAGCTTGCGCACCATGGGCCGCTCGGAGGCGATTTCGTTGCCGCAGGCCGTGGCGTTGGAGAGCGTGCCATCGGCATTGTGCCGGAAATAATAGCCCGGCACCAGCTGCTCAAACGCGCTCGTGCCGGCGTCGGCCACGTGGTTGAACACTACATCGACCACCACCGCCAGCCCGCGCTGATGCAGCGATTGTACCAACTGCCGAAACTCACGGATGCGGACGGCCGGGTCGGCGGCATCGGTGGCGTATGAGCCCTCGGGCACGAAATAATTAAGCGGGTCGTAGCCCCAGCTATATCGGCTGGGTGCGGCGGGCAGGCTCTCGTCAATGGCTGCGAAGTCGTTGACGGGCAGCAGGTGCACGTGCGTAATGCCTAGTTCCTGCATATGCTGCAGGCCGGTGCTCACGCCCTGCGGGCCGGCGGTGCCGGTTTCGGTAAAACCCAAGTACTTGCCCTTGTGCACGATACCTGACTGTGGGTCGCTGGACAGGTCGCGCACGCTCACCTCGCCC
Source organism: Hymenobacter arcticus (assembly GCF_054779975.1). NCBI lineage: Bacteria > Pseudomonadati > Bacteroidota > Cytophagia > Cytophagales > Hymenobacteraceae > Hymenobacter > Hymenobacter arcticus. The sequence continues at coordinate 93,761 of NZ_BAAGXF010000013.1, forward strand.
ACCACAATGTCGGTGGCATTGAGCGGGCGGGGGCGGCGGTCGTCGGCCCAGTCGGGTGGGGCAGCGGCGGCCGCGTCGAGCCAGGCGCCGCGGTGGCCGTTTACGCCCACGGCGCGGGCGTAGGGGTCGGCTACTTCGGCCATGGCGTGGCCCTTAATGGTGGCCTGCACGGTGTAGAAGCCCGTGGTGCCGGCCGGCAGGGTTGCCACCCAAGTGCCACTGGTACTATGGATTAGCTCGTGGGTGGCGGTGGGCGCGCCGCCCGTGCCCGCCGCGTACAGGCGCAGGCGCAGGGCTTCGGCGGTGGGGGCCCACACGCGCAGGGTGCCCTGGCCGGTGCGCGGGTCAAACGTCAGCCCCAGGTCGGGCCCCTGGTAAAAGGGGTACTGGCCGAGCGGGTAGCGGGCGGCATCGGGGTAGGGCGCCTGGGCCAGCGCGGTGGCGGGGAGGGAAAGCACGAGCAGCAGGCAAAACAAGCGGCGAATCATGCAGGCAAAGTAAGGCCCGCCCGGGGCCCGCGCCGCCACCGGGCGAATACGGCCCATTGGTCTGGAAAGCCCCGTCCCCGGCCGACTAAACCGCTAGTTCGACTAAACCCCTGGCAACCTTCGCCGTCGAAACGAGCCTCCTCCCGTTGGTTACCATTCCCCTTTGCCATGACCACCGTGCCCTCCCTGACTACCCCCGGCCCAGAAACTGATTTTCTGGAGCTGCGCTACCGCGCCGACTTGCAGCTGCTGGTGGCGCGCTGGCGGCGGCCGGTGTCGGCGGCCGAGCTGCGGCAGGGCTACCGGGCCACGCTGCGGCTGGCGCGCGCCGTGGGCTGCCCGTTTTGGCAAGTCGATTTGCGCAGCCGCAACGCCCCCGAGGAGGCCGACCGGCAGTGGCTCACCACCGAGTTTCTGGCCCGGGCGGCGCAGCGGTTGGCGGGCCCGGTGTGCCTGGGGTATTTGCTTAGTCCTAAGCTGTTGGAAGCGATGGGCGGGCCTACGGCGGGAGCCAACCAGGTGGCATTTTTTGCGGAAGAGGGCCCGCTCACGGCGTGGCTCACGCAGTGCCAGCTTTGCCAGGGAGCGCGGGCGGTGGCGTAATGGCGCGGGCAGCTGCTTCACGTTTACCCCGCTGTGGGCAGCGTAAACGTAAAGCAGCTGCCCGCGCCCGGCTGGCTCTCGACCCACAATTGCCCGCCTTGCGCCGTGATAAATTCACGGGAAATACTCAGCCCCAGGCCCGAGCTGCCGCGGGCCTGCCCGGCCGGCCCCACCACGCCGCCAAAGCGCTGAAAAATGCGCTGGTGATGCTCCTTGGCAATGCCAGGGCCTTCATCCTCCACGCTCAGCTGCACCATTTCGCCCCACGGCACCGCCCGGATGGTGAGCGCCGCGCCGTGCGGCGAGTAGCGTATCGCATTGGATAGCAAGTTGATAAGGACCCAGGTGGTTTTCTCCACGTCGGCCAGGGCGCAGGGGAGGGGCTCGGCCAGCAGCACGGCCAGGCGCAGGGCCTTGTCGGTGAGCTGGGCGCGCACGATGTCGGTGGCGTAGCGCACCACCTCGGGCAGCGGCACGGGGGCCAGGTTGAGGCGAATTTCCTTGCCCGCATCGAGCCGCGACACCTCAATGAGCTGGCCCACCATGCCCAGCAGCCGCTGGGTTTCGGAGCGGATGCCGCCCGCTATTTCGAGCCGCCGCGGGGCGTCGAGGCGCTCGTCCTGCATAAGCATCAAACTGAGGTTGATACTGGCCAATGGCGTTTTCAATTCGTGCGAGATGGTAGCCAGAAATTCCGACTTCACCTGGTCGAGGTTTTTGAAGGCCGACACATCGCGCAGGCAAAAAACGTGGCCCGCCGGTACGGCCTTTTTCAGCTCCTCATTCAGCTCCGTTACTTCACTCACGGTGAGTTGATAGTGTAGATTTTCACCGTGCGGCCGCACCAAAAAAACGGGCCCGGTGGGCCGGTTGGCTTCGGTAGGGTTGGCGGGCGTGGCCGCGGTGGCGGGGGCGGCCAGGGCGCGCAGCCACTCGCGCAGCATTTCGTTGCGCTGGGCCACGGCGGCGGCGGGCTGGTCGAGCAATTCCCTGGCGGGCTGGCCCAGCAGCAGGCAGGCCACGGGATTAGCCAGCACGATAACGCCGTGCTGGTCAATGAGTAGCAAGCCTTCGTCGAGGCCGCGTACCAGGCTGTCGGTACGGTTACGCTGGGTGATGAGCTCGGCCAGGGTGGCGCGGCGCTCGTCCTCGGCCTGGCGCAGTACCCGGTTCACGGCCGCCGCCACGCTGCCCACCTCGTTGTTGCGCGTTACGGCCACGCGCGTCACAGGGCCATCGGCAGCCACGCGCTCCACGTCGGCGGTGAGGCGCGTGAGCGGGCGCGTGACCAGGCGGGGCAAGCGTACCATCAGAATTATGCCCAATAAAGTGCTGATTATCAAAAATAACCATACGGCTCGCTGCGCCGCCAAGGCGTTGGTTTGCTGCACGCTGGCTATTTCGGTTTCGAGCCGGTGAATGGTGAGAATCACGTAGCTGCCCAGCCCCAGCAGCAGCCCCAGCATGAGCAAAACCCCCAGGCGAATTTGAATTTTCAAGGACATAGTGCAAAGCAAAGGCTGGCGCGAGCTACAAGCAGCCGCTTCGTTGATAGCCGGCGCGGCGAACGCATTACAGGCGGCGCGATTCGGCAAAACAACGCAGCAATACTATTACTGCCGCCAAAAATCCCGCGGTAGCATTGTCAATCGCCTTTCCCCACCCTTTTGCCCGTTGGCCTTGCCCGTGAAAACCGCTCTTTTTTTCGCTCCTAAATTTCGCCTGGCGGCCTGGGCCGCGGGCGTGCTGGCCCTGGCGCTGGGTGGGCAGCCGGCTTTTGGCCAGGCCGAAGTCACGCCCTGGGGCAACATCAACGGCCTGCGCGTGAGCGGGCAATTGCAGGAGTTTGAGTCTAGCCTCCAGCTGGTTACCCAGGATTGGGCCCACGTGACGGCCACCGCCCAGGAGCGGCAGCGCCCCGGCTACACGCGCCAGGGCGTTCAGCAGCTCGTAACCACCCGCCTCGACAGCCTGAGCCTGCGCGAAACGGTGGAGGACCTGGGCCCCGGCAAAGCCGCCGTAACCATCGACGCTACGGCCCTGGCCGCTACCAACATGCTTGGGGCGTTTTTCAGCCTCGCCCTGCCCCAGGCAACCTACGCGCAAGCCAAGGTGCAGCTGCTCGATGCCGCTGGTAAGATGCTGACTGAGCAGTCGTTAGCCAACCCAGCGGCCGAAACGCAGGTGCCCGCCCGCCGGGTGCGCGTGGTGGCCGGGGCCTACCAGGTGGAGCTGGCCTTTGCCGAGCCCACGCAAGTCCTCTTGCGCCGCCAGGCGGGGGCTAAGGCGGGCCCGTGCCGCCTTTACGTGCCCATTCAGCTGGGGGCGCTGGCCAAAGGCCAAACGGCGCACAAGGCCTTCACAATCAGCGCCAATGGGCCGGTTGACCGCGCACCCATCCACCTGGCCCTGAACCCGGCGCAGCCCGGCCGGCCCTTCGCGGGCTTCGGGGGTAATTTCCGGCTGCAAAGCCCCAAAAACGACCCGCAGGTAATCGACTATTGCCTCCAAAACCTGCGCGTGGCCTGGGGCCGCGTCGAGATGCCCTGGCAGCTGTGGCAGCCCGACCTGGCCCAGGACCCCACCGCTGCCGCCCGCCAGGGCCAGCTGCACCCGCACGTGCAGGAGTCGATGGAGATGGCCCAGCGCCTGAGTAAAAAAGGCATGCCGGTTATCGTCACGGCGTGGTCGGCGCCGCAGTGGGCCATTGTGGGGCAACGTGCCCGCGGCGGCGGGCCCGGTCCCGATGGCATTTGGGGTAACCCCTTAGACAAGAATAATATGCAGGCCAGCTACAAGTCCATTGCCGACTACATTCTCTACCTTAAAGAAAAGTACGGCGTGGAGGTGGCGATGTTCTCGTTCAACGAGTCGGACCTGGGCATCAATATCCGGCAGACCGGCCAGGAGCACGACGAGCTTATTAAGGGACTGGGGGCGTATTTTGTGTCCAGAGGCCTGAAAACCAAGCTACTGCTGGGCGATAACTCCGACGCCACCACGTATGAGTTTATTTACCCGGCCCTGCGCGACCCGGCGGCCCGGCCCTACATCGGGGCGGTATCGTTTCACTCGTGGCGCGGCTGCGACGATGCCACACTGGCCAAATGGGCCGCGGCGGCCCGCGAAATCAAGCTGCCGCTGCTGGTGGGCGAGGGCAGCATCGACGCCCAGGCCTGGGGCTACCCGGCCGTGTTTGAGGAATCGACCTACGCCCTACAGGAAATCACGCTCTACACCCGCCTGCTGGCCCAGTGCCAGCCGCTGAGCATCCTGCAATGGCAGCTCACCTCCGATTATTCGCCCCTGGCGGGCGGCGGCATTTACGGTAATCCCGCGGGGCTGCACCCCACCCAGCGCTTCTGGAATCTAAAGCAGCTGGCCAATACCCCCGAAAACGTGGTGGCCCTGCCCCTCACTGCCGACCGCCCCAAAGTGGCCGCCGCCGCCCTCGGCAACCCCGCGCAGGGCGTGTACGCCCTGCACTTGGTCAACAACGGCGCCACCCGGCCCGTCACGCTCACTGGCCTGCCCGCCACCGTCAAGGCCCTGCGGTTTTTCGTGACCGATAAGACCCGCGCCGTGCAGGAAGGCCCGCGCGTGGCCGTGGCCAAGGGTACCGCGCGCTTCACCCTGGAAGCGGGCACCTACGTGACGCTGGAAAGCAAGTAGCGCCCGCGCTCAGTCTTCCAGCCCGTATTCCTGGAGCTTGCGGTACAGGGTGGTGAGCCCGATACCAAGGCGCTTGGCTACCTCGGGCTTGCTGCCCTGCAAGTCGCTCATTAGCCGCTTGATATGTTTGGCTTCCAGCGCCCGCAGGCTGTCGTCATCACCCGTAAAAACCGGGTGCGCACCGCTTTGAAATTCCTCGGGCAGGTAGTCCAGGGCCAGCAGCTCGCCGGCCGGGGCCAGGATGGCGGCGCGCTCCAGCACGTTTTTCAGCTCGCGCACGTTGCCCGGCCAGGGGTAGGCTTGCAGGGCGGCCACGGTGTCGGGGGCCAGGCCGGGCAGGCGCTTGGCCAGCCGGGCGGCAAAGTGCTGCAAGAAAAACCCGGCCAGCACCGGCACGTCGGTTGCCCGCTCGGCCAGCGAGGGCACCAGGATGGTGAACACCGAAAGCCGGTAGTATAAATCGAGCCGGAAGCGCCCCTCGGCGGCCTCCTGCTTGAGGTTGCGGTTAGTAGCCGCTACTAGCCTCACGTTCACGCTGGTGGGCTTGGTATCGCCGAGCTTGGTAAACTGCTGCATTTCCAGCACCCGCAAGAATTTGGCCTGTACATTGAGCTCCAGCTCGCCAATTTCGTCCAGAAACAGCGTGCCGCCATTGGCTTCTTCTAGCAGGCCCTTTTTATCGGTGAGCGCCCCCGTAAAGGCTCCCTTTTTGTAGCCAAACAGCTCCGACTCCAGCAAATCCTTGGGAAAGGCGCTGCAATTGACGGCCACAAACGGCTTGGTTTTGCGGCCGCCCGCCTCGTGCAACGCCTGGGCAAACAGCTCCTTGCCCGCGCCGGTGGGGCCCTCGAGCAGCACGGTGCTGTCGGTGGGCGCCACCTGCCGGGCCAGGTGCTGGGCCCGGCGCAGCGCCGCCGATTCGCCAATCATGCTCTCGAAGCTGTGGCGCTGGCCCACGCGCTTTTCCAGCTCCACCACCCGGCGCTGGAGGCGCGCTTTTTCGGCGGCCCGCTCCACCACCACCACCAATTGCTGCTCAAAATCGCCCTTGGTGAGGTAGTCAAACGCCCCCAGCTTCATAGCCTTCACCCCATCGGGGATGGTGCCGAAGGCCGTGAGCAGCACCACCTCGGCCAGCGGCGCGGCGGCGCGGTAGCGGGGCAGCAGCTCCACGCCGTGGCCGTCGGGCAGCTTCACGTCGCTGAGCACCACCAGTACCTCGGCCGCGTGCTGGGTCAGCAGCGCCAGGCCCCGGTAGGCGTCGGGCGCTTGCAGCACGGTGTAGCCTTCCAGCTCCAATACCTGGGCCAGCAGCTGGCGCAGGCGCGCTTCGTCGTCGATGAGGAGCAGGGTTCCGGTGGGCATATGGGGTAGGGCTGGCTGAATCGGGCCGCAAGTACGTAGTTTTGAACTATGCTAAAGCGCCTCCACCTGAAGAATTTCACCGTTTTCGCCGATGCCGACTTTAAGTTTGGGCCGGGGCTGAATGTGTTGGTTGGGACGAATGGGACCGGGAAGAGCCACGTGCTGAAATTGGGATATGCGGTAGTCAAGGCAATAATGGAAATCGAGCAACATCGAATTAAATTATCAATTACACAAAGATTTATTCCTATTACTATTGTTAATTATATTGCTAATAATCTGGTAAGTACATTCCTTTCTGCTGCGCGGGGTCAATTAGTGCGTGATGGTAATACTGACGATGCTACGATATTCGTTGAGTTTAACTCAGGTGACGAAGTGTCATTCGAGTTTCAGATTAAAAGACCTGACGAGACTGCCCTAGTTCATAACACGAATTTTCAAATTAAGGAGATTGTTTTCCCGGTATTAATTCCGGCAAAAGAAATTCTCACCCTCAGTTGGATGCTTGCAGCAGCAGACCAACTTGTTCTACCTATCGAACAGAGTTATTTAGACTTGTTGAAACAACTTCGTGGTCTGCCTCGTCGCCACCTCACACCACCAGCAGAAATTCAAGCATTGACCACTGCTATCAGTGGTGAAGTGATAGAGGAAAGTGGCAAATATTATTTGGTGCATAAGTCAGGTCAGCGCCTAGAGATGAGTATGGTAGCCGAAGGACTCCGCAAGTTTGGTACCCTGCAAAAGCTATTGACAAACGGCAGCCTTACTCAAAATACTACCCTTTACTGGGACGAGCCCGAAGCTAACCTAAACCCCGCGCTACTCCGAAAACTAGCCGCCATCCTCGCCGAGCTAGCCCGCCAAGGCTTCCAAATAATTCTGGCTACGCACAGCACAGATTTGCTCAAGGAATTCCATATTCTGTCGCGGCAGAAAGATGCCAAGCCTCTACCGATAAAATATTTTGGGCTGAATGCGGAGCCGGGCGAGGCTACGCGCATTGTCAGTACCGATAATTTTGAGCACTTGCCCGACGTAGTGGCCCTGGAAGTAGAATTAAAACAGGCCGACGAACTAGAGAATATTTTTATCCGCGAAGACCGGGAGTATTATGCCAACCATCCGGGAGAAGAACATGGCATTTGATTTCCCAGCTGGTTGGTACGCGGTGAAATACGACCACGATGCGGAGCCAGCGAGCAACGAGCCCGCCGGGTTCTACCGGCGCATTATTCTGAGCGAGGGCGTGCAGCAGGTGCGTGGCATGGACATCGTGTGCCGACTGCCGGGTGAGCACGCGCATCTGCAACTTATTGAGGTGAAGGATGAGCGTAAGCGCGACCTCGCCACCGATATTGCCCTGCGCCATGAGGAGCTTCGGCAGACTATACTGCGCAAAACGTTAGGTACGCTGGCTGGCCTAGTACTAGCCGAGCGCCTCGGCGATGCGTCGTTGCGGCCGATGGCTTGCCTAAGTCAGCAACCGCTGATTGAAGTAGTGCTTTTTTTGGAAGAGCCACTTTTAGCACCTCAACGTAGTACGTTGCTACGCAAAGTGACAGAGAAGGACCGCAAGAATATCCTGGACCAGAAGCTGACCGCAAAACTGTATCAGTGGGGCATTCCATTCTTTCTGTATGATTTGGACAAGCGTAAACCTGCGCTCTGGCAGGTACGCGAAGTCTAGACCTCCTGTTCCGCCACCCGCGCCAGCAGCTCCGCCACCTGCTGCTCCAGGGTGGCCACGCGCTCATCGAGCCGGGCCGGGGTGCGCAGGTGCGACGTGAATACGCCCTTCACCTCCCAGATTTCCAGGGCCTGCGTTAGCTCCAGCTCCTGGGGGCTGTAGTCGGCGTTATCAGCGCGGAGTTGGAGGCGCTGGCCGTCGGCCAGCTTGCCGGCCACGCGGCGCACCAATATTTTGCCCGGCGTCACGAATACGTAGAGGCTGCCTATCAAGATGTTAGGTTGGGCGGGGTTGATGCGGCTGCACAGCACGGTGTCTTTGTGGCGCAGGCCCTGCTGCTTGGGCAGCTGCATTTCGGCCCCCCGAATTTCAAAGGCCCGCGTGGGGCCGCTGAGTTGGTGCGGCAGCTTCAGCCACGGCAGGCCGTCGAGGTAGGCGGGGTCGTGGTGCTGCACAATGTATTCGAGGCTGCGGCTGCCGGGCACGTAGGGCGTGGTGCCGGCCGGCTGGGCCGCGGCGGGTGGCGCGCTTGGGGCTGCGGCAGTAGGCGCATTCTCCCGAAAAATATCGAAGTTGTAGAGCTCATTTACCGTCAGCTCTTTCGTAAGTAGCAAGTCTACGGACAAGCCAAAATGCTGAGCAATTTGGATGAGTGTTTCCATTTTAGGCTCCGAGCGGCCTTCTTCGTAAGCGCCCACGCTGGGCCTAGCTAGCCCAAATAACTCGGCAAAAGCGGCCTGACTCAGCTTTTTAACGGTACGCAGCTTACGAATGTTCTTCCCGACGAACGACATACTAAGAAATAAATTGTGCTCATAAAACGAGCATATCAAAAACCTGGCGTACTATTGTAACGTAAATCTACCACCAGCGCCGGAATGCGGGCTGGCAAGCCGCTAGTTTTTTGAGCAAGCTGCTACCGGGCAGCTTGGTGAGTTGAGTAGCGCTACATTTATGGCCGTGCTTATGACCCATGACTACTTCCTGAAAATCAATGCCTACCTGCTGGAGCTGGGCTTTGATATCCGCCACGCCGATGAGCAGGCGCACCTGCTGGTGGTCGACAAGCCCGAGCTGGGCATTCGCAACCTCGTCATTGGCTGCGGCGACCCGTTGCTGATACTGGAGCAATACCTGCTGGAGCTGCCCGCGCCCTCGCTCGACATTTACCGGCAGCTGCTGCAAAAGAACCGCGACATTATCCACGGAGCTTTTGCCTTGGATGACACCGGCCGCCGCCTCATCTTCCGCGACACGCTCCAAATCGACTCACTTACCCTGCCCGAGCTGGAGGCGTGCATCAACTCTCTTGGCTTGTTGCTCAGTGAGTTTGCCGACGAATTAATTCGATTTTCCAAACCCCTCACCGCCTAATTTTTCGCGTCATGAACATCTTGCAGCGTCTTTTCAAAATCGGGCAGTCGGAGGCCCATTCCGCCGTCAACCAGCTCGAAGACCCCATTAAACTGACTGAGCAGGGCCTGCGCGACCTGCGCCAGGACTTCGATAAAAGCCTGCACGGCTTGGCCGAAGTGAAGGCAATGGTTATCCGGGCCCGCAACGAGGGCGAGGGCTACCGCGCCAAGGCGGCCGACTACGAAAACAAGGCCGTGCTGCTCCTCCAGCGCGCCCACAAGGGCGACCTCGACCGCGCCGAAGCCGACCGCCTCGCCACCGAGGCACTCCTGAAAAAAACTGAAAACGACGCCCACGCCACCCGCTCGGCCACCGACCAAGAGCGGTTTGCCAAGTCGGCCGCGCAGCTCGACCAAAGCGTGCAGGCCCTCAAATCGACCATCAGCCAGTGGGAAAACGAGCTGAAAACCTTGAAGGCCCGCGTGACGGTGAGCACGGCCACCATGAACATCAACAAGCAGTTGGCGCAGCTCGACTCGTCGGGCACAGTGACGCTGCTCGAGCGCATGAAAGAAAAAGTAGCCGTGCAAGAAGCCCTGGCCGAATCATACGGTGAAATTGCCCAGGAAAGCAAAAGTATTGACGCTGAGATTGATAAGGCCATCGGCAAAGCTGGGGCCGGGCAGGCTGCCGAAGACTTGCAGGCGCTCAAAGCCAAGCTGGGCCTGGCCGAATAGCCCGGTAACCACGGCTACGCTGTAATGAAGGACGATATCCGACGATATTTACCCTGTCCAAAACCTGCGCACTCTTTGTCATAATTTATGACCGAACTTCTACAAGCCGCCGTGCTCCCGCCTAACCTGGTGGCTACCGGGCTGCTCGTGTTCGTACTGCTGTACTGGCTCACGGTAATTGTGGGGCTACTGGATTTTAAAACGATTGATTTTCATGTAGATACCCACGCGGGTTTTCATGTTGATAGCTTGCACCCGGTCGGGGGCAACTCCGATTGGCTCAACGGGGCGCTGGCTTTCTTCAACCTCGGTCGCATCCCGCTGATGGTGTTTATCAGCTTCGTGGCGCTGCCGCTGTGGGTGGGCAGCATCCTCGTTAATTACTATACCGGCAACACGGCGCTGCTGCCCGGGCTGCTGTTTTTGCTGCCGCTGCTGGTGGGCAGCATCTTCTTGGCCAAGTTTCTGACGCTGCCCTTCGTGCGGCTGTTTGCGGCGCTCGAAAAAGACCACGATGCCGGGGCCGTGGCCCTAGGCAAGGTGTGCACCGTGCTGCTGCCCGCCACCGCCGACCAGCTCGGCCAGGCTACCGTGCACATCGACGGCGCGCCGCTCAAGCTCAATGTGCGCACCACCGGCCTTCCCCTGGGCAAGGGCGACACGGCCCTGGTAATCGACTACGACACGTCCCGCCGCTGCTATTTAATTGAGCCCTATAATCTTGCTTAAAAATGCTTATCAAAGCGATAATCTTCCTAAAGGAAGTGCTCACCTTGCTAGCGAAGCTAGTTGCTGAATTAGCACTTAATGGCATAATAGAGGGCATTTTCGAGCTTTTCTGACCAATTATTTTCATTTCCCCACTTATTCTGCACTTCAACTTAATTTCACATGGTTGCACAAATTTCCTGGGCCGTTTTGGTGGTGCTCGGCGTGTTAATAATTGGTTTCCTGGCCATTGTGGCCCGGATGTACCAAAAAGCCGTGCAGGGCGAGGCCCTGGTGCGCACCGGCATGGGCGACACGAAAGTTTCGTTTTCCGGCATCCTCATCGTGCCCATTCTGCACAAGATGGAGGTGATGGATATTAAGCTGAAAACCATTATTATAGCTCGTGCCGGCGCTGAAGGTTTGGTGTGCAAGGATAACATGCGCGCCGACGTGAAAGTGAATTTCTTTGTGCGCGTGAACAAGACGCACGACGACGTGGTGAACGTAGCGCAAAGCATTGGCGCGCACCGCGCTTCCGACCCGCTGGCCCTCGAAGCATTGTTTGACGCTAAGTTTTCGGAAGCCTTGAAAACGGTGGGTAAGCACTTTGACTTTATTGAATTGTATAACTCGCGGGAGCAATTCAAGCAGGAAATTCTGCGCATCATCGGTACCGACCTAAACGGCTACGTGCTTGATGATTGCGCAATTGATTATCTGGAGCAAACGCCGCTCCATGCGCTCAACCAGGATAATATTCTGGACGCCGAAGGCATCAAGAAAATAATTGCCCTGACCTCGGAGCAAAAAATTCAGGCCAACCAGATTCAGCGCGACCAGCAAAAGACCATTAAAAAGCAGGACGTAGAGGCGCAGGAAACCATTTTGCAGCTCGAAAAGCAGCTAACTGAAAATCAGGAAAAACAGCTCCGCGAAATTGCCAGCATCCGGGCCCGCGAGGCTTCCGAAATCGAGAAAGTGCGCCAGGAAGAGCGCCTGAAAGGGGAGCGCGCCCGCATCACAACTGAGGAAGAAGTGAAAGTGGCCGAGCAAAACCGCGACCGCCAGATACTGGTGGCCGAGCGCAACAAGGAGCGCACCGACGCCATCGAAACCGAGCGCGTGGCCCAGGCTAAAGCCCTGGAAGCCAACGAGCGCGAGCGCATCGTAGCCCTGGCCCAGATTGAAAAGGAGAAAGCGCTGGAAGAAGAGCGAAAGAATATTCAAGTAATTATTCGCGAGCGCATTACGGTGGAGAAAGCAACCGTGCAGGAGGAGGAGCGCATCAAGGATACCCGCGCCCAGGCCCTGGCCGAACGCGAAAAATCGGTGGCCCTCACTGCTGCCCACCAGCGCAACGAAACCGCCTCCATCAACATGGTCGGCAACGCCGATATGGAGCGCCAGGCTGCCGAATTCCGCGCTAAACAGGTGATAATCGACGCCGAGGGCGACCGCACCGCTGCCGACCACCGCGCCTCTGCTATGCGCATCATGGCCGATGCGGAGGCCAGTAAAGCCGCCGCCGTGGGCCTAGCCGAAGCGCAAGTGATGCAGGCCAAAGCCGCCGCCCACCAGAAGGAGGGCGAAACCCACGCCGCCGTTATGCAGCTCACTTCCTCGGCTGAGGCCCAGGCCATTCAGGTGAAAGCCACGGCCCAGGCCGAAGCTGATGAGAAAATTGGTTTCGTGGCCGCTAAAGTCAACCGCGAAAAGGGCCTGGCCGAGGCCGACGTAGTAGAGGCCCGCGCCACTGCCGACCAGAAAAAAGGCCTCGCCGAAGTGGCCGTAAATGAGCAGCGCTTTACCGTGGAAGCCAAGGGCATTGAGGCCAAGGCCGATGCCATGAAAAAGCTCGACGGCATCGGCAAAGACCACGAAGAATTCAAGCTGCGCCTCGACAAAGAAAAGTCGGTGGAGCTGGCCCAAATCAGCATCCAGAAGGATATTGCCGCCTCGCAGGCCGACGTTATCGGTGCGGCCCTCAAAGCGGCCAAAATCGACATCGTGGGCGGCGAAACCATGTTCTTCGACCAAATTATCGGCTCGATTACCAAGGGCAAATCCATCGACCGCGCCGTGCACAACAGCGAGGTGCTGAGTACGGTAAAGAACGCATTTTTTGACCACAACGGCGGCGGCGATTTTAAAAGTAATCTGCGCAAATTCGTTGGTCAATTTGGCATCAGCAGCGAGGATATGAAAAACCTGAGCGTGTCGGCGCTGCTGCTGCAATTGATGAATAAAGCCGGTGATGAGCAGACGCGCAGCACCATTTCGCAGTTGGCCAGCACGGCCGCGGCGCTCGGAATTAGCGACAAGCCGGTGAAGTCGATTGATTTGAAGTAGGGGCCCATCCAGGCGACACCTCACCCCCTAGCCCCCTCTCCAAAAAAGAGGGGAAACTAGTGTTAGTTTTTTAGGAGCTACAGTTTAACTACTTCAGGTTAATATGTGTTACAAGTAATTAGAAATCGTCATTTGTCTTAAACATATTAAAAACGTTTTTGTATGAAATATTTTTTTAAGTTTCTGGCACCTATCTCACTGCAAAAATTGGAAATGTTGTTAGCGAAAATGATGGCTGGACTAAGCTTGGTGCTTTTTGTTATCCAAGTTTTAGAGCAGACAGTGGCTATTTCACCCCAAAATTGGGAATGTAAGTTGATTGTCACATTAGCTTCCCTTCTCGCCACTTATCTAGCGGATAAATTCATTAGTGAAATAATGATGTGCTGCTTTCGCCGCGCCGGAATGAACTGCTAGCTACAACAGATTCAACTTTTCTTGCTATCTTAGGAAATATATTGATAATATAATATTATATCTATAAAAATATAGACATAAAGCCTATATTCTAAATCAATGGTTGAAATGAGGCAACTATAGATAGAAGCTGTTTAACAAGTCAATTTGGGTGGCGTGAGGGACGAGCTACCAGCTTTTTTGCCGGCTGTCCGCTCTCTGGCAGAACGATTTTGTGCTTGCGTCGAGTAGACAGCCGGCAGAAAAGCCGGCAGCTCGCCCTCAAGCCGACTTTCTAAACAGCTTTATAGAAAGTAACCACCTATGGAACCCACTCCCCAACTCGAAGGCGGCACGTACGAAATTCTGCGCACGCGCCTGCAAAAAAGCGGTACTGACCTGCAAGCGCGCCTCTCAGCGCTGAATACGGAGCGCAAAAACGTATTCGGGTCCATCGACACGCGCTTGCTTGGTACGGGCCGCATCACGACGGCTAATAATTGCGTGCCATGGGACATGGTGCCGGTGGGGAAGCGGTTTATTTTCGGCTTCAACGTCGTGATTGGCCTGAAAACCGAGACGGACTTGGCCGACGTGTTTGGGGTGTATAAGTATACTAACCGGGAGTTTCAGCCGCTGGGGCTGGAGCTGCTGGAAAATGCGCAGTTTCTGGAGGAGTTTCGCAACCTGTATAAATATTACAAAAACACGCAGTTTGTAAAATTCGCAGTGCTGGGGCCGCACCTGTTTATGGTGTTTCGGGTGGGCAAAACGCCCAACGATATCAAGACTTTTAAATGGCTGCTCAAAGACGATACGCTTACTTACCTGGATAATCGCAGCGACCACGAATACACGTTTCCGCCGCAGCAGGAGTTTGTTTGGAAGCGGGCTACGCGCGACATGCAGGTGGCGGGCAAATACCCGCACATCAGCATCGAGAACAAGGTTTTTGTCGAAACTATCGGCGGCGACCTCACCATCAAGGTAGAAAATAATACCGAAACGGGCCGCGGAATACTAGCCGAGCCGGTGGCCGATAAAGACCAGACACTCGACGACTCGGAGGTTTATTTCGCCAGCATTGATAATTTAATTCTGCTGAAAATAAAGCCCTATCAGGAGCCCGCGTACCGGTATTTTTTATTCAATACCAAGCTGCGCACCGCCCAGCGGCTCGATGCGCTGGCGGAGGCCTGCGTTTTGCTGCCCGACGGCCAAGGGCTGATTTTTCCGCACGGGTTTTACTTGCAAACCGGCGAAGGAAAATTATTCGAAAGCGGGCTGCGCGATATGCTGTTCGAGAAGCGGCTGGCGTCGCCCAACGGCGAGGATTTTCTCTACGTTTTTTACAACAAGGAAAACGGTACGTATTTATTGCTGTCGTATAATTTAATTGCGCAGCGCGTTGATAATCCCATTATTTGCGCGGGCTATGCCTTGTTTGACGACGGGGAATTATGCTATTTGCGGCCCGATACGGAAGCCAAGAAGCACCACGCCGTACAAATTTGGCAGACGCCCTACGTAGCTGCCGATTTTGAGCTACCCGTGACGCAGGAATCGGCGCTCTATAAGCTGGGTAACAAGGAGATAGTGCGGGCCATGGCTGAAGTGCAGGAAGTGCTGACGCTGGTGGGCAAGGAGGACAGCTACGCGGGCCTCTACCTCGACCTCATCCGGCGCACCACCACCCTGGCCGACACCTACCACTGGCTGCGCGACCCGGCCGCCCAGGCCCTGGCCGAACCGCTGGTCGACATTCAAAAAACGGCCACGGCGGCGGTGGAAGAGTTTGATAAAGTGCGCAGTATCCGCAAGAGTACGGCCGAGGCGGTGCAGCGCGTGCTGGGCCAAGCCGACGAGCTGCGCGCCCGCATCGGCCGCATGGCCGACGTGACGGAGGTGAACGAATACGTGGGGCTGCTGGCTGAGCTGCGCGCCGCCCGGGGCGCGGTAATTTCGCTGAAAGAGCTGCGCTACGTGGACCTGCCCGCCGTGGAAAAAGCCGCCGCCGACCTGACCGAAACGAGCCAGCAAGTGGCCGGCAAAACAGTGGAATTCCTGCTGCGGCCCGATGCGCTGAAACCCTACGCAGCCCGCGTGCAAGCCATTGCCGCCGGGGTTGAGAAAGTGCAAAAAACCACTGAGGCTAACGAGCGCGAAAAAGAGGCCAACGCGGTATCGGGCGAGCTGGAATTATTGATTGAAGTGGTGGGCAGCCTGCCCATGGACGACCCCACCCAGACCACGCAGATAATTGATAATATCTCGACCATTTACGCGGGCTTCAACCAGATTCGGGCGGCGCTGAAGCGGCGGCGGCAGGCGCTGGCTGGCACCGAGGCCCAGGCCGAGTTTACGGCCCAGCTCAAGCTGCTGGAGCAGGCCCTGGTAAACTACCTCGACCTGAGCGACACGCCCGCCAAGTGCGACGAGTACAGCACCAAGCTGCTGGTGCAGCTGGAGGAGCTGGAAGGTAAATTCCCTGACTTTGACCAGTTTCTGACCCAGATTGCCGAGCGCCGCGAAACCGTGTACGAGGCGTTTGAGTCGCGCAAGGTGAGCCTCATCGCGGCCCGCAACCAGCGGGCCTCCGCCCTGGCGCAGTCGGCCGAACGTATTATCAAGGCGGTGCAAAACCGGCTCGCGCGCCTCGAAACGCTGGACGCCATCAACGGTTATTTTGCCGCCGACATGCTGGTGGAAAAAGTGCGCCAGACCGTGCAGGAATTGCTCGACCTTGGCGACCCCGTGAAGGCCGACGAGCTGCAAAGCCACCTCAAAACGGTGCGGGAAGACGCCGTGCGCCAGCTAAAAGACCGCGCCGAATTATTTACCGACGGCGGGCAGGCGCTCAAATTCGGCCCCTACGCCTTCACCGTCAACACCCAGGCGCTCGACCTCACCATTGTGCTGCGAGAGGGCGAATTAAACTACCACCTCACGGGCACCAATTTCTTCCAGAAGCTGACCGACCCCGCCGTGCTCAGCGCCCGCCCGGTGTGGGACCAGGCGCTGGCCTCTGAAAGCGCCGACGTATACCGCGGCGAGTACCTGGCCTGGCTGGTGCTGCAAGCCGCCGCGCACCCCATGCCCGCCCAGGCCGATGCGCCTGCCGTGCTGGCCATCAGCGAGTTGGCTAAGATAAGTCTGTCGGAATTAACCACTTACGTGCAGCAGTTTATGGCCCCGCGCTTTGCCGAGGGCTACCTCAAGGGCGTGCACGATGCCGACGCCGCCCTGCTGCTGGCTGCCCTGGTGCGCCTCACCCAAACTGCCGATTTACTTCGCTACCCGGCCCCGGCGCGGGCCGCCGCCGCGCTCTACTGGCACCGCTTTGCGCCCGAGGCCCGGCGCGCTGGCTGGCAGCGGCAGCTGCACGGCATCGGGGTGCTGCTCCAGGTTTTTCCCGATGCCCGCGAGTTTCAGTCCCTCATGCTGGAATTACAGCTGGCGGTGGACGAATTTGCCCTGGCGACCGGGTTATTTACCCTGGAAGAAGTGGCCGAGGCGGGCGAATATTTATTCTACGAATTAACCCGCGGCGAAACGTTCGTGATTGCCGCCGAGGCCGGCGAATTAATTACCCAATTTCAAGCCTCCCTGAAGGAGCGCCTTGCTACTGAGCAGTACGAAGCCTCCGTGGCCGCGCTGGCCGACCAGCCCGCCGCGCAGTTTCAGCTGGTGCGGCAGTGGGTGGCGTCGTTCTTGCGGGTGCACCCCACCCCCCAGCCCCCTCCCCTCCGGGAGAGGGGGAGCCTGACGCTCATCAATATAGATATTAAGTCAACTATTGACAATAATCACAACAACGAAGCCCGTCAGGCTCCCCCTCTCCCGGAGGGGAGGGGGTCGGGGGGTGGGGTAGCCGAGTGCGCCGTCTTGCTCGTTACCAACACTTTCGACCCCGCCCGCGTGTTGCGCGCCGCGTTGCGCGAAACGCTCACCGGCCTGCAAGGCAGTCACCCACGTATTGACAACCAGCAGTATAGCTTGGATTTTCCGGCGTTTCGGCAGCGGCTGCGGCGCTATGCGCAGGGGGTGGTGCCGCAGTTTGAGGCGTTCCAGCACCTGAAAAAAACGCTGCTGGCCCACGCCGCCGATGCACTGCGGCTCAATGAGTTTCGGCCCCGCGTGCTGGCGTCGTTTGTGCGCAACAAGCTGATTAACGAGGTGTATTTGCCGCTCATCGGGGCCAACCTGGCCAAGCAAATCGGCACTGCGGGGGCCGACAAGCGCACCGACCTCATGGGCCTGCTGCTGCTGGTGTCGCCGCCCGGCTATGGCAAAACCACGCTCATGGAGTACGTGGCCAACCGCCTGGGGCTGATTTTTATGAAAATCAACGGGCCCGCCATCGGCCACGCCGTGACGAGCGTGGACCCCGCCCAGGCCCCCAACTCCGGGGCCCGGGAGGAGTTGCTGAAGCTCAACCTGGCCTTCGAGATGGGCGACAACGTGATGATATATCTAGATGATATTCAGCACTGTAACCCCGAGTTTTTGCAGAAATTTATTTCGCTCTGTGATGCCCAGCGCAAGATTGAGGGCGTGTACGAGGGCCGCGCCAAAACCTACGATTTCCGGGGCCGCAAAGTGGCCGTGGTGATGGCCGGCAACCCCTACACCGAATCGGGCGAGCAGTTCCGCATCCCCGACATGCTCGCCAACCGCGCCGACATCTACAACCTCGGCGACATTATCGGCGATACCCGGCCGGCATTTTTGCTCAGCTACATCGAGAACGCGCTGGTAGCCAACCCTGTGCTGGCCCGCCTCGCCGCCAAAAGCCAGGCCGACGTGTACCCGCTGCTGCGCCTGGCCGAAACCGGCGACAGCACCGGCCTCACCTTCGAGGCCACCCACTCGCCCGAGGAAATCAACGAGTACGTGGCCGTGCTGCAAAAGCTGCTGGCCCTGCGCGACGTGGTGTTCCGCGTCAATGAGGAGTACATCCGCTCGGCGGCCCAGGCCCACGACTACCGCACCGAGCCGCCCTTCAAGCTCCAGGGCTCGTACCGCAACATGAGCAAGCTGGCCGAGAAGGTGCGCCCCATCCTGAACGACGCCGAAATCGAGGCCCTGCTCGACACCCACTACACCAACGAGGCCCAAACCCTGACCAGCGGCACCGAAGCCAACCTGCTCAAGCTCCGCGAGTTGCTGGGCCGCCTCACCCCCGAAGAAGCCGCCCGCTGGGCTGATATCAAAGCCACCTTCGCTCGCAACCTGCGCACCAGTAGCAGCGGCCAGCTGCTCCAGGTCCTCACCCAGCTAGAGAATATCTCCGGCGGCATTGGGGGGATACGGGAGGCGTTGGGGCGGGAGTAGAGTGGGCCATAGCGCTGAAAAGCACTGAGGCTTTGTGTGTAGAGAGAACACTCCGTATAATTGTCTAAATTAAGCTTAAGCAACCTAAAGATGAAGAAGGCCCTTGTATATCAAATAGAAGTTATTCTCGAAAATGAAAATAATGCTCTCAAAGGTTCAGCTTTTGAGAAAATGATTAGAAATGTTCTCAGAATACAGAGATATAATGTTCAGCCAAATGTAAATTACACAGGTCTAGAAATAGATTTAGAAGCGTCCCATATGGACAGGAATGAAAAGCTATATGTGGAGTGTAAGGCAAAAGAAAGAGTAAGCGCAACCGAAATTAGTAAATTCTGCTTCAATGTTGATTTTAAAGAAGCCGATTTAGGGTATTTTATAAGAACCAAGGAGTTAGAGCATCAGGCAGCAGGTTTAGTTAATGAACTAAAAGATAAGAAAAAATACAAAAATCTTACCTTCTTTTCGCCGGAAAAAATAATAGATATACTAATTAGTCATAATTTGTATAAATTACCACAGCTTTCTGTTAGCGACGAAGAGGTAAGTAAAATGCTTCTTGCTGTTACATACATGGGGGATTTTTTCGTGTATGTATTAAATAAGACTAGTAGGGGCCTGCCAAGTCATTTTATGGTCTTTAATGCTATCAATGGAGCTGCTATTGATAGTAATTCTATAATAAATGTTCTCACAGAGCGTATTAGCGATATTACGGGATTAGAAATAATTGAAGACGAAATATTATCTCAGCATGTTAGTATTAATAATGTTAAAATAGTTGATAGTGAAATAAATTCTATCTCACCAGTGCTAGAAAGTGAAAATTGGTTTGATTACTTGCCTGCTTCTATTAAGCATTTTATAGGAAGAGATGCTCTCAAAAAAGAAGTATTCTCATTCTTTCAAAGAGTAGCGCAGAGTGACACTAAGAAGAGAGTGTTCTATTTGAATAGTAAATCTGGATGGGGAAAAAGTTCGATGATAGTTTACCTTAAAGGTAAATGCATGTCTGATTATTATAAAAATAAGTTTTATTTATATGGAATAGATTCAAGAAGTATTTTGTCAAGTAATTTTCCAGCTTTGTCTTTTCAGGCTGCAATTGATTCTGCGCTTAAAGATGGCTTTATTGGTAAGGCAGAGGGATTTGAAAACCTGCAATTTACTTCTGGTACAGATGTTTTGAGTTCTGATTCTGTTAAAAGCCTTCTAGAATATTTGCAAAAAAAAAGTAAAGTTCTTATTATAGTATTCGACCAATTTGAAGATATTTTTAGAAAGCAAGGTTATTTCAAAGCTTTTTATAAATTCTTAATAGATGTTAATAATGCTCAAACTAATTTAATAATTGGATTTTCCTGGAAAACTGAAATATTAATTCCCTCTGAGAATGAGTCATATTATTTATGGCAATTAGCTAAGGAGCAAGCTGAGTCATTTTCTATACCCGAATTCGGCCCCAAAGAAATAGGAGGCGTTATAAAACAGTTAGAAGATTCTGTGGGAAATCTAAGGATGGATTTGAAAAGAAGCTTGATAGAGGGTTCCCAAGGGTTTCCTTGGCTCATCAAGAAATTTTGTATTCACGTTTATAATCAAGTTCAATCTGGTGTGCTCGTTGATGACTTAGTGGAAAGTGGAGTTAAGTTTCAAGATTTATTTGATAAAGACTTAGAGAACTTAAATGGCGATGAAATAAAATCTCTAAATTATATTGCCAAGAGAGCATATGACAGTAAGTTTTTTGATGAAACAGAAGTTGGCGATATAATTAAAGAGAGTATAATTAGTTCTTTAAGGGACAAACGTCTTATTATTAAATCTGGGGTAAATTATAATATATACTGGGATATTTTTAGAGATTATTTAGTTAATGGTACAGTTCCAGTAATTGGTGAAACGTACATACTAAGGGCTAGTTATAAAGGATGTTTGGCGGTATTCTTGCAATTTAGGGATGGTAAAGATAGGTCTATGGATGATATAAGAAAAGGATTTCCTAGGAAAATACAGGAGAATAGCCTGAATAATATTTTGGCTGAGTTACGTAGCATAGGCTTGCTAGCGAAACGTAGCGATGGTAATTACTACATTGTAGAACAAGATTTAATAGTTTCTGTAGAATGCTTTAAAGTTTATATAAGGAGTAAATTTTCTGTTTATACACCTTATATTGAGTTAGCTAAAATTAAGCATTCAAAATTTTCTAGCTTTGATGTTGTAAGTGTTCTTAAAAAGATATTCAAGGGTTATTCTTATCAAGATAAAACTTGGAAAATGTATGCGGCAACCTTAATAAACTGGTTTAAGAATGCTGGAATGGATATTGCTAATAATTACAAAGCAATACGTTCCTCTCATGTAAAAAGTAGTTCAGCTAAAGATTTAGGAGGAGCATACTATAGTCAAAATGTCCCTCGTTTATCGCCTGCGTCAATTATTCAATACTTTGAGGCTTTCAAGGCAGGGGAAGTATTGCCAAACAGGATTTCTTTAGAGTTAAGAAATTTTGAGTTGATATTTGCAGATGGTAGCGGTGACTACGTGGCTAAAGAGTTTAATGCCCAAGATACATCGGTAGAGGATTATATCAGGAATAGAGCTAAATCAATTGATAAAATTGATAAGGTTGTTAACTATTTAGGTAATAATCAAAGGCCTAAATCTTCTGATTTACAAAAAGATATGCCTGAATTATTCGAGGGTAGGACTACAGTGAACTCTAGGAATGTAGCTGCCTCTAATCTTATAAATTGGGCTAGATTTAGTGCAATTGATGGAGCAAGTGCATTATATGCACGAACTTATGTTATTGAAAAATCTATAATAATTACCATTTCAAGAGTAGCACCTAAACTCTTGCTTGAATTTCTGTATAGGTTAGATGAAGTGTATTTTGAAACTTCGCAAGATAAAATTAAGCTTAGGGCATTAATGAAATTAGGCCTTGTTGTAGATGATAGAGGCATATACGTGCTTTCTAGAGAAGGGCAAAATATGCTTAAGATATCGAGTGATGAGGATAAATTGACTTGTATGGCAGAGTTAGCAATGAAAGATGAAAAATTTAAGCAACTGCTTGCTATTTGCCGGGATAATATGAAATCTTTAATGGTTGAAGAGGCGCTTAAGAAAGTTCTTCCTGAGTCATTTTCGAGATATTCAGCTCTTTCTTTAAGGAATCGTGCTCTTACTATAAAATCATGGATGAGTAACTTGCTATAGCATGTTTATAGTAGGTTTTATAAAGTAATACATCCCCCGCCACACCTAGGAGGCCGCTAGCGGTTGGAGGAGGCAACTGCTCATTTCCGTGTAAAACGCCAGTTTTACCCTTCTCCAAACCAACCCACTACCTGCCTAATGGCTGAAGTAAAAGCCCTGGCTGTCAGCGCCGCCTACGGCCAGCTTTCTCATGCGCTAGGCTAACGCCGCCCTGTACCATATGCGCGCAGCGTGGGCTTTCAGTCCGCGAGTCCCTGCGCCCGGTACTAGCGGACTCGTAGCACCCGTGCCACAATCTAATTCCCCCGTATTTCCGCCTTCAACCCCTCCACAAACTGCGTGAACTCGGGTTCGGCTTCTACGTCGGGGTGCCAGGCCAGGCCGAGTTTGGCCAGGTTGTACTGGTGGCGGGGGCTGATGGTGGCCCCGGGCAGCAGCTGGCCGGTGGCGGGGTCGCGCTCGGGGGCGAGCAGCCAGAGCTGGTCGGCGAGGGCGGTGGTGGTGGCAATGTCGTGCGAGATGATGAGGACGGTATTCAGCTCGTGCAGCGTGGTGACTTCCACGATGAGCTTTTTCACCTCGTCAATCATGGCCACGTCGAGGCCCGAGAAGGGCTCATCGAGTAAAATGAGGTGCTCGGAGCACAGCAGCTGTTGTGCGATGGCCGCCCGCTGGCGCTGCCCGCCCGAGAGGTGGGCCGGGTACTTGCGGGCGTGGGCAGCCAGCCCGAAGCGGCTGAGGTAAGCCTCGGTGCGGGCCTTGGCCTCGGCGGGGTCGTGCTTGCGGCGGGCGGCCAGCAGCAGGTTGTCGAGCAGGGTGAGGTGGTTGAACAGGGGGTAGCGCTGCTGCACGTAGCCCACGGCCCCGGGCTGTACGGGCTGCTGGGCCTCGCCCACGCGCACGGTGCCGGTGCTGGGCGCGGCCAGCCCCGCCAGCAACCGGCACAGCACCGACTTGCCAATGCCTGAGCGACCATAAATGCCCACTACCTGCCCCTGGTTGATGCCGGGCCGGATAACGTCGAGCACCTGCACATTGAGGTCGCGCAGGATGATTTCGCTGCCGAAGGTCATGGACACGTCTTGCAGCGTCAGCAGCGGGTCTTTGTAGGAGTGGGGGAGGGCGGTCATAATGAGGTAGCGTGGACCCTGTGAGTCCGCGCGTGGGTAGGTGAAGGGGGATGTGAGCAGTCGTTACCACGCGCGGACTCGCAGAGTCCACGCTATCGGCGTATTTTGCGGGCGTGCCCGATTTGATTGATTATGCGCGCCGTTTGCCACACCGCTTGCCGCCGGGTGAGGTCTTATTCCTCATGTTTCGGCTGGCTGGCACCATGCCTCAGCAAGTGCTGGCGCAATGGCAAGCAGAAGATGAGCTGAAACGCAACCGTTTGGAAATGAACGCAGACCAACGCTACGCGGAGCAAAAGCGGTACTTCGGCCGTTTTGATGCGCAGCTAGCCAAATCCGAATTTGGCCCCACATGGCTAGCGCAGCCTGCAGTAGCAGCGGTAGTGACGCAGTCGCTCCATCACTTTCATGGCAAAGGCTACGAGCTGCTCTGCTACTGCGTAATGCCCAATCATGTGCACCTAGTACTATTGGTGCCGGTGGGTGCGCCTCCCTTGATTAAGACCTTGCAGCGGCTGAAAGGCTACACGGCTACGCAGGCAAATAAGCTGTTGGGACGCGCCGGGGCTTTTTGGCAAGCAGAGAGCTACGACCATGTGGTGCGGGCGGGTGAGTTAGCGCGCATTATTTCTTATGTAGTGGAAAACCCGGTGAAAGCCGGGTTGGTGGCAGAGTGGCAGCAATGGCCGCATACCTATTGGGCACCTGGGTAGCGCGGACTCTGCGATTCCGCGCGTGGGGGGGCGTTAGTAGCGTGGACTCTGTGAGTCCGCGCGTAGGGGCGTAGGGGGTCGTCCGGGTATCGTGCCACGCGCGGACTCGCAGAGTCCACGCTACATTTCGTTCAGCCCCGCGTAAGGAAAAAACGCCTTCCGCAGCGCCTCAAAGCCGTAGTCCTGGGCCACGCCCACGGCCAAAATCACCAGCTGAATAGCCACCACTCCATCCAGGTGCAGGTACCGGTTTTGCTTGTACAGCAGCAGGCCAATACCGCCTTCGCTCTGGTACAGCGTTTCGACCAGCGTAATCAGCGTCCAGATGATGGCGAAGTTTTGGCGCACTACCTCGAGCATGTCGGCGAGCTTGCCGCGCACCATCACTTCCCAGAAGCTGCCCCACTCGCCCAGGCACAGGGTGCGGGCGTGGTCCAGCTCCTCCTGCGTGGTGCCCAGAATAACGCGCGTCATGCCCGTCACCAGGTACACCGTGGCCCCAAACACTAGCACCGAAAGCTTCACCTGGTGCCCCGAGCTGAGCAGCAGGGCCATAAAAAACGTGAGCCCCGTGAGCGTGAGGTAGCGCAACTTACTCGCCGCAAAGGCCAGCGGCCGGAAAAACGGCAGCGCCGTGAGGTACGAAATCAGCAGCGCCAGCACCGTGGCAATGCCCAGCGCCTGAAACGCCGTGAGTAGGCTGGCCCACAGCTCTTGCAGCAAGCCCTGGCTGGTGATGAGGTCGCCGAGGGCGCGAAATACATCGCCCAGACTGGGGAATAGTTGGAGCGGAAAGAAGAGCCACAATGCGAGTAGTACCAGCACCTGGCCGGCCACGAGCGCGGCTAGTGTGGCGCGGCGCGGGTGGGCGTTGGGGGTGAAAAGAGGGCTCATGAAGTTTGTTAGCGAGTTCAGAAAGAGCTTGTGGGTAGCCAGTTTGGCGATGCTGTGGTAAAGCAGCTGGGAAGCATGGGGTATCATCTTTTCACTAGCGCCGGCTGTCATTGCGAGCCTGCGAAGCAATCGCACCTGAACGAGTTGTTTGGGTATCGTTCTGGGGCGATTGCCGCGCTCCGCTTTGCTGCGCTCGCAATGACAGTTAATTGATTGAGAGGTAATTAGTTGCCCAGCACCACTTCCACGCGGCGGTTTTGCGCTTTGCCGGCCTCCGTGGCGTTGGTGGCTACGGGCTCGGCGGCGCCGTGGGCGTATACCTGCACGCGGCCCTGGGGGAAGGCGCTGGCGCTTTTGGCTTGCAGCCAGTGGGCCACGGCTTCGGCCCGCGACTCGCTGAGCTGCTGGTTCTTAGTAGCGTCGCCGGTGTTGTCGGTGTAGCCGTGCACGGCCACTTTGAGGCGGCCGGCCACCACGAGGTCGTCGAAGAGCTGGCTGAGCTCGCGCTGGGCGGCGGGGGTAAAGGTGCTCTGGCCGGTGTTGAACTCGATGTTCCAGGCGCGCTTGCTCACGCTACGGCGGATTTCATCGTCGGCGGCAAACTGCTGGGTTTCGGCCGGGGCCAGGTTCTTACCCTTGTACTGGGCTTGCAGCTTGCGCAAGAGGCTGAGGTCAAGCATGTTGGCCAGGGGTACGTAGCTGGGTAACTCCTTGGGGTAGAGCTTGCTCTGCACGTCGCCGAAGGTCTTGTACACGGCGGCGTAGATGTTGGTGCCGCCCTCGTCGAGGCCAAACAAGCTCAGGTTATCGCTGAAATTGAAGGCTTTGCTGCCGCCCAGCTCCACTACCTGGCCGGTGCGGTCGGCCTCGCTGGTGCCTTTGTAGTACTTCAGCCAGTAGGCGCCGGGCTTGTCCTGGTCACCATATACCTGGGCCGAGACGTCGGCGGCGCGGGTCAGGGCTTCGGGGTGGCTTTTTACCTGGTCGCCGGCCACGGCGAAGGCGGTCATCAAACTCAGCACGGCGGGCTGGTGAGCGTCGTACCAGCGCTTGGTGGTTACCATGATGTTGGGCATCTGGTTGGAGTAATCCTTGGTGCTCACGATGTTAACCAGGCCGCCCTTTTGCTTGGCGATGTTCACGTCGCCGGGCGTCCAGGTGGCTACGGCGTCGGCTACCACGTCCACGCTTACGCCGGTGCGGTGGCCGCCCACCACTTTGGCGCGGCTTTCGGGCTTGCCCACGATGTACTTTTCGGCGGCCACCAGGAAGTCGCTGGCGGCCATGAAGTTCACGGCTTCGGGGTCGTAGGTGGTTTCGTCGGGGTTCACTTTCAGGCCGTTGTCGGCACACCATTTCAGGGCAATGTTGTGGTCGCCGTCGCGCAGGTAGCAGGCCACCGTTTTGCCGAGGGCCGCCTTGGGGTTTTCGAGCCACTCTTTAGGCCCCATCAGTTTGTCTTCGCCAAAGCTTTTGCCCACCGAGTAGGGGATTATTTGAAGCTGGGTACCCGCCTTTTGCAGCTGCGCTTGCACGGCCGAGAAAGCCGGCAGGCCATCACCCATGATGCTCACAATCAGGCCCGGCGTCTGCGGGTTGCTTTGCAGGTCGAGGGCGTTTTTTACCAGGTCGGCCTGCATTTTCGACACGTCGTCCTGGCGGGTTATCTGCATGTCTATCTTGTTGGCGGCCAGGGCCGAGCCCTGGGTGGTGCGGGGGCCGCCGTTGGCGAACATGCCGGCCATCTGGGAATTCCAGGCCATCACTTCCCACACCACGGGCGTGCCGTTTTCGGCGGGGGCGGTGCCGGGCAGCGGGGCCAGCGGCACCACCAGCGTGGCGCGGCTGCCGCTGGGCGCGGCCGGCAGCTCAATCGAGCTGAGCAGCACCGACTGCGTATCGGCCTTTTGGAAGAATTTATTGCTGGCAATCAGCTTGTTGATGCCAAAGTACAGCAGTACGAAGAAGATGGTGCCGAGTACGAGTTTACCGCGAGTTGTCATTGGAGTAGCGTGGACTCTGTGAGTCCGCGAGTTGTTTAGTTGTTAGGAAAATGAAGTAGGTGGCGCGACGCGCGGACTCGCAGAGTCCACGCTACAGCAGCACGGCAATCAGCAGCAGGGCCAGCAGGCCACTAATCAAGCAGGCTAGAATAGGCATCATCGGAGCGTTTTTTAGTGGCGGCTACGGAAGTGGAAGCGGGGGCTTTGTCGTTGGTTAGCAAGGCGTTGAAGTCGCCTTTCTGGTAGCGGTCGAGCAGGCGCTGGCCCTTCTCGCTCATCACGCCGTTCTGGATGTCCATCTCTTTCACAAACTCCTGCGAGTAGCGCATGGCCTGCTTAATCTGGCCGAGCTGCTGGGCCATGTCCTGGGCCACGCGGTCAGTGGCGAGGTCGAAGAAGTACTTCTTGTCGGGGTCGCCACGCAGGATGTTCATGGCGGCCCGCATGCCTGAACTAGTGCGTTTCACGAGCTCGTATTCGTCTTTCAGCAGACCCACTTTGAACTTGCTGCCGTCAATCTGGCGCAGGGCGGCTTTCAGAATCTGGCGCATTACCACGCTCACGCTGGCGGTGGTGGTGGCCATGGGCTGCAGGCGCTGGTTGTAGTCCAGAATCTGGGCGGCGCGGCTGGCGTAGGCTTCGGCGGCGTCCTTTTCGTTTTGGCGAGTGGCCGAGTCGGCCAGGGCCAGGTACTCTTTCATTTGGGCGTCGTTGGTGGCCAGCTTGCGCTTCACCAGCTCGTGGGCCCCCTCGATGTGGCCGATTTCGCCCTCCATCTGGCGGGCTTCCTTCTCGGTGTTCGAGATGTAGTCCTCCATGATGCCGATGGGGTCAGTGTTGACGAAAATGCCCGCCGCGGTGCGCAGTATCCGCTGCCCGGCGTACCACAGCCCGGTCTGAATCCGCTTGTTGGTGACCAGCAGAAACAACCCGAACAACACGCCTAGCCCGATACTTAGCTTCACGCTATTGAACACGATATCAACGAGGTAGGGCACAATTTGGCCCCAGTAGTAGACGCCGGCCGCGGCCGCGCCACCCAGCACCACCCAGCCCGCTACCTTTTCGGGCTGCTGCCACTTGGGCAGGGTGGGGCTGAGGTCAGCAGGAAGCAAGGTTTTCATATGATTGGCTGGTTGGTAAGTGAGTGATGGGTACTCAATGCCAAGACCAATGCCGAAACCCGGCAGGAAAACCTTATTGCTTATTAAGTAAAT
Source organism: Hymenobacter arcticus (assembly GCF_054779975.1). Lineage (NCBI taxonomy): Bacteria > Pseudomonadati > Bacteroidota > Cytophagia > Cytophagales > Hymenobacteraceae > Hymenobacter > Hymenobacter arcticus. The sequence goes on from NZ_BAAGXF010000013.1 coordinate 121,650, forward strand.
GATTTATAGGTAGTTAATAAAAAATCCCGCCCGGCAATAAGCCGAGCGGGATGCGTATTTTTTCCAAAATGAAAAGCCGGTTTTGCTAAAAAAGAAAAGCGAAAGAGCTGCTAATGCTGACCGAAACGGTAGCGCCGGCCCAGGGCTCCGGTCTAGCAGAACTGCTTTGGGTAGCGGCTAGAGCGGCTTTTCAGCTGGTATACTTGTCCCAGTCCGATGGCAAAGCCGGCCGACCGGTTGCCGTGTGCGCCGCGTGGCTAATCGTACAGCTATCGTTCACGCGACAACCGGTCGGCCGGCTTCGCCGTCGGACCGGGCCCTGAAAACCAAAAGCCCTACCTGCGGGGTGCAGGTAGGGCTTGAGAATGGTTTAGGTCAGTAACCTAAGGCTTTCGCTTAGCGGCGGGCTTTCTTAACCGGAGCCTTCTTCTTAGCGGGAGCTTTTTTGGCGGGAGCCTTTTTTACCGGGCTCGTTTTGCCTTGGGCTTGCAGCTCGGCTACCGTAGGAGCGGCACCGTACTTCACTTCGGCCGAGTTAGGCTCGCCGGTGAGGAAGGGGTCGAAGTCCACGCGGCGGTTCAGGGCTTGGCCAGCGGCGGTTGCATTATCGGCAATCGGCTTGGTTTCGCCGTAGCCACGGGCTTCGATGCGGTCAGCGGGGATGCCTTTGCTCAGCATGTAAGCGCGGGCCGAAGCGGCGCGGTCGTAGCTCAGTTTCAGGTTGTAGTCATCAGCGCCTTTACTGTCGGTGTGGCCGGCGATGCTGAGCGAGTAGTCGGGGTACTCGTTCAGAATCTGCACCATCTGCTGCAATTTCGGGAACGAGGTGGGCTTCAGGGTAGCCTTGTTGAAGTCGAAGTTGATGTACTTCGTAGCCTCTTTCAGGATTTTCTTCTGCTCGGCCTTAATCTCGGGGCAGCCTTTGTTGCTGGCGGGGCCGGCACGGTCGGGGCAGCGGTCCATGTAGTCGGGCACACCGTCGCCGTCGCGGTCAAGCGGGCAACCGTTGGCATCTACTTGGGCACCAGCGGGGGTGTTGGGGCACTTATCGAGGTAGTCGGGCACTTTGTCGCCGTCGGCGTCAAGTGGGCAGCCCGAAGCATCGACGCGCACGCCGGCCGGGGTGTTGGGGCACTTGTCGTCGTTGTCAGCTACACCGTCGCTGTCAGCATCGGGGCAGCCTTGCAGGGCCGCAGTGCCTTTCACGTCGGGGCACTTGTCCTGGTAGTCGGCTACACCGTCACCGTCCGTATCAATGGGGCAACCGGTCAGGTCCACCTTCACGCCAGTAGGGGTGCCGGGGCACTTATCTTTTTTGTCTGATACGCCGTCGCCGTCCTCATCCTTGGCTTTGCCGATGTTGGCACGTACACCGGCCGTAAATTGCAGGTAACGGTCCTTCTTGTCCCAGAAAGTGGTAGCTGCGGGGTTGTTGGCTACGCCGTCCAAACGGGCATCGTCAGTTTGCAAATAAGCCTGGGTGGCTTGCACGTAGAACGTAGCTGCCTCACCCAAGTGGAAGTCAAGGCCACCACCTACGTGGCCCCCGAAGGCACCAAAGCGGGTGAAGTTGTTGGGGCCCGTTGGCGTGGCGTAGCGGTCAGCCAACACCCACGAAAACTGCGGCTCTACCAACAGGTAGGGGTGCAGGAAGAACTCGTCTTTAACCGGCAGCTTCAGCTTGAAGCCCAGGCCAGCCTGGTACATCTGCGATTTGAAACGCGGGCCTGCGCCAACTGAGCCATCCTGCGGGAAGCGCAGGCGGGTATAGTCCAAGTCCAGGCGCAGGTCGAGCCAACGGCCAATGTACTGCGTAACGTCGAGGCCGCCGCTGTAGGGCATATTGTCCCACTTCCAGAACTGGTTGCCGAGGTCGCCGCGGTACTGCGTGGCGTTGGCGTGCAGGCCAATGGCCGTTTTGCGGTCCGCCGTTTGGGCGTTGGCCGTGGACGCGGCAGCCAAGAGGCCGAGTCCGAGTAGGGTAGCTTTAGAAGCTAGATGGTTCATATAAACCGGGGTAATTGGTAAGAGGAAGCAGACGTATAATTAACCCCGGGTAGCGCAGGGATGACCCAGGATTGCGCATTAAACGGGCCAAGGGGCCGAAAGGATGTACTCGCTTCTAAAAATTGCGCTACTTTATCCGCTTTTCCGACAACTTCGCTGCCCGATTCAGCAAGTTCAGCCCCGCTAGGCGGTGCGTTCAGCGGCCACTTTGGCACGTTCGCCTAATCGCAGATAAAAGGCTGGTTTTGCCCCGCAGCGCGGCGCACTGCCGGGGGCGCGGCCGTAGCTTCACTGCCAGAGCGAGTACGTTGCTTCTCGCTCTTCGCTCGTTAAGTACAGTGTGTATGCGCCCGCAGGTTGTGTCTTCTATTCCCCGCCCGCCCCGCCCGCCCCGGCCCGGTACGGCGGCAGCCCAGGCCCCCGTTGTGTTTTCGCGGCGCACCTACCTGCTGATTACGCTGGCCGTTTCCATCGCCTTTGGGGTGCTCGTATTGCCCTCGGCCATTTTGCCGCGCACGCATACCAATGTGGGCGAGGTGCTACTGATATTTTTGAACACGGTGCTCATTTTTGAGGTGCAGTTTGGGTTTCACTACCTGCTGCGCTACAGCCACAACCCGGTGCAGCGCCGGCTAAACCGGCAATCGGGACGCGCCAACCGGCTGCTGCGGCTGCTATTTATCGTGCTGGGTACCAGTGTCTACGCTATGTTTCGGCACTACTTCGATTGGCGCCTGGGCATTCGGTTGGATAATAATCCGCCGGGGGTAATCCTGGCAGTGGTGCTGATTGTGACCATGGTGGGGGCCTCCTTCCAGCTGGCCATCGAAATGGTGGAAAACAGCCGCTACCTGGCCCTGGAAAACGAGCTTCTGAAGCGGGAGCAGCTGCAAGCCCGCTACGAAAGCCTCAAGCAGCAGCTGAGCCCGCACTTCCTGTTCAATTCCCTCTCCACCCTCGGCGAGCTTATTCATGATGAGCCCGACGCCGCCGCCCTGTTTGTGGAAGAAATGGCCCAGGTGTACCGCTACCTGCTGCACCACGGCGAGCAGGCCGCCGTGCCGCTGCACGAGGAGCTGCGCTTTGTGCGCTCGTATATGTACCTGCTGCAAATGCGCTTTGGCGCGGGCATTCAATTGCACATCGACTTGCCGGCTGCCATTCAGCACCGCCTGGTGCCGCCGCTGGCCTTGCAGCTGCTGCTCGAAAACGCCGTGAAGCACAATACCGTGAGCCGCCGCCAGCCCCTGGTTATCGACCTCGATTTTGTGGCCCCCGCCACGCTGCGCGTGCGCAATACCCGCTCGCCCCGCCTCACGCCCGAGCCCAGCAGCGGTACCGGCCTGCGCAACCTCACCAACCGCGTGCGGCTGCTCAACCAGCAAACGCTGCTAGTGGAGCCCACCGCCGCCGACTTCTTCGTGTACCTCCCCTTACCCGCTTAGCTTGCCGTTGTGTTAACTATTCTGATTATCGAAGATGAGCTGCGCCCGGCGCGGGCCTTGCAGCGCCTGCTGCTGAGCGAGCGCCCCGATGCCCAGGTAGTGGCGCACCTCGAATCCATTGCCGATGCCGTGGCCTGGCTGCCCGCCCACCCGGCCCCCGACCTCATCCTGATGGACATTCACCTTTCGGATGGCAGCAGCTTCGAGATATTTCGGCGCGTGGAAGTCACGTCACCCGTCATCTTCATCACCGCCTACAACGAGCACGCCCTGGAGGCCTTCGAGGTCAATGGCATCGACTACCTGCTCAAGCCCATCAGCCGGGAGAGCTTGCAGCGTGGCCTGCACAAGTTTGAGGCCCTGCAACGGCATTACGCCAGCACGGCCACCTCGGTGGCCGCTGGGCTGCCCGGCCTGCCCGAGCTGCTGCGCACTATGCAGCAGCTTAGCAGCGCGCCCGCCCACCCCAGCAGCTGGCTGGTGCCCTACAAAAACAAGCTGCTGCCCATTGCGGCCGCCGACGTAGCGCACTTCGTTATTCGGCAGGGCGCAGTGCACCTCACCACGCTCGATGGCCAGCAGTATCCCCTCGACAGCACCCTTGAAGAGCTGGAAGCCCAGGCCGACCCGCAGCAGTTTTTTCGGGCCAACCGCCAAGTGCTCTTCGCTCGCGCCAGCGTGGTGGCCCTGGAGCCGTACTACAACAACCGGATGCTGGTGCACCTGCAACCAGCTGTCCCCGAAGATGTTATCGTGCCTAAGTTGCGCATAACCGAGCTGCGCCGCTGGGTGAGCGCCGGCTAGGCCAGCGCCCGGCCCGCTTCAGCTACCAGGCCCCCATTAAGCGCCGCACCAGCACAATCTCGCCGGTGTGGTACGCCGCGTGGTCGCCAATGAGCAGGGCCTCGCGCAGGATATTTTGGCCCGTGCCGTGGGGCAGGGGCGCAAACAGGTCGGTAGCCGGGTCTTCGAGTAAGTCGATAAACCGCTGCTGGTCAGTCATTAGCTGGGCGAGGGCAGTCTGCCAGCCGGCTTCGTCTGCGCCGGGCGCGGGGCTGGGCCAGTAGCCGGCGGGCCACTCGGGCGATACGTGGGCGGGGTTGAGGCAAAACTCCACAATGTCGTGCTGCGCAATGCGCACGTGCTCCACTAGTTGCCAAATGGTGTAGGGCAGGCCCGGCACCACCTGATTGCGCAGCGGGGCGGGCAAGTCGGCCACGGCTTGCGCCAGGGGGACGTGCGCATTGCCGCCGTCCAGTAGTGCAATCAATTCGGCCACGAGGGCGGCGCGGGTGTGGTTTTCCATGAGTGTAAAGAGTTAAAACTCCGCTTACGCAGCCCGCTCAAAATAGGTAGCCCGCCTAGCGCTGGCCAAACCGGTAGCGCAGCCCCAGCGCCGTAGACCCCGGAAAGCCTGCGTATTGACCCTGCAAAAAGCTGCGGCTGAGCGTCACATCCAGCACCGCCTCCAGCCGCTGGCTGAAGCGATACCGGGTACTGAGGCCGCCCGTGAGCAGGAAATTGGTGCGGCTGTAGCGCTCGTTGTATCCTACGGTACCGATAACATTTTGCAGGCTATCGGTATCGGTTCGGGAGTTATCGTAGTGCGTGCGGTCATGGTCCAGGGTAAGGCCGCCCAGCACATCAAACTGCACGCGGTGCTCGGGCTTGCGGGTGAGGGTGTAGCGGGCCAGCAGGCTCACCGAAGCACTGCGCCACGAGGTATTACCCGAGTAGGTATAAAAGGTAGCCGGGCGGCCTGCCGTTGTGTACATAGGGTAGGGGCCATCATTAGTATACCTATAGGAGTTACCGCTGTAGGCCACGCCCAGCTGCACCGCCAGCCGGGGCAGCACCTGGTAGCCTAGTGTGAGTTGCACCGGCACGGTGGTGCCCCCATAGTAAGTGCCGCCCAAGGGTTGAAAATCACTGCTATACGCGGCCAAGCCCACGTAGTAGCGCGGCGTGGAGTCGGCAGTTTGGGCGCGAGCTGCTAGTGGTAGGCTCAGCAACAGCGTGCAGCCTGCAAGTCGAAATGCAGTCATAGGAGCAAGGAGAGATAAGAGAACTGCAAGGAAGAAGCCCTGCGGCGCGCAAGGGTTGCAACCTACCCGCAATGATAGCCCCGAAGTGCGGGCGGCCCTGGTGCGGGTAAATTTGTCCTGCCCATGAACGACCCCGAAATCCGCGCCCGGCTCTACCCGCTGCTCCTGGGGGGCGTGCACATCGACGAGCTGCCCACCGGCACCACCCGCGCCGACGTGGTGCACATCACGCCCGCCTTCATGCACGGCTACGAGGTGAAGGGCGACGGCGACACCCTGCAACGCGTTAAAAACCAGCTCAAATGCTACGGCGAGGTCTACGACTTCGTCACGTTTGTGGTTACTGAAAAGCACCTGGCCAAGCTGCTGCCGCTGCTGCCCGCGTGGGTGGGCATCTTGGTGGCCCCGGCCGAGGGTGCGGCCCTGCGCGAGCACCGCCCGGCCGGCTACAACGCCACCGTGCAGCGCGCCCCGCTGGCCGCCCTGCTGTGGGTAGAGGAAATAAAGCAGTACCTGTTGGCGCTGGGGCTGGCCGGGGCCAGCACATTGCGCCAGCGCGAAATAGCGCAGTTTTTGCGTACCACCCACACCGTGCCGCTGTCGGGCCTGGCCCAGTACGTGCGCGAGCGCCTCATGGCCCGGCTACCCGAGCGCCTGCTGCTGCGTGAGGAGCGCCGCGCCGAGCGCGCCCGGCTGGCCGGTATTCGGGCGCGGCGCACGAAGAAAAAGCGGGCGTAACGCCACCGCTACGCCGGTTTGTCCGCATCGGGAGTTGAGAACACGGTGCTCCACTCGGCGCTATTCGGCCGCTCTACTGTCTCGAGCTGCCAGTCGCTTTCGGCAATGCCCGCCTCGCGCAGAATAATGGTGCAGTTACGTCGGTGGGTTTTGGCATTGCTCCGGCCTTCGTAGTACCACCCTTCTACCAGCATGGCCGGGCTGTGCAGCGTGCCGGCTTGCGTGGCAAAGTAATTAGGCTTCACAAGTTGCAGCTGTGCCCACAGGCCGGGCCCCGCAATGTCGGCGGCCAGGCGGGCCGTGGTAGCCACCATGGCCACCCAGCTGGATAGGGCCACGCGCTGGCCGCGCAGCACGATGGCCAGGGGGCGAATGTTTTCGGTATGCGAAGCATCGGCAGCCTCCTCGGCGTCGCCCGTTTCGGGGGCAAACGACGGCCAGCGGGCGATAACGCGCTGCGCCAGGCGCTGGCCGCGCTCCCGGATGGCGGCCGCATCCCAAACCGGCGCGGCGGCTAGCTCGGCATTTAAGCCCACGTTGCTGTCGGCGTAGTGCTTTTGCTTTTGCGCAAACGGCAGGTTGGAAAGCTCACTGTTATAACCCGTTAGCGTCAGGTTGCCGAGCGTGTGCAGCAGCTGTTGGTGGTCGCGTTCCACCTCGTTGCCCAAGGCTTTGCGCCAGGCCTCGGTGAGCGTTTGCGGCATGATGTGCTCAATGCTCAGGTCGCTCAGCAGCACGGTTTCCTTGGGGCTCAACGCCATTTCCAGCGTGTCCAGCAGCAGCTTGGTGCGGGTGTGGCGCTCGCCCGCGTGGTGGTAAAGCGGCTGCTCTTGCAGGGCCTTGGACACGTCGGCATCACTGGGGTAGTTTTGAGTGGCCAGGTAGGTACGCATATCTTCCAGCAAAGCCTCCGGCTGCTGGTCGAGGCGGTTGGTGCGGGTAGCCAGCGTTTGCATCGACTTATTGGCCCCGTTGAGGCCCCGGCGCGCGACAAAGCCGCGCAACGCGAAATTCTCCAGCAAGTCGAGCACGGCCAGCAGCGTAGCTTCCGCCATTTGGCTGCCGTGGCGCACCTGGTCATAAAAGCGCATGATGAGGGGGTAGGCTACCGTGAGGCGGGTGCGGTGCAGGCGGCGCAGCGCCCGCTGAATAGCGGGGTACTGCGTTTCGCGCTCGGGGTGCAGCATGCGGGCGTAGGTGGGCGCGTAGCGGGCCAGCTCGGCCAGTACTTCGGGCACGTCGCGCTTGGCCGTGGCCTTGCGGAAGGAGAGGTACACGTCCGACTGCGGCACGTTGCCGCCATTGCGCATGAGGTAGTGCCAGATAAAGGCCGTGAGCGCATCGCCCAGCGCCGATTGCATGGGCATCCAATACTGCTCATTCAGCTCGTCCTGCTTGTCAGGATGAATTTTCATGAACAAATAATTGCGAATCAGGTCGGCCGCCGTTAGCTGCATGCCCTTAGCATTCAGGCTCTCGAATACCAGATAAGGGTCGTCATCGTCATTCAACGTGATGCTCACTAAGGACAGGCGTTCGAGTATGAGGCGCAGCATTTCTTCGGCGCGTTCCGAATCAGCTTTTACCCAGCTGCTGAGCTGCTGCTGAAAGTACTGAAACGCTTCCGTAATCAGGCCCGGCACCGGCTCCGTACTCGTCGCGTGGTCGGCTATCTGCCGAAAGGCCGCCCGGTCGGCTTGCGTAGGCAACAGCTTGTAGCGCTCATGGGCCGGGGCGTATTTATTGCCCAGGTACGTATCGGTAATGCGCTCGGCCAGCCGCTCGTGGCCGGCGGCGCGGGCCGTATCGCGCAGGGCAATAAGCAGAATGAACAGCGTGGTGAGTCGCTGCTGCCCATCAATGACGGCGTACTTGCTAACGCCCGTGGGTACCGTGTTGGTGGGGTGCATCACCACCGAGCCAATAAAGTGCTGGCGGCCGGCTTCTAACTCTGGCAGCAGCAATAAATCTTGCCAAAGCGTCTTCCATTGCTTCAGCTTCCAACTGTAAGAGCGCTGAAAAAGCGGCACCATAAATTGCATTTCGCCACTAAAAAGCTTCTGCGGAGTTGCGTAACGAGCATCCATTTGAAATAGGTAGATAAAAAGAAGCGGCAGCCAATACTATTTCAAACATACGACTGCTTGCGTCTCTACTGATAGTTTGGCCGGCATTCGGGCGCGGCGGCGGGCCGGGCGGCGCCCAAAGTAACCTGGGATAATCCGCGGGCTACCCCGTAACTTTCGGATAAAATCCGCGTCGATTCTATTTTAGCTATGCAAGACAATCCCCTACTCTCGGCCACCGTCCTGCCCCGGCTATCGAAGGCTCCTACCGGCATTGAGGGCCTCGATGAGATAACCGAGGGCGGCCTGCCGCTGGGCCGCCCCACGCTGGTATGCGGCAGCGCAGGCTGCGGCAAAACGCTGATGGCCATCGAGTTTCTGGTGCGCGGTATAGAGGAATTTGACGAGCCGGGCGTGCTCATGACTTTTGAGGAAACGGCCGACGAGCTGGCCGACAACGTGGCCTCGCTGGGTTTTGACCTGCGGCAGCTGCAAGCCGACAAAAAACTGCGTCTCGACCACGTGCACATCGACCGCTCCGAAATTGAGGAGGCCGGCGAGTACGACCTCGACGGGCTGTTTATCCGGCTGGGCTACGCCATCGACTCCATCGGGGCCAAGCGCGTGGTGCTCGATACCGTGGAGGCGCTATTTGCGGGCTTCGACAACGAGGCCGTGCTGCGCTCGGAAATCCGCCGGCTGTTTCGCTGGCTCAAGGACAAGGGCGTGACCACCATCATCACGGCCGAGCGCGGCGAGGGCACCCTCACGCGCCAGGGCCTGGAGGAGTACGTGTCGGACTGCGTGATATTGCTCGACAACCGGGTAATTGACCAGATAACCACCCGGCGGCTGCGCATTGTGAAGTACCGCGGCAGCACCCACGGCACCAACGAGTACCCCTACCTCATCGGTGAAGACGGCTTCTCGGTGCTGCCCGTGACGTCGCTCAAGCTCGAACATACTGTCTCTGACGAGGTTATCTCCTCAGGCGTGCCTGGCCTCGACGAGATGTTTGCGCGCCGGGGCTGGTACCGGGGCAGCAGCGTGCTGCTCACCGGCACGGCCGGCACCGCCAAAACCACCCTCGCCGCCGCCTTTGCCCTCGAAACCTGCCGCCGCGGCGAGCGCTGCCTCTACTTCGCCTTTGAGGAGTCGCCGGCCCAGCTGCTGCGCAACATGCGCTCGGTGGGCCTCGACCTGCAACCCTACCTCGACCAGGGCCTGCTGCGTATCGACGCCTCGCGGCCCACGCTCAACGGCCTCGAGCGCCACCTCGTGACGCTGCACCGGGTAGTGGCCGAGTTCCGGCCCCAATCTGTGATTATCGACCCCATCAGCAACCTTATTTCGGTGGGCAGCATCAGCGAAGTGCGCAATATGCTCACGCGAATGATTGATTTTCTGAAGGTTAATAACGTGACGGCGCTATTCACGGCGCTCATTAGCAACCGCAGCGGCCAGCTTGAAATGGCGGAGGAAGGCGTGTCGTCGCTGGTCGATACCTGGATTTCGGTGCGCGACCTCGAAGGCATTGGCGAGCGCAACCGGGGCCTCAGCATTCTCAAGGCCCGCGGCATGGCGCACTCCAACCAGGTGCGCGAATTTCTGGTTACCGACCACGGCGTGCAGCTGCTCGACGTCGTTATCGGCCCCGAAGGCATTATTACCGGGGCAGGCCGCCTCACCCAGCGCATTCAGGAAGAGGCCCAGCGCGTGGTGCAGCAGCACGAAACCGACCGCCGCGACCGCGAACTGGAGCGCAAGCGCCGCATGCTCGAAGCCACCATTGCCAACCTGCGCACCGAGTTTGAAACGGTGGAGGACGAGCTGCGCCGCGTGAGCCACGAGGAGCAGACGCGCGGCACGGCCCTGCGCGAGGGCCGCACGGCGCTGTCCACGGGGTTGTCGGCCGATTATTTGGCCAGCCAACCCAACGCCCAGCCTTAGCCCACGTATCTGCCTATTGTTATGATGGAAGTGAGCGAAGACCTGCTTGATGCCCCCGCCCCCGCGCCCGGCGAAACCTGGGAGCTGCGCCTGTACGTGGCCGGCCAAACGGCCAAGTCGATTGCGGCGCTCGCCAACCTGCGCCGCTACTGCGAGCAGCACGTGCCGGGCCAGTATCAGCTGGAAGTAATTGACTTGCTGCAACAGCCGCAACTAGCGGAGGGCGACCAGATTCTGGCCATCCCCACGGTGGTGCGCAAAATGCCGGAGCCCATCCGGCGTGTCATCGGCGACTTGTCCAACGAGGAGCGCGTTATCGTGGGGCTCGACCTGCGGGTTAAGCACTTGTAGGTCGTGCCCATGAATGCCCTTGCCCCGCCTGAAGAACCTGCCTACGAGTTTTACCTCTACGTGACCGGCGCCACGCCCAACTCGACGCGGGCGGTGCGCAACATCAAGGAAGTTTGTGAGCAGCACCTCGCCGGGCAGTACACGTTGCGTATTATTGATATGTACCAGCACCCAGAGCTGGCCCAGGAGGCGCAGATTGTGGCCGCGCCCACCTTAGTGCGGCGGCGGCCGCTGCCCCAGCGTCGGCTGGTGGGCGACCTCTCCAACGGGGCCGCCCTGCTTACCCTACTCGGACTCAACCACCCGCTGCCCCCCACCGCATGACCCCCACCGCCGCCGAGCTGGCTCGGGAAAACGAAGAGTTGCGCCAGCAGCTGCGCGAAGCCGAAGAGCTGATTGAAGCCGTGCGCACCGGGGCCGTGGATGCGCTGGCCATTCAGGGGGCCGAGGGGCCGCGCATTTTCACCCTCGAAAGCGCCGACCACGGCTACCGCACCCTAGTGGAGCAAATGAGCGAGGGCGCGGTGCTGCTCGCCGCTGATGGCTTTGTGCTTTATTGCAACGCCGCGCTAGCCCAGGGGTTGGGCTGTGCCCAAACCGATATTCTGGGGCATTCATTCAGCGAGTTTATTCCGGTTAAGTACTTGGCTTACTGGGTCGAGCTGTGTCAGCAGGGCTGGCAGGGACAGGTGCGGGGTGAACTGCCCCTGCAAAGCTGCCACGACGGCGTGCTGCATCCGTTTTCGGTATCGATGAACGTGCTGACGTTCAGCGGGGCGCCCACGCTGGCCGTGCTGCTGGCCGATGTATCGGCGCGCAAGGAAATATCGACTATTCGCTCGGTGGTGGCGCAGCAAAACGCCCTGCTCGACCGTAAAAGCGCGGAGCTGGTGCGCCAGCAGGCCGCCCGCCTAGCCGTCGAAAAAACGGCCAACGAAGTGAGCCGCGTACTCGAAGGCATTCCGCAGATAGCCTGGACGGCCGACAGCCAGGGCCGGACGACCTATCTCAACCACCGCTGGTTCGACTACGTGGGTGAAAATGCTACCTCGCCCGAGCAATTGGCCGACCGCATTCACCCCGACGACTTTGCGGCGTCTTTCCGCAGCTGGGAGCACAGCTTAACTACCCAACAGCCCCTGGAGCTGGAGTGCCGCATCCGCAGCCAGGCCGGCGACTATCGCTGGATGCTGGGCCGCGCCCTGCCCTCGCGCAACGAGGCCGGCGAGGTGGTGCAGTGGATTGGCACCTACACCGACATTCACGCCCATAAGCTGGCCCAGGAGCGCGTGGCCCAGGCCCAGCGCCTGCTGCGCGACAACAACGAGGAGCTGACCCGCGTGAACGTGGACCTGGATAGTTTCATCTATACCGCCTCGCACGACCTCAAAGGGCCCATCACCAACATCGAGGGCCTGCTGCAAGCCCTCGCCGACGAGCTGCCCCTGGAGGCCCGGCTGCGCCCTTCGGTCAGCGACATTATGGGGATGCTGACCAAGTCGGTAACCCGGTTTCAGCGCACCATCGAGCAGCTCAGCGACGTGGCCAAGCTGCAGCGCGAGCACGGCCTGGCCGTGATACCGGTGCCGCTATCAGCAGTAGTACAGGGAGTTAGCCTAGACTTGGAGCCGCTGGTGCGCACCAGCGGCGCGCAGCTCGATGTGGAGCTGGCCGACAACGCGGCGGTGCGCTTCCTCGAAAAAAACCTGCGCAGCCTGGTCTATAACCTGCTCAGTAATGCCCTCAAATACCGCGACCCCGGCCGGCCGGCCCGCGTGCAGCTGCGTGCCCGCCCCGACGGCCAGTTTCTGCGCCTCACGGTGCAGGATAATGGCCTGGGCATCGATGCGGCCGGCCAGCGCAAGCTTTTCGGCCTGTTTGAGCGCCTGCACAACCACGTGGAGGGCAGCGGTATTGGCCTGTATATGGTCAAGAAAATGGTGGAAAACGCCGGCGGTCGCATCGCGGTGGAAAGCGAAGTGGGCGTGGGCTCCACGTTCACGGTGCTGCTGCCGCAGTAGGCGCGCGGTGGTAATTTCGTAGCAGTGACTCCTGCCCCCGCCGCGCCGCGCAAAATCATTCACCTTGACATGGACGCGTTCTACGCCTCCGTGGAGCAGCGCGACGACCCGGCGCTGCGCGGGCGGCCCCTGGCGGTGGGCGGCTCCCGCGAGCGCGGCGTGGTGATGGCCGCCAGCTACGAGGCCCGTACCTACGGCGTGCGCTCGGCCATGCCGGCCAGCACCGCGCGCCGGCTGTGCCCCGAGTTGCTGTTCGTGCCACCGCGCTTCGAGGTTTATAAGGAAGTGTCAAGTCAGATTCGGGAGATATTTGCCGAGTACACGCCGCTCATCGAGCCGGTGGCGCTCGATGAAGCCTACCTCGACGTGACCCACAACCTCAAGCACTTGCCGCTGGCCAGCGAGGTGGCCCGCGAAATAAGGGCGGCTATCCTGGCGCGCACCCAGCTCACGGCATCGGCGGGCATTTCCTACAACAAGTTCTTGGCCAAGCTGGCTTCTGATTATCGCAAGCCCAATGGGCAATATGTGATTCCGCCCGGCCGGGGGCTGGCCTTTGTGGAGAAGCTGGCGGTAGGGCAGTTTCACGGCATTGGGCCGGCTACGGCGGCGCGGCTGCACGCGCTGGGCATCTTCACCGGGGCCGACCTGCGCCAGCAGCCCGAGGCCCTGCTGCGCCAGCACTTTGGGAAGGCCGGCGGCTACTACCACGCCATTGCCCACGCCGAGGACCACCGCCCCGTGCAGCCCGACCGCCAGCGCAAGTCGGTGGGGGCCGAGATGACGTTTGCCCAGGACCTGCACGAGTTGCCCGCTCTGCTGGCCGCCCTGCTGCCCGTGGCCGCCAAGGTGTGGGCCTACTGCCAGCGTACCGGCCAGTCGGGCCGCACCATCACGCTAAAAGTAAAATACGCTGATTTTCAGCAAATTACGCGTAGCCGTAGCGTGTTGGTCCCGGTGCCTGATGAGGCTGCTCTGCTGCGCACCGGCCAGGAGCTGCTTACCGCCCTGCTGCCCCTGCCCAAGGGCGTGCGCCTGCTGGGGTTATCGCTATCAAACCTGGATGGGGAGCTGGCCCCAGCCGGGCACAGTGGGCAGCTGGCGCTTTTTTAGGGAAGCGAGGGCCAAAAACAACGTCATGCTGACGAGGGAAGCATCTCGCTTGCATCGTTGAATTACCAATCTACTAACGCGGGCGAGATGCCTCCCTGCGGTCCGCCTGACGTTCTTTTGCACTGTTCATTGCTCATTACTCACTGCTCATTACTCACTGCTCATTACAAACAATGTCTGCCATCCACGAAATCGAACAGCTGGAGCGCCGCCGCTTCGACGCCCAAATTGCCCGCGACCTGCCCACGCTGGCCACCATCTTCGCCGACGACCTCATTTACACCCATTCCAACGGCCACCAGGATGGCAAGGCCAGCTACCTGGCCTCCATCGAAAGCGGCCAGAGCCGCTACGATAAGGTTGATATAGAGGCTATTATCGTGCGTCCCTATAACGACGACCACACGGCCATCGTCAACGCGCTCATCCAGATTGACCTGGGCCCCGGCGCCGATGGCCAGCCTAGCTTCACCCGCATCAAGTACGTGGTGGTCTATATCAAGGATAATGCAAAAGGCTGGCAGCTAGTACTTTGGCACGCGCAGAAGCAGGCTAGCTAACTGTGCAGTCAGCTTTTAATAGCTAAACAGCGCGTCGGGCCCAGCCCGGCGCGCTGTTTTTTTAATGTGTTGATTTCCAGATACTAACTAATCCGCTGCTTTTGCCTGCGAACGGGTCGGTGGTGGGAACGGGTAACGCGGCGATGTTTTTATCGGTTTGGGGGCGCTCGCCGGGCAGGCCGCGGTTCACGTCCCAGGAGCGGCCGTCGGGGTAAGCGCCGACTACGCCCAGGTCATTGCCACCCAGGTTTTTGTGCCCCACCCCGGCCGGAATTACTAGGATGTCGCCTGCCTGTACGCGTACCCGTTGGCCCGCCTCGCCGCCCAGGTGCAGCAGCGCCGACCCCGCATAAACGCCCAGCACCTCGTGCGACGTACTGTGATAATGGTGAAACGGATACACGCCATTGCGCCAGGAATTGGTCCAGTTGTTGGCCGCAAAGTGGTTTTCCAGCCAAGCCGCGCCTGCCGCATTGCGCGCCGCGAAGGCCTGCCGGTACAGCAGCAGCGGGTAGCGGCTGTTGGGAATGGTGCCATCGTCTTTGAAGTACAGCTTTTCGGGTTGCATCAGGCGTGTGGTGCGAAGGGTAGCGGCGGCCAGGCCCAACGGGGCCAGCCCCAGCAAGGGAAGGAAGGTTCGCCGATTCATAGAGACTGGTTTACGGCGCGGCCGGGGCTGGCGGCCATCCGGGCTACTGCCCCAGTATGGGCAGGCGGATGGACGAGGCGTGGCCCGGCTCGTGGTAGAGGCGAATAGTGGCTTTTTTAAAGTCCTTGGCCTCGGCGGTGGAGATGTTGACGAATTGCTGCGGGTTGCGGTCCACGAGCGGAAACCAGGTGCTTTGCACCTGCACCAGCAGGCGATGGCCTTTTTTGAAAGTGTGTAGCACGTCGTTCAACTCGTATTTTACCTCGGTGGGTACGTTGGGCTGGAAGGCCTCCGGCTTCTCGAAGCTGTTGCGGAAGCGGCTCCGAAACACGTCGGCCCGCACCAAGCGCTGGGTGCCGGGCAGGGTGGTATTTTCCGCCGCGGGGTCGGCCACGTCGTCGGGCAGCACATCGATGAGCTTCACCACAAAGTCGGCATCGGTGCCGGAGGTACTCACCCACAGGTCTACGCCCAGCGGGCCGGCCACGGTGAGGTCCTGCGCCAGCGGCTCGGTTTGGAAGGTGAGCACGTCGGGCCGCTCGGCCGCAAAGCGCTGGTCGGCAATCATATACTCGTTGCTGCGGCTGCTGAGAATGCCGGGGGCGTAGGGTACGGGGTGGGCCGGGTCGCTTACGTATTCGTCGGCGGGCGCGGTGGTGGGGGCAGTAGTTAGCTGGCCCGCGCCGCCCAGGTAGTAGGGGCGCGGCTGCGCGCCGGCCGGCGGCCAGGCCGGATACGTTTTCCACCCGTTGGTACCCGTGTCGAAAACCGTGGCTTCAGCCGGGTTAAAACTGCCCTTATCCTTCAGGTAGTAATTGAAAAACGGCGTTTCGAGGGTGCGGCGGTAGTATTCGGCGGTGTTTTGGCCGAAGGTGAGGGGGCCAAAATTGCTCCAGTTGGGGCGGCTCCAGGCACCGTGGGTCCAGGGGCCCATCACGAGGCGGTTGGTGGCCTTCGGGTTTTGCTTTTCGATGGCCTGGTAGGTGTGCAGCGCCCCAAACAGGTCCTCGGCGTCGTACCAGCCGCCCACTACCAGCACGGCGGGCCGCACGCCGGTGAGGCTGGGCCGGCTATTGCGCGCCTGCCAATAGGCGTCGTAGGTATCATGTTGCAAGTATTCATTCCAGATGCGCGCCCGCTGGTTGAAGTACTTGGGCTGATTAGCATTTTTAAGCGGCCCCAGGTCCAGGAAAAACTGGTAGGCATCGGCAATTTTCAAGGGGAATAACTCCTCGTACTTGGCCAGTGGCTGGGGCCGGGGAACGTCGAAGGAGTTGGTAAAGTCGAAGTTGTCCAGTAGGAAAAACGCCCCGTTATGCCGGGCATCGTCACCCATAAACTCGTCCGTGACCGGAGCCTGCGGCGACACGGCCTTGAGGGCCGGGTGGGCTGCCGGCAGGCTGGCCGTGGCATAAAAGCCGGGGTACGAGATGCCCATGATGCCCACGCGGCCGTTGTTGCCCGCCACGTTTTTGAGCAGCCACTCAATGGTGTCGTAGGTGTCGGTGCTTTCGTCGTGGGGCGCGGTTTTGCCCTTGGCGGCTTTGCCGCGGCGGCCGGCGGGCAGGGCCGGCGTCATTTCCTCAAACTGCCCTTCGCTGAGGTAGCGCCCGCGCACATCCTGGTACACAAAAATGTACTTTTCCTGGCTGAGCTCGCGGCTGGGGCCGGGGCCGCGGGTGGGGTAGGCGTTGGCCCCGCGCGGGCCGGCCGAGTAGGGTGTGCGCTCCAGCAGAAAAGGATAGGGGCGGGCGGGGCCGGCATCGAGCGGCACGTACATGATGGTGGCCAGCCGGGTGCCGTCGCGCATGGCGATGAGCTGCTCCACCTTGCGGTAATTTTGGCGCACAAACGTAGAGTCCTGGGTGCGGGTGGGCGGGGTAAGCGCTTGGGCAGCGGCGGGCCGGGTGGCCGACGAGGCCAGCAGAGCCAGGCCGGCGAGCAGCCGGCCAGAAGAGGAGCGGAGCATAAGAAAAGCCGCGCGAAAGTGCGCGCGGCCCGGAAAGTAATGCCAACCTGGCTTTTGCTGGGCTGCCCGCCGCCAACCGGGCCGAAACCCACGCGGCGACTAGTAGTTTTGGTGGCACAAAGCAGCCTGTTTCTACCCTTTTCCTTTTATGGCTTACCAACCCAACCCCGCCCGCTACGAGGCGATGGAATACCGCCGCTGCGGCCGCAGCGGCTTGCAGCTACCGGCCGTGTCGGTGGGCCTGTGGCAAAACTTTGGCGAGAAAGATGCGCAGGCCAACTGCCGCGCCATCCTGCGCACGGCCTTCGACGCGGGCGTAACGCACTTCGACCTGGCCAACAACTACGGCCCGCCCGCCGGCGCCGCCGAGGAGATGTTTGGCCGCCTGCTGCGCACTGACTTTCAAGCGTATCGCAATGAGCTAATTATCTCTACCAAAGCGGGTTACGGCATGTGGCCCGGGCCGTACGGCGACGGCGGCTCGCGCAAGTACCTGATGGCCAGCCTCGACCAGAGCCTGCGCCGCACCGGCCTCGACTACGTGGACATCTACTACCACCACCGGCCCGACACCGACACGCCCGTGGAGGAAAGCATGGGCGCGCTCGACGCGCTGGTGCGCCAGGGCAAGGCCCTGTACGTGGGTTTGTCGAACTACGGGCCCGCCGAGGCGCGCCGCGCCATTGCCGTGTTGCGCGAGCTGGGCACGCCCTGCCTCATTCACCAGCCCAAGTACTCGCTGCTGGTGCGCGACCCCGAGCAGGGCTTGCTCGACGTGCTGGCCGAGGAAGGCGTGGGCTGCATCCCGTTCTCACCACTGGCCCAGGGCCTGCTCACGGACAAGTACTTGCAAGGCACTCCGGCCGACTCGCGGGTGGCCCGCAACCTGGGCAACGGCGCGCTGGAAGAAAACCAGCTCACACCTGCCAACGTGGCCAAGGCGCAAAAGCTCAACGCCTTAGCGCAGGAGCGCGGCCAAACGCTGGCCCAGCTGGCCCTAGCCTGGGTGCTGAAAGACCCTCGCATTACGTCCGTCATCATCGGGGCCAGCAAGCCTCTGCAAGTGACCGATGCCGTGGGCAGCCTGGCCAACTATAAGTTCAGCGAAGCGGAGCTGGCGCGGATTGAGGAGATATTGAAGGGGTAGCTGTCCTGGTTCGCCCCCACGGGCACCCCACCCCCTAGCCCCCTCTGCCGGAGGATTCCGCGCATCAAGCGGCGGGGGGCTAGGGGGTGGGGTTAGCCAGGGAGGGCAAACTGAAACGTAAAATGCTTACGGTGAAGTAGCTAGCTTGGGAACGGGGGCGGCCAGACCAGGGGCCGCGATGGCTGGCGCAACAAACGGCGAGCCCGGCAGCAGGCGTAGCGTGGTATCGAGGCGCTGGGTGATGACGAGCTGCTTAAACTGGCGGCGCAGGGCTACCTGCTCCTGCCGCTGCTCCTGTTTTTGAAAGAGCTTGACGCGGTACTTGCTGCGGGGCGCGTCGCGGGTTAGGTTCACGTAGCTGAGCTTGGGGTCGTGGCGCGTGGTCGATTCGCCGGCCTGAATGCGGGTAATGCGCTTGCCGTTGTCGCCAAACAGGGCGTGCAGCGGGTTCAGCCCAACATAGAGGTTGGCGGGGCCATCAAGGTCGTAGCGGCCATTGATTTGCAATTCGGTGAGGTTGCTGTCGAGGCGCAGGTTGGGAATGAGCAGCTCGCCCCGGCTCAGCACAAACTCGGTGCTAACGGGCTCGAAAAACAGATGCTTCGTGCGCTTCTTGAAAAGTTTGAGCGCGTCTTGCAGGACATCTACATTTATCAGTTCCAGGTCGCGCAGGTCTACTTTGAGGTAAGCGTTGGTATTGTCGAGACTGGGAATAAACTTTTCGTCGAGGTCGGTGCGCAGGGCCACGGCAGCGCGCAGCGTACCTTTTATATTCTCCTTGCCCAACACATTAAGGTTCAAGGAAGTAGCCAGGTTGAAGAAAGTGGGTAACTGAATATCCTCTAGCAAAGCCTGCGCCCGCAGCGGGTGGTGCTGGCGGCCCGCGTTGGTGATGAGGCGGCCCCGTAGCGTAACGCGGCCCCCCAGGGTATTCACGGTGCATTCGTCGAGCATGGCTTCGCCTTCTTGCAAGTGCGTAACAAGTTGAAAATGATTGCCTTGCACCGCGCCGTAGCTCACGTGGTCGGCCTCCACACGAAGCAGGGCCGTGAAGCGGCCATCGGCGATGAGCGAGGTGGCGGGCGCGGCCCCCGGCTCCCGGCGGGCGGCCCGGCGCGACGCGCGCTGGGCCCGCAGGGCCTGCCGGGCAGCCGCCGAAGCAGAGTCGGTAGCGGGCGGGGCCACGCTGGCCAGCATGCGCAGCAGCTGGGGCACGTCGAGGCTGGGGTAGCGCAGGTGCAGATTGGCGTCGGCGCTCTCGATGCGTAGGCCCGCCACCTGCACCGTGGCCGAGCCGCTGCCTACGCCACCCTGCGGCGTGGTAAAGTACACGTAGGGCAGCCGCAAAATGGGGCCCTGCTTGTCGAAGCGTAGGCGCATATTGCGCAGGCGCTGGCCATCGGGCAGCACCAGCGAGTTGATTTCGTAGCTGAGCTTGCCGTTGGCAGCCAGCAGCAGCTCACGGATGGCGGGGCTGCCCGGCGTCTTCGTCGAGCGCCGGGGTGGCCGCGAAAGGCGCTCCAGGAGTGACTTATAGTTGAGGGTATCAAACTTAAAGTCAATATCATACGCCACGGGTACCACCCGCGCGGAGGAGTCGGTGAGCCACTGGGCTTCGCCGCGCACCTCGCCGTCCCAGAGCTTGCCCCGGATGCCGCTGAGCTTCACGCGCTCACCATCGTGGCGAATGCGCACGGCCAGCTCGCGCAGGGTGTCGGTGGCCAGGGCCAGCCGGTCGCAGCGCAGGGCCACGTCCAGCAGCATGCCGGGCGGTATCATGTGGCTGCCCAGGGTGGTGGCAATGCGGCGGCGGTCGGCCTGGTTGCGGCGCACGCGGTGGCTGGCTTGCTCGTAGGCCGAGCTGCCGGGCGAGGGCCGCAGCAGCTGCCGCAGGCTGCTCACGTCCAGCGCATCCACCGCGAAGCTGCCCTTGATGGTGGTGGTGGGGTGCTGGCCGGTGAAATAATCGAGTAGATACGTGGTAGTAGCCGAGGCCTTGAACTTCATGCCCGCCAGCACGCCCGAGGCATTCGAGAGCCGCCACAGGCTGTCGTGGAGGCCGATGCGCACGTTGAGGTTGCGCAGGCCGCTGTTATGGCCATTGAGCCGGAAGTCGGCGTTGAGCAGGGTGGCCGTGCCGCGCACCGACAAATTGCGCCGAAAGTCGCCGCGCCGCATCTGGCGCATGGCGGGCAGCAGGCCGTTGAGGCGCACATCGAGGTCGGCAATGCCCCGGCTGGCGTACCAGCGCTCGGGCGAGAGCAGCCCCATAAGGGCCGGCAGCTCGGTGCGCCCGTGCAAGCGGCCCTGAATGCGGGGGTGCTGAAAATCACGCATCAGGAAAGCCATGTCGAGCTGGCCGGCCGGCGAGTAGATGCGGCACTGGCTCAGGTTGAGCGACATCGTTTTGGGCAGGTGGGCGGGGCCGTTGTCGTAGGTGCCCTGCAAGTCCCAGCGGTCGATGCGCCGCGCCGAGTCGGGCCAGGCAATGCTGGCGCTGCGCAGGCCAAAGTGCAGCGTCACGCGGGGGCGCACCAGCGGCCCGCTCAGGCCCGTCATGCGGTACTCAATCTGGGCCTTGCTGGGGCTGCGGGCCCCGCGCAAAATGGGTTGCAGCGTGGGCGGCAGGGCGGCGTGCAGCACCGCCAGCAGCGGCTGGCTGCCCGCAAAGCGCAGGTTGAGCACGGTGCCGGCCGGCGGCTGGTTGCCCACGGCCACGGCCGCCGTGTGGGTGCCGCTGATGCGGATGGTGTCGCCGTTGAGCGTGGCGCGGGTGCGGGCAAAAACTCCCTGGCGCTTCTCAAAATCATAACTATAATTCAGCCAGGCATTTACAGGCTCGTTGGTGAGCAGGTCGCCGCTGCGGTTGTGCAGCTGCACCAGGCGGCCCGTGAAGCGGCCATGCACCGCCAAAATGCCCTTGCGCAGCGTAGCGGCCACCCGCGCCTGACGGATTCGGCCCCGCAAAATACTGTGGGTAAAGTCATTGCGGGTAAATATTCCAAAGTTGTAAATAACGATGGAATCGAGGGCCAGGTTGATGTTGGGCGGGGCGCTGGTGGGGGGGCGCTTTTTGCCTCGCAAGCCCCAGGTATGGCCCAGTGAATCGACGCGTTGGCCGATGGCCACGTCGTGCAGGGTGAGGCGCGTTACCTGCACGCGGCGGTGCAGCAGCTCGCGCAGGTTGAGGCGTAGGTCGGCGCGGCCCAGGCGCATCACGGGTACCGTGCGGTGGTGGGCCGTGTCGGTGAGGGTGAGGTGGCTGAGCGAAGCCGACAGGTAGGGAAAGTCGTTCCACACTGAAAAGTCTACCTCAAACGGAGCCAGCACCAGCTCCGAATTCTTGGTAAGCTGTTCACGCACAAGTTGTTTCACGTAGGGCCGGGCGTAGCGGCTGCTCAGCAGCCAGCCACCCAGCCCCAGGGCTAGCAGCAGAAGCAAAAAACCGACACCCAGCACGCGCCAGAGGGGAAACGACTTCATAACAGCAAGCTACACTAGCCGGGCTAATACGACCAGTAACACGCGCTACCGGCCGGGCGTTCGGCTGCATACGTGGCTACGGGCGTTTCAGCCGGCCGCCGGGCCGCCCCGGCTTGGGGGCGGCGGGGCTAAGTTTGCCCGGCTGGTTCGCGCGCCCACCACCCAAACCCCATCTTTGCGGTTGTTATTGTCGGCTAGCGCCTTCGCCCTTTTCTGCTGCTTTTATGAATCGTCGTGCTTCCATCACCGACCTGGCCAAGGCCCTGGGCCTGTCGGCTTCGACCATTTCGCGGGCCCTGGCCGACCACCACGACGTGAGCGAGGCCACCAAGGTGCGGGTGCGGCAGCTGGCCAAGGAACTGCACTACCAGCCCAACCCGCTGGCCGCTGGCCTGCGCCGGGGCCGCAGCAACACGCTGGGCGTGGTGGTGCCGCACATCACGGGCTACTTCTTCCCGGAGGTTATCCACGGCATTGCCAGCGAGGCCAGCGCGGCGGGCTTCAACGTCATGATTTGCCAGTCGGGCGAAAATGCGCAGCAGGAAAAGCAGATTGTGGAGCTGCTGATGGGGGCGCAGGTGGCCGGCATTCTGCTCTCCCTATCAGATGCCACCACCGATTTTGAGCACTTTGAGGCCGTGCGCCAGCAGGGCGTGCCGCTCGTGTTTTTCGACCGCTTGGTGCCGGGTTTCAAAGGCCCCAACGTAACGTCGGTGACGCTCAACGACTACCTCGGGGCCTACCAGGTAACCGAGCACCTTATCAAGCAGGGCTGCCGCCGCATTGCGCACTTCACGGGCCCGCTGCACGTCAACATTCACCAAAACCGCCACCAGGGCTACCTCGACGCGCTGGCCGCCCACGGCCTCACCCCCGACCCGCGCCTGGCGGCCTTCTGCGAGCTCAGCCAGCAGGGCGGGGCCGCCGCCATGCGCGGCCTGCTGCGCCTCTCGCCCACGCGCCGGCCCGACGGCGTATTCAGCTCCAACGACCTGGCCGCCGTGGGGGCCATGCAAGTAGCCAAGAAGCTGGGCTTCCGGGTGCCCGAAGACGTGGCCATCGCCGGCTTCAGCAACGAGGTATTCACCCAGCTCACCGAGCCCGCCCTCACCACCGTGGACCAGCGCTGCGAGCAAATGGGCCGCACCGCCGTGCAGCTGCTGCAAAAAATGCTGCCCAGCCCCGACCACAAAGCCACCACCCCGCGCGGCATCGTGCTCAAGCCCAAGCTGATAGTAAGGGATTCGTCGCAGCGCGCGGGGTAGGGCTCGTCGGATTTCGCGCGCAGTAAGGCTACGGTGTGGTGTTGGCTTAGTCCAGTGCGCCGGCGGGTACATCCAGCTTAGGCGGGAGCTTGGCCCAGCCCTCGGGCGGTGGGGGCGGCACGTAGTAAGGAATCGGCACCTGCTTATAGCCTTCGTAGTAACTGGGATTTTTGGTGGAGAACCGCACTAGGAAGCGAGTTCGGCCATTCACCAGGTCGCCGGGTTCGGTACCCTCATAGGTGGAATCGCCGACTTGGTAGGTAAAGTGAATAATACTCTCAGAATTGGGACCCACCACGTAGCTCGTACGGGTGACCTCCCCAACCGTATAGTGCGCGTAAGCTGCTATCTCGGCTCTTTCTTGGTTTTTTTGCCGAAATTCATAGATGAAAAGCGGTATTATTATCACTGGTACTGCTATGGCGAGCAAGGTTTTAAGCCGCTCTATTTGGTTGGTGAGAGGAGGCATAGCAGACTAGCTTATTTGGGTAAGTGCTTCTTCGCTTCCTCTGTGCCGTGTTTACGTATGGCTCCGGCAGCAGTCCGGTTGCCGGCTTCTAGTATGGCTGGTGAAGCGGGCTCAAGACCTGCTGCCAAGCGTGTACTAAGCCGCAAGCTAATTTGGTAACGCAGACCGCCAATAAGCTGCAT
Source organism: Hymenobacter arcticus (assembly GCF_054779975.1). Lineage (NCBI taxonomy): Bacteria > Pseudomonadati > Bacteroidota > Cytophagia > Cytophagales > Hymenobacteraceae > Hymenobacter > Hymenobacter arcticus. Next base: position 145,110 of record NZ_BAAGXF010000013.1, read on the forward strand.
TGCCTGCGGAGTTCTGTGCCAATCATCTAGGCCAGAAAGTCTGGTCGCTTGCCCAAAACCATAGTTGAGAAAAGAGTCACGAGCCAATTCGTAGTTTGAAACCCCACCATTGAAAACCGACCGATATCTCTGTTCAATGTCAAACTTGAATGCGGCCGAGCCAACCGAAGTAGTAACCAGTGGCAATCCGCTAGCTGAGAGGAAAGAAGATACCCAATTAATACGGCGAAAAGCTACTCTCATATCTCTGGTCTGGATAGTATACCCAATCTCCTGGCCTACCGCATTAGCCCCAAACCGAAGTAATGTTGCCTTCCACCCCAACCAACGCAGGGAAGAGTAAGCCGTAACTTCTTCAGCAACAACGGCGGTTACGCCCTCCACCGCGCCTACGACCGCTACCGCTCCGCCCACCGAGCGCACCACCGGGTCCAGGCGCACCATGAGGGCCATTTCGTAGGGCATGCTGGCTACGGTATTCAGCCAGAGGCGCTCTTCGGGCGTGAGGCCGGGGCGCATGGTGTACCGGGGCCGGGCAGCCAGCGCCGCCGCGTAGCGTTGGTGGGCGGTGAAGGCGGCCGTGTCGAGGCGCCCGCTGCGGGTAGCATCCTGCCGAGTACCGGCCGTGAGGTGGCGCAGCTGGCTAGCGCGGGTGGCTGCGTCGTGCACCCGCAGCGCATCGAGGTAGCGCTCGCCGCTGGCTACGGAGCAGGCCAGTGCTGCGCGCTGCATATCCTGGTAGCCAGGTAGGGTGGGGAGCTGCGGGCCCGTAGCCAGCCCTGGGCGTACCGGACCAAGTGGGGGGAGTGGATTGACGGGGCGACATAACGCTAGGTCTAGGTAAAACGAAGAATTGAGTTAACTACGTTTAGCTGGCCGCCCGCGGCTCACTTAACTCAGCATCTTGGCAAAGTTGACCTTGATTTTCAGCTGGAAATCGGCAATTACCTTGAAAATCTCCTTCAGTGTTACGCGCTCTACTTTGGTTAACTTCTTGGGGTCAAGATAGTTATCGGGCGAAAGCTTGTCGTGCATCATCTGGGTGGCCTGCTTCTTGAGGCGCATGCCCATGAGGTAGTAGTACGATTGCAGCAGCTCCTGGTATTCCTTTTCGGTGAACACGCCGAGCGTGCGCAGAGCGGCCAGGCGCTGGCCGGTATTGGTGGCAAACACGCGGTTTTTGAGGGCGAACACCCGCACCGCATCCACGATGGGCGACATGATTTTCTTGAGGTTCACCACCTGCTGGTCGCCCACGGCGAAGGTGCGGATGTTGTTGAAAAACGTGAGCGGCGGCTCGTACTGCAAGGCGTTGGTGGCCATGTAGTGCAAAAAGCGGTCGAGCGGCTTTTGCAGCTCGGTGTCCAGAAAGTCGCGCAGCTCATCCAGAATCGCGGGCTCGCCGTACAGAAAGCGGATGTCGAAAAACGCCGCGAAGCGCATCACATTCTCGGGGTTCGACTCGTGCAGCCACTCGGTATAGTTACGCTTCCAGTGCGAGAGCGAGTGCGTCCACTTGGGGTTTTTGGCCATGAGGCCACCGTCGCAAAAGCTGAACCCAATATCGTTGAGGCGGTCCGACACCTCGGTGGCGAAGCGCAGAAAATAGTCGCGCACCAGCTCGCGCTGCTCGTTGGCCCGGTCCTCGTAAATGATGGCGTTGTCCTGGTCGGTGAGCAGGGTTTGCTCCTGGCGGCCCTCCGAACCCAGCACGATAAACACGAACTTGGCCGGCGGCGGCCCCAGCTCGCGTATCACATCCTCAATGACTTTGAGAGCGATGGTATCGGCCACGGTCGTGATTACCTGGTTCACGATTTCGGGCTTCACGCCGCGGTCGAGCAGCTGAAACACGATGTCGGGCACTTTCTGCCAGTTGCGCCGCAGCTCGCGGCCGCTCACGGCCTGCTTCACCCCCTGAATAAACAGAAACGGCGACTGCGCCTGCTCGGCCAGCAGCTTGTTGCGCGAGATGAAGCCCAGGTACGCGCCGTCGGGCCCTTCGATGAGCAGGTAGCGCGTCTTGGTGCGGAACATCAGCAGCATGGCCTCGTACACAAACGCCTCGCTGCTGACGCTGCGGGTGGGCGAGTCGAGGTAGGTGCTGATGGGCAGGCGGGCATCGCCCAGGCCCGCTACCACCTTGTCGCGCAGGGTGATATCGGTGACGTAGCCCACTATTTTTTCGCCGGGCTCGTCCAGTATAAAGAAGCAACTGCTGCGGGCCTTGCCCATGCGCCGGGCCACCTCGTGGGTGGGCGTGGTGCCGGGGCAGGCCAGCACGGGGCGCAGCTCCACGGCAGCCATGCGGCGCGAAAACAGCTCGTCGGCGGCAATAAAATTTTGTGGGGCCTGCGGGCCGGGGTGCACCAGCTGGGCATACTCGTCGTCGAGCATCAGGCGACCGTAGCGGGTGGTAAAATGCTGAAAGAAAGCATCATACCCCAGGCACAACCCCCGGAAGTCGTTGCGGTGCAGGAAGTACACCCGCGTGCCGGCGCGGGCCTGCACCGTGCGCAGCGAGCGCTTTTTATTGAGCAGCACCGACACGCCGCCGTAGCAGGTGCCGGGCCCGTACACCTCGGGTAGCAGCCGGGCCTGCTGCCCATCGTAGAAAAACGTGTCGTAGCCGCCCTCCAGTATTAAATCGACGCCCCGCAGCTTGGTTTCGCCCTGCCGGTAGATGACGGCCTCGCGCGGGTGCGTCACCTCTTGCAGCAGCGCGGCAACCTCCTCCAGCACCTCGGGCGGCAGCAGGTCAAAGGGCTCAACGGTGCGCAAAAAGGCCAGGCGGGAAGTCATACTTGTGGTAATGCTACGCTTAATAAGCAATGTGGTGGCAAGTTACCTCGCTTGCTTGCCTGAAGGGTAACATACACGGTAAGCAGGCTGGCTGTGCCGCGCCAATTAGCTAATCGTCAGCGTATTCAAAGCTGGCATCCAGTTTATTAAACCCGATTACTTCGGTCATAATATTGCCAAGCTCCTTGGCGGTTAGCAGCCCCCACCTCGTTTCCGTGTACGAGCACTCGGTGTCCTCGTAGCTTATTAGTGGTTTCAGCAGCATATCAGCTAAAATGGCGCTTTGCTGGTCGGTTAAATATCGGCTGTGCGTTTTGAGGGTGGCCGCTAAATTCCGCCTGAATTCCTCCTCGCTGACTTGATTATACGTGTCTTGCTCAGCCATGTCAATGAGGATGCGGCGGAAGATAAAGTCCTGTAAATTCTTCGCTAAAAAAGTCGCTTCATTGGCATCATGCCACAGAAAAACAACCGGTATGTCGTTTGCTTGCTGCGCCGTAGGCAGCAAGCAAAAGCAGTCTCCGGCCCCGTTTTGGGCAAAGGCAATGAATTTATAATCCGGCTTGATTTGGCGGTAGTCATCTGGCGCAGCCAACTCCGCTGTTACTTCACTCGCTTGCTCCAGCGTGAGCAACTCAAAGTCGCTGCTGAATAAGAGGAGCGTCGGGTTGTCGCGCAGCTTCGGTAGCACGGTCGTTGCCCAATCGGGGCCGTATTGCCCCACGTCCAGCATGCCATCTTGGGCAAGCTGCTTGTACAAAGCGGGATACTCAAACCCATGCTGCTGCTCGATAGCGGAGGTTGTCACAGTAGAATATTGGGGAGAGGTTGCTGGTGTCTAGCTGAATGACAAGTGCTTGAGCTTCTATAAAAACGAGCGAGTCGAAACTGCGAATTTTCATTCGTTCACTCGCTCATTCACTCCCTGACTAAATCATGCCCAGCCAGTATTTCCAGAAGGGGCGGCGGGCGGCGGCCAGGGCAGCGTGGGTGGGGGGCGGCAGCAACTTGGGCTGGCTGGCCAGCACCTCGGCATCGATGTCGCCGGTGCGGCGCAGCTCGAAAAAGCACTGGGCGGTAGCTTCGGCATCGGCCAGGGCGTCGTGCTGGCGCAGCATGGGCCGGCCAAACTGCCGCTGGTACAAGTCGGCCAGGCGCAGGTACTGCTGGTGCAGCGGCTGCCAGAAGCGCCCGGTGAGGCGCATGGTGCAAAAAGTGCGCAACCCCAGCAGCGCATTGGAAAGGCCCGCACGGTGAAAGCTCACGCCCACCATGTGGTAATCCAGCTCAATGAAGTGCCCCACTACCAAAGGTTTATAGCGCAGCAGGTCTTCGTGCAGGCGCTGCATCACGGGTAGGCGCAGCTGGCCGTGCTCGTGCAAAAAAGCCAGCGTGAGGCCGTGCACCTGCATAGAAGCCGGCGTAATGTCGTAGTCGCTGGGTTTAATATAGTGGTTTTCCGTTTTCACCAGCTCGCCAGCGGCCGTGTAAATGAGCCACGCCACCTGCGCCACGTGCGGCCACGCGCCGGGCTCGGCGTAGGGCCGGCGCCAGTCGGTGGGTAGCCCCGAGGTCTCGGTATCGACGAAAAGTAAGTACTCAGCCACAGCGTAAAAGTAAGCGCTCAGCTTCAATGCGCCGGGCCGGGCTTGCCACCGCCGCGCGCTGCCCCTAGCTTCGCGGCTTATGACGCTTACCTGGCTTATCAAACCCTTCGACGCCCTCACCGTGCCCGAGCTGTATGCGCTGTTGCAGCTGCGCAGCGAAGTGTTCGTAGTAGAGCAAACCTGCCCCTTCCAAGACCTTGACGGCCAAGACCAAGCCGCCCACCACCTGCTGGGCTACGCCAGCACCGGTGAGTTGGCCGCCTACGCCCGGCTGTTTGGCGCGGGCATCAGCTACGCGCAGGCCAGCATTGGGCGGGTGGTGACGGCGCCGCGCTACCGGCGCTTCGGGCTGGGGCGGCAGCTGTTGCAACAGGCTATTGGGCAGTGTGATACGTTGTTTGGCCCGCAGCCCATCAAAATTGGCGCGCAGCTGTATTTGCAGGCGTTTTACGAAAGCTTCGGCTTCGTGCAGCAGGGCGAGGGCTACTTGGAAGATGGTATTCCGCATATTTACATGCTGCGGCCCTAGCGCAGTTTTATCGCAGGCAGGGTAAATGTAGAGACGCATCCTTGCGTTTGGGCGCTGTTTAGCGTGCTCGCCGTTGGTTACCCCACCAGACGACAGACGCAAAGATGCGTCTCTACACCCGCCGACATCCTGACTTTGAATGGTGCGCTGTTCTATCACTTGCAACGAGCCGCCGCCGGCGCTTATCTTGGTAGCTAGATAACGTGTTCTAGTGCAGCCCTATGCCGTTCGTACTCCCTCCATTGCCAGGGAAAAAGAAACCCGCCGCCACTCCTGGCCCGCCCGGCCCAGCCAGTGTTGGCAAAGCCGACGCCCTGGCTGCCCGCCGGGCGCGCCTGGAAGAAGCAATGGCTGCCACGGCCACCAAGCTGTTGCCCTTGGTGGCCCTGCTGGATGCCGTACAGGCCCAGGCGGCCAATGAGTCGGTGTTTCGGGCGCGGCGTAAGAAAATCCAGCTGCACCTGGCCGTGGCCTATGCCGAGCTGCGCGTGCCGCAGCCCCGCCGCCAGGCCCTCGCCCACGCCTTCCAAACCCTGGCCGAGCTGGTGCGCGAAGAAACCCGCGATATCAGCCCCGACGAGCTGCGCCAGGCTGCCAAGGAAGTAGCGCTGGCTACCCTTAAAAACGCGCCGGCGCTCATTAATGTGGCGCATCAGGCCAGGCTGCTCAAATAGATAACGACGCGGCTGAGGGGTGAGGGGCAGTCAGAACGATGGCCTTGGTTGAAAGTTTGGTACAAATATTCTAGGGGTTGCGTTGGGTTACCCGCTTCCCACTCGACGGGTAGCAATGTGGCCAAATCAAAGCGAGACGCTTCGGTTAGAGACTCGTCAGAAAAATCGCCTTCGCCTTGCGAATTGATATGCTGCCCGCTCACGGGTGACATCCGGGTGATGGCAGCGGTTAGCTGCCGCGCTTTCCTGCCGACGTAGCGAAACCGCCCATTTTGACCATAAAATCATACCATTGCCCAGCGGTTGCCCGTAAGTTAGTAGCACTTCAACACGCAAGACGAGTAGCTAACAGTCTGCACCTTATCCGGAAATTTTAACAAGCTGTTAATCAGATTAGTTTGTATTTCTGTATTGTTGCGGCGTCAGTCCTGTTTTGGTTTTAAAAACTTTGGTAAAATGGGAGGGATACTCAAAGCCAAGTTCATAGGCAATTTCACTAATTGATTTTTGCGTGCCCCACAAAAGCGATTTTGCCGTGTCAACTAGTTTGAGGTGAATGTGTTCTTGGGTTGATTTACCCGTGAACCTATTCAGTAAATCGGATAAATAATTGGGCGACAAATTTAAGTGGGATGCAAAAAACTTAACGTCAGGCAATCCGACGTTGACCAGGTTTTCCTGTGTAAAATAGTCATTTAATAAATGCTCAAAGCGTTGCACAATGTCTTTGCTTATTTTGCCTCTCGTAATAAATTGTCTATCGTAGAACCGGTCGCAATAATTCAGCAGTAGCTCGATATTACTCACAATCAATCCTTGCGTGTGCTTGTCAATATTTTGCAAGTATTCTCTTTCTATTTTTTCAATACAGTCTCTTAAAATCAATTTTTCATCCTCCGAGATATGCAAGGCTTCATTCGCCGCATAATCAAAAAAAGCGTATTGATTTATTTTTTTGCCCAGGGCCGTGCCGTTGATTAACTCAGGATGAAAAAATAAACCCCACCCTTCATCCATTTGTAGGTCGTGGCTTGCACTCACGACTTGATGCGGGGCGGTGAATATTAATGTGCCTTCATTGAAATCATAATGCGATTTCCCATACCTGAAAATACCTTCAAAGTGCTTGCAGGAAATGGTGTAAAACGCCATTTGGTAAAAGGCATCTGCTGCTACTACTTCAGGTTTTAGCTTAGTAAAATCAACCAATGAAATAAGCGGGTGCTTAGGTTTGTCATATCCAAACACCTTGTGTGCTTCACTTATAGATGTGAGTTCTACGAATTTATTTTTCATTGCCTATATTTTTCCTTAACGTTTACTTCAACATAGCCGCAAGGAGTAATTACAAACAATCCTTGCGGTTATGTTGCTATCTACATAGGATAAAAAATTCCTGTTGCTTCCTGGGCGGTGTGCCAAAGCCTTTCGGCTACCCTCGCGTCCAGTGCATTTTCCTGTAAGGTAGCTAAAGTGGGATAGCCTCTATAGCCTTCATCATCAGGCTCATACATATTGCCGCCGGTTGCTTCGATGACCACGGCGGCGTACAGCGTGGGCAAAGTGCCTTGCCAGGGTTCCATGAGGCCCCCAAAATGGTTTTGCATCGCAACAACGGCTTCGTCGGGCATGTGCCGGGCCAGGTCGGTGCCAACAGCTCCGGGTTGCGCGGCGATGGATACTGCCTGATGGCCAATGGCTTTGATTCTCCGGTCTAGCTCAAGGGAAAAGATAAGGTCGGCTAATTTGCTCTGCCCGTATTCCCGAACCGCGTCATAATCTTTTTCCAATCTCAGGTTATCGAAATCAAGGATGGCACCTTTGTAACCGAAACTAGTTAGGGTGACTATCCGGGCCCCCGGCGTTGCCTGAAGTAACGGGTATAGCAGGCCGGTGAGGGCAAAGTGGCCCAGAAAGTTTACGCCAAACTGCAATTCATACCCCTCGCTGATTTTGGCCGCCGGTGGTATCCCAACTCCGGCATTGTTGATTAATAAATGCAGCTGCTGATGTTGCGCACTAAAGGTTGCGGCAAACGCCCGGACGGATGCCAGGCTTGCCAAATCCAACACACCGATTTCCAAGGAGCCGGTGCCTTTCTCCGTTTCCATCTTAGCAATAGCCTGGCTTGCTTTTTTCCGGTCCCGGCAAGCAACGACCACCGTTGCTCCTGCCTGGTACAAGGCTAAAGCGGTTGCGTAGCCAATACCAGTATTGGCCCCGGTAACAATTGCTGTTTTTCCCGCTTGCGCAGGGATGTCTTTGGCCGTCCACATAGGGTGTTAGGGTTACTGATTGATTTCCGTGAAATATTACCAGCGCTTTGAATTGTCTGTGGGCACATTAAAGAAATCCTGGCTCGGCACGCCGTTCACCGTTGCGCCGGCATGGGCGTAGCTGGGCGATTGGTTTTTGTTGAAATCAGCCGGGAAGTTCAGTATCGGTTTGGATACGGCGTCCAGGGCCGCCACCTGTTCCGGGGTTAGTTTCACATCCAGCGCTTTTAGGTTCGCTTCCAGGTGAGCCAGGGTACGCGCCCCAATGATGGTGGAGCTTATCCCCGGTTTGTGCTGCACCCAGGCCAGGGCAATGGCGGCGGCATCGGTTTGGTGTTCGGCCGCGACCTTTTGCAGCGCTTCAATCACCTCATACTCCTTGTCGGTAAGCTGACCAACAATGGAACCGCGTACCCCCTGCATCTTCTCGCCGTTTTCGCGGGTGTATTTGCCCGAAAGTTTGCCCATCTTCAACGGGCTCCAGGGCAAGACGCCCAGGCCCAGCTCCTGGGCCATGGGTACCAGCTCGCCTTCGCCGGTGCGCTCCAGTAACGAGTATTCGGTTTGCAGGGCAATTAGCGGTGCCCAGCCCCGGAACTGGGCGATTACCTACGCCTGGGCTACTTTCCAGGCCGGGGTATCGGAAAAACCGATGTAACGCACCTTGCCGGCTTGCACCAGCGTATCCAGGGCGCTCATGGTTTCCTCCACGGGGGTGAACATGTCCCAGTTGTGCAGGTAATACAGGTCGATGTAATCGGTTTGCAGCCGGCGCAGCGATTCGTCGCACTGCGCCACGATGGCTTTGCGGCTCCCCCCGCCACCGTTGGGGTCCCCGGCAAACAGGTTACTGAAAAATTTCGTGGCGATAACCACCCGGTCGCGCTGTCCTTGGCGCTGCTGAAAGAAATCGCCAATGATTCTTTCCGAATGACCGAGGTTATACGCATTGGCGGTATCGATAAAGTTACCACCTTGTTCCAGGTAACGGGAAATGATGGCTTCGGAATCCGGTACGCTGGAACCCCAGCCCATATCGTTTCCAAACGTCATACCGCCCAGGCAGAAGGGGCTCACCCGAAGACCGGAATTACCAAGCGTGATATACGAATTGAGTGACATAATTTTGGTTTGACAGTTGGTGAATTAATTAAACTTGTTCCTGAGTAAAAAATCGCCTGTTTTTTAAGCCTTATTTGGAGCCGGAAACGGTGGCTGCTCAAAGAACCAAAGGATATTGGCTTGACTAAGTAAAAAAGACTATCTTATTGCCCAAAACAGCGAAAAATTTCAGCCATTTCTTATTCAGAAATAAGTCTTCTGGGTACTAAAGAGTAGCCGCAATTTTAAGGTTGTTAGACGGAAAGCTAACCTGTTTTGCGATGTCAGAATTTGCGTTTGTCATTTTGAATAGCTTTTAATGCTATACAAAATTCTGACTAAAGATAAAATTGGGCTTATACGTTTCTACGCAAGGCTTATACATTTCCCGGAGGTTGCAGCGGGTCTGAGATAATAATAGCCCAAGAGGGTGAAAGGAGGGACACAGCGAACGCAGAATCAACCATGAACGCGACCCCAAACGGGGCACGTACTATTTGTATCAAACTTTTAACCAAAGCAAACAAGTTATTTGATGACTTATAAATACTTGATAATCAACAATTTGAAATAAAGAAAGCCCACCCGGCTACCGGGTGGGCTTCTTTCAACAGGCTATAAACCACTAGCTTACTTACCCAGTTTCTTCTTCAGATTTTCGTCCAGCGCTTCCAGGAACTCCTCGGTGTAGAGGTAATCGCGGCCGTGCTCCACTTTGTTGCCGTGGATGCAGACGGCGAGGTCCTTGGTCATTTTGCCGCTTTCCACGGTTTCGACGCACACGGCTTCGAGGGCGTGGCAGAAGTCGATGAGCTCTTGGTTGCCATCGAGCTTGCCCCGGAACTCCAGGCCGCGCGTCCAGGCGAAGATGCTGGCGATAGGGTTGGTGCTGGTGGGCTTGCCGTTCTGGTGGTCGCGGTAGTGGCGCGTCACGGTGCCGTGGGCAGCCTCCGATTCCATGGTGCCGCCGTCGGGCGTTACCAGCACCGAGGTCATAAGGCCCAGGGAGCCAAAGCCTTGCGCTACGGTGTCGCTCTGCACATCGCCGTCGTAGTTTTTGCAGGCCCACACAAAGTTGCCGTGCCACTTGAGGGCCGAGGCCACCATGTCGTCAATGAGGCGGTGCTCGTAAGTGATGCCGGCGACCTGAAACTTGGTTACGTAGTCCTGCTCGTAAATCTCCTGGAAGATGTCCTTGAAGCGGCCATCGTACTTCTTGAGAATCGTGTTTTTGGTGCTCAGGTACAGCGGCCAGCCCTTGCTCAGGGCTTGGTTGAAGCAGGCGTGGGCAAAGCCCCGGATGCTCTCGTCGGTGTTATACATGGCCAGGGCCACGCCGTCGCTCTTGAAGTTGAACACCTCAAACGACTGGGTTTCGCCGCCGTCTTCGGGCTGGAAGGTAATGGTGAGCTTGCCCTTACCCTTGGTGAGGAAGTCGGTGGCGCGGTACTGGTCGCCAAACGCGTGGCGGCCAATGCAGATGGGGGCCGTCCAGTTGGGCACCAGGCGGGGCACGTTGCTCATCACAATGGGCTCGCGGAACACGGTGCCGTCCAGGATGTTGCGGATGGTACCGTTCGGCGACTTCCACATCTGCTTGAGGTTGAATTCTTTAACGCGCTCCTCATCGGGGGTGATGGTGGCGCACTTAATGCCCACGCCGTACTGCTTGATGGCGTTGGCCGAGTCGATGGTTACCTGGTCATTCGTTTCGTCGCGGTACTCGATGCCGAGGTCGTAGTACTTGATATCGAGCTCCAGATACGGCGTAATGAGCTTATCCTTAATGAATTTCCAGATGATGCGCGTCATTTCGTCGCCATCAAGCTCAACTACGGGGTTGGCTACTTTGATTTTGGTCATGTGGGAGGTGGGAGTAGGTAAGGTTGGCTGGGCCACCGGCAAAAGCGCCCGGTGCCGAGCCAGAAATTGGGTCCCGGCTAACAGGCCACGCGGCGGCCTTGTTAGATACGGGTGTCAATATTAAGCACGTTTTAGCCCCCGGCAGCAGCCCGGCCCGGTCGCAAACGTTTGCGACCGCTCAGACAAGCCATAATTTATTAGCGAGGCTGGCGAAGCGGGTTTTTAGGCCCGCCCGCAGTTGCTTTCAAGCTTTAGCAGCAGCCAGGAATAGCTTGAGTTGGTTAGTAAGCTAAATCATCACGTTTTGTGATGATTTAATAAACTATTGATTATTAAAGATTTGTGCTTGGCGGGCTGCTGACTGGCATAGCGGCTGGCATCGCTGGGCAGCAGGCGGTCGTGGGGCAGCAGCTTCCGAAGCAGGTGCACGCTTTGGGGGCGGCCTGCCACGGCCTCCTGGCTAATTATCTCAAAGCCCAGCTGCTGCACTTCGGCTTGCAGGGCAGGGTCGGTGAGGCGGGTGGGCAGGCCGGTGAGTAGTCCTTCGAGGAGCTGCACGCGGCGGCCGGGCGGCGTGTGCAGCTGGGCCAACGTGCGCACGGCGGCTGGCAGGTCGGCGGGCCGGGTGGCGGTGAGCAGCAATAGGTATTGCTTGAGGTGGGTCTCGGGCTTGTGCTGGCAGGCCCAGCCAATCAGCAGCCTGTTTTCAGCTTCGGTAGGGCGTAGTAACTTGTAGGCCAGAATATTAGCCGCGATAAGCCAGTTGCTGGCGGCCTCGGCCTCGGTGGCGGCGCGCTCATAGTGGGGCACGGCTTGCGCGGGCCGACCCAGGGCGCAGTGCAGGTCGCCCACCTTTTCGTAGGCGTTGAGCTCTTGGTAAATTTCCAGGGCTTCGGCCAGCAAGCCGCCCTGCTCCAGGGTAGCGGCGGCAGTGCTGGGGTCGCGCAGGTGCTCGCGGTAGAGGGCCGCGGCCTCGCGGAAATAGCGGCCCTGCACCAGCACTTGCGCAGCGGTGCGGTAGTCGCCGAGCAGGTGAGCATGGATATAGGCCGCCTTCTGGAAACGGCCGGCGGCTGCCTCCTGGGCAGCAGCGCGCAAATAGCTGGCGCGCAGTTGGTCTTGATAACCGCTCAAGTCCCAGCCATCGACGCGCTGCCCGCCGCCCAGCCCGCCCAGGCTGAACGTGGGGCTGCGCTCCCCCAGGCGGCTGCCGGGCGCGGCCGTGCCCCGGTGCTGGTATGGGCTGTCCAGCGGAATGGCAAAGCGCAGGGCGGCCTCCATATCCTGCCCAAACAAGTCGAGCAGGCGCGCCAGCTCGTTGCGGCGATTGCGCTCCAAATCGGCCAGGCTCCCGCTAAAGTAGTCATGCAGGCGGTCAAGCGGCCCCGGCCCGGCGGGCGGACCAGCGGCCCCACCCGCGCCAGCCCCGCCCAGCGCGCCCAGGCCGGCCCCCAGCGTGCCCAACGCCCCCAGCAAGCCTTGGCTGGCCGCCAGGCCCGCGCGCAAGGCCCCTTGCTTGAGGCTATCCAGCGTTTTTTCGAGTGGCGAAGGCGGCTCGGGCGCGCCCGGTAGGTCGGCGAGGGGCACGCTGCCTACTTCGGCCTGGGCCCCGGCCAGCACCTCAGCCACGCTAGGGGCCTGCACCCGAATGCTGCGCAGCGGCGGCGGCAGCGGCGCGCCCGGGTGCGCCCGCGCCCAGTCGGCCGGCCGCGGCGGGGGCAGCAGTAGCAGGTCGGCCAGGGTGAGGCGGTCGGTGGCCTCGAAGCCCACCAGGCCCACGGCGGGATGGTAAAACTGCACTTCGTACAGCAGCATGCCTTGTAGCTCGGCCGCGGTAGTGGCGGGGCGCAGGCTGGCGTGGGTAGGCAGGTAGAGGCGGCCGGCCACCACGCCCAGCGGCTCGCGCAGGTCGGGCGGCGGGGGGCTGCCGGTGGGCAGCAGCACCAGCAGCCCGGCCGCCCGCACCGACTGCACCGACTCGGGCACCACGTAGCAGGCCAGCACCTCGGGGGCCACGCCCCAGCCGCTCAGCTCGCGCAGCCAGGCCAGCGGCTCAGCCCCGGCCAAAAAGGCGGCCACGGCCGGGCGCTGCGCGGTGAGGGTAGGGTGCAGGGTGAGCAGCATGCGACTAGCGGGTAATGTGGTCGATAAAGGGTTGCAGATAGTGCTCGTAAAACTCGTCTACTGGCACTAAACCGGTAGCCAAGGCCTGCCCACCCGTAAAATACGAGCTGCCACACCATACACCGTCAGCGGCCCAGGCGGCGGTGGGGCGGTCAATGGCCAGTACCAACGTAAACTCGGCCAGGGTGTTATCGGCGCTGCGCAGGTGCAGCAGGCCGCGGCCATCCACAATGGCCTCGCTGCCGTCGGGCCACGTCAGGCGCTCGCACCGAATGCCCGGCGTGGCCGTGCGCTGCGCCATGCTGCCCGTGCGGGTAGTTGGCTGTGTGATGGTTGCGTCAGAAACTGTTTCCAGCAAAAGCACATCATCTACAGCACTCCCTATTACTACTTGCCGGTTCTCAATGGTCAGTAGGCCGTTGTGGCTGATGCCCATGCGGTTGACGCGCTGCAACACCGAGTAGCCAGGATTGAGAAAGTTGGCTGGGGGCAAGCTACTGGGCGCAGCAGCGGGCTTAGTAGCAAAGTAATGCGACTGGGAGGTGAGTGTATGTAACTGACAGTCAACTACTAAATCGGTTTTATCAATGGCCTTCACCAGGTAAAATTTGGCGGCCGCGTAGTCGATGCTTACCCAATCGGCATACGCGTTCAGCTTAGCTGATAAATCTACCCGCTGCACCGTAAGCTGCACTAGGTTAATGATATACAGCACGAGGGCAGGTTTGCGAATCCGGCCGGAAGACCCCACCAATACGTAGGCCAGCGGTTGCCCGCGCGTGCCAAACCCGAAGCCATAGCTGCCCTCCTCCAGCCCGGGCCAAAGCTCCAGCGCGCCGGTGCCGGCGCTGGGCCAATAGAGTAGCCGGCGGTATTTATCTACCCCGATAGCCCCGCGCTTTTCATCGTGCAGCATGGTGCCGGCGGTGGCCGCTACGTGCAGCGTAGGAAAAAACAGCGGGGCCTTTGCCTGCTGCATAAAAGCGGGCAGTACCACGGCTGGCCCGGCCGCACGCCGGGGCTCCCGGTCTCCGGCTAGCAGCTGTTCCAAATCTACCTGCGTGGTGCTGAGCACGGTGCGCCGCCCACCGCGCAGTTCATACAGCACCAGCTCGCCGCTGCGGGCCACCGTGAGCAGAAAACGCAGGGCGGCCGGCGCCGCAGCCAACGCCACCCTAAAGTCGGGTTGCCGGGCGGCGTTGGCCTCCGTAATGAGCAGCGCCTCGGCCGGGGCGGGCAGCGTGGGCAGCACCGCCGCCAGCGCCGCGCCGCAGTGCAAGGCCGGGTCGAGCAGGCCGAGGGCGGCCACTACGCCGGCCCGCGAGCGTAGGTCGAGTAGCTGAGCGTGGTGGCTCCACAGGGCGAAGGCCTGCGGCGGCTCCGCGTGGCCGGGCGCGGCCAGGGCCAGCGCCGCCGCCAGGCCGGCCACGCGGGGCAGGCCCCACATGAGCAGCGTGGTATCGAGGAGGAACACGCGCGGCGGTGGCTGGGGCAGGGGTGGGGCTTCGCGGCGCAGGTAGAGGGCTTCGCCGTGGGCGAGGCGGGCCAGCAGGCTGAGGTCGTCCTGGGCCAACTCGCTTAGCAACAGGCGGTCGAGGGGGCCGCGGTTGCTGAGGTCGGCCACGCCGCCCAGGGGCTGCTCGCTGGCTTGGGGCGCGGTGTGGGGCAGGTGCAGGGCGGCGCGCAGGTGGGGCACCAGGCGGGCCAGGCCGGCCGTTTGCCGGTCCTGGGCCAGCTCGGCCAGCAGGTCGGCGGCGGGCTCGGCGGGTGGGGGCGGGGCGGGCGTTTCTTCGAGCGGCTCAGGCAGCTGGTCGAGGCCGGTGCGCAGGCGCAGCTCCAGGCCGTGCACGGTGGGGAAGCGGCGGGTGGCACGGTCGAAGCACCGCAAGTCAGTCTCAAATTGCCAACGGGTGAGCTGGAATTCGGATTGAATTAACTCCGTCTCGTGGTAAGTAGTGAGGTCGCTAGCTATCCGTTTAGAAGGCAGAATGGCAAAGTACCCAGCGGAGTTGCTACTGCTCAATACCTCGCGCAGCAAGTGCTCTTTGGCCACGCCCTGGCGCAGCTCGGGCGGCAATTCGCGGATAATATCCAGAAAGGTGCGGGCCACGCTGAGGTGAAACGTCAACTCCTCGTCGGGCGGGCCACCCGGCGGCAGGCCGCGCAGCAAGCCTTGCAGCAGACCGATTTCGGCGCTGCTTTCCTTCCAGCCGGTGTTGCAGGCGGCCAGCAGCAGCAGCACCGCGCCCAGCGGGGGCAGGCCGGTGGGGGCCAGGCCGGTGAGCAGGGCGGCCAGCTCCTCGCGGTAGGTGATGGTGGTGCCATTCACCCACTCCACCACTTCATTGCCCTCGGCCCACCGCCAGAAATACCCCTGCGGCGGCTGGAAGTAGGGCGCAATAGCCAGGCCGGGCACGGGCTCAGTTTGCTCAGGCATTGCTGGGTAAATAATTGGAAGTAAGGCGAATGGCCGCGCGCGTGGCAGGGTGTAGTTGGGTGGTGGCAATGACTTCGTACTCGCCCGTAGCGTCGAATAAAGCGAAGTTTTCGCCGCCGTTGGTTAGGCGGGCCGCCACCAGCGGTGCCGCAATCGGCAGCTCAAACTCAAACCCCGCCGGCAGCAGTAACCCGTCAGTTAGCCAATATTCCTGGCCGGGCAGCGGGGGCAGCGGCGCGCCCAGTAGCAGCGCCTGCCCGCGGCTGCTCACCGCAAAGCGCAGGCCCGCGAGCCGCACGGCGGGGGCGGTTTCGGCGTAGGCCTGCCAGGCGGCCAGGGTGGTGAGCAGCGCCGCGCCCGGCCGGGGCTGGGCGCTGGGCACCAGCCGCACCGGCACCGGCGCGGGCAACTGGCCGGGCAGCGCCGCCGTCGGTAATTCGAGCGGCACAAAGTCCAGAATTGGTTGCCAAGCCAGCAGCGGCAGCCGGCCGGTGGGCGTGGGCCGCCCACCGGGGAAAAGCCGCCCGGCCGCGTCGGCTCCGTAGGCAGCCAGGGCGGGTAGCTGGCGCAGAGCCAGCGGCAGCGGGCCGGTGGCGCGTAGCCCGCGTATCCACAGCTGGCCCGCGTCGGCGGCCACGAGCAGGCCGGGCTGGTCGCGCACTGTGCCCAAGGTGGCGCGCTGGGCTTCGGCCAATACCAACACTCGTTCAATTATAGCACCACTCATTGTTCACTGCTTATTGCTCACTGTTAACTACTTAGCGCTTTTTGCCAAAGCACATCCAGGGGCTCCTGCACGTAGCGGCGCTGCTCGGGGTTGGTGAGCCACTGGGTGCGGCCGTGCAGGTAGCGGAGCTGGTCTTTGAGGGTGGCGCGGTCGGCGGGGGTGGTGGCGGGGTCGTTCCAGCGTTCGGCAAGGCGGCTCACTTCCTGGTAGATAACGTCGGCATCGGGCACGAGGTCCACGGCGGCGCGGGGGTGAGGGGCGGGCGAGGTATCGGCCGAAACCACGGCGTTGACGAGGCCGGCCAGCACCTCGCGCTGCTCGTCGGTGTCCCAGATGTGGCGCAGCACCCAGGCATCGGAGGGCACGGCCACCAGGCGCTGGCTGAGCAGGGCGCTGGCCGCCAGCAGGCGTTGCAGCTTCACGGCGCGGCGGTCGCTCAAGGCCAGGCCGGCCTGGCGCAGCTGGCCTACTAGGGCGGCGTAGGCGGGGCGCACGGTGGCCAGGTCCACGGTGGGCACGGCGGCTTGCAGCTGCGCCACTTCGGCCGCCGCGATGGTGGGCAACTCGGCGGCGGCGGTGCGCTGCTCGAGGCCCCAGCCGGCGGCCAGCACGGCGCTGAGGTCGGCGGGCTCGGCGTTGTCGGAGCGCACCCGCACCAAAAAGCGGTCGAAGAGCGCGCCCAGGGCCTCGTCTTCGGGCAGGTGGTTGCTGGCGCCCACAATGAGCAGGGCCGGCAGCGGCCGGGTTTCGCGGCCCCGCCGAAATACCTTCTCATTGAGCACAAGTAGTAAGCTGTTGAGAATGGCGCTGTTGGCGTTCAGGAGCTCATCCAGAAAAATGAGGTTAGCCTCGGGCAGCATGCCTTCGGTGTTGGTCACCAGCTCGCCCTCGCGCAGGCGGCGGATGTCGAAGGGGCCGAATAATTCGTTGGGCTCGGTGAAGCGCGTGAGCAGGTAGTCAAACGTTTGGCCCTCGACCGAGCGGGCCAGGGCGTGCACCAGGGCGCTTTTGGCGGTGCCGGGCGGGCCCAGCAAAAACAGGTTTTCGCGGCTCACCAGGCACAGCATCAGCAGGTCGATGATGTCGTCTTTGCCCACAAACGTATCCTTAAGGTGGCGGGCTACGCGGTGCAGCTTGTCAATGAGAAGCCCCAGCGGGGCCGGAAAATCAGTCATAAAACGGTCGGAACAACAGTCAGAAAATCGGGCCAGAGCTGCGCCGCGTACTCGCCCAGCGCCGCCCGGATGCCGTCGTGCACGCCCGGCTGGGTTGCTCGCGCCCGGTCGCGCCGCTCGATGATGCGGTCGAGGTACAGGGTGCGCAGGGCCGGGTGGGCCAGTATGGCCGCCGGCGCTTCGGCCGGGGCCGGGGCCACGCCCACCAGCGAAAGCGGCCACTGCTGCCCCACGGCTTGCAGCCGGGTTACCAGCGCATCGGCCGGGGCCAGGTCGCGGGCCAGGCCGAGCAGCGCGGGTAGGTGGCGCAAAGTCAAATCGACCGAGTAGCTGGCCTCGGGCGTGATTTCGTGGGGCCAGTCGGCCAGGTGTTTGGTTACGGCCTCGGCGTCGTAGTCGCGCAAAAAGGCCAGCTGCATGGCGCGGTACAGAAACCCAGCCGCCCACTGCGCCGCCACGGGCGCGAAGGCGGGCATTTGGTGGGCCTGGTGTAGGGCATCGGCGGCGTGGTAGCGGCGCAGCAGCTCGGTGGCGGGGGCTAGGTCGGCAGCGGCAAAGGGGGTGAGCTGGCCGGCCACCGTCACCTCGCCGGTAGCGAGCAAGGCGCGTAGAAAATCGGGGAGCGAGGGCAGCATGGGCGGCAATATAGCGCGGCGCGGTAGCTCGGCCTCCGCGTTCACCCCACCCCCTAGCCCCCTCCCCTCCGGCAGAGGGGGAGCTAGCTCTAGTTTTACTAGCTAATTTCTAGCCCTTTATAGCTAATGCTAGTTCCCCCTCTCCCGGAGGGGAGGGGGCTAGGGGGTGGGGTCACGCGGAGGGCGACCTAGAACGCAACAAGTTCCTTTGGATAGCTAAAGTGCTGAATTGCTGGCTTAACTGCATTACCCAACGCAGCAATTGCACCTTGGTAGCCCATTCCGACGCGAAAGCTGCGCAGCTGGCACCCCGCTGGCGCGGTGAGCACCGGCGGCGCGCCCGGCGGAAAATCCAACACCGAAAACGCCGCAAACGGCATTCCCAAACCCATGCCCAGGGCTTTGGCGTAGGCCTCCTTGCGCGTCCAGATGAGGTAGAAAAGTGGCCAATAATCGGCGGGCGCGGCGGCGCGCAGCGCCGCCTGCTCGGCCGGGGCGAATAGCTCGGCTACCAGCGCGGTGGCGTCGGCCAGTGGGGTGAGCGGCTCCACGTCGGCCCCCACGAGCCCGGTATTCGACACGGCCAGCAGCGCCCGGCCGGGCCGGTAGGAGAGGTTGAAATGCAGGCCGCCCGCTGCCAGCTGGGGCTTGCCGTTAGCGTCGGATGTGAATAATAACTCGTTGTTAGTAAGCGAATTATATTTAGAAAGGACGCTCCGTAAAAAGCCGTGGGCCCGCCCGTAGGTTTGGCGTAGGGTGGGAGTGCGCAGGCGCGCCTGCCGCGCCAGCTCCGCCGCCGACAGCATGGCTTCGGCGGCGGGCCAGCCGGGGTACTCGGTAGTGAGGTCGGCCTGCCAACTGTGCAGGAAGGGGGCTGCCAAGGTTACCCGTTGGAAATGAAGGCGCTCGGAATGCCCTGCCAGCGGGTGTTGGCGGGCAGCTGCTCGCCTTTCATCAGCAGCGAGAGGCTTTTGAGCGTCGCGCCGGGGCCGATAACCGAGTCGTAGAGCACCACCGAGGAAGTGCCCACGGTGGCGTAGCGGCCGATGCGCAGGTTGGACATTTTCATGACCCGGTCCTCAAACAAATGGGTTTGAATAGTCGAGCTGTTGTTGAGAATGGCGTGGTCGGCCACCCAGGCCAGGTCAAACTCCGTGATTTCGGTGGTGTCCATGTACACCGAGTGGCCGAAGTGGCTGCCCATCAGCTGGAAAAACCAGGTGGCGAAGGGTGTGCCCAGCAGCGCCGCTTCCCAAAAAGGATATACATAGCTTTCACACAAGGAGTTAATCAGCTCATTGCGCCACACCCACGACGACCACAACGGCTGCTCCGAGGGCCGATAGCGGCCAATGAGTACCCACTTGAGCAGGGCCGTGAGCAGCGAAAAGCCGAAGATGAGGCCCACCATCGCCCCCGTGCCCACACCCACGCTGCTCCAGAACGGGTAATTCAGCAGGTGCCAGTGGCAGTAATGATACAGCACCGCAAACGTCACGAACGTGAACGTAAACGGCAGTACGATTTTAAATAATTCGATGATACTACGCGCCCAAATGAGCCGCGCCGGCGGGGCAAACGTGAGTTCGGGCGCAAAGGCCGTGGACATGGGCCGGTTGGGCAGCAAAAAGGCCGGCGAGCCCACCCACGAGGTGTTATCGGGCGGCGTGTCGGTGGGGGCAGAGGAGAGCGCGCCAATCAGGTTGTTGGTGCCCAGCACGGTGCCGCCGGCCAGCACCGCGCCGTTGCCCACAAAGGTGCGCGGCCCCACCACCGTGGGCAGCACCGACACCAGCCCGTGCTGCACGCGGGGCGCGCCCACGCTCACCGAATCGGCCAGAAACGAGCCGGGCCCCACCGTGAGGTGGTCGGCCGAGATGTGGTTGAGGGTCGAAACCTCGGCCCGCGCGCCGATTTTGGCCCCCAACAGCCGCAGCCAGTAGGGCGTGTAAATGGTGGCATAGAGCGGACGCAGTAGCGTCAGGCTTTGGGCCAGCACGGCGTCGGCCACCCAGTGGCGCACGTAGGCGAGGCTATAGAGGGGCAGCGTGCCGGCCGCCTGGTGGCCGGCTACCAGGCGCTTGGTACCCGCCAGCACGGCAATCAGCAGCAGCACGTAGAGCGCCGATAACGGAATGAGCGTCAGCAGGGAAGCCTCCGCGCCGAAGTGCGCCACGCTCTCGTAGAGTAGGGCCAGAATGGGCAGCGAGGCTACCGTGGGCACCAGCAGCATAAGCGCAATGGCCCCCAGCTGGGCCGCTAGGTAGCCCGCGCTAGGCGCGGCCACCGGCCGCAGCGGGCCGGCCGGCACCACGGTACGCACGCGCTGGGCCGGCGAGCCCAGCCAGCCCTCGCCGGCCGGCACTTGCTGGCCGGCGGGCAGCACCGAGAGGTCGTCGAGTTCGGCGCCGTCGCCCAGGCTGGTGTCGCCCTCCATGATGGCGCGCAGGCCCACGTAGGCCTCGCGGCCTACGGTGGTGGCCCCAATTATGAGGCGGTCGCGCTCGATGCGGTAGCCCAGCAGGGCGGCCTCGCGGGCCAGGCTGGCCCCGTCGCCCACCGTTAGCAGGTCGAAGCACAGCACGCGGGTGGTGCCGAGGTACACGTTTTTGCCGATTTTAGCTCCCAGCAAACGGTAGAAAACGGCCAGGAACGGCGTGGCCGACAGCAGCTGCACCGGGGCGGCCTCCACCAGCTTTTTCACCACCCAAAAGCGGTAGTAGTAGAAGCCCCACAACGGGTATTCGCCGGCCCGGAAGCGGCCGATAATCAGCCATTTAACCGCTACCACCAGCAGGCAGGCCAGCGGCACGTACAGCACCACCGAGGCTATGCCGGCCGCTATCAACTCAACCCACGACCACTCGGCAAATACGGGCCGGAAGTGCAGCGACAGGTTCAGGAAAAACACTGGCACGGCGTAGAAAAGCGCCACCGAAACCAGCTGCAAGATGGCCGTAGCCAGCCGGGTGGCGGTGTTGGCGCGCACCACTGAATTAGCTAGGGCCGGCTCGGCGGCGGGCGCGGCGGCCTGGGCGCTGGCCGCGGCAGCCATGGCGGCGGCCAGCGCCTCAATGGTGCGCCGGGTATACATCTCCTTCACCGAAAGACCTTGAAAATCAGGCTGCTGGCGCAGCTCCGAGATGATGAGCGAGGCCAGCAGCGAGTTGCCGCCGATGTCGAAAAAGTCGTCGGTTACCGACAGGTCGGCGGTATCGAAGCGCTTCTGCCACACGGCGTAAATGGCGGTTTCGAGCGGGGTGCGGGGCAGGGTCAGCTCGCGGGTGGTGCCCTGCGCGCCTACTACAGGGTAGGGCAGGGCTTTGCGGTCGACTTTGCCGCTGGTGAGCAGCGGAAACGAGGCCAGCGGTACCAGCGCGGCGGGCAGCATGTAGGGGGCCAGGTGCTCGCGCAGAAAGGCCCGCACTGCCTTTTCGTCCAGCAGCTGGTTGGGCTCCAGAATAAGGTAGGCGATGAGCTTTTTCACGCCGTCGGTGCCCTCTTTGAGGGCCACGGCGGCGTTGCGGATGCCCGGCCATTGCAGCAGCAGGCTCTCGATTTCGGCCAGCTCCACCCGGAAGCCCCGGATTTTTACCTGCGTATCGATGCGGCCCAGGAAGTCCACGTTGCCCTCTGCCTCGAAGCGGGCCAGGTCGCCGGTGCGGTAGAGGCGGCCCGCAAATCCGTTTGGCAACTCGCTCACGGTGTTGAACTTAGCGGCGCTTAGCTCGGGGCGGTTGAGGTAGCCGGCGGCCAGCGCCGCGCCGCCAATGCACAGCTCGCCGGCCCCGCCCAGCGGCACCAGTTGGCCCAGCTGGTCGAGCAGCAGCACCTGGTAGCCCGCCAGCGGCCGGCCAATGGTGAGGCGCTGGCCGGGCACAAAGTCGGCAGCCGTGGCCACCACCGTGGCCTCGGTGGGGCCGTAGGTGTTCACCACCCGGCACTGCCGGCTGGCCCACTTGGCCAGCAGCTCGGGTGGGCACACCTCGCCCCCTAGTATGAGTAGCCGCAGCGTGGGAATGTTAGCCGGCAGCAGCGAAAGCAGCGTGGGCACGGTGGAAAATACGGTGACCTGATTTTCGACCAAAAAGCCGGGCAGCGCGTCGGGCGCTTTCATGGTTTCTTCGGGTACCGGCACAAGGGTAGCGCCCGCGCCCCAGGCCAGCCACAGCTCTTCGAGCGAGGCGTCGAAGGCCACCGAAAAGCCCTGCACCACGCGGTCTTGCGGGGTGGGCTGAAACAGCAGCTGCTCGGCCCGTACCAGGTGGCAGATGCTGCGGTGCGGAATGAGCACGCCCTTGGGTAGCCCCGTGGTGCCCGAGGTGTAAATGACGTAGGCGATGGAATCGGGGCCCACCACCACTGGCTCCGTAAAGGAGGGCACCGCCGGGGCGGGTATGTTGAGGTCGAGCACTAGGCCGGGCCAACTGGCGAAGCCTTCGGGCAAAGGCTGGTTGGTGAGCAGCACCTGCGCGCCGCAGTCGCCGAGAATAAACGTGACGCGGTCGGGCGGAAACGAGAGGTCGAGCGGCACGTAGGCCGCGCCCGCTTTGAGCACGGCCAACATGCCCACGTACAGCTCCACCGACTTGGCCATGAACAAGCTCACAAAGTCGCCGGCCCGCACGCCCCGGTGCCGGAGGCGGGCGGCCAGCTGGTCGGCCTCGTTGTTGAGCTGGCGGTAGGTGCGGGTATCGCCCAACCAATTGAGTGCAATGTGATTAGGATAAAGCCGGGCGGTTTCCTCAAACAGCTGGTGCAGCTGCTGCGGGCCGCCTTCGGCTACCTGCTGCGGCACGGTCAGGAACTGGCGCAGCAGGCCCACTTCCTCCTCCGCCAGGAAGAACACGTAGCCCACGGTGGCCTGCGGATTAGCCTCTATTTGCTCGGATACCCGCTGCACGTGGGCCGGCAGGTAGGCCGCACCCCAGGGCCCCGGCAGCCCGCCGGTGCAGGCAAAGCTGACGGCCACCGGGCCACCAGCCGCAAAGTCGAGGGTCACGCACCACTCGTGGTCGGGATTTTGGGCTTCGGGGGCCGGGAAGGCGATGCGGGCCCGCGTGATGGCCGCGCCCAGCTGCTCGGCCACACCGGCCAGACCCATTACCAGCTGGCTGGCGGCCTCGGCGGCCAGCTCGGTCAGGGTAAGTATATCACTGATATTAAGTAAGATAGTGGCTAGCGGGAACGCTGCTGTGGCGTTCTCCACCCGTAGCGTGGCTTGCAGCTGGGTGGGGCTGCGCTCGGCCGGCTGGCGGTAGTACACCACTGCAAAGGCGGCCAGGTAGCGGGCAATGAGGGTTTCTTTTTGCTGAAAGGCCAGCTCAAAATCGGCGGCCGGGGGCGTGGGGCTCGGCTCGGCAACGGGGGCCAGGGGCAGGTCGATACTCGTACTCATGAGGGGCAGGCCGCGCCGGTGGGCCGCGGTAGAAAGAACAAGCCGGAGAGCGGCGAACGAAAGAAAACGGGCGGGCTAGGCGTATCGCCGTCACCCGCAGTCAAATAGCGCAGGCAAAGGTGAACCAACCATGAGGCCCGGCCCGCCAAAAGGCAGTGGCCGGCAGCCCCCACGTAGCCGAGGCGGCGCTGGGCAATTCCTACGCCAAACCGCCCTGGCCAGATACAAAAACTGCCGGCTTCTTCGCTGAGAAGAGCCCGCCGGGTAAAGGGTTAACCTGCGCTCCCACCTGCCGAAGCGGGGCGGCACTAGCTCTGCCCCACTTGGCCTGGTTCCGGTGGTTGGGCCCGGTAGCAGCTACAAACAAAAGCGGCCGGGCGGCAAAAGCCGGGCCCCAGTCGGCACAATTGGCCTGGTAGTCGGGCCCAGGCGGTGGGGGGCAGCAGGCGGGGTACTTTTGGCCTGCTTATTTCTTTGGAGGCCGTATGTCCACGTTTTCTTTCCAGCGCTTGCTCACGCCGCTCATCCACGTGCTGGCGTGGGGGCTGCTGGCCCTCACGCTGCTGTTGTTTCAGCCCATGCAGGGCCGGGTAGAGCTGCCCCCGCAGTACTGGGTGCGGCAGGGCGCGCTGCTGGTGCTGTGGCTGGCCGCGTTCTACGTAACCACGCGGCTGAGCGTGCCGCGCCTGCTGCTGCGCGGGCGCACGGGCTGGTTTGTGCTGGCGCTGGCGGCTACGGCGGCGGTTATCATGCTGCTGGGGCGCTTTCTGGAAAGCACCCTGCACGTTTCGGAACTGATGCGGCAGGCCTTTCAGGCGGCCGAGGAGGCCAGCCGGCGCGGCCCGGCGCTGGGCGCGCCCCGGCCGCCGCGCGGCAGCCGCTTTGACCTGGTGAGCCTGCTCATTACGCTGCTGGTGCTGGGCATTGGCACGGCCATTACGGTGGTGCAGCACTGGCAG
The DNA here is from genome assembly GCF_054779975.1 of Hymenobacter arcticus. Classification (NCBI taxonomy): domain Bacteria; kingdom Pseudomonadati; phylum Bacteroidota; class Cytophagia; order Cytophagales; family Hymenobacteraceae; genus Hymenobacter; species Hymenobacter arcticus. The sequence goes on from NZ_BAAGXF010000013.1 coordinate 169,417, forward strand.
CAGGAGGCCCGCCTGCGCGAGCGCCTCGACCAGCAGCGCGTGGAGGCCGAGTTGAGCTTGCTCAAGGCCCAAATCAACCCGCACTTCTTCTTCAACACCCTCAACAACATCTATTCGCTCACGCTCATCGACGGTGAGCGGGCCCGCGCCGCCCTGCACCGCCTCTCGCGCATGATGCGCTACGTGCTCTATGATACGGCCTCGGGCCACGCCCAGCTCAGCCAGGAAGTGGCTTTTATTCAAGACTATATCACGCTCATGCAGCTGCGCCTCACCGACCGCGTGCAGGTCACTTTCGAGCACCCCGAGCCGGTGCGCGAAGTGCTCATTGCGCCCATGATGCTGCTGCCATTCGTCGAAAACGCCTTCAAGCACGGCGTGGCGGCTACCGCGCCCAGCCGCATCTACATTGGCCTGCGCCAGCCCACGCCCGGTCAGCTCGAAATCGACGTGCGCAACACGCGCTTCCCCAAGGCCAGCACCGACCTGGCGGGCTCCAACGGCATCGGCCTCACTAACACCCGTCGCCGCCTCGACCTGCTGTACCCCGGCCGCTACTCGCTACAAGTAACTGAGCAAACGCCTGACAATGAGTATGAAGTGAAGCTAAAGCTGCAAGTGAGCTAGCCCTGGCTGCGTTATTTCAGCTTAATAGCATGGGCAAAATCCCGGATTTCCTGGGCGTGGCCATCCGAGCCGGCCGGCATCACGCCTTGCACCATAACTGACTTGTGTCCATTGGTTACGAAAAGCTCGTAAAAATGAGCCTTCTTGCCCCGCATCATGCCCGTGATTTCGTCCTCGTAGGCGTCGTAGCCATTTATGCGCTCAGTAGAGGAGTTCAGTATATTTTTGTCAGTCAAGCCGTTGCGTTCCAGGCCTTCGGCCAGGGTAATGGCCATTGCATCGGGTGTATTGGTGGGGTCGGCGGGCAGGGGCGTCACGGTGATAACCGCGCTATTGGCGGGGTCGGCCGAGTTTTCCTTGGCGCCCCCAATGGAGTACACGTACATGTTGCCCGAAAACATGACGAATTTGAATTTCGATTGGCTTTCATCCAGAACAAAGGGCGCGGTGGCAAACGGGTCAACCTTAAGCTTTTTGTCGTAGGTGGCCGCCAGCATGGCCTGCTTCATCTGCTGCCCCGTTTGCGCATCTTCGCTTGGAAACGAGGCCATGAGCGTAGTCGCAAAAGTAGAATCACCAAAAACCACCCAGTAGGCCTTGGTGGCCGGCTCGGGCTGTACGAATAAGTACTTGGCTGGGTACCCGCTAATGGTAGTGTCTTGAAAATCAAATACCTCTACTCCGCGCCCTTCTACTTCGGCACGGCTGAACGTAGCCGCGTTTTTATAATAATTGCCCACCATCAAGTCCATCACAATCACCGCGGTTTGCGCGTCGCGCTCCAGGCCGATAAAGTCGGTCGCCTTCCTAAAGCCCGCGGGCGGCGCAATGAATAGCCGGGTGCCGGGGATGTTGATTTTCGCCGGGCTCGTTGCGGTGGGCTGCTCCGCAGTGGCTACTTTGGGCTGGCCACAGCCCGCCAGGGCCGTAGCGGCTAGTATTACAACTAAAAGGCGAACCATACGCTAGAAGCTGACTAAGACGTAAAAAGTAACGGGCCACCCGCCGGCCCCAGCCAGCATACGGCCACCCACCACTTTTGGCCGACGCGTCCGGGCCACCCGCATTACCTACCTTGATTACCCGATTTATTCTTGCCCCATGCCTATTACCTGCATCGCCGTCGACGACGAACCCCTGGCCCTGGCCCTGCTCTGCACCTTTATCGAGCAAACCCCTTTTCTGCGCTTGGTGGGCCGCTACGGCAGCGGCGTGGAGGCCCTGCAAGGCCTGCACGAGCTCACCGAAAAAGTTGACGTGGCCTTTCTCGACATTCAGATGCAGGAGCTTACCGGCCTGGAGCTGGCGCGCGTGCTGGGCCAGCAGGCCACGCCACCGCGCATCGTGTTCACCACCGCTTTCCCGCAGTATGCCCTGGATGGCTACAAAGTTGACGCCCTCGACTACCTGGTGAAGCCTTTCAACTACGAGGAGTTTTTGCGGGCCGCCCAAAAGGCCCGCGCCTACGCCGAACTCACCCACGCCAGCGCCGAAGCCACCCCGACCGCCGCGCCCGCCGCCGCCGAGGAGGAGCACATTTTCCTGAAAGTGGAGTACCAGCTCGTGCGCGTGTCGCTCAGCGATATCCTCTACGTGGAGGGCCTGAAGGACTACGTGAAAGTGCACCTCAAAAGCACGCCGCGCGCCCTGCTTTCACTGATGAGCCTGCGGGCGATGGAAGAAAAGCTGCCCGGCCGGCGCTTCCTGCGCATCCACCGCTCCTTCATCGTGGCCCTCGACAAGATTGAAGCCGTGCGCCGCCTCACCGTGCAAATTGGCACCGAAACCATCCCCGTGGGTGAGCAATATAAGGAGGCCTTCACGCAGTTTTTGAGCCGCTGGAGCTAGTCGTTTGATTGTTTATAATCTGTTTAGAACGTCATGCTGATTAGAACGTCATGCTGAGCTTGCCGAAGCATCTCTACCACGCCGTTGAACTAAGAGGCTATCCAAATAGGCAATTATACCAAGTGATTCGAGCGCAGGCAAAATGGAGCATGGCGAGGTAGTTTTCG
>NZ_BAAGXF010000014.1:0-171221 GCF_054779975.1 Hymenobacter arcticus
GTTTACTAGCTGGTTTTTCTGCTTCCATGACAAGGGAAAGTTACTTTCGCCGTGTCCATTTTTACCCGACCACCTCATTCCTTCTCCTTCCGCATACTTCAAAAAGGCTTTGAGCTTCTTGACGTGCGCCCCAAACGTATTGGCGGAATTTCCTCTGGTTACCATCAGGTAGGTCTTGTATTGCCTATAGAATCTCATATCGATGGCGGCGAAGGATATATCAGCGCCAATTACCTCGATAAACTCATTAAGCACCTTGTTCCAGCTTGTCCACATCTGGAAGTCGCGGTCGCTCAGTGTGTTCCGGCGTAGAGTCATAAACTTGACCATAGTGTCTTGATACTCTACCCGCTGGGCGTGTGTTACTCGCTCCCTACGTGGGGGAAGCTTCAACATTATCCGCATCTCCTCGGCTTCCTGCTCAATCTTTGCCAGTTCCTTCGCCATTCGGATGCTCTTATTGACTAGCCACACATAGTGGTCACTCGCTGAGCCACTAGCGAATTTGTCTTCCAATTCCTTCCTATCAGCCTCTTCTTGCTCTCGTATCAATGCTTCGCCATCGCGTTGCCACGCCAACTTATAGTCGGTGCCTTCTTTGCATTTGCCCAGCATGGCAACGGCACGGTGGAAGAGAAGGGTTAATTTATCGTTCCCCTCCTTACTGATAAGGTTCTTTGTGCGAGGGTCGAACTGCGCCTTGATAACATAGAGGTCAGTAGACAGATAACCCAGGGTCATCTTATCGGCACGGCGACGCAACCGGAAGTGTATGAGGTGCCCGCCCTCCTTCTTTGTGAAGTGCCGACTGAGTTCGGGCATGATGCCAATTCCCTTGACTTCCGTGCTGAGGATATTCATAAGGGTGACAAATTACTCAAAAAATATGGGAATACATTCCCACCCAATTGTCACCTTTCTATATAAATACCACCTGAAAGTACTTTAATCACACTTTTAACCTTGCCACTTTTACAGTTTTTATTGTCACCTTGGTGAAAAACAGAAATAAAAAGTGCCTTCAAAGCGGTTTATATGGGGTAGGAATACGCATACTAAACGCTTCGATTCCCCTACGGACTACTAAAAAGGCCCTCACAGCAATGTGAGGGCCTTTTTCTTTATACAGTGTGGCAGTTTGTGTGGCAGTTTTTACCGAATGCTCCCCTTTTGGCGGTCATCGGCTAGCTCGCCCAACTGCTGCTCCAGCTCCAGCGTGTCGCCCTGCTCCCACTCGACGTAGGCCCGGACCCGGTTCGGCAGCGCCCGTATAGCGTCACGGGTTTCGCGCACGGCCTGCACCAGCTCTTGGCCAGCCCCACCACCGGAAGTAGCAGGGGCCGACTTGGTACCAGGTGTGACGAACATGCCCCCATCCTCGAAGTAGCCAGGCTGCCGGCGCACCGGGGCCCCACCGCGGTGCATACTCGTATCAATCAGCTCATCGACTGGGTGCTTGTTGTTGGCGTAGGTGTCGCGGCTCAGAATTATGTAGGCCTCGTATCAATCAGCTCATCGACTAGGTGCTTGTTGTTGGCGTAGGTGTCGCGGCTCAGAATTATGTAGGCCTCGCCTCGCTCCCACTCGCCCAGGTGCTCACCGGTGGCCCCGTCCACCATGCGGATGCCGCCGCCCGAGTGGCGCTGGCCCACGCCGGCCCGAGCATTAATGCGCCCACCGTTTGCGAAGGGCTGCACATTATCGCGCCAGGTAGGCTTGGGGCCACCCACTATCCCGCCCTTTTCAAACTCAGGAATATCTGTTGCGATAATCTTGGCGATGCTGGCAGCCCCCGTTATGTCGACAGCAATCATGAGCGGCACGTTGGGCGAGGCCTTTATTACGGAAAGTGCCGTCTGAATCACGGCCTGGGCAATTTTGAGTTCCTTTTCCTTCTCGGCCGCCCGCTTCTTAACGGCCCGAGTCTGCGCATCGTAGATTCTGCTCGATGCTGGCTTTCTGCGACTCATACAGTTCCTTTCTAACGGTACCCGCCTTATAATCAGCATATAACTTAGCTAGCCGGGCTTTTACAGGTGCTTCTGGCGCTCGGTCATGGCTTGTGTTTGATACAGTTCGCCCGGCGTGCGCTTACTTGCGCTCGCTCGGTACTGGACATGTCACAAACATACGAGAATGACTTACAATTAACAGCTTACCATGGTAAGCTTTTTTGGAATTAGATTACAAAGTGCAGCGACATCTTATAAATGAGCGACTAAGTTTTTTGCTGAAATCCTTTCAGCTAAGCGCACGCGCCTTTAGCGAAACGATTGGAGAGAAGCCCACTATCACCCAGAACTATGTGGGCATCCGTAACTCGATGCCAGGTGCTGATTACTTAGAAAAGGTGATGAAGCGCTTTGACAGCATTAATCCCACTTGGCTTTTGGTAGGTGAAGGCGAGCCATTCAAGGAAGGCTCCGCTCCCAACCAGAACCAAACAAATATTTCAGGTAAGAAAAATACCGTAGCTGTAGCTGGCACGAACAACGGCACTGCTACTACCAATAACTACAACCTAGCCGACTGCGAGAAGGAGCGCGACAGCCTTCGGGCCGAGCGCGACAGCCTAGCCAAGCAAGTAGAACTGCTCAACGGCCAGCTCCAGATGCAGAAGACCATCATCGAGGGCAAAGACCAGATGCTGGACTTGCTGAAGGGTGGGTTTAATCGACCTAATTGATATGCAGTACAGATTACTACGCTTCGCGGCAATCCTACTATTATGCAGTTTGCCAGCAGTCGCCCACGCTGAGTTCATTGATTATGCAGGAAACCTCATAATGAAGGGGTTATCCATTATGATGTGGGTAGCAATCGGCATCGCCATCCTCCTTTACCTACTATTCCGCCGCCCTAACGCTCATAATCCCCCCCCTCCCCCTAAGCAGTGGCCTCCTAAAGAGTAGTGTAACTGCCCCTAAGTAGCTCCCGATGCCGGAGTTGCGGCGGGGTGGGTTTAACCGACCGAATTGATATGGGCGTTGCGGCGAGTCTTTTTGTTTTCTTATGCTGGCTGCTAGCCTTCCTTAGCTGGTGCCTACCGCCCGCCATATTTATGGCCACATGTGTGCTTGTAGCAAAGAACTTTTTAAAAAAGCGTCGGGCCGCCCAGCCAGCTACTTCTTTACACCGGATAAAAGCCGAGTTAGGCGTACTCGTAGCCATCGTTACCCTCTTGGTTTACAGCGTAATTGACCTCTCCCGGTGGCTAGCCCGCCAGCGGCGCAGGCGCTTCTAACAACCACACTATCACTACACTGCTCATTACTCATGATTTTACGCTTACCTCCTATTTACCCGTTGGCGATGCTGCTCTTAGTGAGCACACTGGGATGCTCCAAAAAAAACGACCCGGCTGCTACCCCAGCCATTGGTACGGGCAGCTACAAGATTAGCGGGCGCTTAGTAAGTGGGCAGTCGAGGGCTTACGTCCAGGCAACTGCTACTGGCCAGAAAACCAATGTGCTATACATCAGCCTTTCGGATACTCCTACGCTTCAAAACAACACTCAAACGGTATTGCTCACCTTCGAGAAGCCTGTTGGCCAGCCTAGTACGGCTTACCAGCTTACAGCTATGGTCTACGCGCCAAATAATACTAACAGTTTCGATGCGGTCAGCTTCAACAATCAGGTGACGACTATTCAAGAAACCAGTACCGGAGTCTTCTCAGGTACTTTTTCCGGCAACTCCTCCACGGCACCCGCTACGGGTGTCACTCTAACCGAGGGCGTTTTCACGGGCGCACGGCTTTAATTTCTGCTATGCGAGGCAGAATTGCTGGTGAAACTATCACAATGCTACGCACCAGCTACAACCGGCCTAACTAGTCTTGCAATGCATGCAAGCGAGCATTAAACCGACCTATCTATCCATGCCATCTCTTTCTACCGCTGCTCCACACTTGGCTGGGGTGTCCATTTCCAACAAGAAAGCCCTCCTCGTACTCTTCGTTATCGTCGTCGTGCTGGCCAGTTTTGGCAAAGCTCCGACCACGCCCCCGGTGGCAGTGCCCGAAAACAAAGGCCACGTTGATACCCATCCTTAGTTCAAGCAGTTGCCAAAAAACGCAGTGGCCGCCCCTACGCCTTTAACAATGTGCAGCTAGACAACTGCCAGCGCGACCTAGCCACAGCCAAAAATGAAAGCGAGCTACTCCGAGAGCAGTTCGCTTCCAAGGATGCCCTTCTAGCGGCGAAGGATGTAGTGATTGCCGCCAAAGACGAAACATTACCCTACTGCGCGCCAGCTACAACCGTCCTAACTAATGAAATGCGCTTACGATGGATAGTATTGGGGGTACCAGTATTCCTCCTCATCTTCCTGTTTTTTCTTTTTGTGGCTGCTTACAACCATATACTAGAAGCAGAAAGATAAAAAGGCTCTGATTCATTTTATAAGAAAAATTTATGAAAATCACCCGCCAGCTGCGCCTCGATGCCCTAGCCGCTGACGGCACCGCCCCCATCCAGCTCACCATCAGCTGGGAGGGCAACCGCCTGCGCGTGGGCACTGCGTTAACTAGGCTGCTCAAACCCTAGCCCCGCGGCCCCAGCATTTACTTCCGTTACCAAAGGGACTAGTATCAAGCTCGGTGCTAGTCCTTTGCTTATATAGCCTAGGGAGGTGCTCGGTAGCTTAGTAGCACTTACTCAAGATTTTTTGCTGTTTCGCTCGTGGCATATCTTTTGCGTTTGCCACGAGCCACGTACGCCAGCCCCTCTCGCATGCAGCTACAGCTACTTCATCAAACCACCTGCCTCGCTGCTTATTACGACCACAGTAACGACTGGCTATTTCTGGATTGGGCAGGCGACGTTACCCTACCCATGGTACAAGAAGCCTGCGTAGAGCTAGCTACCTGCTTTCTGCACCGTCCCTATGCATGCGTGCTCAACAACAACGACCAAGTAACGAGTGTTGACCTAAACGTGGCGGTGTGGCTAGCCACCGATTTTCTACCTCACATGACCCTGGCCGGCCTGGAAAAAGTAGCCTGGATTCGCTCGCCCTCGGTGCGGGGGCAGGGCATGATTCAGACTATTCTCAGGTTGCTACCGGGCCCCATCATCCACGACTTCGATAACTTGGCTGATGCCATCTACTGGCTTCAACGCACCCGGCCTACGCAGCGGCAGCCCTGTATCCCCGTGCGCTCCGCAGCCACTCAAGCCAAGCTGGCGCAGGAGGTGCGGGCGTTCCTGCAACGCCTGGAAACCAAGGCAACAAAAGCGGCAACGGGGTAACTGCGGACAACGTGCCAAACAGTTTTCTGAAAGGGTTGCCTACCTTGGTAACTCATGAAAAATCACCCGCCAGCTGCGCCTTGATGCCCTCGCCGCTGATGGCACCGCCCCCATCCAGCTCACCATCAGCTGGGAGGGCAACCGCCTGCGCCTGGGCACCGGGGCCATGGTGCGCCCCGAGCACTGGGACGGCCAGCAGGTGAAGGTGCAGACCGGCACCCCGCACACTAGCGTAAACCCGCGTCTGAACCGGGTTACCGAAGCCGCTGCCGAGGCCCAGCAGCTGGTGCCAAGCAGGGCCGCCAGCTGCCCAAGGCCAAGCTAAAAGCAGCCGTGGATGCGGCCCTGGCCCTCACGCCCGTGGTAGTAGCCGAAGCCCCCGCCCCTACCCCGGCCGCCGCGGGCTTCGCAGCCATAATGACCTGCTGGATAGGCGAGCCCAGCCGCCGGCCGCGCGCGGGCGCGGGCAAGCCCCTCTCCAAGCTGGCCTTGGCGGGCCTTGTGGCCATGCAGGCGCGCTTCACCCAGTACGCCCAGGTGCGGGGCACGGCGCTGCACCCCGAGTCGCTGGATTTGACGTTCTACTAGGACTTTCGCACCTACGTCATCGACGAGCTGGGGCAGAGCGTGAACACCTTCGGCAAGCACATCGACCGGCTCAAGACCTTTCTGACCTAGTACGAGGATGAGCTGGATTTGCCCGTGCACCGCCACGTGCGGCGCTTTGTGGCCCCGCGCAAGCGCGGCCGCGTCGATACGCTCACCGAAGCCGAGCTGCTGCGCGTGGCGGGCCTCAACTTCCAGGACGCCGACACCCGCGCCCGCCTGCTGGAGCTACGCGCCGGCGTGCGCGCGCAAACCAACCGGCGCGGGGAATGGAGCGCCGAGCGCTGGGTGGCCCACGTGGAGCTGGCCCGCGACAAGTTTTTGGAGTGCTGCTACACCGGCCTGCGCATCAGCGACGCCAACCGCGCCGCCTGGAAGCACGTGCACGGCCAGATGCTGGTGCTCGACGACTCGGCCAAGAACGGGGTCACGGTCTACATCCCCTTCTACGACGACGATTTCTTTAAGCCCGTGGCCCTGGCAAGCCGCTACGAGCACCGCTCACCCCTCGACCTCCTAGCGCCCGAGTGCTACCGGGCCAACGAGTGCCTGGCCCTGGTGCAGCAGCTTTTCGGCCTCACCCGCCTCAAGCTCACCACCAAAATCGGGCGCAAAACCTTCGTCACCCTCAAGCTCTACCAGGGCGTGCCGGCCCGGCTCATCATGCAGGCCACCGGCCACCAGACCGAGGAAGCCTTCAACCACTACGTGGGCATTGACGAGATTCGACTACTGGAGGAATTTATGCGCAAGTCGGCCCGGCGGCGAGTGGCGTAGGGCCGTGCAACCCTTGCGGGTAGCCCCGGCTCTTCACTACAGCCTCATCTTTTCCTCCAGTATGAAACGCTTTTCCGTTCTTCTCCTCAGCGGCCTACTCCTCACGGGCGCGGCCCACGCGCAACTGGGTGTGCGCGTGGGGGGCAGCCTCTCCAAGCTGCGCACGACCACCGGCACGAATCTCTACAACAGCTCCGATTCCCGGCTTGGCTACCAGGTAGGCGTCACCTACCAAGTGCCCCTTATACCGCATCTCTCGTTAGTGCCCGAGGTGCAGTATAGCAACGAGCACACCACGCTCTCGGAGGCCAGCTACGCTATTGCGGACGTATTCTTCGAAGCCGATTCTCGCTTGAGCCTGCACTACCTCAACGTACCGGTTCTGTTGCGCGCCGCGCTCGGCCCGGTGTACGTAGAAGCCGGCCCCCAAGCCAGCCTGCTGCTGGGCGGCCGCCAAACGGGCACCATTACTACCGGCGGCTGGGGCGTTAGCAACACGATACGCGCACTAGACCAGTCGGTTACGGAAAGCAACCGGCGCTTCGATGTGGGCCCCTGCGTCGGCATCGGCGCGCAGCTACCGGCGGGCCTGGGCCTCAACGTGCGCGCCTACTGGGGCCTTACCACGCTCAACAAAGAGCGCAGTATTTTTGATGGGGAGCACCAGCGCCGGAGCCTGCAAGCCTCGCTCACCTACCAGTTGCCCACGCGCTAGTAGTGTGGCAATTTGTGAGGCAGTTTTGCTGCTTACCGGGGCCAAGCCAAGAAAGGCCATGAACATCAAATCCGCGTTAGCGGCAAACTGGCGCACTTAGCTCAGCCTGGCACCACCCGGTATGGCACTCTTTTCATCACCTACGGACTACTAAAAAGCCGCTTTACAGCACGGAGGGCGGCTTTTTTCGTATTGGGGTACGCCATGAAATACAAAAGGCAAACCAACAGCGGAGGTGCTGGGGTGCTGCACAGCGCAGTTACATCTATCGTGCATGATTTGAATACGTTGCACCGCGGATTGCTTGGCCGGGCACTCACCCCGATGGCCATTATACTCAACGGGCGCACGCAGCAACTGCCTAACAGCCTCTGGGCGATTATCTTTTGGAGAATAGGGGCTGGGGTTTCAAGCTCAACATTGGCTTCCAGGTAGTTGGCCACGGCGCAGGGCTTGCCCATAACCACCATCCTCAGCCGTTGGGGCAGGGCCGGCAGCCGGTTACAACAGGCCGGCTGGCCGGGTGCCAGGTGTAATACGTTGCCCAAAGAATCGACGGTATTGTGGTGCCTGGTGGAGAAGCCGCCCCAGCTACGGCCGACACTCGACGGACGCCGCGCTTTTTTGGATGAGCACCGCTCTATGTGCCCTTGCCAGCTACTGGCTGCCAGCTACCGACGGGGAAACGTACACGTTCTCCAGCTTCCCCACAGAATCGGTTTTCACCTTGCGGCCTCCAATTGCCTATCCAGCTCAACTGATGAAAAACTTGTTGCTCCTGGCGCCGCTGGCGCTCACCTTTGGTAGTGGCGCGGCCCCAGCCCCCAACGCATCGGCTGCCACCCCACCCTACCGCCTGCTCCACACGATTGCCGTGGGCGGCGAAGGCGGATGGGACTATCTCCAAGTGGACCCGGCCGGCAAGCGGCTCTACCTCTCGCACGGTGCGCAGGTGGAGGTGGTAGACCTGGCCACCCGCAAGGTGGTGGGCACCATCGCTAACACGCCCGGCGTACACGGTATCGAGGTGGTACCCAGTGCCAACCGGGGCTATATCACCTGTGGCCGTAGCAACACTTGTGTGGTGTTTGACCTGACCACTCTCCGGGCCATTGGCGCGCCCGTGCCCACCGGCCCCAAGCCCGACGCGCTGCTCTACGACGCGTTTTCCGAGCGCGTGTTCCTCTTTAGCAACGATGGGGGCAAAAGCACCGTGCTCAATGCCGCCACCGGCGCGGTAGAAGGCACTGCCGAACTGGCCGGCGACATCGAGGCCCCGGCTACCGATGGCAAGGGCCACATTTTTGTCAATGTGGAGGACAAGGGCGAGGTCATCGAGTTTGACGCCAAAACACTGGCCGTGCACTTGCGCCACAAGCTGGCCCCCGGCGAAGAGCCCACCGGCCTGGGCTACGACCCCAAAAATAACCGCCTCTTCAGCGCCTGCGCCAACGAGAAGCTGGTCGTGACCGATAGCAAGACCGGCAAGCAAATTGCCGTGCTGCCCATTGGCAAAGGGGTCGATGGGGCCGTTTTTGACCCGGCTACGCAAAATATCGTGACCTCCAATGGGTCGGGCACATTCACCGTCATCCACCAGGATTCGCCCACCAAGTACACCGTGGTGGCCACCATACCCACCGCCCGCGGGGCCCGCACCATCGCCCTCAACCCCGCCAACCACCACCTGTTTACCTGCACCGCCGACTACGGCCCCACGCCGGCCGCCACCACCGACAACCCGCGCCCGCGCCCCAGCATCGTGCCCGGCACGTTCCGGGTGCTCGAATACGGCCAGTAGAAACCGCCTGCGCCAGACATTGCAAAGCCCGCCAGCGTGAAGCACTGGCGGGCTTTTTAGTGCCAAAAAACAGGCTATAAAAGCGGCTATTTCCTGGCTAGCGTACCGTCGGCGTTGAAGAGAACGTCCTGCTTCTTACCGCCTTTGCGCACCTCGGCCTCGTAGGTGGTGGTACCGCTGGCCGACACGATGGTGGCCGCCTCCTGCACGCTGTACGCCTTGTAGTCGCTGGCCAGCTTGGCACGCACCGGGGCCGGCAGCTGGCTCGGCAACACAGCCGTTTCGGTTTCCAACAGTTCACCAGTGGGCGTGATAACGGCCGACATCGCTTTGCCATTCAACCGGAAGCCTGCTTCGAACTTGTCGCCTTCCTTTTCCCAAGTGTTGGTTTTGGCGGCTGGAAACCTGGCCCTGAAAGTAGCCTTGGCGGCGGCCGGCACCTGCGCAGGCTGTAGCACCTGCGCGTGGGTGAGGGCGGGAGAAGTGAGGGCCCCGGCCAGCGCGGTGAGCATGAGTGCTTGCTTCATGAATTAACGAGGAGAATGGGGGAAAGTAGTCGCTAAAGCTAGCGTCCAATACTGGGTACTTTCTGTCGCTACCACAGCAACTTACCTTTTTCAGAGGCTCCTCGGTGGCCCGGCCAGCGCCTCCTTTGCCGGTAGGGCGGGCCCGTTACATCCTTCTTTAGGCCCCCACTGCTACTTCGCAACGCTGGCCCGGGCCTGTTCACCCGTTTTTCCTCAGAATCCGGGCTGAACTTTGCCGCATGTTTCCTTTCCTTCGCCTGCTATCCGGCCTATTGCTTATCGGGAGCCTGGCCCACGCGCAAGTAAACCCGCCCGTGCTGGGTGCCCTGCCGGCCCTTGTGCCGGCGGCGGCGGCCGGGCAGCGCGCGCTGCCCGATTTTCTGGCTACGGCCTACCAGCGCAGCCCGTTGCTGGGCGACCTGCGCAACCAAGTAGCCCAAAACCAACTCGACAGCCTGCGCCGTAAGGCGCAGAATGGCGTGCAGGTGGCGGGCGTGGGGGCGGCGGTGGTTACGCCGGTACTGACCAATAAAAACGGCGACCAGGTGGTGGGCTACGACCAGGCCGTGAGCAACGGCGGCAACTACGCCAGTTTCGGGCAGGCCACCAAGCCCGTGCTCAACCGCTTTCAGCTCCAAACTGATTACCGCATTCTGGGCAACCAGGGGCTGGTGCTGCGCAACACTGGCGCCCTCTCGCAGCTCGATTTACGGCGGTCGGTGACCGACCAGTTTCTGACGGCTTACGCGGCCCAGCTTCAGCTCAATTTCAGCCGCACGCTGCTGACGCAGCTGCGCCAGCAGGACAGCCAGCTGCGCCAGCTCGTGAACGCGGGCATTTTCAAGCAGACCCAGTACCTGAGCTTCTATCTGTCGGTGCGCACCCAAGAAGTAACCGTGGAGCAAAACCGCCTCGTATACCGGCGCGAGCTGGGCACGCTGCGCTACCTGGCCGGCGTGGGCGATACGGCGCTGCTGGCCCTCACCCCGCCCGAGCCGCCTACCCACCGGGGGCTGGCGGGCCTCAATTCCATCACCCAGCGGCGCTATAGCCTTGATAGCCTACGCAATGTACTTGACCACCAGGCAGTGGATGCCAGCTACCGGCCCAAGCTGAGCGCGGTGCTCGATGCGGGCATCCAGTCGTCGCAGCCGGCGCTGCTGGCCCTGGGCCACAGCACCGGCTTTGGCGCGGGGTTCTTATTAGCGCTGCCCATCTTCGACGGCCACCAGCGGCAGCTGCAGTACCAGCGCATCGACCTGAGCGAGCAGAGCCGCCGGGGCTACCGGCAGTTTCTGACGGTGCAGCGGCAGCAGCAGTACGACCAGCTGCGCGGCCTCGTGCGGGCCTCGCAGGGCCTGGCGGCCCGCATTCGCGAGCAGCTGCGGGTGGCCGAAGCGCTGGTGGGCGCCGCCCAGCAGCAACTGGCGACGGGCGACGTGCTCATTCTGGATTACCTCAACCTCGTGACGAGCTACCGGACCCTGCAATTCAGCCTCAGCCAGGCCGAAACCGACCGGCTGCGCAGCGAGTATGCGCTTGATTACTTGGCGGAATGAGTTGCGCAGTTGGCTGGCTTTCCCATGTTAAGTTCTGTGAATTTATAAAAATCGTTTGTCCTTCTTGATGTTCAACCGCCTTTTTGCTACCTGCCTTCTGATAGCCCTTGCGGCCTGCCACTCGGGCAGCAGCCCCGCCGATGCCCCCGCTGCCGATGCCCCCGCCGAAGGCGAGGCGGAGGTGAAGCCCCGCGCCCTGGTGACGGTGGACACCGTGCAGCGCGATACCATCAGCGACGTGTTGCAGCTGAGCGCCGTGTCGGCCTTTCCGGCCAAGGACGTGCTGCGGGCCACTACCACTGGCTACCTGCTGGCCCCCGTGCCGGTGCCGGGCCAGCGCGTGCGCGCCGGGCAAACCATTTTTACCCTGCAAACCAAGGAGAGCCGGGTGCTGCACCTCGATAAGCTGACTGGTGACCCGCGCCTGCGCTTTTCGGGTATTATCCAGATAAAAGCCAGCCAGGCGGGGGTGCTGGCCACCGTGGATAAGCTAGCCGGCGACTACGTGCAGGACGGGGAGCAGCTGGCCCTGAGCTACGACCGCGCCCGCTTCGGCTTCGTGCTCGACGTGCCCGTGACGCAGCTGCGCTACGTGCACACCGGCCAGTGCTGCCGCATCAAGCTGCCCGATGGGCGCGTGCTGCCCGGCCGCGTGGCCCAGGAGCTGGCCACCGGCGACGCTACCCTGCAAACCCAGCGCTACACCGTGCTGCCCACCGGCCCCGTGCCCGATTTGCCCGAAAACCTCGCCGTGCAGGTCGAGCTCGACCGCACCGCGCCGCACCTCACCCCCACGCTGCCCCGCGCCGCCCTGCTCACCGACGAAACCCAGACCGAATTCTGGGTGATGCGCCTGCTCAACGACTCGACCGCCGTGAAGGTGCCCGTGACGGTGGGCAACCAGCAAACCGACCGCGTGGAAATCAAGTCGCCCACTTTCACCAGCCGCGATAAGATTCTGCTAACCGGCAACTATGGCCTCGACGATACGGCGGCCGTGAAGGTGCAGCGGACCGGCCAGGCGCTGCCGGCGGCGGCCGAGTAGGGCCGCTTTACTTCCTTACAGAACCTGTTTGAGTTAGCTATATGTCGTCTGTCATTGCGGGCACAGCGCGGCAATCGCCCCAGAACGACACCCGAACGACTCGTTCTAGGGCGATTGCCGCGCTGCGCTCGCAATGACAGACGACTATAGAACAGCTTTCCCGCTTTCCCCCAAAAAGCTAACAGCCAACAGCTGCTAGCTAACAGCTTAAAAAATGCGTATTCCTTTTTTGCAAGCCTACAAGGCCCCCATCGCGGTGCTACTGGCGCTGGCACTCGCCTTGGGCGGGCTGGCCTACCGGCGGCTCACGGTGGCCTTGTTTCCGGAAGTGACTTTCCCGAAGGTGAAGGTGATTGCCGACGTGGGCCTCGCCCCCGTGGACCGCGTGATGGTGACCGTGACCAAGCCCCTGGAAGACGCCATGAAGCAGGTGCCCGGCCTGCGCTTGCTGCGCTCGACCACCAGCCGGGGCTCGTGCGAAATCTCGGCTTACCTCAACTGGGGCGTGGACGTGGTGCAGGCCCAGCAGCTCATCGAAAGCCGCCTCAACCAGGCGCGGGGCAACCTGCCGGCCAACATCAACATCAGCGTGGAGCGCATGAACCCAGCCATTCTGCCGGTGATGGGCTATACCCTGGAAGCGCCGGGGCACTCGGCCCTGGAGCTGCGGCGGCTGGCCCTGTACACCATTAAGCCGTTTATCTCGCAAGTGGAGGGGGTAGCGGCGGTGCAGATTCAGGGCGGGCGCACCAAGGAGTACGAGGTCGAGCTGATTCCGACCCAGCTCGCCGCCCTGGGGTTGGGACCCGACGACGTGCAAACGGCCCTGAACAACACCAATTTCGTGCTCTCGAACGGCTACCTGGCCGACTACCGCCGCCTCTACCTGACGGTGACGGACGCCACCATTCTGCAAAAAGAGGACCTCGAAAACGTGGTGCTGCGCAACGACAACCGCCGCATTGTGCGCCTGGCCGACGTGGCCACGGTGCGCATCGGTGAGCAGCCCGAGTACATCCGCATCAACGCGAATGGCCACGACGCGGTGCTCATCTCGGTGCAGCGCCAGCCGGCCGCCAACGTGGTGGAAGTCAGCAAGGGCGTGGCCGCCAAGGTGGCGGCGCTGCGCGTGGGCCTGCCCCGCGGCATCAAGCTGGAGCCCTACTACGACCAGGCCGATTTTGTGTCGGAAGTCGTGCGCTCGGTGCAGGACTCGCTTTGGATTGGGCTGGCGCTGGCCTTGGTAGTGACGTCGCTGTTTTTGCGCTCGTGGCGGGCCTCGCTCACACTGGTGCTCACCATTCCGGTGGCGCTGGCGCTCACGCTGGCGGTGCTCTATTTCGTGCTGGGCTACTCGCTCAATATTATGACGCTCGGGGCGATTGCCGCCGCCATCGGCCTCATGATTGACGATGCCGTGGTGATGGTGGAGCAGCTGCACCGCGTGGGCGAGGAGCACCCCACCGCCACGCCCGGCGAGGTGGTCGAGCGCTCAGTCAAGCACCTGCTGCCCGCCCTGATAGGCTCCAGCCTCAGCACCATCGTGATTTTCCTGCCCTTCGCCCTGCTGGGGGGGGTAGCGGGCGCTTACTTTAAAGTGCTGGCTACCACGATGGTAGTGGCGCTGGTGTGCTCGTTCTTCGTGGCCTGGCTGGGGCTGCCGGTGGCGTACCTGCTGCTTTCTAAAGCTGTTAGCTCAAAGCCGTTAGCTGTTAGCTCCTCTTCGCTGGAAGAAAAAGCCGACCTGCGCGACGATGAAGCCGAAGGCAGCAGCTTAAACCAGAACGAAGCTAAAGGCCAGCAGCTAAGGGCCGCATCAAAGGCCCCCGCTAACAGCTCAACCCAGACCCCGCACCACGATATTCCGTGGGTACGCTCGGTTATCCGCCATCCGGCGTACAGCGTGGTGGGCACGCTGCTGCTGGTCGGGCTCATGGTGTTCATCATTCCGCGCCTGGCCACGGGCTTTTTGCCCGATATGGACGAGGGGGCCATTGTGCTCGACTACCACTCGCCGCCCGGCACCGGCCTCGACGAAACCGACCGCATGCTGCGCCAGGCTGAAAAGCTCATCGTGAAAGTGCCCGAAGTAGCCAGCTACTCGCGCCGCACAGGCACCCAGATGGGCTTTTTCATCACCGAGCCCAACAGCGGCGACTACCTCATTCGCCTCAAAACCGACCGCCAGCGCAGCACCGAGGAAGTAATTGCCGACCTACGCCAGCGCATCGAAGCCACCGAGCCGGCGCTGGTGGTGGACTTCGGCCAGGTGATTGGCGACATGCTCGGCGACCTCATGAGCACCGTGCAACCCATTGAAATAAAGGTATTTGGCTCCGATGCCACCCAGCGCTACGCCCTGGCCAACCAGGTAGCCGACGTGGTAACCAAAACCGCCGGCACGGCCGACGTTTTCAACGGCATCGTGCAGGTGGGCCCCAGCGTGGACGTGCGCCCCGACCCGCGCAAGCTGGCCCAGTTTGGCCTCACGGCCACCAATTTCCAAACGCAGCTGCAAACGCAGCTCGGCGGCACGGTGGCCGGCAACGTGCTCAGCGGCGAGCAGCTGCTCAACATCCGGATGCGCTACCCGCAGGCCGCCCAGGCCACCCTGGCCCAGATGCGCGGCGAGCCCGTGTTCCTGCCCAACGGCCAGCGCCGCCGCCTCGATGAGCTGGCCACCGTGACCGTGACCACCAGCAGCGCCGAGCTGGAGCGCGAAAACCTGCAAGCCATGACCGCCGTCACGGCCCGCCTCGATGGCCGCGACCTGGGCTCGGCCATGCAGGAAATTCAGCAAAAAATAGGGCGCGACGTGCCCCTGCCGCCCGGCTACTTCATCCAGTACGGCGGCTCGTATGCCGAGCAGCAGCAGTCGTTTCAGGAGCTGCTCACCATCCTGGGCACGGCGTGCCTGCTGGTGTTCACGGTCGGCCTGTTCCTGTTTCGTGACCTCAAGGCGGCGGGGCTGATTCTGCTGGTGGCCATATTGGGGCCGGCCGGCGGCAGCCTGGCGCTGTACCTCACGGGCACGCCGCTCAACGTGGGCTCCTACACCGGCCTCATCATGGTAGTGGGTATCATTGGCGAGAATGCCATCTTCACCTTTCAGCAGTTCAACGACTTCCGCGCCGAGGGCGGGCCGGTGGAGGCGGCCATTGCCTATGCCATTGCCGCCCGCCTGCGCCCCAAGCTCATGACGGCGCTCTCGGCCATTGTGGCGCTGGCCCCGCTGGCCCTCGGCATCGGGGCGGGCGCGCAGCTGCACCAGCCGCTGGCCATCGCCGTTATCGGCGGGTTGCTGCTGGCGCTGCCGCTGCTGCTGGTAGTGCTGCCCAGCCTGCTGCGCCTGGCGTATGGAAAAGGTGAAACGCCCCCCGCCGCCCCCGCCCCGCAGGCTGGCTCCGTGCCGGCCTAGCGGCGAGTGCTGAAGTACTGCGTTTGGAAGTAACCAGTTGATTTTCTACCCAATAGCTAGGGCTACCAATACCCTGGCTTGACGGAATGTCCATAGGATTGGGTTAGAACATTGCGGCTCCTAATTCATTTCTGCTTTCTTATAAGATGACATAATAAACTGTTATTCAGCACTCTATTCAAACAAAAGGATAGAAACTGAGGAATAATTATGCATTTTAAAGCCAACTAATGCGGTTGGCTATTTTTTAAGCTGCCAGGGCTGGTGCTGATGGTATTGCTGGAGAGCCTGGGCGTGGCCCGGGCGCAGGCGGGAGTTGTGCGGGGCACGCGCCAGGAAGTGGGTACGGGCCAGCCCATTCCGTTTGCCAGCGTGGTGCTGCTGCGCAGTGCCGACTCCACATTTGTAGGCGGGGGCGCAGGCCAGCGAAGCCGGCGCGTTTGAGCTGGCTAAGGTGCCGCTGGGGCAGTAGGTGCTGCGCGCTACCGCCGTGGGCTACCGCACCGAAAAAACACTGGCCGTAGGGTACAACCCAGAAAGGGCCGCGCGCCGTGGGCACGGGCAAAAATGACAAAAGTCAGGCTGCAAAGTGATGCTGGTCAATTGGGTGGCTACGGGGCAGCCCGCACCTTTGCCGGTGCTTTGAAATAAGCATTATTCCAAGGACAAGTAGCATAAAAAGGCATACCAGAAAGACTCGATTTCAAGTCAGCAGGGGGATTAGTGCAGCGGTGAGCGGCCACCGCCTGGCGGCTAAGGAACCGCGGTTTTTTAGCCTAAACATGATATTAGTCATATTTTTTCCTGAAAATTTCACTTTCCTTTGGCCATTGGTTTTCAGCTCCTTGCAAGCAGTACTGTTTTCCTTACTACCGGGGGCTACGGCGCAAATCCACTGAGCCTTATCTACTCCTCACGCCCTCACTTCGCCTTCGCATATGCGAACACCTCTATTCTGCTTCCGGTTTTTGGTACCCCTGGTGTGCGCCTTGCTGGCGCAGGGCTGCATTTCGCAGCGCCAACTACCTTATTTACAAAGCACTAGCTACTCCTTATCGCAGCCCCAGGAAACGGTGGCGGCGCGGCCGGTGTATCACTTGCAGCCCAGCGACGTGCTCTCCATTCGGGTGCAGAGCGTGCAGCCCGAGCTCAACGACCTGTTCAACATTTCGGATGCGCGCAGCCTGGCGGCCAGCGACCCCAGCACGCTGTACCTCAACGGCTACTCGGTGAATGCGGAGGGCCAGATTAGCCTGCCCACCGTGGGCAAGCTGCAAGTGGGCGGCCTCTCGGTAGAGCAGGTGCAGGCCCTTGTGCAGCAGCGGGTTACCAGCTTTGCCAGCGGGGCCAACGTGCTGGTGAAGCTTATCAGCTTCAAGCTGACGGTGCTGGGCGAGGTGCGCGCGCCGGGCCGCTACTTCGTGTACAATGGGCAGGCCAACGTGCTGGAGGCGCTGGGTCTGGCCGGCGACCTCACCGAATATGGCAACCGTCAGAATGTCAAGCTTATCCGTCAAACGCCCAAGGGCTCGGAGGTGGTGCTGCTCGACCTCACCGACCCTGCGCTGCTGCGCTCGCCCTACTACTACCTGCTGCCCAACGATGCGCTGTACGTGGAGCCGCTGAAGGCCCGCACCAGCCGCACCAATGCCAACAACCTGGGAATTGTGTTTGCCGGTATTTCGGCCATCGTGCTACTGCTTAGCTATATCCGCCTCAATTAAGGCGCTTTGGCAACCAGACTTTTTTGCTTCACCGCTGCTTTTTCCTGCTGGCTTATGGCTTCCCAACCCTTACCGACCCTGCCGAGCGACGAGCTTGATTTGCACGCGCTGCTGTTTCGGCTGCGGCGGCGCTGGCCCCTGTTTGCAGTGGGCCTGGCGCTGGCGGGGCTGCTGGCGCTGCTGTACCTGAAGGTGGCGGCCCCAGTGTACGCCTTCCGGGCCACTATGCTACTGGGCGACCAGGCCACGGGCTCGCGCCGGGCCCAGGAAATGATGCAGCTGATGGAGGTGCCCAATAAGGGCATGAAGATGGAGGACGAGGTGGGCCTGCTCACGTCGGCGCGCATGGTGCGCGAGGCCGTGAGCCGGCTGCCCTACGCGGTGTCGTACTTCGTGGTGCCCGCCTCGTGGCTGAATGCCGTGCGGCCCCTGCAAGTGCGCGAGCAGCCGACGGCGCTGGTGCCGTTTCGGGTGCAGGTGAGCTTGCGGGCCCCGCAGCTCACGGGGGTGCGCATATTTGTGACGCCCACCGGCCCCGGCCGCTACCGGGTGCAGGCCACCGCCGCCAAGGGCCAGCTGGTGCACCTGCCCACCGGCGACCTGGTGCAGGAGCTGCCCGACGTGCAGCTCGACGAAACGGTGGCGGCCGGCGACTCGCTGCGCACCCCGCTGCTGCGCTTGGTGCTGACCCCGCAGCCGGGC
Organism: Hymenobacter arcticus; assembly: GCF_054779975.1. NCBI lineage: Bacteria > Pseudomonadati > Bacteroidota > Cytophagia > Cytophagales > Hymenobacteraceae > Hymenobacter > Hymenobacter arcticus. The sequence continues at coordinate 18,127 of NZ_BAAGXF010000014.1, forward strand.
GCTGACCAGGCAAAGCCTGGCACGCGCTACTTCTTTGTGCTTAATGACTTAACATCGGCCACCGACCACTATGCGGGCGAGCTGGCGGTGCGGCCCATCGACCACGAGTCGCGCATTGTGGAGCTGCGCACCAAAGGCGTGGTACCCGCCCAGGCCACCATGTTTTTGGACACCCTGATGGCGGTGTACACGGCGGCCGACCTGCGCGAAAAGAACCTGACGGGTCAGAAAACGCTGGCCTTTTTGGATGACAAAATAGCCCGCCTGGCCGGCACGCGCCAGCAGGGGGCGGCGGCGCTCTCCAGCTTTCGCACCACACGGGGCGTGGTAGATGTGGGGGCCCAGTCGTCGTCGGGCATTCAGCAGCTGGGCGCCCTCGAAATGGCGCAGGCCAAGGCCCTCACCAGCCGCAAATATTACCAGAACATGCTGCGCTACGTGCACGACAACCAAGGCACTGGCCAATTGCTGTCGCCCAGTAGCGTGGGCGTCGAAAACCCGGTGCTGGACAACCTCATTTTGCAGCTCAACCAGCTGAGCACCAAGCGAGCCGAGCTGGGCGTGAACGCCAGCGCCATTAACCCGATAGTGAAGAAGACCGACGAGGCCATTCGGGCCACCAAGGAGTCGCTGGCCAGCATGCTCACCAACATGAGCCAGGCCGCCGACATTGGCCTGCGCGACGTGACGGGCCAGCTAACCCAGGTGCGCACCCAAATGAGCCGCATGCCCGAAAACGAGCGGCAACTGGCCGCCCTGCGCAGCGCCAACGACTTCAACGACAAGAACTACACCTTTTTGGCGGAGAAGCGCAACGAGGCGGCTATCGCCCTGGCTACCAATGCCTCCGACAAGCACGTGGTGGACCGCGCCCGCCTGGTGGGCGGCGGGGCCGAGGCGCCCAAGCCCCTGCTGGTGGGCCTGCTGGCGCTGCTGGCCGGGCTGGGCGGGCCGGTGGCCCTGGTGCTGCTGCTCGACGTGGCCAACCGCCGCGTGCAGCGCCCCGAAGACCTGGCCCTGCTCACCACCATTCCGGTGCTGGGGCTGGTGGCGCACGGCACCACGCAGTTCAAGCCCCACTCGGTAGCCAACCCCAAGGAGCCGATTACGGAGTCGTTTCGCTCCATGCGCGTGAACCTGCAGTACCTGTCGGGCTCGGGCGATAAAAAGGTGCTGGGCATTACGTCGTCGGTGCCGGGCGAGGGCAAAACCTTTTGCGCCGTGAACCTAGCCACCGAGCTGGCCCTGAGTGGCCGGCGCGTGCTGCTGCTGGAGTGCGACCTGCGCCGCCCCACCGTGGCCAACTACTTCGACCGGTACGCCGGGCCCGGCCTGGCGGCCTACCTGGCGGGCCAGGCTACCCTCGACGAAGCCCGCCGCCCCAGCGGCATCGAGGGCCTGGAGCTGCTCTGCTGCGGCCCCGTGCCCCCCAACCCCACCGTGCTGCTCGAAAGCCAGGCCATGAGCGCCCTTATGGAGCAGCTGCGCACCGAGTACGACTACCTGGTGCTCGATACGCCCCCCATGGGCTACGTGGCCGAGTTTTTTGTGCTGATGCGCCACTTCGACGCCAGCCTCTACGTGGTGCGCCAGAACTACACCGACAAGGACATGCTGACCCAGATTGACGAGCTGCACCAAAAGCAGAAGATAGCCAACCTCTTCCTGGTGCTCAACGATGTGCACTTTGCCAAAACCTACGGCTACGGCCACAAAGCCAACGCCTACGCCTACGGCCAGTAATTCTTTGTCTGTTAGTTATTTAGGAAATAGCCAGGCTGTCATGCTGAACGCAGTGAAGCATCTCTACCGCTTCATCTGGACCGTTCAACGAAGCGGTAGAGATGCTTCACTGCGTTCAGCATGACAGCCTGACTACTTCCTGAATGATTAGCAGATAACAGCTAAATCTACTCTTCTCTCGCTGCGTCCGCTTCGCTATGACGACCACGACCAAGCCCCAGACTTCGCTGGGAGCCGCGGCCCTGCGCGGCATCAAATGGACGACTGCGGCGGCCGTGCTCACGGCCCTCATGCAGGTAGGCTACACGGCCATTATGGCCCGCCTGCTCGACCCCGCCGCCTTTGGGCTGGTGGCGCTGGCGGGCGTGGTGCTGCGCTTCGGCGGCTACTTTGCCGAAATGGGTTTGGGCCACGCCATTGTGCAGCGCCCCCAGCTTAGTGCCAACGACTTACGCGCCTCCTTCACGGCTTCGCTGCTGCTGGGCCTGCTGGTGGCGGGCATCTTCTGGGCGCTGGCCCCGCTATCGGTGCTGGTGCTCAAGAACCCGGCGGTAGTGCCGCTGGTGCGGGCCCTGGCGCTGGGCTTCGTGGTGGCCTCGGTGGGCCTCACGGCCACCAGCGTGCTGCGCCGCAACATGCGCTTTGAGGTGCTGGCCAAGCTCGATGTGCTAGCCTACTTGCTGGCCTATGGCGGCGTGGGGCTGGGCAGCGCCTGGGCCGGCGCGGGCGTGTGGAGCCTGGTGGCGGCCAGCCTGGCCCAGCAGCTCATTAGCGGGCTGGGGGCCTACGCGCTGGTACGGCACTCGGTGCGCCCGCTGCTGGGCTGGCAGCACTACGCGGCGCTGGTGGGCTACGGCAGCCGCGTATCGGTCATCAGCTTTTTAGAATTCATCAACAGCAACCTCGATACCCTGCTCATTGGGCGGCTGCTGGGGCCGTTGGCGCTGGGGTTCTACAACCGGGCCTACATGCTGCTGCAGCTGCCCATGTATTTCCTCACCAACAGCGTGGCGCGGGTGGCGTTTCCGGCTTTCAGCCAGGTGCAAACCAACGTGCCGCAGCTGCGCGGCCTCTACCTGCGCAGCAGCACGCTGGTGGGCACGCTGGTGCTGCCGCTGTGCGCGGGCGTGGCCGTGGCCGCCCCCGAGATGGTGCGGGTGCTGCTGGGCGCCAAGTGGGCGGCCTCGGTGCCGGTGCTGCAACTATTGTGCGTGGCTATTCCGCTGAACCTGACCACCTTATTCGCGGGCATTGTGGCCGATGCCCGCGCCAACCTGCACCGCAAGGTGCTGCTCAACGTGCAGGCCATTGCATTGATGGTCAGCCTGTTCTGGCTACTGCACGGCTACGGTATTATGGGCATTGCGGTGGCCGTGGGGCTGAGCGAGGCCGGGCGGGCGCTGCTCTACATGCGCGTGACGCACCACGACCTGGGGGTTGGCTACGGGGCGCTGTTCGGCATCTACGGGCCGGGGCTGGGCTACAGCGCGGTGGTGGCGGCCTGCATCGGGCTGCTGTCGGTGGGGGTGCGGCCGCTGGGCTGGCCCACGCTGGCGGTGTTTGGGCTGCAACTGCTGGCCGGGGCGCTGGCCCTGGCCGGGCTGCTGCTGCGCTGGCCGCCCCGGGAGTTGCGCCCGGTGCTGCAACGCGCCTTGCTGCGGTTGTCGGCCGCGTCGCTGTCGCCCACCTGGACGCAGAGCCGCCTGCGCCGCTACGCCGTGGATTTGGGGCCGTTGGCCGCCGCTGAGCCGGTTTTGGCCAGCTAACCAGCCGGCCGCATAGCTAGCTAACTTACAGTAGGTAAATTACTTATAAAAATTATACTTTTCTGCTTCACGCTGCCTCCTCATGATAATCTCGACCCGCCCCCTCAAGCTACTGCCGCTGCTGCTGGCGCTGGGCGGCGAGCAGGCTGCCTGGGAGTTTTTTTATAAAGATGCCGACGAGCCCGTACTGCTCACCTACCGGCTGCTGGTGCTGGTGCTGGGCCTGGCCGCGGCGGTGTGGTACTGGCGGCGTATGGAGCGCGCCGTTGGCGTAACGATGTTGCTGGCCGCGGCTTACGTGGGCGGGCTGGCACTGGAGTCGTACGCCACGCACGGCCAGTGGGTGGCGCACATGCACGTGTTTTCCAAGGTAATCGCGCTGTTTGTGGCCTATGGCACCTATGGTTACTACCACCGGCGGGGGCTGCCGCCGTTTCGGGGGCTGGTGGGCATTATGTACGCGATGCTGCTGCTCAACCTGCTGCTGGTGCACCCCGAGGCCCTGAGCTTACAGGCGTTTCTGGACACGGAACGGGGCTTTTCGGCGGGCTCGGCGCTCATGCTGGTACTGCCCACGCTGCTGTGCCTCAACTGGTACCTGCAACGCGGCAACCTGCTGCTGCTGGGGCTTTTCTTCGTGAGCATCGCCCTGATTGTGTTTTTGCAGCACCGCTCGGTGTGGCTCACCATGCTGGTGGCCCTGCCCCTCAATGTGCTGCTGCTATGGTGGCGGGTGCCGAGCGCCCGGTTTTCGCCCCAGCGCCTGGTGCTGCTGGTGGTGCTGCCCGTGGTGCTGGCGGGCGTGGGCGGGCTGGCCACCATTCTGCAAAACCCGGCCATCACCAAAAAGCTGGTGGCCAACTACGACGACATCACCCACGCCGATAAGCAGGGCACCGGCAACTGGCGCTTGCAGCAAATGCAGGCCTACGCGCCCCTCATTGCCGAGCGCCCGCTGCTGGGCTGGCGCCAGGAGGGCTTCGACCTGCCCATGCAGTTCTACGACCCGTCGTCGGACCAGCCCATGTGGCCCGATGGCACGGGGCACCACTTCCACAGCTTCTACCTGGACCGCCTGTTTTACTTCGGCTGGCTGGGCTTGCTGCTGGTGGTAGTGCTACCTTTTATTCAGGTAATCAGGCGCTTGGCACACCCCGCCCCACTCACGGCCGAGGCCGTCGCGCTGGTGGGCCTGGCGGCGGGCTGCCTGGTATTTGGCCTGTCCTACGACTGGCCGGTGTACATCTACGCTTTTCAGGGGCTGCTGCTGGCCACCATGGCCCTGCCCGCCCCGGGGGCGGCGCCCCAGCCCGTGGCCCCGCGGCGCACGCGGGCCGCCGAACCCGTTTTTGCCACTTAACCTTCCGCTGCTATGCGCCCCCTTAACATCCTGTGGCTCACGACCCATCCGCACCCCAGCACGCAAGAAGCGGGCTCGCCCTGGATTATCAGCCTCATCGACCAGCTGGCCCGCCGGCCCACCGAAATCGCGCTCACGGTGCTGAGCACCAGCGCCGGCATGGCCGCGCCCGTGGAGCACTTTTCTACCAATGGAGTACGGTACATTTATTTGGAGGTACCCGCCCGGCGGGCCGATATTTTGTCGCTTTACCGCCGCCGCGTGGCCGTGCTGCGCGACTACGTGGCGCGGCACCACCACGCGTACGACGTTGTGCACGTGCACGGCTCGGAGGCGCAGCTGCACGTGGCCACGGCCGGCATTGCCACGCCGGTGCTACTCTCGGTGCAGGGCATTGTGTGGGAGTACCTGAAGGTGCTGCCCGTGGCCGACCCCATGCGGCGGTTTTTGTGGCTGCTGGCCAGCTACTACGAGCTGCGCTACCTGCCGCCCGTGCGCCACGTGTCGTGCCGCACCACCTGGGACAGCGCCCTGAGCCGCCGCTTCAGCCCCGGCTGTGAGGTGCATGTGAACTGGGAAATGATTCGGCCCCAGTTCTTTGCCCTGGATTGCGCCGCCGCACCCGCCCCCGAGCCGGGGCGGCCCCACCTGCTGTTTATGGGCGGCTCGCAGGTGATGAAGGGCTACCGCGAAGTGCTGGAAGCCTTCGACCTCATTCGGCAGCAGCAGCCGGCCAAGCTCATCGTGGTGGGCCAAACCGAGCCGGCGCACATCTGGCGGCACATCCGGCGGCGGGGCCTCACAGCCATCGGCCCCCACGACCTGGAGCTGCGCGGCATGCAGGCCGTGGCCGACCTGCCGGCCCTGCTCAGCGGCACGTTTTGCCTGCTGCACCCCTCCTACATGGACAACAGCCCCAACACCATCTGCGAGGCCCAGATTGCGGGCCTGCCGGTGGTGGCCACGCTGGTGGGCGGCGTGGGCTCGCTGGTAGCGCACGAGCGCACCGGCCTGGCCGCCCGCCTCGACCCGCGCGACATTGCCGACCAGGTGCTGCGCCTGTGCCGCGACGAGCCCCTGCGCCAGCGCCTCAGCCACGAGGCCCGGCAGGTGGCCCGCACCCGCCACGACCCGGCTACCATCACGCAGCGCACCCTGGATATTTACCGCGCCATGCTGGGCCCCGGCCAGCCGGCCCCGGCACCCGCGGCCCCCAGCCGGGCGGCGGCCACCCCACAGCTGGTAGCGTCATGACGCCAGCCCCACCCCCAGCCCTGGCCACGCCGGTGCTGCTGCTCATCTTCAACCGCCCCGACACCACGCGGGCGGTGCTGGCCGCCATTCGGCAGGCGCGGCCGGCGCGGCTCTACGTGGCCGCCGACGGCCCCCGCCCCGGCCACCCCACCGATGCCGAAACCTGCGCCGCCGCCCGCGCCGTAGTACTGGGCGGTATAGATTGGGAATGCCAGGTAACCACGCAGTTGCGTGAGCGCAACCTCAACTGCGGCGTGGGCCCGGCCGCGGCCATCAGCTGGTTTTTTGAGCACGAGGAGGCCGGCATTATTCTCGAAGACGACTGCGTGCCGAGCGCCAGCTTTTTTGGCTACTGCCAGGCGCTGCTCACCCACTACGCCCACGATACCCGCGTGATGCACATCGGGGGCAACAATTTCAGCCAGGAGGCCCGCCGGCCGCTGCCGCCGGGGGCCGACTCGTACTATTTCTCCGACCAGGTTAATAGCTGGGGCTGGGCCACGTGGCGGCGGGCCTGGCAGCTCTTCGATTTTCAACTAGCTGATTTTGATTCTATTGTAAATAGCGGCCAACTTAAGGGCAGCTACAGCTCGGCGCTCGAAAACCGCTACCGCCTGGCCAAGATTGCGGGCGTGCGGCAGCTGCCCGCGCCGGCCCACGTCTGGGACTACCAGTGGCATTTCGCCATTGTGGCCAACTCGGGGCTGTGCACCGTGCCCGCCCAAAACCTGGTGGGCAACGTGGGCTTCGGTACCCTGGGCACCCACACCCTCGATGCCACCGACGAGCTGGCCAACGTGCCCACCGCCGAACTGCCCCTACCCCTGCGCCACCCGCCCCGCGTGCTGGCTGACCGCGCCCGCGACCGGCAGCGCTTCCGCGAGTTTTTGCGGGGCCGCGTGGTGGCCAAGGTGCGGCGCGTGCTGGCCAAGATGAAGTAATAATTGGGAAGGAAGAAGAATTAAGAATGGGACTTATGCCAACCGTTTGTCATTGCGAGCACAGCGAAACAATCGCACCCGCACGACACCCGCGCCAGTCGTACAGGTGCGATTACTTCGCTTTGCTCGCAATGACAGATTTTCTGTAAGTCAACTACATATTGAACAATGCTTTACATCGTCATTCCGGTTTTTAACCGCTGGGCTTTTACCCGCGACTGCCTGCTGTCGCTGCGGGCCCAGACTACGTGCGCCTTCCGCACGATAGTGGTGGACGATGGCTCGACCGACGGCACGGCCGCGCACCTGGCCCGCGACTTTGCGGAGGTGCTGGTGGAAACCGGCGACGGCAACCTGTTCTGGACGGCCGGCGTGAACCTGGGTATTCGGCGGGCGCTGGCCGAGGGCGCTACCCAGGTGCTCACCCTCAACAACGACCTCGTGGCCGAGCCCGACTTTGTGGCCCAGATGCTGACGGCCGCCGCCGCCCACCCCACTGCGGTGCTCGGCGCCCTAGAGCTCGACCTGGCCACCGGCGAGCCCGTGTATGGCGGCGAGCGGCTGAGCTGGGTGCTGCACCGCCGCCACGACCTGCTGCACGAGCTGCCGCCCGCCGCCCGCCGCGGCCTGCACCCCGTTACGTACCTGCCGGGCCGGGGCCTGCTCATTCCGCGGGCGGTGTTTGCGCGCATTGGGCTGTTTGACGAGCGCCGCCTGCCCCACTACCTGGCCGATTTTGACTTCACCAGCCTGGCCCGCCGCGCGGGCTTTCCGGTGCTCTGCAACTACGAAGCCCGCCTGCGCACCTACCCCAACGAAAGCGGCCAGGAGCAGACCCGCCGCGTGCGCAGCCTGCGCGGCTACTACCAGCACCTGTTCAGCATCCGGGGCGGCGGCAACCTGCGCAATTTCAGCTACTTCGCCCTCAAAAACTGCCCCCGGCCCTACCTGCCGCTGTTTTTGCTCAGCGGCTACACCCGCCGGCTAGTAGGGTATTTTTTGCATTAGCCGAGGCGGCATCTGTACGAAAACGGCCTACTTACCTAGGCCCGATTGATAAGCTTAACACGCATACTTTCAATTATTTATCACTAGGTTTCTGCCTGCTCTCACACCTTTTAGCTCTCCGCATCATGCCCGCTATTTTGTCTTTTCTGGCGGCTTCGGCTGCGGCTGCGCCCCCGGTGGCCACCCCGGCCAAGCGCAAGGTGCTGCACATCTTGCACGCGCTACGCTTTAGCGGGGCCGAGATTATGCTCAAAATTGCGGCGCCTGAGTTTCGGCGGCAGGGCCTGGAGCTGCACATTCTCAGCGATGTCCCCCCGGCTAGCAGCGACTACACGGCCACGCTGGAGTCGGCCGGCTACACCGTGCACTACCTGCCTTGGGTGGCGGGCCAGCTCAAAAACCTGCTAGCCGTGCGCCGCTTTTTTCAGGAGCAGCAATTCGACGTGGTGCACAACCACACCGAGCAAAACTTCCTCTGGTACAGCCTGGCCGCCTGGCAGGTGGGCGTGCCGCGCTTCGTGCACACGGTGCACAGCAACTTCGCTTTCACGGGATTAGTGCGCCTCAAGCGGGCCATTTACCGGCTGGTGGCCCGCCGGCTGCTGGGCGTGCAGTTCATTGCCATCAGCACGTCGGTGCAGGCCACCGAGCAACGCGTGTGCTTCAACCCCACGGCGCTGGTGTTCAACTGGATTGACCCGGCCCGCTTTTACCCGGCCCGCTCGGCCGCCGAGCGCCAGCAGGCCCGCCAGGCCCTGGGCCTGGCCCCGGATAGCCTGGTGCTGGTGTCGGTGGGGGGCTGCGTTGAAAGCAAAAACCACCAAGCCATTTTCACGGCCCTGAGTGTGCTGGCCCCCGAGCTGGCCGCCCGCACCGTGTACCTGCACGTGGGCGATGGCCACCTGCACGCCGAGGAGCAGGCCTACGCCGCCTCGCTGCACCTGCGCGCCGAGGTACGCTTCCTGGGCCAGCTGCAACAAGTGCGCGACGTGCTCATTGCCAGCGACATCTACCTCATGACTTCGCACTACGAGGGCCTTGGCAATTCGCTGCTGGAGGCCCAGAGTTGCGCCGTGCCGGCCGTGGTGTACGACGCGCTGGGCCTGCGCGACCTGGTGCGCGACCACCACACCGGCCGCCTGGTGCCCCCCACCCCGGCCCACCTGGCGGCGGCCATTGCCGAGCTGGCGGCCAGCCCCGGCGAGCTGGCCCGGCTGGGTGAGGCCGGCTACCAGCAAACGCAGCAACAGTTCAGCTTAAAGCAGTCGCTGGCGCAATTGTTAGCCATTTACGGCCCAGGTTAACCGGCTTGTAAATCAGGCGGTTGCTGCAAATGCCCGTATTTTTTTCATCCGTATTTCGTCGGCAAAAAAGCCGCTGCTGGTAGCGCATGCCCAATTTTTGGGCATTTTGCGCTGCATGCCTCACATTAAAATGCAAATTCTTTCCAGCCCACAATTTGTCCTTTCACGTAAGGTGTCAGTACATTTGTTTTGGAAGCAGGGAAACATTTTATGAATTTTCGCAGTTCTGAAGCCTGAAAAGTGCTTCAATCAGCGCCCCGGAGATGAGAAAGTGTGGTAGAAAATGGCAGGCGAACGCGGAAACAAGGCAGGCAAGTAGAAGGCGTCAACCGGGCTGGCAAGGCATTTAGCACCCGTTCAGCCAGGCAACAACCCTCATAACATCTTGCATTAGTGTACATTAAGGGATGACTATCTTCCCAGTGGGGCTACCACTGGGCTAGGCGTAGCCAGCACTAGTGCCACCTCGAAAGCATGGTTGAACGGCTCCCAGAGCCATTTCACATTATAATGCAAATTATTTGAATAATTTTTATAGCGCACCTTTTACAATATACAATTCCTACTTTTCATTGGCGTAACGATTTAGTCGCCTTATCTTGTAATAATGCTAAAAAAGGTTTTTATAAGTCAGCAGTTTCTTGCCTCTTTGGGGCGCACGGATTATTCTTATAAGTTGGGCAGCTGGCTGCTGCTGTTATTGACCCTCATTGCCGGCTGTGCGCAGGCGCAGGCCCCCGACGTTACGTATTCGGGGCCCTTGGTAATCAGCAAGGGAGGTACCTACACGGGCAACTTTCGCAGCACCGACTCGTCGGTTCCCGCCATTCGCATTGCCACCGCCGAGCCGGTTATACTGCAAAACTGTACCATCGTGGGCCCCGGCGAGCTGATACTGGTCAGCAACGACCGCGCCGACCTCACGGTGCGCGAGTCGCGGGCCTACGGCACCACGCCCACGGCCGACAACACGCCCCGCGGCGCGTTTTTGTACATGCTAAAGGGCCAGAACCTGGTGCTGGAGCACAATTACCTCGAAACCAACCGCGGCATCGTGCTTGACCGCTGGCTGGGCGACGGCTCGGCCAACCAGACGGTGAAGATTCGCTACAACCAGGCGCTGAACATGATTGGCACCTCGCGCAACAACACGGAGGGCCTCTCGAACTTCGTGCTGCTGAACACGGTGCTGAACCTGCCCAACATCGAAATAGCTTGGAACCAGGTCATTAACCAGCCCAACCAGAGCCGGGTGGAGGACAACATCAACTTCAACAACTCGGGCGGCACGCCGGCCAGCCCGGCCCGGGTGCACGACAACTACGTGCAGGGCGCCTACCCGCTGCCAGCCACCAGCACCGGCTTTAGTGGCACGGGCATGACCACCGACGGCGACGGCCGCACGCCCACCACGGTGCCGGCCTTTGTGGAAATCGCCTACAACCAGTTTGTGAGCACCTGCAACGCGGGCATCAACGTGGCGGCCGGCCACGACATCAACGTGCATGACAACCGGGTGGTAACCAGCGGCTTCCTCAGCAGCGGCGAGAAGCTGGGTTTGCTCTCGTGCGGCATCACGCCCTTCAACTACTACAACTCGCCGGCTTCTACCTTCGGCAACATCCGGGTGGCTAATAACACGGTGGGCTACGCCAACTTTTCGGCTGGCAACCCCTACTCCAACCGCAACGACTACAACCTGGCCCTGGCCACCACGGTGAGCGGCAACGTGAGCCTGCCGCCCAACCTCACGGTGCAAACCGAGCAGAACGAGTGGACGCTGTGGCAGCAAAAGCTGAAGCAGAACGGCGTAACGCCGGGCCTCTCGGGGGGCACGGCGGCCACGCCCAACCCCACGATAACCACGCCCGCGCCCACCCCAAATACGCCGACTGCTCCCGCGCCAACGGCCCCCGCCAACGCCACGTTTTACCGGGCCTTTAACCTGAACGGCGGCGCCCTCACCCTGGACGGCAACAAGTGGGAAGCCGGTGCGGCCACGGGCCTGCAAGTGACGGGCGGCAGCAACTTTACGGGTCAAAACGCCCTCAACCCCGCCACCGACGCCGCCCGCACGGGCCTGATTTTATCCAGTGTGTACGGCACCCAGGTAACCGCCACGGTGAGCAACGTGCCCAATGCCAACTACTTGGTGTACCTCTACGTGTGGGAAGACAACAACGCGGAGACGTTTAGCATCTCGGTGAACGGCAAGGTGGCGCAGGCCAACTACAACAGCGGCGCGGCCGGCCACTGGGACCGCCTCGGCCCCTACCCGGCCACCGTCACCAACGGCGCGCTCAGCGTGGGGGTAAGCGGCGGCACCGCCAACCTGTCGGGCCTGGAGTTGTGGACGGTAGCCGGCACCGCGCCCACCACGCCCACCACGCCTACTGCCCCCGCGCCCACCGCCAACGCCTTTTACCGGGCTTTCGACCTCAACGGCGGGGCCACTACCATTGCTGGCAACAAGTGGGAAGCCGGCTCGGCCGTGCAGGTAGCGGGCGGCACCAGCTTCGTGGGCCAGCGCCAGCTCAACCCGGCCACTGATGCCGCCCGCACCAGCATGATTTTCTCCAGCGTGTACGGCACCAACGTGCAGCTAACGGTGCCGGGCTTGCCCAACGCCAGCTACTCGGTGTACCTCACGGTGTGGGAAGATAACGATGCTGAAACGTTTAACATAGCCGTAAACGGCAAGGTGGCGCAGGCCAACTACAACAGCGGCGCGGCCGGCCACTGGGACCGCCTCGGCCCCTACCCGGCCACCGTCACCAATGGCACGCTCACCGTGGGGGTAAGCGGCGGCACCGCCAACCTGTCGGGCCTGGAGCTATGGACGGCCGGCGGCAGCATTGCCACCACTACGCCTGCCCCCACCACTACTACCACCAGCTTCTACCGGGCCATTAACCTCAACGGCAGCGCCGCCACCATCGACGGCAACCCCTGGGAGGGCTCCTCGGCCCCCAGCTACTCGGTCAACGGCAACAGCTTCAGCCTGCAAAGCCAGGCCCTGTCGCCCGGCACCGACGCCAGCCGGGCCGCCATGCTGCGCAGCTGCCAGTACGGCAACAGCCTCAGCTTCCAGCTGAGCGCCGTGCCCAACGGCACCTACCTGGTATCGGCCTACGTGTGGGAAGACAACTTCTCCGAAACCTACAGCCTGGCTTTGAACGGCCAATCGGTGGCCAGCAACCTCAAAACCGGCGCGGCCGGCACCTGGTCCAAGGTAGGCCCCTACCCGGTTACCGTCAGCAACGGCACCATTCAGCTCACCACCAGCGGCGGCACCGTCAACCTGTCGGGCGTGGAGGTGTGGCAGCAAACTACCAGCAGCGCCGTAGCTGCCCGCAGCGCCGCGGCTACTACCAGTGCCCTGACCGCTACCAGCAGCGCGGCCGTGGCCCCGGCCAGCCTCTACCCCAACCCGCTCAGCGGCAGCCAGTCGCAGGTGCAGGTAGCGGCCACCGTGGCCCAGGCCGAGCAAATGGTGGTGCAAGTGCTTTCAAAAATGGGCACCCTGCTGCGCCAAGCCACGCTAAGCTTCCCGGCCGGCCTGTCGAGCCAGCTGCTCGACGTGGGCTCCCTGTCGCCCGGCACCTACGTGGTGCGCTTTGCCAGCGGCTCGCTGCAAGGCAAAACCATCGGCTTGGTTAAAAGCGAGTAGCCACCAGCGGCTTCCTCTTTACTGAGCGGGTTTGGCAGGAATTAAAAATTTGACTGCGAGTTTTTTAATTTCCGCCCAAACGCCGCTGAAAGGCCTGCTCCCACTTGGGGGCAGGCCTTTTTGGCGTAGCGCCCGGCCCGGGGGGTGGCGCGGCGCAGGGTAGTTGGCGGGAAGTGACGAAAATCAATGTGGTGGCACCTGGCTACACCTACTTTTATCGCACCAAGCAGGGTGGTCTGTGTGCTGTTAATCTGCTGGTTGCAGTGCATAAGGCTCTTCTTACTTTCTGCCCTCCACGTTTACCACCTTCGGCTATGCTACAACGACTACAGCGCCGGGCCGGCCGGCTTCTGCGCGAGCTGGTGCCTTATAATATGCGCTACCGGCCCACCGGGGTGCACCCCCACAGCCAGGCCCTGGCCGCGCAGCCCGGCAGCGGGGCCACCTACCAGGAAATAGTGCCCGCCCACACCTCGCGGCTCGAAGTAGCCCCCGCTTTTTACGACCTGTGCGTGGCCTACGACAAGCCCCAGCCGGCCGAGCAGGTGGCCCCCGCCTTCGTACTCACGCTGGCCGGCGGCCGCCTCTACGCCGACAACTTCGACAGCGTGGCCGTAGTAGCGGCCGATGGCCGGCTGGTGGGCGACGCCTCCTTCCAGTTTGCCAAAAAGGAATGGAGCCTGATTGGGCCCGCGGACAACAATATTTTTCGGCAGCGCTACTTTATTCCGCCCGTGCCGGTGGCCGGCACCGTATGCAACCTGCTAAGCGGCGGCGGCGCGGGCACCGGCAACTACTCGCACTGGCTGCTCGACTCGCTGCCCCGCCTGCACCTGGTGCGCGAGGCAGGTCTTTGGGAATCAATTGATTACTTTTTGGTATACGACCGCCACAACGGCTTTGTGCGCGAAACCATGGCCCTGCTGGGCGTGGGCCCCGAGCGCCTGCTCGACGTGCAAACCCACCGCCACCTGCGCGCCGAGCAGCTGGTGGTGCCCTCGGCCGTGCGCGGGCGCGGGCGGCACTTTCCAGAGTGGGCCTTCGAGTTTTTGCGCACCGCCTACGGCCCGGCGCGGCAGGCTGTGACGCGCTCATTCAGTCCGCTGGTGTACATCAACCGGCGCGATGCCACCGTGCGCCGCGTCACCAACGAGGCGGAGGTGCAGGCGCTGCTGCGGCCCGCCGGCTTTGTAACCTACCAGCTGAGCGAGCTGAGCCTGGCCGAAAAAGCGGCCCTCTTTGCCCAGGCCCGCGTTATCGTGTCGCCGGTGGGCGCGGGGCTGGCCAACATCGGCTTTTGCACGCCCGGCGCGGTGCTCATCGAGCTGCTGCCGCACCACTTCGTAGTACCCGATTTTATGGAGATATCGGCGCGCGTGGGGGTGCGCCACTACCCGCTGATAAGCGCCCCGGCCGCCACCGGCGCCAACGCCTACGCCGACCGCCTGGAGGACCTGACCGTGGATGTGCCCGCCCTGCGCCGGCTGCTGGCCACGGTGGGCGTGCCGGTTGCGGCGGCCGAAGCGGTGGCGCAGCACTCTAGCTAAATATTTGCCATACAGGTACTTATTGGCTTACATAAAAGCCGTTTGTCATTGCGAGCGCAGCGAAGCAATCGCACCAGCACGACACCCGAACAGCTCGTGCTGGTGCGATTGCTTCGCTGCGCTCGCAATGACAAATAGCCTCCGCGCAAGCTTCATCCTATTTATAAAAAATCTCTCATGCCCCACGTGTTACTTTCCGTCGTGACCTGGAACAGCGCCGCCTCCATTGAGGCCTGCCTGCGCTCGGCCCTGGCCCAGACCTACGCCGACTTTGCGCTGTGGGTGGTGGACAATGCCTCGGCCGACGACACCCGCGCCCGCGTGCGGGCCCTGGCCGCCACCGATGCCCGCCTTCACCTGCACGCGCTGCCCACCAACACCGGCTTTTGCGGCGGCCACAACTACGCCCTCGACCGCACCACCACCGAGCTGGTGCTGCTGGTGAACCCCGACGTGGAAATGGCCCCCGACTACCTGGCCCGCGCCGTGGCCGCCATGCAGCAGCACCCGCGCATTGGCACGGTGTGCGGCCTGCTGCTGCAAACCACCGAGCCCGACCCGCGCATCGACAGCGCCGGCATGCTGCGGCGCACGGGCGGGCGCTTTGGCCTGCGCCTGCACGGCCAGCGCCTGAGCGAGGCCAGCCCCCTGGCCCGCACCGACGTGGCCGGGGCCGATGGCGCGCTGCCCCTGCTGCGCCGCCGCTGCATCGATGACCTGCGGGTGGAAGACGCATTTTTCGACCCCCGTTTTTTTGCCCACAAGGAAGATTGGGACGTGGCCTGGCGCAGCCAGCTCTACGGCTGGCGCACGGTGTTTGAGCCGGCCTGTCGGGCGCTGCACCCGCGCCAGTTTTTGCCGGCCAGCCTGGCCGTGCGGCGGCGGCTGGGCGGCGCCCTCAAGGCCGATGCCGTCAAAAACCAGTGGCTGCTGCTGGTAAAAAACACGCCCGCCCGCCAGGTGCCGGCCATGCTGATGCAGGCGCTGCCCCGGCAGGTGTTCATCGTGTGCTACCTGCTGCTTTTTGAGCGCACTTCGCTGGGCGCGCTGCGCTACGTGTGGCAGCACCGGCATGACCTGCTAGCCAGCCGCCGGCTGGTGCAGGCGCGGGCGGCGCACCCTTTCGCGGCCTTTGCGGGCGGCACGCCCGCACCCGCGCCGGGGGTGGCCACGCCCGCGCCGGCCCTGCCGCGCACGGGCTGGCGGCTCGCGCTCGCGCCGCCGCCCTTGCTCAGCATTTGCGTGCCTACCTACCACCGGCCGGGGCTGCTGGCCCGGGCGTTGCGCTCGCTGGGCCCGCTGCCGCCCGACGTGGAAGTGCTGGTATCCGACAACTCGACGGCCAACGACCTGTGCGGGCGCGTGGCGCGCCTGGGGCTGCGCCGCCAGCCGGCCGGGCAGTGGCGCTACTACCGCAACGCGCCCGGCAGCACCGCTGCCGACAACTTTCTGGCCTGCGTGAACCGGGCGCGGGGCCACTACCTGTACCACCTGCACGACGACGATTTTTTGCGGCCCGGCGGTCTAGCGCGGCTGGTGGCCGAGCTGCGCACCAGCCGCGGCCAGCACGAGGTACTGCTCTTCGGCGTGGATGTGGTGGATGCCCACAAGCGCCTGCTGCGCCGCCAGTACCCCGGCCGCCGGCGCTGGCTGGCCCCGGTGCCAGCGCTCACGCGGGTGCTCACCGACTCTTCGTGGGTGCGCATTCCGGCGCTGGTGGCCAGCCGCGCCGCTTACCTGGCCACCCCGCCCGACCTAACCCAGGAAACCACCGAAGACACCGACCTCTGGGCCCGGCTTTTCAGCCAGTGGGGAGTGCAGCTGGTGCCCGGCTGCATTGCGGCCTACACCGTGCACGACGGCGCCATTACCGCCAGCATGTTCACCGAGCACACGGTGGAGCTGTTGCTGCGCATTTTTGCTAAAACCCAGGCCCAGGGGCTACTGCCGGCCCCACGACTGCGGCAGGCCCAGGCGCAATTTTTCAACCAGTTTGTGCTGGCGGGGGCCTACCGCTCGCTGCGCCAGCGCGACTTGGTCACCGCCCGCCGCGTGCTGAAACTGCTGAAGCTGCCTGCTTTGCAGGGGCTGCCGGTAGCGCTACGCTGGCTCCCTATCAAATTGATTTTCAACACTATTACCAGGGCCGCGGCCCTGGCGCTGACTACGGAGGCCGCCAGCCTGGCCGAGGGCTTGTAGCCAGCGGCTGGGTGAGCTATTCCATTCAAGCAGCACGTCATGCTGCACGCAGTGCAGCATGACGTGCTGTAAACTTCAATTGCGCGCCCGGAACACCGGCTTTACGGCGCGGCCCAGCAGGTAGCCGCCAATGCCGTCTTCGAGGGCGCGGCGGTACACGCCGAGCGCGGCGTGCACACGGTCCACGGTTTCGTCCACCACGGCGTCGGTGTGGGCGTAGCTGATGACAAAGGAGGGCAGTAGCAGGCCGCGGCGTAGGGTTTCCTGCAAAAACAGAGTGCGGAAGGCCTGCGAGGGCTGCCCGTCGGCGTCGCGGGTGCCGTAGGCCAGGCAGCAAGCGGGACCCAGCACCCGGAAGTGCTCCTCCACGCCCTGGTCGTGGGCGGCTTGCGTCAGGCCCTCGCGCAGGCGCTCGCCCTGGGCATGCAGGTGCGCCACCACGGGCTCGGTGGCGTAGGTGCGCATTACGGCGCGGGCGGCGGCCAGGGCGTGGGTTTCGGCCCCGTAGGTGGTCGAGAGCAGGAATACGCGCTCGTGCGGGTGGTGCAGGCCACCGCGCTCCATGAGCTCGCGGCGGCCGCTGAGGGCGGCCAGGGCCAGGCCGTTGGCCAGGGCTTTGCCCCAGGTGCTGAGGTCGGGGCGCACGCCGTAGCGGCCCTGCGCGCCCTGGTTGTGCCACCGAAAGCCAGTGATAATCTCGTCGAATACCAGCACGCTGCCCTCGCGGTCGCACAGCCGGCGCAGGCCTTGCAGGAAGCCGGGGGCGGGCGGCACGTCCTTTTCTACTTCCAGCAGCAGGCAGGCCACCTGGCCGGGATGCGCCGCAAAGAGGGCCTCCACGCTGGCCAGGTCGTTGTAGCGGAAGCCCACGGTGAGGGCCTGCACGGCCGCCGGAATGCCTGCCGCCATGGGCGTGGCCCCGATAAACCAGTCGTCGGTGGAGAAAAACGGGTGGTCCTGGCACACGGCGGCCAGCGGCCGGCCGGTGTAGGCGCGGGCCAGCTTCACGGCGGCCGTGGTGGCGTCGGAGCCGTTTTTGGCAAACTTTACCATGTCGCCGGCCTGGGTGAAGGCCAGGAATTCTTCGGCCGTTTCGAGCTCCAGGTAGGTGGGGCGGCCCAGGTTGGTGCCCAGGCTTAGCTGCTGCTGGGCGGCCGCTACCACGGGCGGGTAGGCGTGGCCCAGCGTCACGGCCCGCAGCCCCATGCCATACTCAATAAACTCATTATCATTGACATCCCACACCCGGCAGCCGTGGCCGCGCACCAGGCAGGGGGCCATAAACTCGGGGAACTGGTCGTCGCCCTTGGCATAGGTGTGCGCCCCGCCGGGAATGGCCGCGTGCAGCCGCGCTTGCAGGGCCCGCGAGCCGGCAAAGCTGGCGGGCGTGAGGAGCGCCGGGGCCAGGGTGGCCGGCGGCATCAGTACGTCGAGCTCTTTCATAATTTGTTGAGTTAATACCTTGTCAGTCTCGTTATTACAGCACAATAAAATCACTCAGCAGGCCCGTGGCCAGCTCGGCCCCCGCCCCCAGCAGGCCCACCAGCAGCCCAAGGGCGTGGGCCTGCACCCTGATTTCCTGAGCGTAGGTGGGGTTGGTAACGAGCAGCACGTCGGGGGCCAGCGCCACGGCCGCCTCGGGGGCGATGACCGGGTGCGCCGTGCCGGGCATAAACTGCCCCTGGCGCTGGGGGTTGATGTCGACCACGGCCTGCAGCAGCGGGTGCAGGGCGGGGTAGGTATTGACGAAGGCAATGGCCCGCGAGCCCGCCCCCCAGGCCACCACCCGCGCGTGGCGGTGGGCCAGGTCATCGACCACTACTTGCCACTGGGCCACGAGGCGCTGGCCCTCGGCCCAAAAGCCACGCACGGCGGCGGGCGTGGCCGCATCGCGCACGGCGGGCGGCGGGGTGGCGGGCACGTCCACCGGGCGCGCTACCAGGCCCAGGTACTCGCCGTGCCAGCAGGGCACCACGGCCAGCACCTCAAAGCCAGTGCTCTCGAAAAGCCAGCGCAGCGAGGCCGGCGAAAACCACGAGCGGTGCTCGTTCACGATGTTCCAGATTACTTTTTCGCCAATGTCGTAGAGCGCGTTGGGCACCTCCACGTACACGAGCGGGCGCTGGGTCCCCAGGTTGCGGCGCAGCAGCTGCACAAAGGCGCGGGGGTCGGCAATGACGTTGAGCATGTGGCGGCAGCTCACCAGGTCCACGGGCAGGTCGGCGTAGCGCGCATCGTAGTAATCGGCCAGGAAGGTGGCCTCCCCGGCCGGCGCGGCGGGCGCAAGGCCCGCCGGCGGCGCGTAGCCGGGGTCGATGCCGGTGCCGCTGGCCGCGCCCAGCTCGCAGAGCGTGCGCACAAAGTCGCCGTTGCCGCAGCCAATGTCGAGCACGCGGGCCCCGCGCAGGTCGTAGTCGTCGAGCAATTGCTGGGCCAGCGCCCGCGTGAAGGCCCGGAAAGAGGGCGAAAACTCCAGCGAAAAGTCGTTGCGGGCGTGCGTCACCTTGGCCGCCTCGTAGGCCTCGTTGCCCATGTAGTGGCAATGCGGGCAAAAGGTGAGCCGGATGTCCGTGGTAGGGGCCCGCCGGGCGGCTTCGGCCGTGGGCCACAGGATGCCCGACTGCGTGGGCACGTGGTGCACTTCGTAGAAGACGGTGCCCGCGGTGCTGCCGCACACGGGGCAGGGAAAGGTGGCGGGGCGGCCAATGGCGGGCGCGGCGGGCAGGAGTGTGTTCATACCGAAAGCGTTAGGGTGAAAACATGGGGCAAACGGGCAGTTTCAATCGGGTAATAATTCGAGTAAGTCGGTGCCTTGCAGGGCAATGGCGGCCTGGTGCACCTGGGCAAAGGGTAGGCCCGCCCGCTCAGCAATGTGCAGCAGCGTGTGCTGGCCGTCGGAGAGGTTGAGCACCCAGAGCAGGGCCAGTTGCCAGGCGGCCCCGTCGAGGCCGCCGCCCACGTTTTTGTAGAGGCCGCGGCGGCCTAGCTGGGGCTCGCCGTAGGGGCTGCGGCTGCGGTAGCGGCGGTTGGCGTCGAGCACGGCCAGCAACTCCTGCACCAAATCCAGGGACTCGGCCAACTGGTCGGGGCGCACAAAGTCGAGGTTATCGGCCGAGGTGTGGTACTCGGCAAACTCGCCAAACGGGGTGCGCGAAAAGCAGCCCACCGGCAGGTTGAAGCCCGGCGAGCAGTACTGGCGCTCGTCGTAGCCGTAGGGCGAAAACGGCCGCACCGCGTGCGGCACCCCGGCCTGCGCCAGCACCAGCGCCGCCGCCTGGTCCACCACCGCATTGCCGCGGCGCGACTGCTTGTAGGTGAACGCGCCCGGCCCGCCCAACAGCGTGAGCACCAGCCCGTGCCGCACCCGCCCCACGGTGGCAAAGTGGCGGCTGAGCCAGGTGAGCGAGCCAATGGTGCCGGGCACAAACACGAAGCGGTAGCTGTAGTGGCGCGGCTCGGTGGCCAGGTGTCGGGCCAGGTAAGTGGCCACGGCCACGCCCGAAAGGTTGTCGTTGGCCAGCGAAGGGTGGCAGATGTGGCACGAAAGCAGGATTTCGTCCTCCGTGTCGCCGGGCAGCAGCAGCTCGCCGTAGGTGAGGTTGCCGGGGGCCAGCGTGCTGTCGATGCACACCTCGTAGGTGTCGTCGGTGAGGGCCAGGCGCTGGGTGTGGGCCAGGCAAAAGCCCCAGGCCTCGGCGTAGTAGGCGGTGCGGTACGGGATGAGGCTGGGCTGCTCGGGCAGCGAGTGCAGGTGCTCGTCGAGCTCGGCGCGCGTTACCCAGCGGTGCACGGGCACGCTGTAGCTCACCAGGTGCAGGTTATTGGCCTCAAAATCAATTACTTTCTCGCCGCGCTGGTTTTTCACCCACGCCTCCCGGATGTTCCACTCGCGGGGTACCGTCCAGTCGAGCACGGGCGTGCCGGTGGGCACCTCGTGCACCTGCAAGCCGGGCAGGTACTCCCCCAGGATGGCCAGGGTCTGCCGCACGCCATCGCCGGTGATGCTGCGGCAAATGGGAAACAGCCGCCGCATCAGCGCGTGCAGCTCCTCGCCGGGCCCGGTGGGTGGGCTGGCGGTAGGCAGGGCAACGGCGGACAGGGCGGTGGGGAGCATGATTTTAATCTAAGCAATTGATAAATAACTTTTTGAAAAAGAACGTCATGCTTCACTGCGTTCAGCATGACGTTCTTTTTAATCACTAAATCAACATTTTACGCACGTAAAACCCCTCCGCATACCGGCAGTCGCCGCCGGCTTGCATGGCGCGCAGGCGGGCCAGCGCCCCAAAGGTTTCGGCATCAAACCAGTGCTTGCCGGCCTGGCTGGGGTAACCGGCCAGCAGCAGCGCCACCTTGCGGGTGAGCTCGGCGGCCGTGAGGGCCACCAGGCAGGCCGGGTTGCCCAGGTCGCCGTCGTACTTCGGAATTTCGTATTCCCAGATGAGGTGGTTGCGAAACGTGTTCCAGGTCAGCTCCGACACCAGGCGGTGGTCCTGATGCAAGTCATGCTGATAGTGGGTCAGGATGAGGTCGGGGGCGAAGTCCTTGAGGGCTTCAAAATCAGCTTTGATGGCTTCGTAGTGCTGGGTTAGGCGGCCGTCGGGGTAGCGGTGCACGGTAACTTCGGCGGTGGGGCTGCACGACGCCGTACTGCGCGACATGCTGAGCGAGTAGCGGTGCACGGTAACTTCGGCGGTGGGGGCCTCGGGTGCGACGGCCAGAAACTGCGCGGCGCAAGCCTCCGCTTCCTGGGCGCGGGTGGCGGTGGCGGCCAGCACCACCCAGCGCACAGCCTGCACCTGGCCGGCGGCCAGCAGGCGCAGCAGCGTGCCCCCGGCCCCTATCTCAATGTCGTCGCAGTGCGCGCCCAGGCACAGCACGCGCAGGCCCTGGGTTGGCAAGCCTAGTTTCAGCATGAACTAAGATGCTATTTATTAATATTTTATGAGCAAAAAACAGAACGTCATGCTGAATGCAGTGAAGCATTTCTACCGCGTAAGTAATCTCAACGCATGGGGTTAGTTACGCGGTAGAGATGCTTCACTGCGTTCAGCATGACGTTCTGTTTTTTAACAATTTACCCCTCTCCCTAAGCCCTCTCACGCGTACACGCACACCTCCGGGATGGGCACCACAAACTGGCCGCCCCAGGTGCGGATGACGGCCATTTGCTCCATTATTTCTTCGCGCAGGTTCCAGGGCAGGATGAGCAGGTAGTCGGGCCGGGTTTCGAGGATGCGGTCGGGGTGGTAGATGGGCAGGCGGGTGCCGGGCAGGAAATTGCCCTGCTTGTGGGGGTTCAAATCGACGGTATAGTCCACAAAATCAGTGCGAATGCCGCAATAGTTGAGCAGCGTGTTGCCCTTGCCGGGCGCGCCGTAGCCCACCACCGTTTTGCCGGCGCGCTTGGCCCCAATCAAAAATTCGAGCAGCTTGCGCTTGGTTTCCTTGGCGCAAGCCGCAAAATCGAGGTAAAAATCGAGGTTGCACACACCGGCCGCCACCTCGCGGGTGCGCAGGGCGGGCACGGCGGGCGTCACGGCCAGGGCGGGGTCGGCGCAGTCGGCGTGGCGGGCATATATGCGCAGCGAGCCGCCGTGGGTGGGCAGTTCCTCCACATCAAACAGGGTGAGGCCGTGGTGGGCAAAAATGTGCCCCACCGTCCAAAACGACAGGTAGCTAAAATGCTCATGGTAAATGGTATCAAACTGATTGCCAGTTACTAAGCGTAGCAGATGCGGAAACTCCATGGTGAGCACCCCGCCCGGCTTGAGGATGGCAGCCAGCCCGGCCACGAAGTCGTTGATGTCGGGCACGTGGGCCAGCACGTTGTTGCCAATGAGCAGGTCAGCCTGGCCGCAGCTCTCGGCCACTTCCCGGGCCGTGGCCAGGCCAAAGAACTTACTGAGGGTATTGATGCCCTTCTGGCGGGCGGCGTTGGCCACGTTTTCGGCCGGCTCGATGCCCAGCACCGGAATGCCCTGCTCCACAAAGTTTTGGAGCAGGTAGCCGTCGTTGCTGGCCACCTCCACCACCAGGTGCTCGGGGCCCAGGCCAAAACGCTCGGTCACCAGCTCGGTGTACTGCCGGGCATGGCGCAGCCAGGAGGGCGAGTAGGACGAAAAGTAGGCGTAATCACTCGGGAAGAGGTCGGCCGGGGCAATGAGGTCCTTCACCTGCACCAGCAGGCACGAGAGGCACACGTAGGCGTGCAGGTCGTAAAATGGCTCGGCCCGGTTGAAGTCTTCGGGCCGCACGTGGTCTTGGCACAGCGGCGAGGGGCCCAGGTCTACGAACGTGACGCGCAGCGGCGCGCCGCAAAACCGGCAGGTGCCGGCCGTGGGCGCGGGCGTGGGGCTAGGCAGCGCCAGGCCCGACAAGCCCGACACAATTATTGGCCGCTCAGCGACCGGGTGGCCAGCGGATGCTAACGCATTTCTCATAGCAGCGGAGGGGAAGGTTGAGGCACGCTAAAACTTGTTCAAGGTAGCTAACTTTTTTGTTTTCAACACTATGCACTGTGCATGGCCACTGGCTGGCGCTGCGCGGCCGGCGCGGGGGTGCCGAAGTAGGCGTCTTGCTCGCGGCGCAGCTCATCCACTAAGCGGCCTTCGGGCAACAGCACGTCGTCGTAGGTGAGCACCTGGTCCTGGGGCACGTCGTGGCGCAGCACGCAGCCCTCGGCCACACCAATGGGCAGCAGGTTTTGCCGGCGGGCCAGCGGGAAGTTCTCGGCTAGGCCATAGGTCATGTAGTGGCCAATGCCGTCGAGCACGTCGCCGGCGCGCAGCCCTGTTTTGGCGGCCGTCACTACCTCCACGCGGGGCGCGCCGGCGGGGGCCAGACAGGCATCGTGGAAGAGCACGGCCCGCGCCACCGAGGTGGGCGTTTCGAAGTGGCAGAGGTGGTAGGGCGTGTAGAAGCAGTAGAGCGGCCCCGGGCCCAGCTTATACAGCTTGAGGTAGTGCTGCTGCACGGGGTCATCGTGGGTGCCCAGAATAAACACGCCGGGGCCGGGCTCAGCACCCACCACGTAGTCCACAATGCCGGGGCCGCCGCTCAGCAGCAGGTCGTGCGGGTACCACTCGGCGGCCTGGCTGATGGGCGTGCCGGGGGCCACGGTGGGGCCCAGCATGCCGCGCTGGGCCACTTCCATGCCCAGGGCATTGGCAATTACGGCCTGCTCGAAGCTGATTTTGCTGCCGTCGGCAAAGCTGGTGACCATGCTGGGGTTTTGGCCCCACTGCCGGGCAAAGCCCTCCTGGGTGGTGGGGTTGCGGTAGGGGTCGTGCAGGCCCTTGATGTTGCCGCACAGCACGGGCTTCACGCCCAGGCCCAGCACGAAGCGGGCCAGGTTGAGCGTCACGCCGGGCTGGTCGCCGTCGCTCACGGTGTACACCACCCCGGCGCGGTCGGCGTGCACTTTGAGAATAGCGCCCACCGTGCCGTCGAGCTCGGCGTTGAGCAGCACCACGTGCTTGCCGTGCCGAATGGCCTCCAGCACCACGTGCGCGCCGTGCTCCACGGCCCCGGTCACCTCAATAATTACGTCGATATTGCCGGCGCGGCTCAGCAGCAAGGCATCGCTGGTGATGGCGGGCTGGCCCAGCTCGATGCAGCGCTCTAGGGCCGCCACCGACGATACCTCGTGCGCGCCTAGCTCACCGGCCTCGCTGTAGGCGCGGCGGGCCTGCGCCAGCGTGCGGTTGGCAATGGCGGCCAGCACCATGCCCGGCACGTAGCGGCATATTTGCAGGGCCACGCCCCGGCCCATAAACCCCGCCCCTACCATGCCCACCCGAATGGGCCGGCCCGCGGCCTGGCGCGCCTTTAGCGCAGTATCAACGAGAATCATAGCAATGAACAGTTAGCAGTGAGTAATGAGCAATTAATTTTTAATTATTTGTCTATTAGCTATTTACACCCAAATTCGACGCGCAGCTGGCCAGCAAGCGCAGTGGCCAGCCGCCGCCCGGCCCCACCTGCTCACTGTTCATTACTCACTGCTAATTGCTCATTGAAAAGGGGGTGCACCTGGTCTTTGGCCGACACCAGGCGGGGCGCGGCGGGCCAGGCAATGGCCAGGGCGGGGTCGTTCCAGCGCAGGCCGTGCTCGGCCCCGGGCGCGTACTTAGCTGATACCTGGTAGGCGGCGTCGGTGTGGGGCTCCAGGGTGAGAAAGCCGTGGGCAAAGCGCTCGGGCACAAAGAGTTGCCGAAAATTGTCGGCGGTGAGCTCCACTCCCACCCACTGGCCGTAGGTGGGCGACTCGGCGCGCAGGTCCACTATCACATCGTAGAGGGCGCCGCGGGTGCAGCGCACCAGCTTGCTTTCGGCGTGGGGCGGCAGCTGGTAGTGCATGCCGCGCAGGGTGCCCTGGGTGGGGTTGCTCGATAGGTTAGCTTGCAGCGGGGGCAGGTAAATGCCGTGGGCCGCAAACTCGTCTTCGCACCACGAGCGCGCAAAAAAGCCGCGCTCGTCGGTGCGGCGCTCCAAGTCAATAATGAAGGCTCCCGCCAACTTTGTTTCGGTGAAAATCATGCGTAAACAATTAGCAGTAACCTATTTATCAAAAATTTCAATTCTCCGTCGCCCATCAGCTTATCAAGCCAGGCTCATGGTGGCTACCTCGGTGGGAGCCGCTACCTGGGTGGCCGCCACGGCCCAGGTGAGGTCTTCGGTGAGCTCGCCTTGCTCGCGCAGGGCAGCCAGCGTGCGCAGGCGCATGAGGTGCGAGGTGCGGAAGGCCGCGTCGCGGAAACCCGTGGCCAGCAGCTGCCGTTGCAGCTCGGCAATGGTGGCCGATAGCGTGTGCTGGGGTTGGTGGTCGGGGGCCAGCTGCCGGTATAGGCTAAAATCGACGCGGTACGAGCGGCGGTCGGGGGCGGCGGTGGGGTTCACGCCCACCTGGGTGCCGGGCAGGGCCACAGCTACGGCGGCGGCCAGCGCCAGCACGCGGTAGTTCCAGGTATCGGAGCCGGTGTTGATGGCCAGGAACTCGCCGCCGTGCGTAGCCGGCCGCTCAACGGCCCACTCGATGGCGCGAGCCATGTCGCGCACATGAATGAGGGGCCGCCAGGGCATGCCGTCGCTCAGGATACTGATTTCGCCGCTGGCCACGGCGCTGGCCACGAAGTCGTTGAGCACCAGGTCGAGGCGCAGGCGGTCGCTCCAGCCGCAGGCGGTGGCAAAGCGCAGGCAGGTGACCACAAAGCTCTCATCGGCCAGGGGGGTCAGGTCGCGCTCGCTGGCCACCTTGGAGCGGGCGTAGGCCGTGAGCGGGTTCAGGGCCGAGTCCTCGGTTTTAGCGTCGTTGCCACCTTCGCCGTAGATGCTGCACGAGCTGGCAAACACGAAGCTGCGCACGCCGGCGGCCTTGGCCTGGCGGGCCAGCTCGATACCAGCGCGGTGGTTGATGGCCATCGTCACGTCCTCATACAGGTTGCCCATGGGGTCGTTGGAGATGGCGGCCAG
This sequence comes from Hymenobacter arcticus, assembly GCF_054779975.1. Taxonomy (NCBI): domain Bacteria; kingdom Pseudomonadati; phylum Bacteroidota; class Cytophagia; order Cytophagales; family Hymenobacteraceae; genus Hymenobacter; species Hymenobacter arcticus. Next base: position 44,393 of record NZ_BAAGXF010000014.1, read on the forward strand.
GTGCACCACAGCCGTTACACCGGCCAGCAGCGCCGCGGGCACCGCCCGCACATCGCCAAACACCTGGCGGTCGAGCCGCGACTCGGGCAGGCGGCCCGTGCCGGTGAGGCACTGGGCAAAAAGCCCCAGGTCGTAGCCAATCAGCTCGGCGCCGGGAAAGGTGCGGCGCAGGTGCTGCACCACGCCCGGCCCCACGTAGCCCATATTGCCGGTAATGAGTATGCGTTGAATCATTTTGTTGATTGTGAGGGGTGAAGTTCAAGGGGTAAATGGGGGCGGGCGGGGCTTGTGAGGCTACGACAACGTCATACAGACCGGAGGGAAGCATCTCACGTGCTGCACTAATCTTAACCGTTTAACGATGCGAGCGAGATGCTTCCCTGCGGCTTGCATGACGTTCTCTCAGGCTTTATTTAACCTACTATATACTAAGCATTTACCAGCTCCGCAGGCAAAGCGCGCGACGGGGCCGGGGCCTCAGCGGGGGCGGCGGGCACGGGCTTGGGCTGCCAGGCGGGCGGCGCGGCCCACACTTTCCAGGGGGCCTTGCCCGACTGCCACAGCTCTTCGAGCAGGGTGCGGTCGCGCAGGGTGTCCATGGGCTGCCAGAAGCCCTCGTGGCGGTAGGCGGCCAGCTGGCCCTCGGCGGAGAGGCGCTCCAGGGGGCCGCGTTCCCACATGGTATCGTCGGCGTCGATATAGTCAAATACGCTGGGCTCCAGCACGAAGAAGCCGCCGTTTATCCAGGGTGTGTCGCCGCCCTCGGGCTTCTCGGTGAAGCTATTCACGCGTTGGTCAGCCTCAGTGAGGTTGAAGGCCCCGAAGCGGCCCGGCTGGCGCACCGCCGTGAGCGTGGCCTGCGCGCCCTGCTGGTGGTGGTAATGGATGCTGGCCTGAATGTCGATGTCGCTCACGCCATCGCCGTAGGTGAAGCAGAAGGTTTGCTCATCCAGGTACTCGCGCACGCGCCGCAGGCGGCCGCCCGACAGCGAGTCGAGGCCGGTGTCCACGAGAGTCACGGTCCAGGGCTCGGCGTGGGTGTGGTGCAACTGCATCTGCTGGCGGTCGAGCCGGAAGGTGACGTCCGAGTTTTGCAGAAAGTAGTCGGCGAAGTACTGCTTTATCAGGTGCCCCTTGTAGCCGCAGCAAATCACGAAGTCGGTGATGCCGTGGTGGGCATAGGTTTTCATGATGTGCCACAGAATGGGCCGGCCGCCAATTTCGACCATCGGCTTGGGCCGAATCCCGCTTTCCTCGCTGATGCGGGTGCCGTAGCCCCCGGCTAGTATCACTGCTTTCATAGGTGCGTTTGTTTGGGAGAGAGTTGTTGTTTTTGCAGATGGGCAGTCTTGAAATAGAGATAAAAAAGAACGTCATGCTGAGCCTGCCGAAGCATCTCGCTCGCCTCGTTCGGGTGTCGTTCGCTAGTTGCGAGCGAGATGCTTCGGCAAGCTCAGCATGACGTTCTTCTAACTCCTAACTCCCTTATCATCAAATACATAAACCAGGTGTTGGTGACGAGGTAGCGGCGGGCCAGGCGGCGGGGCTCCTGCCACAGGCGGTAGGCCCACTCCAGCCACAGGCGGCGGGCCCAGGCTGGCAGGCGGGGCTCCAGGCCCGCATACACCGGAAAGGCCTGCCCCACGCCCAGCATGCACGCCCGAATGCACCCCTGGTGGGCGGCCATCCACTGCTCTTGCCGCGGGCAGCCCAGGGCCACAAACAGCAGGTCGGGGTCGGCGGCGTTGATGGCGGCCGCATCGGCCGCTTCCTCAGCCGGGGTGAGGGGCCGGAAGGGCGGCGCGTGCGCCCCCACGATGCGCAGGGCGGGCAGCTCGCGGGCGGCGCGGGCCACCATGGCCGCCAGCACCGCCGGCGTGGTGCCGTAGAAGTACACCGACTGCCCGCGGGCGGCGGCGGCCGTGAGCAGGGCGGGCAGCAGGTCCATACCCGCCACCCGCGCCTGGCGCTGGCCACCCAGCCAGCCCACGGCCGCCGCCACGGGGCTGCCGTCGGGCGTGACGATGGCCGCCCCCGCCAGCACCGGCCGGAAGGCGGGCCGCCGGTGGGCCTCCACCAGCATGTGCACATTGGCGCAGCACACGTAGGCCGAGGAGCGCGCCGCGCCCAGCCGCAGAATGGTGTCGACAAAGCCGGGCAGCGTGCCCGTCGATACCAACGTATTGATTACCTGACTTTTGGGAAGTACTGCTGGCTGCATAGCGGGCGGGATAACTTAATTAAAAATTAAAAATGAGCGATTAAGAAACTGATAATCAATTTTTTAATTTATCATTTTTAATTAATTTCAAAAGGCGTCTTTTTCGCCGCGCACCATGTTGAGCACGGTTTGGCCGATAATCTGAAGGTCGAGCCCAAACGACCAGCGCTCCATGTACTTAAGGTCGTATTCCACGCGGCGCTCCATGGCCTGGGGGGCGCGGGTTTCGCCGCGGCAGCCGTTTACCTGGGCGTAGCCCGTGATGCCGGGCATCACGGTGTGGCGCTGCGGGTAGGTGCTGATTTGCTTGGAGTATTCTTCGAGCTGCGACACCATATTGGGCCGCGGCCCCACCACCGACATGTGCCCGAGCAGCACGTTGAAGAACTGGGGCAGCTCGTCGAGGTTGTACTTGCGCAGGTAGCGGCCCACCCGCGTGATGCGGGGGTCGGTGCGGGAGGCTTGCAGCTCGGCGCGGCCGTGGTCGCGGCGCATGGTGCGCAGCTTGTAGCACGGAAACAGCTGGTTGCGCCAGCCCGGCCGCATTTGCTTGAAAAACACGGGGCCCGGCGAATCGAGCTTGATGAGCAGCGCCAGCGGCAGCACCACCACCGGAAACACCACCCCGATAACTACCAGCGAAAACGCGATATCGAACCCGCGCTTAATTATCTGGTTGGCATAAATGCCCAGCGGCTCGTGGCGCACCGTGAGGATGGGCATACGGTCGTGAAAGAGCACATCCACGGCCCGGCCCACCGTGCCCGCGTAGTCGGGCACAATGCGGAACGACAGGAAGTTATCGGCCGCAAAGCTGGCCAGGTCCTCAATGAGCGCGTACTGGTGGAAGGGCAGGGCAAAGTAGAGCTCATCGAGCGGCGTGCTGCGGCAGTAGGCCTTGAGGTCGGCCACGGTGCCGCGCACCAGCGGGCGCAGCGCGGCCGGCACCACCTCGCCCTCGGCCACAAAAAAGCCCTTGAACGAGTCGCCGCTGGTGAGGCGGCTCGTGAGCAGGTGGTAGAGCTGCTGGCCGCTAGCCCCGGCGCCCACTATCACAAAGCGGCTGTGGGGCTTGGCCACGTACTGCCGGTAGGCGCGGTAGCCAAAAGCCAGCGCAAACCGCCCCAGCACAATACCGTCAACGGCCAGCACGTACACCACCAGCAGGTACGAAAACGGCCGCAGCGGCACCCGCAGCAGCACCGCGCCCAGCAGCATGAGGCCAGCGTGCAGCCCAAAGGTGTAGAGCAGACGGCCCAGCTTTTCGGAGTAACTCATCAGCCGGTCGAGCCGGTAGATATTGGCAAACTGGCGCGACAAAATGCCCCAGAGCAGGGCAAAAATGACAAACAGAAACGGCGAGTATTCCACCGGCGGCACCAAGCCCACGTGCGAGTGGTCGGCCAGGCGAAATGCCCAAAAAATGAATACGGTATCCAACGCCGGCAAAATTACTTGCGAGGTGTCCGTATAACGCTCGTAACTTTCCATAACTTCTTGTTGGTAAGTTTTTTATGTCATATAATAACTGCTTGGCGTAGCGATTAAGAATAGACCAACGGGTAGTGAACGGCAATGGGGTGGCGGCGCGGGCCGCCGGGGGATAAACCGAGACTTATTTTTCAACAAAAACGGGCTATTCGGGCAGCTGCTGCGCGCTGCTTTAACCCGTCCGTCAACCTGTGGTATGGGCTACTAATTCAGTTGCTTACACATACTTGACAGCTTACTAAAACCCGCTTTAATGGGGCCTGTACTTCGCCACAAAGGTTCCCTGCTTAGCCGGGCACCCATATGATAAAAGTCATCTTAAAAATTGATATTGCACAACTCTGCCCCTGCCCCCGCCGGGTGCCCGCGCCCGCCCGGCAGCCCGCAATCAGGCAGGTAGAGCGTGCCGGGCCACTGCGTTCTGCTTCGCGGTAAAAGCCAAGTGGCCCCAGCCCACTCTTTACGCAAAGAAGCCCCTCCGTCACTTCAGCTTGCGAAGTAACGGAGGGGCTTGTTTATAAGTTAACTACTTGATTTACTGATTTTTAATCCGAAAGCTGCGCAGCCGCAGCGAGTTGGTGAGCACCGACACCGAGCTGAGCGCCATGGCTCCCGCCGCCAGCATGGGCGACAGCAGCCAGCCCGTAAACGGATACAGCAGCCCGGCCGCAATGGGAATCCCCAACGCGTTGTAAATGAACGCGAAGAACAAGTTTTGCCGGATGGTGCGCATGGTGCTGCGCGAGAGTAGGATGGCCGTGACCACGCCCCGCAGGTCGGGCCGCAGCAAGGTAATGGCGGCGGCCTCCATGGCCACGTCGGTGCCGGTGGCCAGGGCCAGCCCCACGTTGGCGCGGGCCAGGGCGGGCGCGTCGTTGAGGCCGTCGCCCACCATGGCCACGGTGCGGCCCTCGGCTTGCAGGGCCTGCACCTGGCCGGCCTTGCCCGCGGGCAGCACCTCGGCAAAGTAGCGCGTGATGCCCACCTGGGCGGCCACGGCGGCCGCGGTTTGGGGGTTATCGCCAGTCATCATCACCACCTCCAGCCCCAGCGATTGCAGCTGCCGGATGGCCGCCACCGAGGTAGCGCGGATGGTATCGGCCACGCCGATAACGGCGGCGGGCTGGCCATCAATAGCCACGTAGAGCACGGTTTTGGCCTGGGTGAGCAGGCCGGCGGCGGCCTGCTCCTGGGCGGGCGTGGCGGCTACGCCAGCCTCGCGCAGCAGGCGCTGGTTGCCGATGAGCACCGCCTGGCCGCCCACCGTGGCCGCCGCCCCCTGGCCTTCCACAGCCCGAAAATCTGTGGTAGTTAATTCGTTAACGGAACTTACTTCCTGCTTAACACTTTGATTATCAGTACTTTCTACATATCGCACCACGGCGGCGGCGAGCGGGTGCTCGCTCAGGCGCTCTACGGCGGCGAGCAGGGGCAGCAGCTTAGCCGCTTCGTAGCCGGGCAGCGGAAGGAAGTCGGTTACGGAAGGCTCACCCTTTGTGATAGTGCCGGTTTTATCGAGCAGCACGGTATCAACCTGGTAGGCTTTTTCGAGGGCTTCGGCGTTGCGGATGAGGATGCCCAGCTCGGCCCCCTTGCCGGTGCCCACCATGATGGCCGTGGGCGTAGCCAAACCCAGCGCGCAGGGACAGGCAATGATGAGCACAGCCACAAAATTGACCAGCGCCAGCGGCAGCCGCGTGGCCTCGGGTGCAAAGGCAAACCATAGCCCGAACGTGAGTAACGCAATGACTATCACGGTGGGTACGAACACCGCGCTCACCCGGTCGGCCAGCCGCTGAATGGGCGCACGGCTGCCCTGGGCGTCACTCACGAGTTGCACAATTTGAGCCAGCATGGTGTCGGCCCCCACCTTGGTCACCACAAAGCGGAAGGAGCCCGTCTTGTTGATAGTGGCCCCGAATACCGGGTCGCCGGCTTTTTTCTCCACGGGCAGGCTTTCGCCGGTGAGCATGGCCTCGTCGAGGGCCGACTGGCCGGCTTGGATGATGCCGTCGGTGGCTACTTTCTCGCCGGGGCGCACCACCACCACATCGCCCAGCTGCACCTGCTCGATAGCTACATCTACTTCCTGGCTGCCGCGCACCACGCGGGCCGTGCGCGCCTGCAAGCCCAGCAGCGCCTTCATAGCGGCCGAGGTGCGCACCTTGGCGCGCGCCTCCAGCACCTTGCCCAGCAAAATGAGGGCGATAATGGTGGCCGTGGTGTCGTAATACACGTGCGGCGCAATGCCGCGGCTGGTGAGCACGCCCGGCAACAGCGTGGCTACCAGGCTATAAGCAAACGCCGCGCCCGTGCCCACGGCAATAAGCGTGTCCATGCTGGCAGTGCGGTGGCGCAAGCCGTTCCAGGCCGCCACGTAGAACTCGCGCCCGCAATACAGCACCACGGGCAGCGTGAGCGCCAATTGCAAGTAATTGAGCAGCTGCATATTGAGCCGGGCTTCTAGCGCGGGCCATAACATATTCATACTCAGCACCATGACCACGGCGGCCAGGGTAATGGCCACCACAAAGCGGCGGCGCAGGTGAGCGTAGGTGGCGGCCTTACGGGCGGCCAGCTCGTCGTTGGTGGCCAGGGGGCTGGCGGGCTGGTCGGGGGCGGCCGCGCTGGCGGCGGTTTCGGCCACGCCGTAGCCGGCTTCTTCGATGGCAGCCTTCAGGCCGGCGCGGGTTATCTGGCCGGGCTCAAAGTCAATGGTGGCTTTCTCGGTGGCCAGGTTCACTACGGCGCGCTGCACGCCGGGCGTGCGGCTGAGCGTGCGCTCCACGAAGTTGGAGCAGGAGGCGCAGGTCATGCCCTCAATGTCGAGAGTGGCCGTTTCGGTAGCGGCCGCGGGGGCCGTGGGCAGGGGATTCATATAGCAAAGCGGCACCAGGGCCGGCGGAAGTTCAACTAGTATAACAGCAAAGGGACGACGTGGGTGCGGCCCCGGCGGCACGCAATTAGGGCCGGGAGGTGCAAGATTCCGGGCGGGACCCAGGTCAGGGTCGCGCGCCGGTCCGCCGGCGCAGCCGGCCGACCGGTTGACGCGTGAACAAAACCCGCACGACTAGCCAAGCGGCGCCTACGTCAACCAGTTGCCGTGTGAACGATAGCCGGCCAACCAGCTGTTGCGTGAGCAATGTCTGCCCGACTGTCCAGACGGCGCCTGCGCCAACCGGTCGGCCGGCTTCGCCGACGGACCGGCGCGGCCGCCCCCAGGCGAATCTTACACCTCTCCCTCCAAATCCTGTAAACCCAGGCCCGGCGGGCGGCCGTATCTTTGCGGCGTTGGCCCCGGCCCCACTTTCCGTACCCTCGTTTGAAACGCTTCGTTAGCCTGTTTCTGCTCTTGAGCTATCTGTTGTCCAGCCCCGGGCTGGTGTACAGCATGCACTTTTGCGGCCAAAACCTAACGCAGGTTTCGGTAGCCAAGCAGGCGCACTGCTGCTGCCCGGTGCCCAAAAAGCCCGCCGGCTGCTGCCACGACCAAAAGGTGAGCAGCACCCTCAAGGATGTCAAGCTGACCACCGCGCAGTTTAAGCTGCAAGCGCCGGCCGCCCTGCCCGCTCCTCTGCGCCTGGCCTACCGGCTGCCCACCCCCACCTACCCAGCCGACGCGCCAGCTGCGCTGCTGGCGGCTACCGCCGCCCCGCCGCCCGAGTGCCCCGCCTACGTGCGCGGGCATGCTTTGTTGATTTAGCTTCTGGGTGTTGCCTTGCTCCCCCGGCCGGTTGGCCGCGGGGCTTTCGTGCGTGGGCCGCTTTCGGCCAGCGCACGGGCGCTGGGGCCGTTGCGGCCCGCCGATGTCCCCGCTGGGGGTTTCCGGCCTGGCCAGCGCCACTTTCACTTCTTGCTGCTAATCAGATGATTGAGCAACTTATTTCTTTTTCGCTACGCAACCGCGTGCTCGTGCTGCTGGTGGCGGCGGTGCTACTGGTGTGGGGCATTTTTTCGGTGCGGGCCAGCAAGCTCGACGCCATTCCCGACTTGTCGGAAAACCAGGTGATTGTGTTCACCGAGTGGGCCGGCCGCGGCCCCCAAATTATTGAGGACCAGGTAACCTACCCGCTCGTAACCAACCTGCAAGGGCTGGCGCAGGTGCGGGCCGTGCGCGCCGCCTCCATGTTTGGCATGAGCTTCGTGTACGTCATTTTTAATGACAATACCGACATCTACTGGGCCCGCGAGCGGGTGCTGGAGCGGCTCAACTTTGCCCAGCGGCTGCTGCCGGCCGGCCTCACCCCCACCCTAGGCCCCGATGGCACGGGCGTGGGCCACGTGCTCTGGTACACGCTGCACGCGCCCAAGCTGGACCTGGGCGAGCAGCGCGCCCTGCAAGACTGGTACGTGAAATTTGGCCTCCAAACGGTGCCCGGCGTGAGCGAAGTGGCCAGCTTTGGCGGCTTCCAGCCCGAGTACCAAGTGACCGTAGACCCCACCAAGCTCACCTACTACAACGTGAGCCTGCCGCAGGTACTGGCTGCCGTGCGCAGCAACAACAACGAAGCCGGTGGGCGCAAGTTTGAGCAGTCGGGCGTGGGCTACATCATCAAAACGAACGGCTACATTCAGGACGTGGCCACCCTCGAAAACGTGTCGGTGCTCACCCGGCCCGGCGGCGTGCCGCTGCGCCTGCGCGACCTTGGCACGGTGCAAATGACGGGCGAAAGCCGCCTCGGCATCTTTGACCACAACGGCGAGGGCGAGGCCGTGGGCGGCATCGTGGTGATGCGCTACGGCGAAAACGCCGATGAGGTCATCACCCGCGTGAAGGCCAAAATGACCGAGGTAGCCAAGGGCCTGCCCGCCGGCGTGTCGTTCGACATCGTGTATGACCGCAGCGGCCTCATCGAAGAGTCGGTGGCCAACATCAAGCACACGCTGCTCGAAGAAATGGCCGTGGTGTCGCTGGTGGTGCTGGTGTTCCTGTTTCACTGGCGCAGCGCGCTTAGCATTCTGCTCCAGATTCCGGTTACCATCGCCGCCAGCTTCATCCTGCTGAACGCCTTCGGGATTTCTTCTAACATCATGTCGCTCACCGGAATAGCCCTGGCCATCGGGGTGATTGTCGATAACGGCATTGTGATGGCTGAGAATGCCTACCGCAATTTGGCGCTGCATCAGGCGGCTGAGGAGGCGGCAGCATCTAGCGGGCAAGTGACTCATAACGAATTGAATAAGAACGTCATACTGACGAAGGAAGCATCTGTATCACGGGAGTAATCCAGTCGGCGCAACGAAGCGGTAGAGATGCTTCGACTACGGCTCCGCCTTCGCTCAGCATGACGTTCTGATTACCCCCATTACTTCCATTCCCATGACCAACGACGAGCGCCTCGCCATCATCGAGAAATCCAGCAAGCAGGTGTCGCGGGGGATATTTTTCTCCACGATTATTATCGTAGCGTCCTTTCTACCCGTGTTTTTGCTCACCGGGCAGGAGGGCAAGCTGTTTCACCCGCTGGCGTATACCAAGACGTTTATCCTGCTCATCGACGCGGTGCTGGCCGTGACGCTGGCCCCGGTGCTGCTGTCCTTTTTTATGAAGGGCAAGTTTAAAACCGAGGAGCAAAACCCCATCAACCGGGGGCTGGAGCGGGTGTACGCGCCGCTCATCAACTGGTGCCTGACGTGGCGCAAAACCACCATCGGCATCAACCTGGCGCTGCTGGCCGTGAGTGTTCCGCTGCTGCTGAGCCTGGGCACCGAGTTTATGCCGCCGCTCGATGAGGGCTCCATTCTGTTCATGCCCATCACCCAGCCCGACGTGTCGAACACCGAGGTGAAGCGCATTTTGCAGGTGCAGGACAAAATCATCATGCAGGTGCCCGAGGTAAAGGGCGTGCTGGGCAAAGCCGGCCGGGCCAGCACCGCCACCGACAACGCCCCGCTGAGCATGATTGAAACCATCATCCAGCTCAAGCCCCGCGCCGAGTGGCGGCCCGGCCTTACCAAGGCTCAGCTCATTGCGGAGCTGAATACCAAGCTGCAAATACCCGGCGTGGTCAATGGCTGGACGCAGCCCATCATCAACCGCATCAACATGCTGAGCACCGGCATCCGCACCGATGTGGGCGTGAAAGTGTATGGCCAGCAGCTCGATACGATATACAACATTTCGCAGCAGGTGCGGGCGGCGCTGGGCGGCGTGCCCGGCGTGCAAGACCTGTACGTGGACCCCATCACGGGCGGCAAGTATTTACAAATCGACCTGAAACGCGACCAGCTGGCCCGCTACGGCCTGAGCGTGGACCAGGTAAACGAGGTGGTGGAAACGGCCATCGGCGGCGCGCCCGTGGCCAGCACCGTGGAGGGCCGGCGGCGCTTCGCCATCAGCGTGCGCCTGGCCGAGGATTTCCGCAACAGCCTGGCCGCCATGGGCCGCATCCCCATCCAAACTACCGCCTACGGCCCGGTGCCGCTCTCGACCGTGGCCACTCTACGCTTCGAAAATGGCCCGCCCATGATTAATTCCGAGAATGCTCAACTACGTGGGGCCGTGCTGTTTAACGTACGCGACCGCGACCTGGGCAGCACCGTGCAGGAAGCCATGCAGAAGGTACAGGCCATGCAGGGCAAGCTGCCCGCCGGCTACTACCTGGAGTGGAGCGGGCAGTACGAAAACCTGATTAGCTCGCAGCGCACGCTGCTGTTCATCCTGCCCCTTGTGCTGGCCGTGATTTTTGGGTGCCTGTACTTCGCCTTTCACTCGGTGCGCGAGGCGTTGCTGAGCCTGGTCACCATCCCGTTTGCGCTCATTGGCGGGGCGTATCTGGTGTATTTCTACGGCGTGCACTTGTCGGTGGCGGTGGCCGTGGGCTTCATCGCCCTCTTCGGGCTGGCCGTGGAAACGGGCGTCATCATGGTCATTTACCTCAACGATGCCATGCAGCAGCTGGTGGCCCGCCAGGGCAATTCCAGCGCTACGATTACTAAGGAAGACTTGCGCGAGGCCGTGTTCCACGGCGCCGCCAAGCGCCTGCGGCCCAAGCTCATGACGGTATCGGTGGCGCTGTTTGGGCTGGTGCCAGTGCTCTGGGCCAGCGGCACGGGCTCCGACGTGATGCTGCCCATTGTGCTGCCGCTCATTGGGGGCGTGTTCACGTCTTCGACCCACATTCTGCTGGTTACGCCGCTTATCTTTTTGATGACCAAGGAGTATGAGCTACGCAAGTTTGGCAAGCTGGACGTGCTGGCGGTAACGCATTAGCATTAGGCGGCGCGAGGGGGCGCCTCACGGGACCCCTCTGGGGCCGGCCCCCTCTCCGAAAAGGAGAGGGGGAGCCTGACGATTAATAAGAGAGAAGTGAAGTAAAAACCCAAAAAAACGCCCGCGCCTACTCGGCTCCCCCTCTCCTTTTCGGAGAGGGGGCCGGCCCCAGAGGGGTCCCGTGAGGCGCCCCGCCAGAACGACCATGAATAACTACTTGACAATCTTATTTTTACTAACGTTGGCCCTCCCCGCCCAGGCCCAGCGCGTGCTACCGCTCGACTCGGTCCTGCGCGCCGTCGAACGCCGCAACCCCGCCCTGCGCCAGTACGCCTACCGCGCGCAGGCCAAGGACGCTGCCGTGGCCGGGGCCAGCGCCTGGGAAGCGCCCAAGGTGAGCGCCGGCTACTGGATGACGCCCTACAACCAGCGCCCCATCAAGGAGATGAACAATGGCCGGGGCGAGGGCATGCAAATGGTATCGGTGGAGCAAATGCTGCCCAACCCCGCCAAGCAGCGCGCCAAGCGCGCCTACCTGGCCGGCCAGGCCGCCGTGGAGCAGGCCGGCCAGGCGGCCTCGTTCAACGAGCTGCGGGCCCAGGCGCGCACCCTGTATTATAGTCGCGTGATTTTAGAGAAGAAGCTCAAGGTGCTGGATGAGAGCGCGTTTCTGCTCGATTTTCTGCTGAAGATTGCCCAGGCGCGCTACCCCTATAACCAGACCTCGCTGGCCAGCATCTACCAAGTGCGGGCGCGGGTGGCTATGCATGGCAACGACCACGCCCAGCTCTACGGCCAACTGCGCCAGAACACCATTATGCTCAACACCTTGATGGCCCGCGACCCCGCCACCGAGTTTGCCGTGGACACCCTGTTGCCCGCCCCGCCCGCCGCCGACCAGCAGCCCGACACCGCCGCCCTGGCCCGAAGCCGCAGCGACGTGCGCGGCCTCGACCAGTCGCTGGCCGTGGTGCGCCTCAACCAGGCCGTGGAAACCAGCCGCCGCCGCCCCGATTTTGGGGTGCGCTACGACCACATGAACGGCATCGGCGTCACGCCCAACCAGTTCACGGTCATGGGCATGGTCACGATTCCAGTGGTGCCCTGGGCCGCCCGCGAGTACCGGGCCAACACCGCCGCGCTCGGCTACGAGGCCCAGGCCGTGCGCCAGCAGCGCGCCAGCCTGCTCAACGAGGCGGCCGGCCGCCTCAGCGCCCTGCAATCGGACATGACGACCAAGCGCGAGCAGGTCGAGAATTTCGAGAAGGGCATCCTGCCCGCCCTGCGCAAAAGCTACCAGGTAACGCTGCTGGCCTACCAGCAAAATACCGCCCAGCTGCCCGCCGTGGTCGAAGCCCTGAACACCTGGCTGCTCACCCGCCTGCAATACCTCGACACCCAAAATGAACTCCTCACCCTCACCGTGCGCCATGCCCAGGAACTTGAGCAATAAGCCTTTGCGCCGCCCGTGGCTGGGGGCGCTGGCCGCGGCTGCGCTGCTGCTGGCCGGCTGCCACGGCCAAGCCCACGGCCCCGCCAACGCCAGCGCCACGCCGCCGGCCGCTGCCAGCGCGGCCGCGCAATACACCTGCCCCATGCACCCCCAGATAGTGCGTGAGGCCCCCGGCAGTTGCCCCATCTGCGGCATGGATTTAGTACCCAAAGCCACCGGCGCGGGCGGTGCGCCCGCCGAAGCCGACCTTAGCAGCGTGGGCCAGGCGCCCAATGCCGCCGTACTATCGGCGGTAGCCACCGTGCGCCCCGCCGCCACGGGCGCGGCCGCCGATACCCTCACCCTGCCGGGCGTGGTGGAGTATGACCCGCGCCGCAGCCGCGCCGTGGCCGCGCGCTTCGGCGGGCGCATCGAGCGGCTGCTGGTGCGCTACAACTACCAGCCCGTGCGCCGGGGCCAGCTGCTGCTGGAGCTCTACAGCCCCGAGTTGATAACGGCTGAGCAGGAGCTGGTTTTCCTGCTGGAAAACGATGCCGAGAACACCCCGCTGCTCACCGGCGCGCGCCAAAAGCTGCGCCTGCTGGGCCTCACCGATGGCCAGCTGCGCGGCCTGGCCCGCACCCGCCGGCCCAGCTACCGGGTGGCCATATTCAGTCCCTACGACGGTTACGTGGTCGAAACCGCCGTGGCCAACGCGCCCCTGCCCGCAACTCCCGAAACCACCGAAACTAGCCCCAGCGCGGCCGGCGGCATGGGCGGCAGCGCCATGGGCGGCGGTGGCGCAGCTACCGCCCCGGCCGCCGCGCCCACTCCCACCAGCGCCCCCTCTCCCACCCAGCTCGCCCTCACCGAAGGCGCTTACGTGACCACCGGCCAAAATCTCTTCCAAGTCATAAATACCGACCAAGTGTGGGGCATTTTCCAGCCCACGCCACCCGAACTGGCCCAGCTGCACCCCGGCCAGGCGCTGCGCGTGGTGGCCGAGGGCACGGCCCTGCCACCCATCACGGCCCGCCTCGATTTGGTGGAGCCCGAGTTTCGGGCCGGGGCCAGCGTGGCGGCCGTGCGCGTGTATTTACCTAATGCTAAGGGCTTTCTGCGCCGGGGCCAGCGCCTCACCGGGCGCTTGGTAGCCGGGGTGGTCCCGGCTGCGGCAGGTGCTTTTTGGCTGCCCCGCGCCGCGGTGGTTGACCTGGGCACGCGGCAGGTGGCCTTTGTGCGGCGCGGGCGCACGTTTGTGCCGGTGGCCGTGCAGGTAGGCGAGCGCACCGCCAGCCAGGTGCAGGTACTGCGTGGCCTCGCTGGCACGGAGGACGTGGCCACTAATGGCCAGTATTTAATTGACAGTGAAGGGTTTGTTCAAACCGACGCTACCACCGTTTCCGCTCATGAATAACGCGAAGCTACTAAGCCGACCACGTTGCCCGCAGCGCCGCCGTGGGTGGGTGCTCCTGCTGCTTATGCTGCTGGGCACCGCCGCCTGCCAGCACAAGCCGGAAGTGGCCAATACCGCCTCAGGCGTCGCCTATTACACCTGCTCCATGCACCCGCAAATTCACGCGGAGGCACCCGGCAGCTGCCCCATCTGCCACATGGATTTGCTGGCGGTGCTGGCCAAGCCGGTGGCCGCTGCGCCGGCCCCGGCACAGCCAGCCGCGGCCGTGTACACCTGCCCCATGCACGCGCAGGTGCATGAGAACAAGCCCGGTAGCTGCCCCATCTGCGGCATGGACCTAGTCAAAACCTCGGCCCGGCCCGCCGCCCAAAAGATGACGCCCGCCGAAATGGCCGCCATGCCCGCCGAAAACCCCGCCAGCGGCGACCTCGTGCTCACGGCCCAGCAAGTCGAGCTGGGCAATATTAAAAGTCAAGTTATTGGCAGTGAAAAAGTTATTGCTAAAATCTCAACTACCAGCCCCGCGCCGCAATCGGTGCTCACGGGCACCGTCACGGCCGATGCCCAGCGCACGGCCAGCGTGAGCAGCCGCGTGGCCGGCCGCGTCGAGCGCCTCTACGTGCGCCAAACCGGGCAGGTGCTGCGCCAGGGCGCGCCGCTGTTTGCGGTGTATAGCGAGGAGCTGCAAAGCTTGCAGCGCGAGTACGTGCTGGCCCTGGCCCAGGACCAACTGGTGGCCGGGCCCACCTACCGCCACTTTGCCGAAGCCACCGCCCAGAAGCTGCGGCTGCTGGGCGTGTCGGCCGGGCAACTGCGGCAGCTGGCGGCCAGCGGCCGGCCGGGGGCGCTGGTTACCTACTACAGCCCGCGCACGGGTACCGTGCAGTCGCTCAGCGTGGTGCAGGGCCAGTACGTGGCCGAGGGCACGCCCCTGCTCACCCTCACCGACCTGAGCCGCGTGTGGGTAGAGGCCCAGCTGTACCCCGCCGAGGCCGGCCGGCTGCCGCTGGGCAGCACCGTGGCCGTGCAGGTAGCCGGCCAGGCGCTGCGGGGTAAAGTGGTGTTTCTCAGCCCCGAACTGAGCGGCGAAAGCCAGATTACGCTGGCCCGCATCGAGCTGCCCAACCCCGGCGGCCGCCTGCGGCCCGGCGCCCAGGCCAACGTGCTGCTGGCTGCCCCGGCCGCTGGCCCGGCGCCCACCGCCCCCCCGGCGCTGCGCGTGCCGGCCGAAGCCCTCATTCACGACGGGCCGCGCAGCTACGTGTGGACGCAAACCGGGCCGCGGCAGTATCGGCGGGTGCTGGTGCAGGCCGGGGCGGGCACGGCGGCCACGGTGCCCATTCTGGCCGGCGTGCAGCCCGGCGACCACGTGGTGGTGGCCGGAGCTTATTTGCTGCAAAGCGAGTTTACCCTGCGCCAGGGAGCCAGCAACGACCACATGAGTGGCATGGCCATGTAGCGGCAGCTTAGACGAGGTAAGAGCCGGGCCGGCGCCCGAACTTTGCCGGGAGCGCCCCAACCCTGGGGCGTTCAGCTTGCTTTTCGATTACCCGAACTTGCGGCGACTCCGCTAATCCGTTTCTCTTTTATTTACTCCTAACCCTTTCCCAAACTCATGAAAAAAATGATGACCTGGGGCCTGGCCTTAGCCAGCCTCACCTTCGCCGCTACCAGCTGCTCCGATAACAAAGCCACTACCGAAACCACCACTACGCCTGCTGGCACCGGGGCCATGGCCGCCGACAGCGCCGCCCCGGCAACCACTATCAGCGTGGCCGACACCACCATCACCGCCCCAGCCCCCGGCGCTACGGCCTACGTGTGCCCCATGCACCCCGAGGTGATTGGCGACAAGCCCGGCAAGTGCCCCAAGTGCTACATGGCGCTGGTAAAGAAGTAGCAGCCCGCTAGTTAGCAACTTAATAAAGGCCTTAAACTAAGTGCGTCAGGCCGGGCTAGCCCAGCCTGACGCACTTAGTTTAAGGCCTTTATAATCAGTTTATTATGGCTGTACGGGCACTTCCACGGGCGCTTTCAGCTCCAGCAGCTTATCGGCCACCACGGCTAGCAGCGCGCCGGCCACCGGGGCCACCACGTAGAGCCACGCATCAGCAAGGTGGCCGCTCACGAAGGCCGGGGCCAGCGAGCGGGCCGGGTTCATGGATGCCCCGCAGAGCGGGCCGGCCACCAGCGCCTCCAACCCCACCGTGGCGCTGATGGTGAGCCCCGCCAGCAGCCCCTGCTCATAAAAGCTCGACGACACCCGCAAAATCACCAGCATCAGCCAAAAGGTGAGCAGCACCTCCAAGCCAAACGCCTGGCCGGGGCCGTGCGCCGGTAGCGTAGCCCCCAGCGTAGAGCCGCTGGTAGCCACCAGCTTAACCAAGCCACTGCCGATAAACGCGCCCACCAACTGGGCCGCCACGTAGGGCAGCACCCGCCGCCCCGGAAACCGCCCCGCCGCCCAAAAGGCGATGGTCACGGCCGGGTTCACGTGCGCACCGCTCACATGGCCGAGGCCCTGAATGAGTATCAGCACCACCAGCCCGAAGGCCGCCGCCACGCCGCCGTGGCCCAGCGCGTGGGTTTGCTCGTTGACCACGGCCGCGCCGGTACCAAAAATCAGCAGAATGGCCGTGCCCAGCACCTCGGCAAACAGGCAGTGGCGCAGCATCGTTCTCACTACCATATAGTTAATCTAGCGGGCTACCGCCACTAGCACCGACCGCAACTTACCAGCCGGCCACCCAGTGGCTTGGGCAAAATTACTAGCTGATTTGCATGTGCGGCCTTCGTCAGTATTTAGCAGCTAAAAACTAAATAGTAGGCTCACTGACTGCTTGTTACTCAGCACATCAGGCCCGGGCCGGGCGCGCAGCTTTGCCAGGCTTGCCGGCGCGGTGGGCGCGGCGTGGTGCCTGTTACGCCGCCGTGCCCGACCACCGCTGGCACCAAAAGCGCGTATCAGAGCTGAACCTTTCGAGTAAGGCCCTGCCCCATGACGCAAAACCTGGCCCCCGCGCTGCAAACCGGCGATACCGCGCCCAACGGCCCGCTGCCCGATGGCTCCACGCTGCTGGCGCGGCGCGGCCGGCCGCTTATTCTGGCCTTTGCCCCCACCGAGTGGAACCCGGCGCAGGCCCACCAAAGCGCCATTTTTGCGCAGTTGTCGCAGGAGTTTGGCAGCGGCGCGGCCTTTGCCAATGCGGCCCCCGAGGCCTGGCACTCGCTCGACTATCGCGGCGAGCTGGCCGCGCAGCTGGGCGTGGCTGGGCAGCAAGCACTGCTGCTGCTTGATGAAGAAGGAATATTGCGCTGGAAAACGGTAGTCGAGCCCGGCCAGGAGCTGCGGCCCGGCCAAGTGCTGGCGGCGCTGGAAGCCCTGCGGCCCGCCACGGCGCCCGACTCGGCCGCTACCGAACCCGGGGCTGCGGCGACCGATGCAGTGACTGGCGGTATGTCGCGCCGGACTTTCGTGACGGCTACGCTGGCCGCGGCGGCGCTGCTGGCTTTGCCGGACGTGACGTCCGCCGCGCCGGCCGCTACATCGGCCAGCCCCGCCGCCGACCCCGCCGCCACGCTACCCGTTGAGCTGACTATTAATGGCAAAAGCCACCGCCTTCAACTCGACCCGCGCACGGCGCTGCTCGATGCGCTGCGCGAAAATCTACACCTCACCGGCACCAAAAAGGGCTGCGACCACGGCCAGTGTGGGGCTTGCACCGTGCACCTCGACGGCCAAAGCGCCCTCTCGTGCCTCACGCTGGCCGTGATGGCGCAGGGCAAGGCCATTACCACCATCGAGGGCCTGGCGAAGGGCGACGCGCTGCACCCCATGCAGGCCGCGTTTATCAAGCACGACGCTTTTCAGTGCGGCTACTGCACGCCCGGCCAGATTATGGCGGCCACCGCGCTGCTCGCCGACCCGCACACGCGCCACGGCTCGGCCGTTGAAATCCGGGAAGCCATGAGCGGCAACCTCTGCCGCTGCGCTGCCTACCCCAACATCATTGCCGCCATTCAGGAAACCCAACGCGGCTAGCCGCCCTTCGCCACTAGCTCATGCATCCGTTCCAATACCAGCGCGCCGAAAGCAACAGCCAGGCCGTGGCCACCGTGGCCAAAACCCCCGAAGCAGCATTCATCGCCGGCGGCACGTCGCAGGTCGATTTGCTGAAAGAAGGCGTGCACCAGCCCAGCCTGCTGGTGGACGTGGCGGGCCTGCCGCTGCGTCAACTTATTGATTTTGAAGGCGGCGTGCGCATCGGGGCCAACGCCACGAATACCGAGGCCGCGTATTACCCGGCCATAGTGGCGCGCTACCCGGCCGTGAGCGAGGCGCTGCTGGCGGGGGCTTCAGTGCAGATTCGCAACATGGCCACCATGGCCGGCAACCCCTTGCAGCGCACTCGTTGCCCCTATTTCCGCGACCTGGCCCAGCCCTGCAACAAGCGCACGCCGGGCAGTGGCTGCGCAGCAATTGGGGGCTACAACCACGTTCACGCGCTGTTTGGGGCCTCGGCGGCCTGCGTGGCCACTCACCCCAGCGACCTCGCCGTGGCCCTCGCCGCCCTCGATGCCCGAGTGCAGACTACCGGCCCGCGCGGCCCCCGCACCATCGCCTTTACGGAGCTGCACCGGCTGCCCGGCACCACCCCGCACCTCGACACGGTGCTGGAGCACGGCGAGTTGATTACCAGCATCGACCTGCCCGCCTTCACCGGCCGCTCGCACTACCTCAAGGTGCGCGAGCGCGCCTCCTATGCCTACGCCCTCGCCTCGTGCGCCGTGGCCCTGGAAATGGATGGCAAGAAAATCCGGCGCGCGCGCATTGCGCTGGGCGGGGTGGCCCACAAGCCCTGGCGCGTGGGGCCGGCCGAGGCGCTCCTCGCGGGCCAAGTACCCACCGAAAAGCTGTTTCGGGCCGCCGCCACTGCCGCCTTTGCCGACGCCAAGCCGCTGGAGCACAATGCTTACAAAATACCAATGGGCCGCAACCTGCTGGTGCGTGCCCTGCTAGAAACCAGCGGCTTGCAGCCCTTGCAGGGCCCGGCCGGCACGGCCTTCGCGGCCAGCGTGGGCGGCATGGCCGGCCAGGTAGCTACCCCCAATTAATTAGTCCGTATTCTTATGCTAACCGAAGCTACCGGGCAACCGCTCGACCGCGTAGATGGCCGCCTCAAGGTGATGGGCGGCGCGCGCTACACCGCCGAGTGGGACCTGCCGGGCCTCGCCTACGGCGCGCTCGCCACCAGCGCCATTGCCCGCGGCAAGGTGCGCGCTATTGACGTGCAGGCCGCCCAAAAGGCCCCCGGCGTGCTGGCAGTGCTCACCTACCTCAACGCCCCGCGCCTCCAGCCCATGCCCGACAAGGTGGGCAATTCGCTGTTTCGGGGCGAGGGCGGCATCACCGAAACGCTCCAGCCCTTGCAGGATGCCACCATCGAGTACGCGGGCCAGCCGCTGGCCGTGGTGGTGGCCGACACCCACGAGCACGCGCGCCACGCCGCCACGCTGGTGCGCATCACTTACGACGAAGCCGCGCCGGAGCTGAACCCAGCCACCGCCAGCCGCAAAACGCTGCCCGAGTCCTTCACGGGCAGCAAGGAGGAGCCCCTGCAAGTGACCGTCGGCGACCCCAAGGCGGCGCTGGCGGCCGCGCCGGTGAAGCTGGAGCGGGTGTACGAGTCGGCCATCACGCACCACAACCCCATTGAGCAGCTCGCTACCATTGCGCGCTGGGAAAAGCGCAACGGCGCTGATTACCTGACGGTTTACGACACCACCCGCGGCGTCGATACCTTGCAGGAAGTCATCGCTGCCTCGCTGAGCTTACCCAAGGACAGTGTGCACATCATTTGCCCGTTTATCGGCGGGGCGTTTGGGTCTAAGGGCTGGCTGTATGCCCCGGCGCTGCTCACGGCCATGGCGGCCCGCGTGGTGGGCCGGCCGGTCAAGATTGAGCTGCGGCGGCAGGATATGTTCAGCACGGCGGGCCAGCGCGGGGCCACCCGGCAAACCCTGTCGCTGGGGGCTACCCGCGACGGCAAACTCACGGCTCTGCAACACGATACGCAGGCCCAAACCTCCATGGTGAGCGGCTACACCGAGCCCTGCGCCCGGGTGTCGCGCATGATGTATTCGGTGCCCAACCTGGGCTTTGCGCACCACCTTTCCCACCTCAACCTGCCCTCGCCCTGCCCCATGCGCGGCCCCGGCGAAACCGTGGGCGGCTGGGCCCTGGAGTGCGCCATCGACGAGCTGGCCACCGAGCTGAATATTGACCCCGTGGAGCTGCGCCTGCGCAACTACGCCGACAAAAACCCCGAAACCGGTAAGCCCTTCAGCAGCAAGCACCTGCGCGAGTGCTACGCCCGCGGCCAGGAGCTCATCGGCTGGAGCGCCCGCAACCCCAAGCCCCGCTCGATGCGCGAGGGCAACAGCCTCATTGGCTACGGCATGGCCACCACCATGTACCCGGCCGCCCGCCGCGAGGCCACGGCCCGCGCCACCATCTTTGCCGACGGCCGCGCCCTGGTGCAGAGTGCCACCCACGAGCTAGGCAACGGCGCCTACACCATCTTCCGCCAAATCAGTGCCGACGCGCTGGCGCTACCCGTTGACAGCGTGCGCTTTGAGCTCGGCGACTCGGCCCTGCCGGCCGCGCCCACCACGGGCGGCTCGGCCACCACGGCCACCGTGGGGCCGGCCGCCACGGCCGCCAGCCAGGCCGCCCTCAGCGCCCTCAAAAAAGTAGCCATTGCCGATAGCAAGTCGCCCCTCTTTGGCGCGGCCGAAGACGCCCTGGAGGCCCGCGAGGGCCGCCTGGTGCGCCGGGCCAACGCCGCCCAGGGCGAAACCTACGCCACCATTTTGCAGCGCGCCAAGCTGCCGTCCATCAGCGCCGAGGGCACGGCCAAGCCGGGCGATGAGCGCGAGCAATTCTCGTTCTACTCGTTCGGGGCGGTGTTTGCCAAGGTGCGCGTGGACGAGGCCAGCGGCACCGTGCGGGTAGCGCAGCTGTGCGCCGTGTACGATGTGGGCCGGCTTATGAACCCCCAAACGGCGCGCTCGCAGTTTATCGGCGGCATGGCCATGGGCCTGGGCGCCACGCTCATGGAGGCCACCCACTACGACGCCCGCAACGGCCGCGCTGTGGTGCGCAACCTGGCCGACTACCACGTGCCCAGCATGGCCGACACGCCCGACATCCTGGTGGAAGCGCTCAACATTCCCGACCCGCACATCAGCGCGCTGGGGGCCCGCGGCATCGGCGAAATCGGTTGCGTGGGCACGCCCGCCGCCATCACCAACGCCGTGTTTCACGCCACCGGCCAGCGCCTGCGCTCATTGCCCCTCACGCCCGATAAGCTACTTAACGCATTATCCAGCTGATAGTTACTGGCTATTGCGCCGAAAACCGGAAGGCCGCCGGCGTGAGCCCGGTTTTGCTCTTAAACAGCCGGCTGAAGTACTGCGGATACTCAAACCCCAGCTTGAAAGCCGTTTCGTTGATGGACAGCGACGTGCTCATTAACAGCTGCTTAGCCTTTTCGATGAGGTGGTGGTGGATGTGCTGCTGGGTACTTTGGCCGGTGAGCGAGCGCAACATGTCGGTGAGGTAGGCCGGCGACACGTGCAGGGCGTCGGCAAAGTGCTGCACCGTGGGCAGCGGCTGGCTGTCGCCCTGCGCAAAATAGGCCGTGAGCAGCGCCTCGAAACTGCTGAGCAAGTCGTGCTCGGCGGGCCGGCGCGTCAAAAACTGCCGGTGGTAGAAGCGGTTGGCGTAGTTGAGGAGCACTTCGAGCTGCGACACCAGCACGTCCTGGCTAAAGGCATCGGTGGCCTGCTCGTACTCGCGGCGCATGTTGTCCATGAGGCCGTCGAGCATGGTTTCCTCGCGGGCCGAGAGGTGCAGCGCCTCGTGCACCTGGTAGGAGAAAAAGCCGTAGCCGGCCATCTTTTTGGCCAGCGGGTACTTGTGCAGCAAGTCGGGGTGAAAAACCAGCATCCAGCCCGTTAGCTCCGTAACATCCACGGAGTCATTGCCTTCACAAAACTGGCCGGGCGCGTAAAACGCCAGCACGCCCTCGCTGAAATCGTAGGGGCGGTGCCCGTATTGCAGCAGGCCCTTCAGGTTTTTTTTCAGTGAGATGATGTAGAGCTGCCGTACCACCGGCCCGGTAGGCGGCACAATGCGTTGCGTCTTGGCCAGGTCAATAACGGTGAGCAGCGGGTGGGCCGGGGCCGGAAACCCGAAGTGCCGGGTGAAATCCGACACCGTTTCCAGCACTTTGAATTCTCGCGTGGGCTGTCTCATGGGGTTAAATATAGGTAGCGTAATTATCTAACAAGGGTCCGGCCGGCCGGCTGAAAAAGCCGGCCGGCCGGACCTTCATTCCCTTTACTAAAACCCCTCGGGATACGCCGCGCCGGCTGCGCTGCCCACCGGCATAATGGCGTCGAGGCTGGCCAGCTCGGCCGGGGTCAGCACGAGGCTGGCGGCGGCCACGTTGGCTTCCAGGTACTTGCGGCGCTTGGTGCCGGGAATCACTACTACGTCCTGGGCCAGCACCCAGGCTAGGGCGAGCTGCGCGGCCGTCACGCCCTTGGCGGCGGCCAGCGCCTGAAGCTGCTCTACCAACGCCAGGTTTTTATAGAAATTCTCGCCCTGGTAGCGCGGGAAAAAGCGGCGCGAGTCGTTGGCCTCAAAGTCGTCGGGCGTCTTGATTTCGCCCGACAAAAAGCCCCGTCCTAGCGGCGAATACGCCACGAAGCCGATACCCAGGTCGCGGGTGGCTTGCACAATGCCCTCGTCCTCCACCCGGCGGTCAAACAGCGAATACTCCGACTCCAGGGCCGTGATGGGGTGCACGGCGTGCGCCCGGCGCAATATGTCCACTGGTACTTCACTTAGGCCTAAGTAGCCCACTTTGCCCTCTTCCACAAGGCGGCTCATGGCGCCCACGGTGTCCTCAATGGGCACGGCGGGGTCCACGCGGTGCAAGTAGTAGAGGTCCACGTAGTCGGTGCCCAAGTTCTTGAGCGAGCGCTCGATGCACTTGCGCACGTAGTCGGGCCGGCCGTTGTAGCCGCCGGTCCAGTTTTCGTTGTCATCTACTTCAAAGCCAAACTTGGTAGCGATGGTAAACTGGTTGCGGCGGCCGGCAATGGCGCGGCCCACCAGCCGCTCATTCAGCATGGGGCCGTAGAGGTCGGCGGTGTCGAGCATCGTTACGCCCAGCTCCAGGGCGCGGTCCAGGGTAGCGAGGCTCTCGGCCTCGTCGGCGGCGCCGTACACGCTCATGCCGTTTACGCCGCCCGTCATGCCCATGCAGCCCAGGCCCTCCACCGATACTTCCAGGCCCTGGCTGCCCAAGGCTACTTTTTTTATAGTACTCATACTTTGTTGGTTAGCGGCAACCCTGCGTTGCCGGTTTTGCTAAGCAAAGGTCCAGCCCCTACCCAGGGCCGGACCTACACAAACCCCCGCTTCTGCAACACAAACCGCGCCCCTACTGCCAGCCCCGCACGCTGGTACCCCCAAACACGCCCCGGTTGCCGCCCGGCGTGAAAATGGGGTACGGAAAAGTGGGTTCCAGCGCGCTGGCCTCATCCAGGGCGCGCAGGTGTTCGGGGCTGAGGCGCACGTCGAGCGCAGCAATATTATCGTGCAATTGCGCCAGCTTGCTGGCCCCGATGATGAGCGAGGCCACGCCCGGCTGGGCCGCAGCCCAGGCTAGCGCCACCTGCGTCAGGGGTTTATCAGCCTGCGCAGCCACCACCCGCAGCGCGTCCAGAATGCGCCAGTTGCGGTCCGTAAACAGCGTGTTACCGAAGGGGTTGGGCCCACTGAGGCGGCCTTCGCCGGTGGCCGCGCCGTCGCCGGCCCGCTCGTACTTGCCCGCCAAGAAGCCAGCCGCCAATGGGCTCCATGGTACAATGCCCAGGCCACCCTCGCGGGCGGCCGGCACGTGCTCGCGCTCAATGCTGCGCTCGACCAGTGAGTAGGCCAGCTGCATGGCAATGGGGCCGGGCGTGCCGTGGGCCTGGGCCAGTGTGGCGGCCTTGGCCGCGTACCAGGCCGGCATGTCGGAAAAGCCGAAGTAGCGGATTTTGCCGGCCCGTACCAGGTCGCCGAGGGTTTGCAGCACCTCCTCGGCGGGCGTCACCATATCCCACACGTGCAGCCAGTAGAGGTCGAGGTAGTCGGTTTTGAGGCGGCGCAGCGAGCCTTCGAGGGCCCGGTGGATATTCTTGCGGCCGTTGCCGCCCGCGTTGGGGTTGCCGGGGCCGCCGCTGAAGCCAAACTTGCTGGCCAGCACCAGCTTATCGCGCAGGCCGCGGTCGGCCACGTAGCCGCCCACCAGCTCCTCGCTGCGCCCGCCGGCGTACACGTCGGCGGTATCAATAAAATTGCCGCCGGCCGCCACGTAGCCGTCAAAAATAGCCTCCGATACGTCGTCGGCCGAGCCCCAGCGGGCGGTGCCAAATGTCATGGTGCCCAATGACAAGGGGCTCACCACCAGGCCCGAGCGGCCCAGGGTGCGAAAATCAGTCAGACTCATAAAACCAGGATAAGTACCCGGCTGCCAACAGCGCCAGCCGACCCCAAAGGTCGGGGTGCGCCGCCCGCGCAGCAGCACACAAATCCAGGCTTCTCGGATACGAAACGCGGCGCGCTCCGCCAGACTACGCGCCAACGCATTTGCCTGCGCGGCGCTTGAGTTTCAGGCGAGGCGTGGGCGCACGTCTAAACAGAAACAACCCCGCGGAGGCGGGGTTTTTCTACCACTCGAATAACGGGGAGCCGCTGCTTCAGGACAGCAGCTGCCCTGCGCTATTTACCCGCATGGTTGGTTTTGGGCCGGCGAGCGCACGCAGCTTGGGCCGCTCACGCTTGTCAAAAAATATGACGCATAGCACACCTAATAGCGGCCCTAGCAAGAGGGAGCTGAGCAGCCGTAGGTGCCAGTAGTGTTCGGAACCAAAGTCCCAATGTTGGGCGAGCATTTTTAGTAGGTGTTCCATGCATGAATGTACACATTATCAGTGACTTTCACAAACAAAAAAGACTGACCACACATGGCTTTTGCGGCCCTGCGCTACCCAGTGGCTTAGCCAGTAGCGCTGGCGTACTACGCCAGTAGCGCTGGCGTACTACCAACGCCCAAAACGGCCCTTATTTTTTGCGCCCAGGTACTTCATGGAGTACGAGGCGGCCGCGGTTCTGGCGGCCGGGGCGCGCATGAATTTGACAAACAGCAAGCTCCGAGTGGGGCGCCGGGTGCCAAAGCCGCTTGGGCACTTCAAGGCTAGCCAAACGGGGGCTACCGAGCGGGGCCGCCGGGCGGGTAGCCTCGTTGAAACCCAACCCAAACCTACTCGCGCGGCAGCATAGTTGGGCCCGGAATTCTACCCTCAGAACACGGCCAGTTGCCCGCCCCCGCCCCAGTGCCCGACCTTTGCCGGCATGTCAGATTTTCGCCTGCGCGTATTTGCCGCCGTGGCCCGGCACCTGAGCTTCACAAAGGCCGGGCAAGAGCTGTTTGTAAGCCAGCCGGCCGTGACCAAGCACATCCGCGAGTTGGAAACCCAGTACGGCCAGCGCCTGCTGGAGCGGCGCGGCAACCGCGTCACGCTCACCGAAGCCGGCCGCCTGCTCCAGCTGCACGCCGAAGCGGTGGCGGCCTCGGCTCAGCAGCTCGATGAGCAACTCCTGGGCCTACGCGACCCCGAAGAAGCCGCCGGCCGCCTGCGCCTGGGGGCCAGCACCACCCTCAGCCAGTACGTGCTGCCGGCCTGGCTGCCCACCTTCCAGCGGCGCTACCCCCAGGTGCAGCTGAGCTTGTACACGGCTAACTCTGAGCGCATTGCCGATGCGCTGCTGCGCGGCGAGCTGGACCTGGGCTTCGTAGAGGGCCGCACCAAAAACCGGGACTTGCACTACGAGCTGCTCTTACCCGATGAGCTGGTGGCCGTGCGCCGAGCCTCGGCCGCCGGCCCACCCGCCAAGCCCGTACCGCTGGCCGAGGCCCTTACCAGCCCCCTGGTGCTGCGCGAGCGCGGCTCGGGCACGCTCGAAGTGCTGGAAATGGCGCTGCGCGAGCGCAAAATCAAGCTCAGTGAGCTGTCCGTAGCGTTTTACCTCGACAGCACCGAAGCCATCAAGAGCTACCTCGGGGCGGCCCCCGAGGCGCTGGGCTTCGTGTCGCGGCAAGCGCTGAAGCGCGAGCTGGCGGCGGGCTTGCTCGAAATAGTGCCGCTGCAAGGGCTCGCGCTGCCCCGCCAGTTCGAGGCGGTGTGGGTGCAAGGCCAACCGCTGCCGCGCCCGGCGCAGCGGTTCCTGGCGTTTGCGCAAGCGCAAGTACCAGTGCGTAGCATAGTTAGGTAGTCGCCCTCCGCGGGCACCCCACCCCCGGCCCCTCCCCTTCGGGAGAGGGGCCGGGGGTGGGGTGCCCGCGGAGGGCGACTACCCACTAACGAACCCATCAAATAACCCTTGGTTATTACGTATAACATTTTAGGATAATCCATAGCAGGGGTAAGGCCGTAAATTTGCACTCCTTAATCAACCTGCCCCTATGCCCCAGCCCACCCTGCTTGCGCCGCCTACCACGCCGCCAAGCTTTAGCGCCGAACCCATACTCATGGCCACGCCGGCCAGGCAGAACCAAGCAGCCGCCACGCTCGCTGAGCCTGCGCCTATCACCGGCATCTTTCGGCCCCTGCACACGCCCCGTGTACTGTTTGGGCAGAACTTTACCCTGCGGCAGGTGGTATTCGGGCTGTTTCTGGTGTTCTGCCTCACGCCCTGGGCCTCGCCGCCCCTGGCGCTGGCCCTCGGGCTGGCACTGGCCCAAACGCTGGGCAACCCCTTCCCAGCGCGCACCAAGGCCCTCACCCAGAAGCTGTTGCAATTCTCGGTTATTGGCCTGGGCTTTGGCATGAACGCCCACGCCGCGGTGCAGGCCGGCAAGGCGGGGATTCTGTTCACGGTCGTGTCCATTTTCGGCACGCTGTTTTTGGGCTACTTCGTGGGCAAGTGGCTGGGGCTGGGCCGGCGCGTGGTGCACCTCATTTCGTGCGGCACTGCCATTTGCGGGGGCAGCGCCATTGCGGCTATTGGGCCGGTACTAGGGGCCAAGGACGAGGAAATGTCGGTGGGCCTGGGCACGGTGTTCGTGCTCAATGCCCTGGCGCTGTTTGCCTTCCCGCCCATCGGCCACGCGCTGCACATGAGCCAGAACCAGTTTGGCCTCTGGTGCGCCATTGCCATCCACGACACCAGCTCGGTGGTGGGCGCGGCGGCCGCCTACGGCAACCAGGCCCTGGAAGTAGCTACCACCGTGAAGCTGGCCCGCGCCCTCTGGATTATTCCGGTGGCCATCGGCACCTCCTTGATTTTCAAGCAGAAGGGCGTTAAAATCAAGATTCCCTACTTCATCTTTGGCTTTATCCTGGCCATGCTGTTCAACACCTTTGCCCCGGCCTACGTGCCGGCCGCCCAGGCGCTCGGCCCGGTGTTGGTGACCCTGGCCAAGCTAGGCCTCACGGTGACGCTCTTCTTTATCGGCGCGGGCCTCTCGGCCAAAGTGGTGGGCTCGGTGGGCCCGAAGCCCTACGTGCTGGGCGTGCTGCTGTGGGTCGTGATTTCGACCACCTCGCTCTACGTTATTCTGCACGCGGTGTAGGAGCGCAGCGACTTATTAGCCTGCCAATCAGCACAACCTGCACTTAATCAATATTTTATCTACTTTAGCCATCACCGCAAAGACACCCGTGGGTAGCAGCAACTACCGCAAGGGCACCGACTTGGTAATAACCGCAAAGTCCTCGCGGGCCATGTCGGTGTAGCGAATGAGCACGTGGCCGGTGTGAGCGCTGTCGCGCGCAATCGGCACCACCCCGGCCTCCCACTGGTCGCAATGAGTGGAGAAAGGCTCTACGCCGTATTGCCAGCCGCCCGCCCGGTAGGTGAGCACGTAGTAGCTGCTCCAGCAGCTGGTGAACCACGCGGGCGCAATGCCCAGGTAGTCGCGGCGGCCGGCCCCCAGGTGATGGAAAACCGTGAGTTCGCCGCCGATGGACTGCTTCAGGCCGTAGGGCTGCAGGGCCGGGTTGGAGCACCGCAGCCGGCTGACGCACTCCCCCACGCAGTCCTCGCCGCTGGAATCTATCGCGGGGGGCACCAACCACACGTATTCGGCGGTGCCGTCGCCATCAAAATCGCCCCGCACGGCATCCTCGGGAATCTTCACCGGCACCGGGGCCCGGCCGAAAGGCGCTGCCCGGGCCACTGCGGGCGCCTGGGTAACCGGGTGCTGCTCGCAGGCAACCAGCCCCAGCGGAATCAGCAGCCAGCAACGGATAGGCAAGGAAAAGCGTGCAGCGAATAGGCCGGGCATGGAGGCGTAGGGTACGGGAGGGGACGAAGCTACGAGAGGGCGGGAATAGAAAAAGCCCCGTAGTAGCAGGGCTTTTAAGTGACACATAACGAGGAAACCGACATTTGTATTATCCATAGAAGTTATTTAGAAAATAGGTCGGCGCACAACTTCACGCAAGAGCCGCACGACAAAGGCGAGCCAGCGCAAAGCCAGCCAGATTCCAAGTGGGCCCACAAAAAATCCTCGCAATTAACTGTAATACAGCTAGTTGCGAGGATTTTTTGTGGGCCCACTTGGAATCGAACCAAGGACCTGCTGATTATGAGTCAGCTGCTCTAACCGATTGAGCTATAGGCCCGGTGCCGGTGGCCGAAGCTGCCAACGCCCCAAAGTTACGCGCGGCCGGCGAATATGGTGTGGATTTCTGGTCGGCGAGGCATCTTTTGAGCCCGACCTTTGCCGAAAATTCCCCGCAACGCTTCATGCTTCCCAACCTGCTTTTTGATTTTGGCGGTGTCCTCATCGACATTGACTACGACCGCACCCCCGCCGCTTTTCGCCGCCTGAGCCGGGCGGGCAGCACTGTCGAGTACAGCCAAGCCACCCAAGCCGACTTGTTTGACCAGCTGGAAACCGGGCAGCTTTCGCCGGCCGAGTTTCGCGATGGCCTGCGCCAGCGCTACGACCTCGACGCCACCGATGCCGAAATCGACGCCGCCTGGCACGCCCTGCTGCTCGACGTGCCTGCCGAGCGCCTAGCCCTGGTGGCCGAGCTGCGCCGACGCGGCCACGCCACGGCCCTGCTCAGCAACACCAACGCCCTGCACATTGCCGAGATAAACCGTCGGCTGGCCACCCAGTACGGGTTTAAGCACGGCATAGCCGATTGCCTCGACCGCGTGTTCTACTCGCAGGAAGTGGGCCTGCGCAAGCCGGGCGAGGAGATATTTCACCACGCCCTGCGCGAAATGAACTGGCAGGCCGCCGATACGTTATTCATTGAAGACAGCCCGCAGCACATTGCTACGGCCCGCCGCCTGGGGCTGCGGGTGCTGCATTTGGCCCCGCCCCTCACCCTCACCACGGCCCTGCCCGAGGCCCTGCGCCTCTTTCCGCAGGAGTACGCTGGCTAATCGTCTGTTTCCCCTGGATACCTCTCCCCTCCTTCCCCGGCCCGAGCCCGCCAATGAGCCGCTGCTAAGCTGGCCCGCCGATGCGGTAGCCGCGCCCGCGCCCGCCCGCCGGGCCTGGGCGCGGCGCCTGTTTAGGCGCTACGAGCGGCCGCCCATGCGGCCGGGCTGGCGCTATGCGCTGCACATCGGGCTGTTTTTGCTCACGCTGGCCACCACCGTGCTGGCGGGCGTACAGATGGTGCGCAGCGGCCCCATCGGCACTAATGATGGCGACCTGCTGCCGCTCGACGTGTTTGGCCTGCCGGCCGCGGCGCGCTGGGCGCAGCTGGGCTGGGGGCTGCTGTATGCGGGGCCGTTTTTAGGGGTGCTGGCGGTGCACGAGTTTGGGCACTACTTCGTGGCGAAGTACAACAAGGTGCGCACCTCGCTGCCCTACTTTTTGCCCATGCCGCTGGGGCTGGGCACGTTTGGGGCCGTCATCCGGATACGGGACCGCATTTTCTCGCGCCGCGAATTTTTTGACATTGGGCTGGCCGGGCCGCTGGCGGGGCTGCTAGTGGCGGTGCCGCTTCTCATCTACGGCTTCGCTACGCTGCCCGACCAGGCCGAGTATCTGCTCGTAACTACCCGCGATTTAGCCCGTTACCAGCCGCCAGGCTTCACGCTGGCCCAGCCGCTGCTCTACCACTGGCTGGAGGCCGCCTTTGCCGACCCGCACCGCCTGCCGCCGCCCAACCTGCTGCTGCGCTACCCGCTGCTGGTGGCCGGCGAGCTAAGCCTGTTTTTCACAGCCCTTAACCTGCTGCCCATCGGCCAGCTCGATGGGGGGCACATTTTGTACGGGCTGCTGGGGCCGCGCCGGGCGGGGCGGCTGTCGGCAGGGCTGTTTGTGGCGTTCATTTTTTACGCCGGGCTGGGGCTGTTTTCGCTGCGCAGCGGCTGGCAGACCTGGGCCTACGGCGGCACGGCCTACGCCCTGTACCTGGGGCTGGTGTTCTGGCGGTTGCTGCCGCGCGCCTCGTGGGGGCTAGCGGTGGGCGCGGTGGTGTGGGTGGCCCAAATTGCGGTAGCCACCTACTGGCCGGGCATTATGGGCCAGCCAGGCTGGCTGGTGTTTGGGCTGCTACTGGGGCGGCTGTCGGGCGTGTACCACCCGGCCGCGCCCGACGATAGCCCCCTCAGCCGCGGCCGGCAGGTGCTGGGCTGGGTGATGGTGGGGCTGTTTATCTTGTGCTTTTCGTCGTCGCCGTTCGAGGTGCTGCGCTAAGAAGTTGATTATTGGTACGTGATGAGCCCCCGTTAACTGACTAGTACACTCAGTGCAAATGTTTGTTATTCAATAAAAAAAGCTAACGGCTATCGGCTAAAAGCTAATAGCTTATTACATAGGCAGATTATGCAGTTTAAACAAAGCCAGGTTACCCGCTCCACCGAGTTTGTGCTGCGCGAGCACGGCCTCTACGTGAGCCAGCGCGACGGCCGGGGCCAGCTCGATATGGCCGTTGAGATTCCCTACGAAGAAGTGTTGCCCCTGCGCCTGGAGTACCACAGCAATCGACCCGGCCGCCACTTGCGCTGGCTGGCCATTGGCCTGCTGTGGCTCATTGGCAACGCCGCCCGCCTGCAATACGCGGGCCACCGCGAGCTGCCCGAAGACTTCTGGTTTTACGTGCTGAGCGGGGCCGCTGGCCTGGGCCTAGTGGTGCTCTACGCCTGGCAAAACTGGTGGCACCAGGCCATTGTGCACACCGCGCCGCTGCGCGTGGTGCTCGCCGACCACCCGCGCGACCGCCGCCAGCTCCGCGCCTTTGTGCAGCACCTCGAAAGCCACACCAAAGCCTATCTGCGCCGCGAATACGCGCCCATCAACCCGCTGGGCCTCATCGAGCCGCAGCTGCGCCGCCTGGGCTGGCTGCACGAGCTCGACGTGCTTAGCACGCCCGAAGCCCAGGCGCTGGCCACCCGCCTCACCGGCCGCCTGCCCGGCCGTGGCTTCAAAAGCATGGGCCAGAAGTTGGAAGCGCTCTACGTAAACTAAAGCCATACTTCTCCAAAAAAGCCCCGTCGCAGTGTTGCGACGGGGCTTTTTGCTTTGTACTGAGCATCTTGAACAGCAACCGCACCCTACTTTTACCAGCTCACCCCACGCCCCCTTTATGCCCGGCTACACCCTCCTGCTTTCCGGCCTGGAGATTATTCACGAAGGAAAAATCCAGTACATCCGCATTGCGCTGTATGCGGTCGTGTTGCTGTTTATCGGCGTGGCCCTGTGGCTGGTGGGCTTCGACTTGCTGGAGAGCAACCGCAAGGCGCACCGGCTGGGCGGGATGCTGGTGTTGCTGCTGGCTGTGGGGTTTAGCATAGCCGTGCTTGGTTTTTTTTATTGGGAATACAATTTCATCGCCAGCGTGCTAGAGTAGGTAGTCAAACACATTTGTCCTACGCCAGCGTACCCATAGCCCCACGGGAACTACGCAATCAATCGCTAATTATCTCACAATCAATATTATAGCAAAAAGACCTACCGGCTAGCCGGTAGGTCTTTTTGCTAATGGCAATCTACCGGGCTATTGCCCCGGTTGGCTTTCGGGGCCGAAGGCGTTGCCGGCCGCGGCGCGGCCAATGCCGCCGTCCGCGCCTTTGTCACCCTCACTCAGGTCGCCGGTTTCGGCCGAGGCGCGGGCGTCGTTGTAGGCCTGGCCCAGGCTGGGAATATCGGCGCGCAGGTTGTCGATGCGCGTGTCGAGGCGGCGCAGCACTTTGTGCAGGCCCTTTACCACTTGGCGGGCGGTGTCGTTGAGGGCGCTGCCTTTCTCCAGGGTGCTGTTATTGAGGCCGGCCAGGGGCTCGTACACGGCAATGGCATCGGTGAGGGTTTGGAGGTGTTCGGTGGTTACGCCTTCGTTGGCGAGCAGGGCGCTGGCACCATCGGCGGCGGCGGCTACGGCGTTGAGGGCACCCAGCAGCTCCTCGCCGTGCAGGGGGTTGAGCACGTCGGGGGTGTAGCTGGCTACTTCGGCCAGGGCCGGGTTATGCAGGTTGAGTTGCAGCACGCGCAGGCCGCGCACAATGCGGCCAGCGGCGGCTTCGGCCGCCTGCTCCGCCTGGTCGCGGGCATCGGCGGGGTCTTTAGCGTTCTTATCGCCCTGGCGGTTGGATACTTCGTCGTAGGATTGCAAGAAGTTATTGAGCTGCTCAAAATCGGCTACCATCGCCGGGCTGCGCTCCTCCCACTGGGGGCGCTGGTCGGTGAGCGTGCGGTACACTTGGCGGGCCATTTTGGCGTATTCCTGTTCGTGGTCAGTCATCGGGAGTGGAAAAGAAAAGTGGTACCCGTTCATACGGGTACCACTTCGTTTTGGCTGCATTAACGAGGAATTTGCTACAGCACAAAATTGTCATTGCGAGCCCCGCGAAACAATCGCGCCCAAACAATACGCGAACAATTCGTTCTTATGCGATTGCTTCGCGGGGCTCGCAATGACAGATTTACTTACTAATCAACTTCCCTACCCCAGGGCCGCCACGCCGGGCAGCTCCTTGCCTTCCATGAACTCGAGCAGCGCGCCGCCGCCGGTGCTGATGTAGCTCACGCGGTCGCCAAAACCAAGCTGCTGCACAGCCGCGGCCGAGTCGCCGCCGCCGATGAGTGAGTACGCACCGGCTTCGGTGGCTTCGGCAATGGCGCGGGCCACATACTCGGTGCCCAGCGAGAAGTTGCTCATCTCAAACACGCCCATCGGGCCGTTCCAGAGAATAGTTTTCGAGTCCTTGATGATGCCAGCAAACTCTTCGCGGGAAGTGGGGCCGAGGTCGAGGCCCATCCAGCCTTCGGGGATGCTGTGGTTGGGGGCCACATCCACGTTGGCGTCGTTGGCAAACTTGTCGGCGATGAGGCTGTCGCCGGGCAAAACCAGGTTCACGCCTTTCTCTTTCGCCTTGGCAATGAGGGTTTTGGCCAACTCCACCTTGTCGGCTTCGAGCAGCGAGTTGCCCACGTGCCCGCCCTCGGCCACGGCAAAGGTGTAGGCCATACCCCCGCCGATGAGCAGGTTATCCACCTTATCCAGCAACTGCTCGATAATCAGTATCTTATCCGAAATTTTGGCCCCGCCCATGATGGCCGTGAACGGCCGCAGCGGGTTATCGAGCACCTTCTGGGCATTGTCGAGCTCGCCTTGCAGCAGCAGGCCGCCCACGCGGTCCTGGGGCGCAAAGTTGTGCGCCATTACGGCGGTGGAGGCGTGGCGGCGGTGCGCCGCGCCAAAGGCATCGTTCACGTACACGTCGCCGAGCTGGGCCAGGTGCTTGGCAAACTCTTCATTGCCAGCCTCTTCCTCTGGGTGAAAGCGCACGTTGTCGAGCAACAGCACCTGGCCGGGCTGCAAGCCCTGGGCCTTGCTCATGGCCTCGTCGGAAAGCACGTCGCCGCCCCACAGCACATCGCGGCCATATTCCTGCTGGAGGCGCTGGCGCAGGCTTTCGAGTGAGTATTTCTTTTCGTAGCCGCCCTTGGGCCGGCCCAGGTGCGAGAGTAGCACTACGGAGCCGCCATCGGCCAGAATCTTCTGGATGGTGGGCGTGGCCGCCCGAATGCGGGTGTCGTCGGTGATGCGCAAGTCCTTGTCGAGCGGCACGTTGAAGTCGACGCGCACCACGGCGCGGCGGCCGGCGAAGTTGTAGTTGGCGAGGGTGTTCATGAGAGGTGAAAAAGGGGGAAATAATTGACTGTCATTGCGAGCGCAACGAAGTGGAGCGCGGCAATCTTTCCTTGGCAACCACCCGGCTATCCGCAAGTAATACGGGCTTTACGGCTTACTGGTGATTAGGAAGCAAGCGCAAAGGAAAGATTGCCGCGCTCCACTTCGTTGCGCTCGCAATGACATACGACTTACTCACCCACCCATTTACTCACTTACCTCCCCCGTACCTTTGTGCCCAGTATGATGAGAATCGGCATTTTCTTTGGGGGCACCTCGCGCGAGCGGGAGATTTCGTTTGCGGGCGGGCGCACCGTTTTTGACAACCTGGACAAGGGCTTGTTTCAGCCTGTGCCCATTTTTGTGGATAGCCAGGGGCACTTCATTTTGCTCGACTGGCAGTACCTCTACAAGGGCACCATCCGCGACTTTTACCCGCCCGTGGCCGCGCTGCCCGCCACCCGCCACCCCTGGCAAGTCTACATCGAAAGCCTGGGCGAGCTCAGCCCCGAAGCCCTCACGGAGCTCATCAGCCACGTAGGCCGCCAGGTTGAAGCCAGCGAACTGCCTAAGCTCATGGACTTTGCTTTCCTGGCCCTGCACGGGCCGGGCGGCGAAGACGGCGCCATCCAGGGCCTGCTGGAGTGGGTGGGGATTCCGTACTCGGGCTCCGGTATCTTGCCCTCGGCGCTGGGCATTGATAAAATCGCGCAGAAGCGGCTGATGCAGGCCGTGGGGCTGGCTACGCCGAAGTTCGTGGTCGAAACGCTGGATTATGATGAGCCAGAAGTTATCCTGCACGAGCTAATAGAAGAGCTTGGTTTACCGCTGGTCGTGAAGGCACCCCATCAGGGCAGCAGCATTGGCATAAGTATAGTGCGGGAGGCCAATGCGGAGCACCTTAAAATAGCAGTAGACCGGGCACGATTCAGGCGGCAGTTATTTCGCAGTGAGTGGGAAAAGCTAGATGATAATGGCCGACTTACTTGGGTGCGGCAGTTAGCCGACATACGCGAAGGTATTGGCTTGCCCATTAAGGCGAGCATCAAGCTGTGGCGCGACGACCAATGGAGCAATGTTTGCCAAACCATGGAGCATCCCGAAGCTCTGCTTAGTTTCATCAATCAGAGTTTTATAGATGAAGTAGCTAGTAAAAATATCCATCTTGAATATATCAACAGACATTCTCCAGCGGATATTGATGACGAATACAAAATCCTCGTAAAAGAGAGTAATATCCCCCTCATTTTAGAGAGCCTCACTGGCGAAACCCAGGTCCTCATCGAGCAATTTGTGGCCGGCCGCGAGTTTTCTTGTATTGTTGTAGAAAATAGATTTGGCCAGCCCCTGGCCCTGCCGCCCACCGAGATTGTGAAAGGCACTGAGGTCTTCGACTACCGCGCCAAGTACCTGCCTGGCCTGGCCCGCAAAGTCACGCCCATCGACCTACCCGAGGCGGATATTGAGCGCATTCGGCAGCAGTGCCAAACGATGTTCAGCACCTTCGGCTTCGAGGTGTACGCGCGGCTCGACGGCTTCATTCAGGAAGATGGCACCATCTTTTTGAATGACCCAAATACCACGAGCGGCATGCTGCCGGCGTCGTTCTTCTTCCACCAGGCGGCCGAGATTGGGCTGAACCCCAGCCAGTTCCTCACCTACCTCATCCGCACGTCGCTGGCCGCCCGCCGGCGCG
Source organism: Hymenobacter arcticus (assembly GCF_054779975.1). Lineage (NCBI taxonomy): Bacteria > Pseudomonadati > Bacteroidota > Cytophagia > Cytophagales > Hymenobacteraceae > Hymenobacter > Hymenobacter arcticus. Next base: position 80,086 of record NZ_BAAGXF010000014.1, read on the forward strand.
GCGGCCTGAAGCCGGTGCAGTTGGAAGCCGTGCTGCAAAAGCTGGATGCCGACATTAAATCGCGCCAGCAAGTGACCGACGACCGCATTCGCGTGGCCGTTATCATGGGCGGCTACTCCTCCGAGCGGCACATTTCGGTGGAGAGCGGGCGCAACATCTACGAGAAGCTGAGCAGCAGCACCAAGTACCGGCCGGTACCGATTTTCCTGGCCGGCAACAGCGAGGAGTTCCGCCTCTACGAGCTACCCATCAACGTGATGCTCAAGGATAACGCGGATGATATTCGCGAGAAAATCGAGCACGCCGAGGCCGGGCACGCGGCCCACCCCATCCTGGCCAAAATCCGCCAAGAGGCCACCGACATCACCAGCACCTACGCCGGCCAGGCCATTGCCGCGCCGCGCCGCCTCTCATTCGAGGAACTGGCCGAGCAGGTCGATGAGGTATTTATTGCCCTGCACGGCCGCCCCGGCGAAGACGGTGCCTTACAATTGGAGCTGGAGAAATTCGGTATGCCCTACAACGGCTCGGGCGCGGCCAGCAGCGCCGTGACCATCAACAAGTTCGAAACCAACCGCCGCCTGCGTGAAGCCGGCCTGCGCGTAGCCGACCACCGCCTGGCCCAGCGCCTGGAGTGGCTGGCCGACCCGGAAGCCTTCTACCGCAGCCTCGAAGCTCAGTTTGGCTACCCCTTCATTGCCAAGCCCGCCGACGATGGCTGCTCCTCGGCCGTGAAAAAAATTAAAACCCGCGCCGAGCTGCAAGCCTTCAGCGAGCAGATTTTCCGGCAGCAGGAAGCCTTGCTCACCGGCCCGGCCGAGGTACTGCACCTGGGCTTCAAGGAGGAGTTTCCGCAGAAGGACGCCTTTTTGGTGGAAACCCTGATTGGCCCCGACGGCGCGGCCACCTTCCTGGAGGTAACCGGCGGATTACTAACCTCTTACGACACTAACGGCCAGCTGCAAATCGAAGTATTCGAGGCCAGTGAGGCCCTGGCCAATGGCGAGGTGCTGAGTCTGGAGGAGAAGTTTCTGGCCGGCGAAGGCCAGAACATCACGCCTGCCCGCTACGCCGCCGACCCCGCCGAGCGCCAGCGCGTCAGCAACGGGGTGAAGCGGGTGCTGCACCAAGTGGCCGAGATTTTGCACATTGAGGGCTACGCCCGCATCGACGCCTTTGTGCGGGTGCGCGCCGGTGGGGCCATCGAAGTGCTTATTATTGAGGTCAATTCGCTGCCCGGCATGACGCCCGCCACTTGCATTTTTCACCAAACGGCGCTGGCGGGGTACACGCCTTATCAATTCATCGACCGGATTCTGGATTTCGGCAAGGCGCGGCAGGCTAAAAGTTTATAAATCGCCTGTCATTGCGAGCGCAACGCAGTGGAGCGCGGCAATCTCTCCTTCACGCCGGCGTTACTAATCCGATGATGAAAACGCCCAAGGAAGGATTGCCGCGCTCCACTGCGTTGCGCTCGCAATGACAGATGGCCCCAACACCCAAGTACCAAACACGCTAATGTCTTTCTTAAAATCTGATACCTGGTTCGACGTTTTTCTGCACCTAGCGCTCATTGTGGGGCTGGGGGCGGCGCTGGTGCTGGGCTTTTTCTACGTGTACTTGCCCATTACCACGCACCATGGCGAAACCATTGTGGTGCCCAAAGTGACGGGCATGAACCTGGCCGAACTCGAAAACTACCTCGACGAGCGCAAGCTGGCCTACTTCGTGGACGATAGCAGCTACGCGCCCGGCACCCGCGCCCTTACCGTGCTCACCCAGGAGCCCGCGCCCGGCGAAAAGGTGAAGCAGGACCGCAAAATCTATATCTCGGTGGCCATGCGCCGCCCGCCGGTCATCAAAATGCCCAAGCTAACGGACGGCTCGGTGAAAAACGCCCAGCTCATTCTGGCGAGCTACGACCTGGTTATCGGCCAGATAAAGCTGGTGCCCAACGTAGCTAAAGACGCGGTGCTCAAGCAGTTGGTGGGCGACAAGGAAATTGCGCCCGGCGCGGCCATCGCCAAAGGCACCAAAGTAGACCTGGAGGTGGGCGACGGCCTCGGCAACACCGAATTCGAGCTGCCCAACCTGGTAAACATGCCCGAGGATGAGGCCCGCACCCTGCTCGCCGGCCAGCACCTCGAAGTGGGCGAAGTATTCAAGCAAGCCGCCGAGGCTGGTCAAACGCCGGGCACCGTGGTGCGCCAGCGGCCGGCCGCTACACCGGGCGCCACCATTCGTATGGGCCAACTAGTCGATTTGTGGGTAGCAGAGTAGCTTTTCGGTAAAAAAACTGTCATTGCGAGCGCAGCGCGGCAATCGTACTCGAACGAAACCGTTGGGATATCGTTCGAATACGATTGCCGCGCTGTGTTCGTACAGGACAGTTGGTTTATCTATAACTTGAAATTTAGTATGCGTCCACTACTCTACTTACTAGGACTACCGGCCCTGCTGCTAGCCGTTGCCGCTCAGGCTCAGACGACGCCCCTGCTCCTCACGCCCCAGCCGCTGGCGGCCGACCCCAGCCGGGCCGCCACGGCCGACCGCAGCACCGCAACAGCGCAGCGCACGGCGGCGCTCACGCTACCCTTTTTCGAGGACTTTACGTTGCCCCGCGATGGGCAGCCCAGCCCTTTGCGTTGGCAAAATGCCACTACCACCGCTACTTACCCCGATGGTAGCGGGCTGTTTCAGAGCTACCGGGGCGGCGGGGCCTACGTGAGCAACCGGCTGGCCAGCGAACCCCTCACGCGGGGCACCGCCACGCTAGACGGCCTGCGGGCCAATGGCCAGCCGTACAGCGCCGGCTCAGCGTCGTTTTACAGCGCCACCGACACGCTCACCTCGCAGCCCATCGACCTAAGCACGTTTTCGGCATCCAACCAGCTGTACCTCAGCTACGCCTGGCAAGCGGGCTCGTTGGCGGGCTCGCCAGTGGCCAATGGCAGCGTGACACCGGTGTTTCTGGCGCTCGAATTTTTGGACAATGTGGGCCGCTGGAACCGCATCTGGACCTATAATGCGGAAGGCAAAACCACACGGTTTCGGCAGCAGATTTTCCCACTCAACCAGGCTGCCTACTTCCACAGCAACTTCCGGTTCCGGTTTCGGGCCTCGGGTAACCAGTCGTCGAGCCGCGACGCGTTCGGGCTTGATTACATCTACCTGAATAACAACCGCACGGCCAATGACACTGTCTTTCAAGATATTGCTACCGGCCGTGGGTTGAGCAGCCCGCTCCAGCGCTTCACGGCCATGCCGGCCTGGCAATACGCCGCCACCAGCCCCAGCCCGCTGAATTCGGCCATGACTACGACCGTCAATAACCTGTTACCCAGTGGCAACCCCACGCCCATTAGCTGGCTGGGCATGGTACGCGAGCTGACCAACGGCGGCTTCGGCCCCGCCACTTGGGTCGCCGGCAACCAGCCGCTGCTGGCCGGGGCGCGGCAGGTGGCCATTACGGGCGATGCGCGCACGGCCCCGCTGCCGGCGGCCGGCACCACCCGCCGCTACCGCTATACGCTAGCCCTGCAAACCAACGAAACCAACCCGCTCACGCTGCCCAACGACACCACCTACCGCGACCTGGAACTCGCTAATTACTACGCCTTTGACGATGGTACGGCCGAAGCCTTCCTCACGCTGCCGGCCCTGAGCACCGGGCCGGTTACGTATTTTGCCTACCCCATTGCGGCCGCCAAAGCCGACCAGGTGCAGGCCATTCGGCTGGCGCCCATCTTCAATAATATTCCAACGGGCCAGGGTGGCGAAAACTTCCAGAACCGCTCGGTAACCGTGGCCGTGTGGGCCGACAACAACGGCCAGCCCGCCGATGCGCCGCTGGCCACCGCCACGGCGGTACTCAACCAAAATATGATTGGCAACGTGTTTTACGACGTGCCTTTTACCCCGCCGGTGCCGGTACCCGCGTCGGGGCTGTTTTATATCGGTTATGGGCAGGCATCGGGCGGGCAGTTTTTGCCCTACGGCTTCGATTTGAACAACACCTCCACGGCCCCTACGCTGTTCTATAACAAGCAGGGCGCGTGGTCGAAGCCGGCCCTTACTACGCCCGGCACCATCATGATGCGCGCCGTGATGAACAATGGCATCCTGGCCACCCAGGCCCAGCAGGCCACCAACGCACAGTTTGGCCTCTACCCCAACCCTGCCCCTACCGGCACCACGGTGGCCGTGAGTGGCCCCGCTTTCCGGCGCGCCACCGTGCTCGACGTGCTTGGCCGCTCCGTGTGGCAACAGCCCGCCGCCGAGGCGGGCCAGCCCACATTGCGCCTACCCACTACGCTGCCCGGCGGCGTGTACCTGGTGCAGCTCACGCTGGCCGATGGCAGCGTGGCTACCCGCCGGTTGGTAATAAATTAATGTAACACTCACTTTATCAGTATATTATCTCGCACAAAGCCAAAGCGGCTACCTAATAGCCGCTGGCCGCTGCTGACATTGCCTTCGCACTCTTACTCAACTCTCTGTTTTTCAACATCTCCTACCCAATGGCCGACATTACCGCCCCCGAACTGAAGCAGCGCCAGCAAGCCGGCCAAACCCCCACCATCATCGACGTGCGCGAGCCCTGGGAATTTGAGGAAAGCCGCATCAGCGGCAGCCAGAACGTTCCGCTTGGCAACCTACCCGCCGCCCTTGATGACTTGGAAGACCTTAAAGACCAAGAAGTTATTGTGCACTGTAAAAGCGGCGCGCGCTCTTCGGCTGCCAAAGCCTTCCTCACCCAGCAGGGCTTCACCAACGTGCGCAACCTAGAAGGCGGCATCATGGCCTACCAGACTTTGTAGCGTAAGCTTCAGCTTGCGCGTGAGCGCAGCGAACATGGTCGTTCGCGCCGCCCAGTACCGCCTGCTCGCTGCGCTCACTCGCAAGCTGAAGCTTACGCTACTTCGCCCCCAACCGGCCGTCGGCGGAGTAGGCTAGCTTACCCAACTCGACCAAGCTACGCAGCGCCGCGGCTACGGCCGTAGCCTCGGCGGCGGGGTAGCGGGCCACCACTTGGCGCGGCAGCAGCGGCGTGGCCCGCAGCAATTCGAGTAGTCCGGCTTGCAGCCCGGCGGCGTCGGTGGGCGCTTGCCGGGCTTTTTTGCGGGCCAGGCACACGTCGCACACGCCGCAGGCGGGCGCATCGGGCTCGGCAAAGTAGTCAAGCAAAAGCTGCTGGCGGCAGTGCGTAGTGCTGGCCGCGTAGTCGATTACGGCCTTGGTTTGGTGCTCGGTGAGCTGCCGGGCGGCCTTCAGGCGGCGCTCGTTGAGCGGCAGCTGGGCGGCGTCGTAGCGGGGCGTGAGGAAGAGGGCCTGCGGCAATTCGCGCCGGGGCTGGTAGTGCAGCACGCCGGTACTGTGCAGGTAGCGCAGCTGGCGCGTCACGTCCACGGTGCTTTGGCGCAGGTGGCGGGCCAGCGCGCTTTCGGCAATGTTCTGAAACGTCACGAACAGCTCACCGCCATAGAGCCGCAGCAGCGCCTTGATGAGCAAGTCGTGCTGGGCATTAGCTACCTGAAACTGATATAAATCGTGCTGATTGCTAATGAGTTGCACCCGTGCCGGCTGGTTCACGGCCTCGGTGAGCTGCACGAAGCCCTGCTGCTCCAGCAGCTTGAGCGCGTGGTGGGCATCAATGGCCTTGAGGCGATAGGTTTCGGCAAACAGGCCGAGGTCGAAGTCGAAAGCTACCAGCTCGCCACCGCCCACGGCCGTGCGCGAGTAGTTGGCCAGCGCCTGGTACACGCGGCGTACTACGTCGGGCGGCGGGTGGGCCAGCGTGGCCTGGCGGCGCAGGTTGTCGGCGTCGGCGGGGCCGCTGAGCAGCACGGCAAAGGCGTAGAGGCCGTCGCGCCCGGCGCGGCCGGCCTCCTGGTAGTAGGCCTCCAGGGTAGCGGGGGCTTCGAGGTGGGCCACCACACGCACATCGGGCTTGTCGATACCCATCCCAAATGCATTAGTAGCCACAATGATGCGCGTTTTATCGGCCAGCCAGTCTTGCTGGGTACGGGTGCGCTGCTCGGCGGGCAGGCCGGCGTGGTAGGCCACGGCGGGTAGGCCCTGCTGGCTCAGCCAGGTGGCGGTGTCCTCGGTTTGGCGGCGAGTGCGGGCGTACACAATGCCCGTTTTGCCGGGCCCCACACCGCGCAACACTTCCAGCAGGCGGCGCTGCTTGTCTTCGGTGGGCAGCACCGAGTACGACAGCTTAGGCCGCGCAAAGCTCTGGGTGAACACGCCGTAGCCGGGCCGAAAGTGGAGCTTTTCCACAATGTCCTGCCGCACCTGGCCGGTGGCCGTGGCCGTGAGCGCAATGCACGGCACGGTGGCCGGCAGCAGCGCCCGCAGCTCGGCAATGCGCAGGTAGGGCGGCCGAAAATCATACCCCCACTGCGACAGGCAGTGCGCCTCGTCAATGGCCAGCAGCCCCACGCTCATGCGCGCCACCCGCGCCCGAAATAGGTCAGTCAGTAGCCGCTCGGGGCTGACGTACAAGAACTTAACCTCGCGGCCATACACGCAGTTATCCAGCGCCTGGTCGATTTCCTGGTGGCTCATGCCTGCGTACACGGCCTCGGCCTTGAGGCCACGCTTGCGCAGGTTTTCCACCTGGTCGCGCATGAGGGCGATGAGGGGCGTCACCACCACGCACAGGCCCGGCCGCGCCAGCGCCGGTACCTGGAAGCACACGCTTTTGCCGCCACCGGTGGGCAGCAGCGCCAAGGCATCGCGCCCCGCCAGCACTGCCTCAATAATTTCCTGCTGGCCCGGCCGAAACGCCTGGTGCCCCCAATACTGGCGCAGCAGAGCAAGCGGGGTGGCAGTGTCGGCAGTCGGCATAGGGCAAAATTACGTCACCTGCGCAAACGTGCCACCCCACCCCCGACCCTCCCCTTCGGAAGAGGGGAGCCTGACGACTGGTGGGCGTGCCGCCATGGCTCCCTCTCCCGAAGGGGAGGGGCTGGGGGTGGGGTAATGCAAAAAGCCCGGTGCCTCACGGCACCGGGCTTTCTAAAAACTTAAACTAACTAAGCGGCTACGGCCGACGTGCCCTCGCGGTCCTCAATGGCCTTGCGCAGCTTGGCAATGGCCTGGGTAGCGCGCTCCTCGTCCAAGCGGTTGATATTGAGCAACATCTTGGTCTTTTCCTGGCGCGTGATGAGCGGGTGGTTCAGCAGGCGAATGATTTCTTCCTTCTGGCTGGCGGTGGCGTACTGTACCGAAGCGGCAGGAGCAGCTTCGGCGGCCGGCGCTTCAACGGGCGCGGTCGTGAGGGCGCGCATCACGGGAGCAGTTTCGGCTACTACGGCCGGGACCACGGCGGGCGCGGGCACGTTGCCCGAATACTCCATTTCCTCGGCGGGCGTGGGCTCGTAGCCGGCCGCGCGGATAATCCAGGCTAGAATATTGCGGTAGGCCTTGCCGATGGCGCGGGTCTGAGCCATGCTGGCAATGGCAAACTCCTGGTAGAACTTCTTGCCGCTCTCTTTATTGGAGCAGATGGCGAAGCCCGCGCCCACCGTTACGCCGTGGCGCAGGTCGAAGAGGGTCACCTTGGCCTGGTACTTAATTTCCTGGTCGTTGCTGAGGTTGATGACGTGCTCAACCACGGGCACAATGCCCAGGCGCGAGCCGGCGTACTGCCAGCCCTCCACGTTCACAAACTCCTTGCCTTGCACCTGGGTGCTAAGCTTGTTGTCTTTGATAAACTTAGCCAAGTCCTTCGCTAAGTCGAGCGTTTCGTCCGATTTAGCGATGTCATAACTCTCCGCACGGGGAGCGGCTTTCTTGGCGACGGTAGCTTCCTTGGGGGTTTTGGTGACTTCGGTCATGGCGTGGGGTGGGCAGTGCCCGGTTATCGTTCTGTAGTACGAGTGAATAACCAACCTAACGCAAAGAGTGTTCCAAAAAAGCCAATTATTTTAGTAAAATTTAGTGCTGATAATCAAGATGTTCAGGAAGGGTTAAAAACCGTTTTGCAACAGGGCGATTTTCCAAGTTCATTAGTTAGATTTTTCTTGGCAAAAGCTAGCTAAAAAAGAACTGTCATGCTGAGCCTGCGAAGCATCCTATCGCGCCAGAACAAGTAGTCTGGACGTGATAAGATGCTTCGCAAGCTCAGCATGACAGCTAATAGGTGCTGAGTTGCGAGCTCTCAACCAGCACGAACGATTTACCCCTCTAGAATATGCCCATCGCGCATCACGATGGTGCGGTCGGCCATCTGGGCCAGGGTGTCGTTGTGGGTTACGATGACGAAGGTTTGGCCAAACTCTTTGCGCAGCCAGAAGAACAGCTCGTGTAGTTCCTGCGCATTGCGTGAGTCGAGGTTGCCGCTGGGCTCGTCGGCAAAGATGATTTCGGGCGAGTTGATGAGGGCGCGGGCTACCGACACGCGCTGCTGCTCACCGCCGCTCATCTCACTGGGCTTGTGGTCCACGCGGTGGTCGAGGTTGAGCAGGCCCAACAATTCGCGGGCGCGCACCCGCACTTCTTTTTCCGAGCGGTCGGCCAGGAAGGCGGGCAGGCATACGTTTTCGATGGCCGTAAACTCGGGCAGCAGGTTGTGAAACTGAAACACGAAGCCAATGTGGCGGTTGCGAAACCGGGCCAGCGCGGTGCGGCCCAGGCTCGTCACCGACTGCCCATCGAAGAGCACCTCACCAGCATCGGGGTCGTCGAGGGTGCCCAGAATGTGCAGCAGCGTGCTTTTACCGGCCCCCGACGACCCCACGATGCTCACGATTTCGGCCCGCTGAATGGTGAGGTCGATGCCCTTGAGCACTTCCAGCGAATTGTAGCTTTTGCGAAGGTTAATGGCTTGTAGCAAGGTCAGGTAGGCTATACTGATTGGGAACCGGGCAAAGCTACGTGGAAAGGCCGCCGGGCGTTGGGACTGAATGAAGAGGAAAGCAAAAGCCGCCGGTCATTGCGAGCCCCGCGAAGCAAGCGCACCAGAACGAGTCGTTCCAGCATCGTTCTGGTGCGCTTGCTTCGCGGGGCTCGCAATGACAGACGTTTTTCGCGCTTCGCATTCCCCCTGCCGGCCCTACCTTCGCGGCAGTTCTTAAAACTCCACCCCTACCCCCTCCGATGAATATTCACGAGTATCAAGGCAAGGACATTCTCAAAAAATACGGCGTACGCGTGCAGGAAGGCCTCACCGCCGACACCGCTGAGGAAGCCGTAGAAGCCGCCAAAAAGCTCACCGAGCAAACCGGCACCAGCTGGTACGTTATCAAGGCCCAGATTCACGCTGGTGGCCGGGGCAAGGGCGGCGGAGTGAAGCTCGCCAAAAACCTGGATCAGGTAAAGGAAATTGCCGGCCAAATCCTGGGCATGCAGCTCGTTACCAAGCAAACCGGCCCCGAAGGCCGCTTGGTTAACAAAGTCCTCATTGCCCAAGACGTGTACTACCCCGGCGAAAGCCCTACCAAAGAGTTCTACATCAGCGTATTGCTTGACCGCACCAGCGGCAAAAACGTCATTATCTACACCACCGAGGGTGGCATGGACATCGAGGAGGTTGCGGAGTCGCACCCCGAGAAAATCCTGAAGGAATTCATCGACCCCGCCGTGGGTCTGCAAGGCTTTCAGGCCCGCAAAATCGCCTTCGGCCTCGGCCTCTCGGGCGATGCCTTCAAGGAGATGGTGAAGTTCGTAACGGCCTTGTACAAAGCTTACGACGAAACGGACTCGGCCATGTTCGAGATTAACCCCGTGCTGAAAACATCGGACAACAAAATCCTGGCCGTTGACGCCAAGGTGACCCTGGACGACAATGCCCTGTACCGCCATAAGGACTTCATCGCCCTGCGCGACACCAACGAGGAAGACCCCTTGGAAGTAGAAGCTTCGGAGTCGAACCTGAACTACGTGAAGCTCGACGGCAACGTGGGCTGCATGGTGAACGGTGCTGGCTTGGCCATGGCCACCATGGACATCATCAAGCTGAGCGGCGGCGAGCCGGCCAACTTCCTCGACGTAGGGGGTGGAGCCAACGCCCAGACGGTGGAGGCGGGTTTCCGCATCATCCTGAAGGACCCGAACGTGAAGGCGATTCTCATCAACATCTTCGGCGGCATCGTGCGTTGCGACCGCGTGGCGAATGGCGTGGTAGAAGCTTACAAGAAAATCGGTGATATCCGCGTGCCCATCATCGTGCGCCTGCAAGGCACCAACGCCGAAGAAGGTGCTCGCATCATCGACGAGAGCGGCCTGAAAGTGTACTCGGCCACGTTGCTGAAGGACGCTGCCGCTCGCGTAAAAGAAGTGCTGGCAATGGCGTAAGCAGCCAGTTAGTTTGTGCTTGAAGAGCCCGTCTGGTAACCCAGGCGGGCTTTTTTGGTTGCAAACCATCTGTCATTGCGAGCGCAGCGTGGCAATCGCACCCGCACGATACCCGCGCCGGTCGTTCGTCCATCGTTCTGGGGCGATTGCCGCGCTGCGCTCGCAATGACAGACGGTTTTAACTTTCTTAACACTCTACCTAACCCTTTTCCACTATGGAGTTTACCCGCTTGGGAAACACTGGCCTCCAGGTTTCCAAAATTTGCCTGGGCACCATGACCTACGGTACCCCCACCGAGCGCTGGCCCTGGGCCCTTAATGAAGAAGCCAGCCGGCCCTTCATCCAGAAAGCGTTGGAGTTGGGTATCAATTTCTTCGATACCGCCGACGTGTACTCCAACGGCGCGAGCGAGGAAGTGGTGGGCCGCGCCCTGCGCGACTTTGCCCAGCGCGACGAGGTGGTGATGGCCACCAAAGTCTTTAACCCGATGGGCCCAGGTCCGAATGATAAAGGCTTGTCGCGCAAGCACATACTAAGCGCCATTGATGCCAGCCTCAAGCGCCTGGGCACCGACTACGTGGACCTCTACCAGATTCACCGCTGGGACTACGACACGCCCATCGAAGAGACGATGGAGGCGCTGCACGACGTGGTGAAGGCCGGCAAGGCGCGCTACATTGGCGCGTCGTCGATGTTTGCCTGGCAGTTTGCGCAGGCTCAGTACCTGGCCGACCAGCACGGCTGGACGCGCTTCGTGAGCATGCAGCCGCACTACAACCTGGTGTACCGCGAGGAGGAGCGCGAGATGCTGCCCTTTTGCGCCGACCAAAAAATTGGGGTTATTCCGTGGTCGCCGCTGGCGCGGGGGCTGCTCACGGGCGGCCGCAGCAAAGCCCGCAACGAAACCGAGCGCGCCAAAACCGACGCTTTCGGCAAAAGCCTCTACGGCCGCGACGACGACTTTGCGGTAGCCGACCGCGTATCGGAAATTGCGCAAGAGCGCGGCCTGCCCAACGCCCAAGTTGCGCTGGCCTGGCTGCTGAGCAAGCCCGTTATCACGGCCCCCATCGTAGGCGCCAGCAAGCCCGGCCACCTCGAAGACGCCGTGGCCGCCGTGGGCGTTACCCTCTCCACCGACGAAATAAAGCGGCTAGAGGAGCCCTACCAGCCGCACCCGGTGCTGGGTTTTAGCTAATTCAAGTTGCGCGCTACGCTCTCCGGTCGGCCGGCGTGAGCCGGCCGACCGGTTGTCGTTGACCAATACAGGCGGCACGACGACAACCGGTCGGCCGGCTCGCGCCGGCGGACCGGCTAATCGGCCCCGCCGGCTGAAATTTGCCAGTGCGGCGCGCTACACCGCAACTTGGGGCGTTGGTGAGTGCGCTGCTATTGTTTCTGAGGCTTTTTCGCTTGCCAGCACCTGAAACGAAAGACTTCCGGCATCAGTAGCCGATTTGGCATGGAGTCATTACGCCAGGTGAGGTACTTATTTCGTAAGTTTAACTGCTCACAAGCCTAATCCAACTTCAGGGCTAAACTTCTGGCCGCGGGTGGGTGTTCACCTTCGTATTCAGCCGCCTGGCCCCGGCCAACGTTTACCGATTTAGTACGTATTTACTTGCTCCCCATACCTTTGCCTTATGGAAGTTGCTAGCTACACCTTGGCCGAAGCCACTACGGCGGCCCCCTACCTCGATTATGCCCGTTGCGTCGATGCCGACAACCGGCCCGCCAACCACGGCGGCGACTGGCCTACGGTAGGCGAAGTTTACCCCGTGCGCGTGGTAGAAAGCCGCCTCGAAGGCATCCCACTCATCCACGTGCTCACCTTCGATGGCCCGGCCCCCTACTACAACGCGTTTGCGCCGCACCGCTTTGAGGTAACGCACCGCATCTACTTGAATTAATGCGTTTTACGTATAAATCAAAAAGCCCTGACCGCAATTGCGGTCAGGGCTTTTTGATTAGAGTTAGTTCTCAGTTGCTACTGCGCACTAGCCGACAGCGAGTCGGCGCTTAGCTCATCGTGGTAGCCTAAGCCATTGATGGTGAAGGTAGTAGAAGTGGTGCGGCGAATTTCACGGGCTTCACCGGTTAGCTTGAGGTAGGCTGAACCAGCGAAGGTGGCGGCGCGGGTGCTGCCAGCGGGCCGGGGGTTGGGCTTGCACACGGCATCGCGGATGGCCTTCACCGTCAAGGTAGTACGGCGGTCGTTACCGTTGAGCTGGTATACTTGCACGGCGGCTACCTGGGGGCAGCCCGCCTGGTCCATGGTCGTCCAGTCAATTTGCACGGGTACCGAGACTTTCTTGGTTTCCCCCACTACCAGATTGCCGGTGTAAGTATGCGGGTAAGTGCGCGCGCCGGCCACTTTCAGGAAGGTGGTATCAAAGCGGATGGTCTTGGCATCGGCGGTGCCAGCGGCCGAAGGGCGGCTCTGCACGGCAGTACCGGCTTCGCGGCATGAGGCCAGTGTGGCGGTAGCAGCAAGCAAGGTGAATAGCTTTTTCATAATCATATGCAGAAAAGGTACCCGGCTAAGTAGTTCGGCCGGGGCAGCCTTCTACGCAGCTTTTGCGCAAAAGGTATGCCGAAGCCCGCCCGGCGGCCAGCGAACTCACGCGCAGCAAAAAGCCCATCCGAGTTATCGGGTGGGCTTCTTGCTGCGCGTTGGCGAAAGCTTATTTGCCTTCGGCTACGCCGGCATTCTCTTCGGCTTGCACCGGAATGGCTTCGCCTTTCACCTTCAGCTCCACTTCCATGTTGCCACGGGTGCCTACCGAGTAGGGGCAGATTTTATGAGCCTCGCGCACCATTTCGATGGTTTTGGCTTGGTCAAACGACTTTAGGTCAATGTCCAGCACGGCGCTCAGGCCGTAGGCTTCGCCATCCTGGAACAGGCTTACCGAGCACTTTACTTCCGTAGCGGGGTCAAGCTTATCACCGCCGCGCTGGGCAATCACGAGCAAGGCCTGCTGGAAGCACGACGAGTAACCGGCGGCAAACAGCTCTTCGGGGTTGGTAGCGCCTTTTTTGCCGCCGAGGCCTTCGGGCACGCTCATTTCGAGGTCGATGATGCCGGTGGCGGAACGTACGTGGCCGCTGCGGCCACCCACGGCCGTAGCGTCGGCCGTGTAGAGGGTCTTTTTAGAAGAATCCATGTGGGGGAAATGAATTGACAGGTTTAGGGGGAGTTAACCGATTTTTGCCGCCCAGGGTTGCCCTTTCTCTAAGCAGATTAGCCAAAATAGTGGGCTGCGTTTGGCGGGGGCCGCATTTGTGGCTACTTTTGCAGCCCCGCAACGGGCGCATAGTACAACGGATAGTATGGGAGCCTCCGAAGCTCTAGATTTAGGTTCGATTCCTAATGTGCCCACTTAACGCCCTCATTATCAACTTGATAATGAGGGTTTTTTAGTTAAAAAGGGCGGCCGTTCCGGTTGAGCTAGCTAAAAGCGCTCCCGGCCTGTTTTCTTTGCGGGCGCGGGGCCTGTTGCCCTGCCTATTCTACACCATGGCAAACTCCACCCTTACCGGCCTGCGCGCCGGCGTGCTGCACGGCGACGAAGTGCAGGCCCTCTTCCAACACGCCAAAACCCACGGCTACGCCCTGCCCGCCGTGAACGTGACCGGCACCGACACGGTGAACGCCGTGCTCGAAGCCGCCCGCGACCTCAACTCACCGGTTATCATTCAGTTCTCGAACGGGGGCGCGCAGTTTTTTGCGGGCAAGGGCTTGCCCAACGACAAGCAGCAGGCCAGCATTGCGGGCGGCATTTCGGGGGCACACCACGTGCACCTGATGGCCGAAGCCTACGGCGTGCCCGTAATTTTGCACACCGACCACGCCGCCAAAAAGCTGCTGCCCTGGATTGACGGCCTGCTCGACGCCGGCGAAAAGCACTTTGCCCAGTACGGCCAGCCGCTGTACAGCTCGCACATGCTCGACTTGTCGGAGGAGCCGATTGAGGAGAACATCGAAATCTGCCGCGAATACCTGGCCCGCATGGCCAAAATCGGCATGACCCTGGAGATTGAGTTGGGCGTGACCGGCGGCGAGGAAGACGGCGTGGACAACTCCGACGTGGACTCGTCGAAGCTCTACACCCAGCCCGAGGAAGTGGCCTACGCCTACGAGCAGCTGCGCGAAATCAGCCCGCGCTTCACCATTGCAGCGGCGTTTGGCAACGTACACGGCGTGTACAAGCCTGGTAATGTGAAACTTGAGCCTAAGATTTTGCACAACTCGCAGGAGTACCTGCGCCAGAAGCACAACATCGAGGAGGCGCTGCCGATTGACTTTGTGTTTCACGGCGGCTCGGGTTCGAGCCAGGCCGAAATCCGCGAGGCCATCAGCTACGGGGCCATCAAGATGAACATCGACACCGACTTGCAGTGGGCGTTCTGGGAAGGCATTCAGCAGTACTACGTGAAGAACGAAGGCTTCCTGCAAGGCCAGATTGGCAACCCCAACGGCCCCGACTCGCCCAACAAGAAATACTACGACCCGCGGGTGTGGCTGCGCAAAGGCGAAGAAACCTTTGTGGCCCGTCTCAAGCACGCCTTTGAGGACCTGAACGCGGTGAACCGCCGGCCCTAGTCGGTGCCTCACCCGCAGTATTGACAAGCCGGCTGGCTGCCTTCGGGTGGCCAGCCGGCTTTGGTTATGAGGTAGTTAGCTAAATAAAGGCTGAGCCTTGAACCCCGAAGCCATCATCGGCCGTATAGCGGCCAAACAACTCTCTCACCCCTGACTGATGAAGAAGCACCTCCTGCCCCTCGCTACGCTGGCCCTCGCCCTGTTTGCTACCACCGCTGCCGTAGCTCAGACTACGCCCGACACCGGCGATAAAACAAAGACGACCGTTGACGGCATGACCGTGAAAACGAAAGTGGCCGACGACGGCAAAATGAAGGTGAAAGGCAAGGACGAAGCCGGCAACCGCATGAAAGCCACCACCAAGCCCCGCAAAGGCGACGACATGGAGTCGGGCAAGATGCGCAAGGGCAAAATGGATAAAGGCGTGATGGTAGGCGGCGCCATGATGGTACCCGACAAAGACATCGTGGACAACGCCGTGAACTCAAGCGACCATACCACGCTGGTAGCCGCCGTGAAGGCCGCCGACCTCGTAGGCACGCTGAAAGGCGCGGGCCCGTTCACGGTATTTGCCCCCACCAACGCGGCTTTCGATAAGCTGCCCGCTGGCACGGTAACCACCCTCACGCAGCCCGAAAACAAGGCTACGCTGACCAAAATCCTGACCTACCACGTAGTACCCGGCCGCCTCACCGCCAACGACCTGAAAGACGGCCAAACGCTGACCACGGTGGAGGGCGAAACCCTGACCGTGATGAAAAGCGGTGGCTCGGTGATGATTAAAGACGCCAAAGGCGGCACCAGCACCGTTACCATCCCCAATATCATCGACTCGAACGGCGTGACCCACGTCATCGATACCGTACTGATGCCTGCTAATTAAGCATTGAGACTTACGGCCTTTCAATAGGCGCAACTTATTAAAGGACTGGCTATTATGGCCAGTCCTTTTTTGTTTTCTAATGGCTTAGCTTAACCAAGAAATAGCAGCTGAAGCATTATCTTTTTGTGAAAGACTTTCGGGGTTTCACCTTTTACTCATTTAGCGCCTGACCTTTGCCGCACGGCTTTTATGTTGCTTTTAAAGAGTTTTTATGAATAGACTTTTTCGCTTTCTACTCTTGGCGTTGTGCGCCGGACCACTGTGGGGCGCGGCCCAAACGATACCGGCCGTGCCGGCCACCGCGCCGGCCAGCCTCTCGGGCACGGCCCTGCGCGACTGGCTGCGCACCAACTGGTATGACCCCTACCGCCGCGAGCTAAGCTACGCCGACGCGCGCGCC
This sequence comes from Hymenobacter arcticus, assembly GCF_054779975.1. NCBI lineage: Bacteria > Pseudomonadati > Bacteroidota > Cytophagia > Cytophagales > Hymenobacteraceae > Hymenobacter > Hymenobacter arcticus. Next base: position 96,275 of record NZ_BAAGXF010000014.1, read on the forward strand.
AAAATGTATAACTACGCTGACAACTACAGCAATACGGTAGCCTGTGTGTACTCAGGCTACACCGAAACGGTGCCGCTCAACTTTAGCAGTACCAGCACGGGCGTGGTACAAAGCATCAACTGCGAACACACCATTCCGCAGTCGTGGTTTAAGGAAACCGTGCGCATGCGCTCCGATATGCACCACCTCTATCCTACTTATATTCAGTGGAATAGCAACCGCGGCTCGGACCCTTTTGCCGAGATACCCGATAGCCAGACGCGCCTGTGGATGCGTCTCACCCAAAGCCAGACGGGCATTCCGACTACCAACATCGACGAGTACAGCGAGGATACCAATACGCAGTTTGAGCCCCGCGAAGACCACAAGGGCAACCTGGCGCGCACGGCGTTTTATTTCTATACCATGCACGCCGGGCAACCCGACCTGGTAGCCACCGGCCACAACGACATCAATACCCTGGCCGACCTCAACACCTTGTACCAATGGCACCTGGCCGACCCCGTGGATGAGCACGAGCGCGAGCGCAACCGCCGCGTGGCCGCCAGCCAGGGCAACTACAACCCCTTCATCAACGACCCCGCGCTGGTGGCGCGGGCCTGGGGCTTTGCGGCCACCGGGCCGGTGGTATCGTTTGCCGCTGCTACGGGCACAGTAGCCGAAGGCAACAGTGGGTCAATTACTTACACCGCTACGCTCAGCGTGAGCCCGGCCCCCACGGCAGCCCTCACGGTGCAGGTGGCGCTGGACGCGGCCAACTCGACGGCCACCAGCGGCTCCGATTTCAGCTTTACCTCGCCCACTACCGTCACCTTTGCCGCTGGCCAAACCAGCCAGACGGTGAGCGTGAGTGTAACCGGCGACCTGCTGCCCGAGGCCGATGAAACCGTGGTGCTGGCCCTGCAAAACCCCGGCACCGGGGCCAGCATCGGCGGCCCGGCCACCCACACGCTCACCATCACCAACGATGATGGCACGGTGCCCACCGTGCGCTTTAGCGCCGCCACTAGTAGCGTTGCCGAGGGCAATAGCGGCACCAGCACTTACACGGCCACCGTCACGCTGAGTGACCCCGGCAGCCTCACGTTTCCGCTCACGGTACCAATCACTGTGGACGCTGCCAGCACCGCCACCAGTCCCAGCGATTACACCTTCACTACCAGTCAGATAACCTTCGCCAGTGCTACCGCCCTGAACCAAACGGTAACCCTCACCGTGGTGGGCGACCTGCTGCCCGAGCCCAACGAAACTGTGGTGCTGCGACTGGGCGCGCCCAGCAGCGCGGCGGTGGTGCTGGGCACGCCCAGCCGCCACACCCTCACCATCCTCAACGACGACGTATCGCCCACCGGCGGCAGCTGCACCGACGCCTTCTTTACCAAGTACTTCGAGTCGAGCACCGGCAACACCAAGGCGTTGGAAATCTTCAACCCCACCAGCTCGGCCCTCGACCTTTCGACGCTGCGCGTAGAGCTGTTCGCGGCGGGGGCCACCACGCCCACCGCTACGGCCAGCCTCACGGGCACGCTGGCCGCCGGCAAGGTTTTCGTCATCGCCAACACCGGCGTAACCGATGCTACCGTGCGCGCCGCGGCCAACTTGCAGTCCAACGTATGCTTTTTCGCCGGCACCCACACGCTGGTGCTGTTCGATGACTCGGATACCCTGGATATTATCGGCGTAGTGGGCCGCACGCCAGCCAACGGCGCTACCGGCTGGGCCGTGAGCGGCGGCACCACCCGCGATAACTCGCTGGTGCGCCTGCCCGCCACCGGGCGCGGCAGCAGCCGCTGGCTGGGCACGGGCGGCGCAGCCACCACCTGGCAAGCGCAGGGCATCGACAACTTTGCCGGCATCGGCAGCTACGCTTCCACGGCTTGCGCCACGGTGCTGGCCGTGCGCGGCGGCAGCGCCCGCGCCGCGCTGCAAGTGTACCCCAACCCTACCGGGCCGGGCACCGTGCAAGTGCGCCTGCCGGGTGCCGCCAGCCCACGCCTGGCCACCATTGAGGTGCTCGATGCGTTAGGCCGGCCGGTGCGCCGCCTCACGGCTCCGATTGGCGATGCTACCCCGGCCACGTTGGAACTGGCGGGGCTGGCCCCCGGCGTCTACGCTGTACGCGTGCATACGGCGGAGGGGCAATTTCTCAGCCGCTTGGTGATGGAATAGGCCTATAAAGTAAGTACTTAACCCAATTCAATAACGTATTGATTCATCTGCAACAAGCTGATTTTGAGTAATAAAGCTAAGAATTAGCGGTTCGCTACTTACACTAGCCAGCTGCGGATGCATAGCGGCCGCGCGGGCACGCAGCGAGCCCCGCCCACAAAAAAGGCCCCCGGCAGAATCATCTGCCGGGGGCCTTTTTTATAGGCAAGCCAGGAGTTTACACCCACTTGTTATCAAGGCTTGCGCCGTTCACGTCAATCTTGTTGGCCGAAATAACCAAGCTCAATACCATCGAAGCCTGGGTTACGGCACCACCACGGGCATCAAAGCTCTCGGTGTAACCTACGCAGTAGGCTTCTTTGAACGCAATTTCTTTCATCTTCGAGTCCTGGTCACCGCGCTTGAACACGATTTTACCATCGGCACGTTTGTAAGGGTCAAGCATCCAGCTGATTAGCTTTACGCTGTCCGTCGAAACGATAGTTACCTTGATGGTACCACCTTGCACCACCGACGAAGGGCGTCCTTTGTCGTCGATTGATTGATTGAAGGCGTAATCGCAGCTTACTACCTCACACTCTTCGCTGCCAGCAGCGTCAAAAACAGCACTAAAAGAAGCCATGTTAAAAAAAAAGGTTGTGGAAAATGAGAGAATACCTCTTCGTTTTTGCTTTACGCGACCTACTAATATTAGTTAGGTTTATTATGCAACAATTCAAAAAAATAATATTTCGAATCACTACATCAATCTACCTAGCCGCCTGCCGCTGCCAACTATGGCGGCTATTGCTGCGCATATTCGGCATTCCAGTCGCGGCCGGGGTTGTCCGGGTCGTCACCCTTAGTACCGTCGAGCGACACTAGAAAAGTCTTGGCCGGGAAGTAAGGCACCATGTGAATATCGAGCAGAATCCGGTCCTTCTGGTCGGGGTCGCGCTCAAACTTTTTGATGGAAAACTTCTCAATCAGCTTGCCGGGCCCCGCAATACCGTCCAGAAACCGCACAATCTGGTTCTGAATGTCCATGCGCATATTATGGTCCCAATTTTCAAAGGCGCGTCGGTTCAGGAAGTCCACCAGCACTTTGGTCACGTAGTCAAACACGCGCACCACCGAGTAGGTCTGCAAGCCGATGTTGTCGCCGTTAAAGAGCGTTTTGGCCGAAAATGCCATTACGCGGCCGTACTCACTTACCATGGGTACGAGGCCGACTTTCTCAAAGTTGGAAATTTCGCTCTTACGCAGCGGAAACTTCACCCCATCCACCTCATTCAGGGTGCCGTGCTTGCGGCCCGCCGTGACCTGCGAGGCCAGCGTGGAGTAGATGCGCCCGGCTAATGCTGAAGATGGTGGCACGAACAGGTCTTCTTCCTCACCGATTTCTTCAATCTTACCCCGGCCCACCAGCCAGTTGGCCGCCATAATAACGTTGGACTTGTGGGCTTCGGCCCCCGTGAGGTTGGCTTCCTCAAATAGCTCAATCACATCTTCGGGCGTATCGTAGTGCTCGAAGTCGGTGACCATCATCACCTTGTTTTTATGGGCAATTTTGGCCCATTTATCCACCACTTTGTTGGAGCCCAGGTAGCCTGGCACCACTAGCAGCGAGTAGTTTTCGCGCAGGTCGAGGCGGTCGTAGTTCTGCTCCAGCTCGTCGGCTACTGCGTCGATAAACGTCGTATTATCAAGGTCTTGCAGCTGGTCCTTATCGGCATTCAGCAGCGAGATATTCTTCACCTCATCCTGGTCGGTATTGCGGAAGAACAATGCTACCGAGCGGTAGGCCTGCTCTAGCTCGCCGGTGGCTTCAACGGCCGTTTTCAGGTTAGCGGTGAGCTGCTCTTGGGTGGCTTCGACGCGGGCTTCGGCTTTTTCCACGGCCCCGGCCACCGAGTCGGCTTCGCTTAGCAAGGCGTGCCACAGCGCCAAGCGCTTTTTGAGCTGCTTGCGGTCGTTCTTCTTATTGTCTTCCGACAAAAATATTTTTTTGCGGGCCTTTTTTTCGGGATTCAGGTTGGAAGCCCCGTCAATGGTTGTCTCCAGCAGGTCGAAGCCCCCTACTTTGAGGAGGGCCTGGGTGCTTTGTTCGAGCGTCGGCGCAGCTTCGTGTGAGCGGTAGCCAGGGGCAGCAGAATCTTGTTGTTCGGTAGCCATAATAGGTAAGCAAGGGGACAAGGCAAGGAAATTGGGCGGGCGCGGGGGCCTACTCCAACTCGTCCATCATGGTTTGGATAGCCGCCAAGAAGGCAGCCTTGGTTTCGGGATTTTCCAGGGCCGACTTCAAAATCTTGTTCGACTTAAGTTGGCGTAGCAGCTTTTGCAAGTCATCGGTTTCGGCCGCCAGGCCTTGCAAAAAGTTGCTCTGGTTGATAATACCCTTCTTACCAAAGTCGCCAAGCGAAGCAAAATGCAGCTGCTCAGAGACAGTAGTACCCTGGGCATCTTCGAATTGCACGCCTACTTCAGGCTTAAAATGAGCAAAAACGGCCTCGGGCGTTTTGAGTCCCTTCACCACCAGCGGGCGCAGCGGCGTGTTGGTGGTGAGCTTCTGTACCAGCAAAGTCCGGTTGAGGGGGATGGACGAGATTGCTTCAGCGGCGTTGTCGAGCTTACGCTCCTGGCCGCCAATTCCGTAGTTGTACATAGAAGAAAAAGAAAATAGGGCGGCCGGGCGCACCAAGCATGTGCCGCAACCAATGGCCAAACATAGGCATGCTGCTGGCTTTGTGCTGGCTTAACGATGGGGGAATTCGAAAGGTTAGGCCAACGGAGGAGTTTATTTGGGGCCCGAGGGCTGTAGCAGCATAGGATTGCCTTTATAAAGCGGTAAGTTAACCTTCGCCCCCACTTTACACGTAGCCTGTGCGCTACCTTGCCCCTTTCATTTTTCGCCCCTTTTTGCCCGTGGCCTACTCCGACAACCTGAAGCGCAGCCTGCACATTGCCCAAGCCGTGGCCCACGAATACCGCCAGGAGCACTACGCCGCCCCCCATTTACTTACTGCCCTACTACACAATGAGATAGGCCTGGCTTCGTGGCTGGTAGCCGTGCTCGACAAAGATATTCACTACCTGCGCGAGTGGGCCGAGGTGCGCCTCGAAGACGAGCCCAAGGCGGCCCGCCCACCCGAAATGCCCACCCCCGCGCCCACCGTGCAAAAAGTGCTGGAAGTGGCCGAGTTGGTTGCGCTGCAATTATCGCGCGACCAGGTAGACCCGCTCTGCGTGCTGGCGGCGCTGCTGCGCCCCGGCCTGGCCTTCACCAACGAGCAGCTAAAATCGCTGCCCCTCACGCAAAAGGAGCTGCTGGATGCTGCCCAGGCCGATAGCCCCGCCCCTACCCTACCTACTGCTAGTGAGGCAGTTGCTGCCGCACCCGGCGCACCCGCCCCGGCGGGCAAGGGCGGCGCGCTGGCCACCTACTGCACCGACAAAACGGCCCAGGCGCGCGCTGGCCAGCTCGACCCCATTGTGGGGCGCGACCGCGAAATCAGGCTGGTAGCCGAGATACTGGGCCGGCGCACCAAGCCCAACGTGCTGCTCATTGGCGAGCCGGGCGTGGGCAAGTCGGCGCTGGTGGAGGGCTTTGCCCAGCAGATTGCCGCCGGGCTGGTGCCAGTGCACCTGCGCGAGGTGACGCTGTTTGAGCTGGACATGGGCACGCTGGTAGCGGGCGCATCGTACAAGGGCGAGGTGGAGGACCGCATCAAAAAGGTGCTCACCGATCTCAAGCAGTACACTCGCGCCATTTTATTTATCGACGAAATTCACGTGCTGCTCGACCCCAAGGGCAGCGCCGGCAGCGGCATTGCGCAACTGCTCAAGCCGGAGCTGGCGCGGGGCGAGCTCACCGTTATCGGGGCCACTACCACCGACGAGTACCGGCAGTATATTGAGAAGGATGAGGCCTTTAACCGGCGGTTCGACAGCGTGCGGGTAGAGGAGCCCACCCTGGTGGTGGCCGAGCGCATGCTGGAGCGCATCATGCCCATTTATGCCGCGCACCACGGGCTGGCGCTGGGCGCGGGCACTATTGCCGAGGCCGTGCGCCTGGCCAAGCGCTACCTCAAGGACCGGCAATTGCCCGACTCGGCCATCGACCTGGTAGACCGCACCATGGCCGCCATTCGGATGCTGGACGAGCAGGCCGTGGCGGGCCTCGCGCAGCTGCAAGTTGACTTCGACACCCTCACCGCCCGCCAGGATGAGCTGGGCGAGGCCGACTACCTGCGCGAGCTGCGCTGGTTTTCGTACCAAGTCCAAAACCAGATTAGCCAGCTGTGGCTCAACCAGTTGGAGAATGAGCAGCAGCCCGATACCTTAGAAACCAGCGCCGAGCTGGCCGCTTACCTGCGCGAGCTGCTAACGGCCGTGCTGGCCATGGCCGATACCAAGAAGGAAAGCGTTGAAAAACAAGATATTGCCGCCATCGTATCGGGCAAAACCGGTATTCCGCTGGGCAAGCTGCAAAGCAACGAGCGCGAAAAGCTGCTGCGCATGGACCAGATTCTGCAAAAACGGGTGGTGGGCCAGCAAGTGGCCGTGAAGGCTTTGTGCGCCGCCATTCTGGAGTCGCGCTCGGGCCTCACGAAGGCGGGGCAGCCCATTGGCTCGTTCTTTTTGCTGGGGCCCACGGGCACGGGCAAAACCGAGCTGGCCAAGGCGCTGGCCGACTTTCTGTTCAACGACGAGTCATTCCTCATTCGCTTCGACATGTCGGAGTTCAAGGAAGAGCACTCGGCGGCGCTGCTCTACGGCGCGCCTCCCGGCTACGTGGGCTACGAGCAGGGCGGCCTGCTGGTGAATAAAATCAGGGAGAAGCCCTACTCAGTGGTCTTGTTTGATGAGATTGAGAAGGCTCACCCGTCGGTGTTCGACATCTTCTTGCAGATTCTGGATGAAGGCCGCCTGCACGACCGCCTGGGCCGCGAGGGCGACTTCTCGAACGCCGTTATCCTGTTTACCTCCAACATTGGCTCTGAGCAGATTAGCGCCAGCTTTGGGGCCGGCCAGGTGCCCACCGCCCCCGAGCTGCTGGAAACCATGGCGCGCCACTTCCGGCCCGAATTTCTGGCCCGCCTCACCGAAATTGTGCCCTTCGCCCCCATCTCGGAGGAGAACGTGGGCCGCATCTTCGACATTCACCTGCAACCCCTGTTGGAGCAGCTGCGCCGGCAGGGTATCACGCTCACCCTCAGCCCCGAAGCGCGGCAGCACCTGGCTTTGTCGGGCTTCACGCCCAAGTACGGGGCGCGGCCCATCACGGGTGTGATTCGCACGCAGCTGCGGCGGCCCATTTCGCGGCTCATCATCAGCGGGGAGGCCCGTAAGGGCACTCTTTTAGCACTGGACAAAGCCGCCGACAGCGAGGAGGTAGTGTGGACCACCACGCAGGAAGCAGCGCCGATGGCATTGCCGCTCGCTGAGATGCGGGCGTAACCAGCGGTGCGTGGCGTGGCTCTGAAAGTACAGGCTATACTCCTGGCTTTCAGAGCCTACTTCGCGAATTACTAAACAGGGCTTTCACTAGCTCCGGTGGAGTAGGCTCCGTAAGATGCGCCTTTAAAGAGCCAAAAACAGCCTGCTTAGACAGCAGGCGACCGGCTAGTCATCGGTCGAATAAAAAGCAGTAGTTGAAGAAACAGCACGGTGAGCACCAAACCTACTACCGGCAGGAGGTGAGCATAGTAGACTACCCATCCAAATAACCCGCTCAGGACGAGCAGCCCGGCTGCCACACCGGCGTACCAGTGCCAGCGGCGCGCGGGGCGCGCCAGTGCTAGCCCGATATGCGAGGGCAGTAGCCACAGCACCTGATAGTTCAGTTGGACCGGGGCATGTAAGGAGAACAGCATCAGGCCCAGGAGGAGGCAGCCTACAAGCCCGGTGCTCGCCAATAAGGCAAACCGGAGGCTGCGCCGAATCAGGTCAAAGCGGCTAGGTAACCCCTGGGCCAGCAAGAGGAGAAGCCCTATTCCGAGCACGCAGTGGGCGGGAGCCCACCACGAGGGCGGAGAGGAGGGCATTGCTTGCGCGAAAAACAGCGGTTGGGAAGGCCGCGCAAAAGGACGTTGCCCCCGGCGCGTATGCTGCAATGCTTGCTCTAGCGCCACCGGCAAAAACAGCTGCTGGCGAAACGTCGTAGCCCGGTCAGCCGGCCAGCCCAAACCCAGATTCATACCCAGGTTTACCCAAGGCGCGGGCGCCAGGTAAGGGGCCAGTAATTGCCGATAGGTGCGGGCGGGCGTCGCATAGGTCGAATCCACTTGGATGGGGGTTTCGACGCTTGCCTGAATAGCTTGCCAGATGCGAGTCGTACAATTATCGGCAAAGAACTGGTAGCGGTAGAAACGGGCGGCACTATGCCGCGTGGCTTCCAGGTAGGCATACAGGCGTTGCGTCTCCCACGGTTGTAGCCTTAATACCTGCTCGGATACCAGCCGATTTTCCTGCTGATAAGTGGTTAAAAAATTAGCAAAAGAATCGACCGACAGGAAATAGCGTAAATCCCCCCGCAGGAAACGCCAATAGAAATGGGGCGTCTCAAAATCGAAGGTGCCGTAGTTGTAGACCCGGTCAAGACCCCGGAGCGGGTCCGTGATGCGCAACGCGGAGTGCCCGAATAAGGCATACGTCTCGGTACCCGGCGCACACGTTAACACGCTCACGGTAGCCTGGGAGGATAAAGGCAGCGGGCCGGCGAGTAGCAGCGGCAGCCCACTGCCTCCGAAACAGAACAGGATTACCCAAAGGCAGAAACGAGCAAACATGCAGGCTGAATAAAGCGGCAAGCTACTAAGGCGAATAGCTAGTTGCTATTGGTGCTATAGTGCGCCAACTAGGTAAAAAGCAGAAAAGCAGGTGGGCTTAAACGTCTTGATTTTTCTGCTTTTTATCCCTTTACATAAATCTGCTTACCGGACACTTCCCGGAATCCGTGCGGGTTTTGGCCCTTCCGGCCGCTGTGCCCGGCGTGGTACTTTTCCGGTTTGGGGTCTTGTTTTTAGCGGTGTTGGGCAGTCTACGAAACTCATCCCTCCGGCCGGTTTCGTAAACTTTGAATCGTAGACGAGTTTCTTAAACTCGCCGGGCCCTGCACCGACCTGCTGGCACCTGGTGCGGGGCTGCTGCTCGCAGTTTAAGAAAGGGAGCATTTAATGAAGCTCATTCCGCTTCACTCTTATGCGGGAAGTAGATAATGCCAAGTACCTCCTTCAAATTTTCCTCTACAAATAGAATGCAATCGCCCTCCATGCACTCGACTTCGAGAAGACGGGTGTTAGCCAGCGAGCTAGCAGCCATTGCTTCTACCGCCCCCTTTAATCCCTCGTAAAATTCCCCTGTGACGTATTGAGTTAATCCCAGACGGGTCTCATAGATATCGTATAAATGGAAACGGGGCAGTACAAAATCAGTAGTAGCCGAAGGGGCTATTTCTTGAAGGAGCGCGAGTAGTTCCGGATTAGTAGAATCCCCCTTGGCCATTAAACCGCGCAGGACATCTTGTGAAATAGGCAGCATGAGCGCAGGTAAGGCTGTAACGCGATAAAATAAGAACCCTATTAGGAGGATAGCCCGAAGGATAAACGAGCGTTCAAGAAAACGGTGATTGGAATAAGACAGAGCCCTTTTTATATGCTGTAAACGGCCGTTTCAACATGTAAATTCCTCTATCAGAACTGCTGAACACTAATCAGGAAGCAGGCAGGCCAACCCTTAACCTGGCACCTGCACCACCACTTCGTACGGCAAGTTCACTGCCGACTGCTCGCTTAGCGTGACCTGCAGCTCCTGGGCGGCGCGCTGCCACTCGGGCGCGCTCAGGCGGGTGGGCACGGCGGGCGTGAGCTGCACCCGAATGCAGCGCACGAAACCCGCCGTGGGCGTAGCGCCGGTTTGGAAGCCTTTTTCCACGTGCACGTCGGCCAGGTGGGTGCTCAGTTCGGCCCAGCAAGCGGCCTTGATATCAGCCAGGGTTACTAATCTATTGCGGGCCAATAAGTTGCGGCGCAGCGAGTGGGTGCGCTCCTCGGGGCGGGGGCGTTCGCGACCGCCGCTGGTGGTGGTGAGCAGGCGCACTTCGTCCACGTAGTGGCCGTCGTGCACGCGCAGCAGGCTGCCGGCGGGCAGGCGGTTGGCGGCCGCGCCGTTGCTGGACCAGTATTCGAGGTACACGCTGTCGTTCACGTCCTGGGGGCGCAGCAGCAGGTAGGGTACCGGCTGCTCGGCGGCGCGCTGGCGGTCGAGGCGCTCTTCGAGGCGGGCCATGTTCTGGTCGAGCTCGCGCAGGATGGTGCCCACAAAGTCGGTGCCGGCCGCCGTGAAGGCCCGGCTCTCGTCGCGCAGCAGCTCCAGCAGCTCGCGCAGGGCCTCACGGCCGGTGCGGGTATCGAAGCGGCCCACGCCGTGGCTACGTAGCGTATAAGTATCAGTGGCACCGTCGGTTAGCTCGCTGAGCGTGGTGGAGCGGTAGAGCACGTTGCTGAGGCTGTACACATCGCGCACGGCCAAAAACGGCTCTTCGCTCACCAACGGAAACAGGTTGAGGGCCGGCTGCAAGCGAAACAGCACCTTGTGCAGCCGCCGGTTGAGGGCCGGAAAGCAGTTGAGCGCGCAGGTAAGCTGGTCGAACGCCTCGGGCGGCAGCGCGTGCGCAAAGCGCACTTCGAGCCAGGTGAGCGGTTGCGAGAGGGCTTGCAGCTCGGTGGCAGGGTTGCTGAACGCGGCGGCCAACTCGTCGGGGTACGGGCGGGGCACGTAGGTGGGCAGCGCCCCGGCAGGCGCAGTCACCTGCACAAACGCGGGCGCGTAGAGCGCGTGTATCTGCTGCTCGATGCGCCGCAGAAAGTCGTACTCCCCATCGAGCTCGCCGGCCAGGTTGCCGGCCAGCGGCGCCAGCGTGGGCAAGCCGGGCCGGGGCACCAGCTCTACCCCGCCCAGCAGCCACTGCTCGCCGGGCAGAAAGGCCTGGTAGCTCACCCGCCGGGGCTCGTTGAGCCAATCGAAATAAAAGGTTAACTCATTCAAATCCAGCGTTTCGGTGGGCAGCTGCACGCCTACCCAGAGGCGGCGGTGCTCGGCCGGCGCGGGGGCTACCACCTGGGCCACCAGGCGCTTCTGGCCCCCGGCCTCTACCTGCCACACAGCGGCATCGGTGGCCAGGCAGCGCACCGTGCCGCCCACGAGGCGCGTGGCTTGCAGCGGCGAAAAAAACAGCGGCTGGCCAGCGGCCTGCCGCCCCACGGTGGGCGGCTCAAACACAAACTGGGCATCGGTGGGCAGCACAACCGCGGCCTCGCGGGCGCGGGCCTGCAGCACGGCATGGGCCGGACGCGGGGCATCAATCACCTCGGGGTTGAGCAGCGTGGCCAAGCGCTCGATGAGCCGGTACTGCGTGTTGTGCAGCTCCTGGCCAACTTTTTCAAACTCGACGGCGCAGGCCTCTAGCAGCAGGTTTACTAGGGGGTCGAAGGCGTCGAGGTCGCCCTCGCCGTAGCCCCACAGCTCGGCGGCCTGGCGAGTGAGGCGGCTCTTGACGCTGGCCTTGGTAAAATCGGAGGGGGCAGTGGCGAAAAAGGGTAGGGGAGGAAGCACGCGGCGGGGTAAAAAAGGGAGAATAGCTGGCAAGCTACCTACGGATGCTTAATCAACCGAAAGGGGGGCAATGAACAGGCTGGCCTGGAAGTCGAACGGCTCGTGGGTGCGGTGCAGCACGGCCGTCACGGTCACCTCCAGGCGCCGCCGAATGCGCTGGCTCACGTTTTTCAGCTCAAAGTCCATCACCGCCACCTGCACCCGCGGCTTGGCCAGGCGCGGCTCAAACTCGCGGATGGACTGCGCTATCGATTGCTGCACCTGGTCTTTCCAGCGCATGGTGGTCATGGCCTCAAAGTCCTGCTCCCACACCTGGCAGCCAAACTCGGGCTCGAAGCGCGACTCGCCGAAGTAGGTGGTCAGCAACAGGTAAAGGTGCTGGGCAATAGAGTCTTGCGCCGAGCAGCGCGGCAGCTGCTTGCGCTCTAGTATGCCTTCGAGGTCGAGCGGTAGCTGGTAATACGTGGCACTCATAGGTAAGCGAAAAAAGTAAAGGATACCCCGGCGGCTATGGCAAATCGAAGAACTGCACGCTGGTTTTGGTTAGCGGGATAACCTGCCCACCGGCCCGCAACGAGAGCGTGGCCTTGCTCAGGCGCTCGTCGGTATCAACGTAGAGCGTGATGACATCTTTGGGATGCTGCGCGTGCAGGGTTTGGAAAGCCGCCAGCGTTTCGGTTTCATCAAATGGCACCAGCTTGAATAAGCGCTGGCGGCCGTAGGGGCCAGCCACGTAGAGCATAGCCGTTTTGGGCACTGGCTTGGGGCTGGGGGCCAGCACCAGCTGGGCCTGCACTGCCGCATCGGCACTGCTTGGGTCGCCAATGGCCTCGGCATCGAAAAAGCCCATGGCAAACCTGGTGAGCGTGAGTGGGCGGCTGAATTCGAGTTTCCAGGGGTATTGCCTGAGGTAGGCATCCCACTTCTTGCTGCTGAGCGTACCCGTAGCTATCTCGTGCTTTACCGCGGCCGACAGCGTAGCCTTGGTTTCGCGCACGGCCGCGGCCCGGTCTACACCCGGCCGGAAGCGGTCGTAGTCGTAGGCTATTTCGTGGGCTTGGTAGCGCCCGATAAGCACCTTATTGCTTTGCCCGGCCGAGAGCCACACCACCACTATTCCCCCAGGTACCACGCACACATTCAGGGTGCTATACGTGAAGTGGCTTTTGGTTTCGCGCTCCCACAGGCCCCGCTCAAGCAGGGTGCGCAGGTGCGCCTGGGGCATGGGGAAGTGGCCTTCGTAAAACTTGTTTTCGGGGTAAGAAAACCACCGGATTTCCAGGCTCTCAGGCACGGGCTGCAACTCGTCGCCCACGGCCCAGTAAATGGCTGAGCCGCCCCAGTTGCCCTTTAGCAAGTGGCCGTAAGGCACCGGAAAGCTGCCGCCGCCGGGGGTAATAAAGCGCGCTTCCTCGTAGCGGGCCGGGTAGCCGTCGGCCGTGCCGGGGGTAGCAGAAAGGGCAAACTTGCCATCGGCACGGCTGAGGGGAGCGGGCGCAGGCTGGTGGGGTTGAGGGGCAGACATGGGGAGTGAAGTAGGCTGGGGCTGGCAGGCGGCAAGCAGCCCCGCACCAAGCAGGCAGCCAGCCAGGAGGGAAGCAAAGGGAGGCGGGCGCACGGCACAAAAATTAAATAACTAATAATGAGGCTGATATCTGCCTAAGACACTAAGCCCGCTACCACAGGTTGCGGAGTTTTTGCAGTTGGTCACTGAGCACTTTCCGCGCGGCGGCGGCCTTGTCAATGGCCGCCTGCTTTAGTTGGGCTGCGGTATCGGCGGCGGAATCCCACAGTTCCGTAGCTTTTTGAATACCAGCATCGGTATAGTCGGTCGCTTTTTGTACGGTGGCGTCCTTGAGTTCGGTTACTTTTTTGACGGTGGCGTCCTTCACCTCCGTAACTTTTTTAACGGCCGCATCCTTGGTTTCAGTGGTTTTGCGGCGCACCGTATCCTGGGGCTTTTCGTAGCGTTTATCGTCGGGGATAACGAGCCGCTCGTAGCCATCGCGGCCGCTGTCGAGGCGCCCGGCCATCCCCACCTTCAGCTCGGTAACGGCTTCCGAAATCAGGCGGGCCGAGCGGTGCAGGTAGCGATTGCGCACCATGTTGCGCTGCGCGGTTGAGGCAAAGTGAATGATTTCGCGCTTGTTCGAGCCGGTGAAGGCAATAGCTTGCTCGTTCAGCCACTTGCACGTGGGCTCCAGGGGCGGCGGCACTTTATACAGGCCGTTGTCGGCACCATCGGTGCTTTCAAACTCCATTTCCTCATGCTTACTCGGCTTGTGTTTGCCTTCCTTGGTGGCAAACCCCAGCATGATAAACAGCGCAACATACTGATACTCATTGGTGAGGTAGCGCACGCCATCGCGCCAGCCAAACTGGCGGGAGTACTTGGCCGTGGCCGGGATGGGCAACCACACCGGCGGGAACGGCAGCGGCATAGGCAGGGGCACCTGCTTGGCTGAGGTAGCCCGCTTGGTTATGGTGCCCGAGTAGCCAGGGGCGTACGCTATCTGGCCGGGCGTGTACCAGCCTTCGGCAATGAGGTGCCGCTCCTCGGCGGCGTCGTGCATGCGCCGCCGCTCACAATTGAGGCTGCGCTTGGGGTTGTGGGGGTCGCGCTCGGCGTAGCCGCCCCCCACGTCGGAGTGCACGCCGGGTATCGTTAGCTCCACGCCCACGCCCGCTTTTAGGGAGGTATTGATGTTGGTGAGGGAGAAGTTTTCGCGGTATTCATCGGCTGCCGTGAGGTGCACCACTTTTTTGGGGACGCCCTTCATATCCAGGCCCAGTTGCAGCACATCATCGCCAAATATGCGGTCCGAATTGAGCCCCAATCCCAGTAGCGCGGCCGGGGTGAGCGTGGCTGCGGCGGCCAGCGGCAGCCCATTTTGCAGCAGAATATCCGCCACCGCGCCCTTCCAGCTTTCAAACGAAGAAACGGTATCGTAGAGCCCCACAAAGTTGATAACTATTTTCGGGGGCCCTTGCTTGGCCCACGACTCGCTCAACCTATAGCTTCTATGCACAAAGTGGCGGGCCGCCGCCGCCCCCCGGCTAAAGCCCACTACATCAACAATTATCTTGGAGACGTACTCCAGGGTATCGTCGTAGGCCCCAAAAATCCCCGTGTTTTTTTGCGGATTAGTTGCCGATTTTTCTCCTTTCAGCAAGGCAATCCCCTTCGTTACTTTCGCCACAATGCCCGTAGGGCCCGACCCTATCGAATAGCCAAAGAGGTCGTCGTTGCCATTGTCGGCATCCGACACGGCCTTGTAGCTACCGTCGGCCTGCTTGACTTTCGCGCCCTTTTCAAAATTGCGGGTACCAATACCCTCCACGTACACCGATACCTGGTGCTGTCCGCTGTCCCGCTTCAAATTCAGCAGTTCCATGATGGCCACGTTGGAGTAGAAGTTGGCGTAGCTACTCGAGTCATCTTTCTTTGTTTTGGGCTGAATGGTGGTGAGCTTATCCAGCCGCCGCTTGGAGTTTGTGCGGTTGTTGAGCGTACCGTCGAAGAAAATCGCCGCCCGCACCTCGACGCCCGTTAGGCCGGGCTCATGCTTGGGCTCCCCTACTACTCCTTTACCCTTAGCGGTTTGCGGCGCGTTGAATGCAGTATCTAGTGCGGTAGGCATGGTATAAAAAACGATGAGTGAACGGAAACGGACAGTAGCTCGCTACTCGGCTTCGGCTTCGTTGAGTAGCAGCGGGCACAAACTCATAAAGGCCGTGCGCACCCCCTCCACTTGGGCCGGAGCCGGGGCACCCGGCATGGCTACTTGCAGGGTGTTGAGGATGCTGACCGTGCCCCCAATGGCGCACTTAATGGTGCTTTTGTCCAGCAGCGGGTGGCTGCCGCGGGCATTCACCTCTACCAGCTCAAAGGCATCCTGCCACAGCAGCAGCGCGGGCAGACAGGGCGTATTGTTTTTGAGCTGGCAGGTGCCAAATGGCAAAAACGTTTTGTCGAGGGTGGTGGCCACGAGCTTGCCCTGCAAGTAGTCGCTCTGCTGGCTGGTTACCTGCAAGCTGCTGGGGGCCGAGCCTTTATCGCAGCGGCACAGCGCCCCGTTGCACACCAGTTCTTGTCCGACTTGGCTCATATGCGTTTGAGAAGAAGGGTATACTCTTTATTATACACTTGCGCGAGGCGGGTGTGCACACTCAGCTCTAGGTCGATGAGCGTGCCCGTGCCTGCTGCCAGCCCGGCGGTAGCTTCGTAAAAAAACTGCGGCGCTGGTAGTTCTCCCGGCTCACCCGCAGTACTATCAGCCAGCTTAATAGTCCTTAACTCCTTATCTATCAATTCTTTAATGGCCACCTTATCCGTCTGATGCGTATCGAGCGCACCCGAGAGGCGTAGCAGCAGCTGCTCAGAATCGGGGGAAGGAAGAGATTCTATACGCTCCAAAAACCACAAGTCCTTTTTGTTGAAGAAGTTAGCAAACTGCCGGACCACCGGCTGCTCGCCCCGGCGGTGCAGGGGCACCAGGGCCTGGTAGAGGTAGTCGTGCCGAAGCGACTGCAAAAAATTAGCGGGATTGAAGAGCTGGTTGGTGATAAAGAGCAGAATATCTACCGTTAGCTGGTCTTCCGGCGGGGTGTCTGCCAATATGCGCTGGGCCAAGTCGTCCCAGGTTTGCAGCAGTTCGTGGTGGTTGAGCAGGGCCAGCAACTCGCCCGCGGGGCCAACCTGAAAAACCAACCGCTTATACAATTCCGCGAGGCGCAGCGCCAGGTTATCGAGGGCAACCAAGTCGCCGGATTTTGTCAACGTTGGCAGGCTGCTCACCACCTCCAGCACGTAGCCCGTGGCGTTGGGCTGCACCAGCAGCCTAATTTCCTTTTCAATGGTTGCCCGCTGGTACTCGCCATTGGCATACGTTTCCCAGATGCTGGTTACCGCGTAGGCCGTGGCCGCGGCCGGGGAATACGACGGGGCACCTGCAACAGCAAAAGAAGAAACTGAGGGGAAGGACATAAGCGAAGAACAGGCTAGCAAATTCGACTACCAACCAGCTGGCTAGGGCTTACTCCACTTGATGTCACTGCCCATTATTTTGGCCACTGCACTAGCCGTAATCTCCACATTATCAGCCGATTTAGCAATCAGCTTTTTGCTGGCAGCCTCCAGGGTCAACTCCTCCTCTACTGCCGTGAGCAGCAGGCCTTTTTTCGCCCGGATGCCAATGCTCTCGTCCTTGGTTTCGGCCAGTATATTCTTATCGGCCGCCAGCGTAATGTCGCCACCAGCCCGCAGGGCAATGTTCTTTTTGGCTTCGATGCTGATGTTATCGCCCGAGGTGATATTGACCGGCCCGTTGGTGGTGATGGACACGCTGCCATCGCCCTCAAAGCTGACCAGAATGGCCGTACCCTTCTTGTTGGAGTTCGATAGCAAGATAGTCTGCGCCCCGGCTATATCATTCATTACGAACTTGTTGCCACCCGCCGTTTGCAGGCCCTTGAGGTGGTTGCTGGCCCGCGTGTAGCTGGCCAGCTGCTTGTTTTGGGGGTGAAACAGGTTGCCCAGCACAACCGCAAACTCGGCCTGCCCCTGCTCGTAGCCCATCAGTACCTGCGAGCCCACCTCGGGCGTAAACATTTGGCCCTTACCATCGCCCGAGTACGGCGTGCTCACCCGTAGCCACGCGCTTTCGGCGTCGGTGGCCTGCGCCACGCTCCAGTAGTAGCGCACCCGGATGCGCCCCAGGTTGCGCGGGTCGGCCAGGTCGATGACCTCGGCCAGCTCGGGCTGGGCCAGGGGGGTGGCGCAGTGCGGGTTGGGCGGCGGGGCGCTGGCCGCCTCGGGCAGGGCCTCGAAGCGGTTGTGGTAGTTGCCGTCGCCATCGAGCTCATGGTGCACCGAGAGCACCCGAAACTTGCCGTAGGCCGCACCGGCCGCGTCCTGCACGTCGAGCACGCTGCCGGGCCGCGTGTCGAAGGCCTCGCCCTGGCCCGTGAGCGTCACCTGGCTGCCCGCCTGCCGGGCAGCTAGCCCATCCAGGGCGCGTTGCAGCTGGGCTTGGTCGCGCCCGCGCGGGCCCACCGCCAGGCGCTGGGGCTGGGTGAAGAGCGCCGCCGAGTGCTCCACCGCAAACTCACTCAGGGCGTAGCCGGCCGCTGGGGGCGTGGCCGTGGCGGCCAGTGGGGCGTGGGTGCGGTAGTTGTAGGCCGCCCCTTCCGTTTTGCTGGGTTGTAGGCGCATCGAGAGGTTAAATACCTGGGCCCCACTGCTGCGAAACGGGATAACGGGGGCCGTTTCGGGGCCCAGGCGCAGGGTTTGGCCGTCGTAGTAAAACCACTCGCCCTGCGCCGCGGCCAGGCGGCTCAGCAGGTTGAAGTTGGTTTCCTGGTATTGCACGGTGTAGGGCAGCACCTGCTGGCCCTGGGCGCTGAGCTGCCGGGCAAACGCGTTGCCGGGGTAGTCGGCCAGCACCTGAGTGAAAATGGTGGGCAACGATTTTTTGACGAACGTGCGACTCTGCAAGCCGTCTTCGAGCAAAAACGTGGGGCTGTAGCCGCTGATATGGTAGTAGTTGACCAGGTCGGCATCGGTGCGGATACTGATATCGGTGATGATGCCCTTAAACCGGAAAGAGCGCCCCGCCCCGCTGGCCAGCCGGCTGGTCCAGCCCAGGGTAATATCCTTGCCACTGAGGCGGGCATGCGCCTGAATGGGCACCAGCTCGGGTTTGATACCCAAGGCTTTACCCAGGGTTTCGCACGCAAAATCGAGCGCAAAGGCGTGGTGCGTGAGCACATGCTGCTGCAAGCTCAGGTGCAGGTAGTCGGCCAGCGCCAGGTTTGGGTCGGTCACGCCATCGACGTGCACGCTTACTTTAACGGGATGAGGCATAGGGCGAAAACTGATAGAGCATCTTCTTGCGCAGCCAGCCCGGTGGAGGCTGCGTGACCGGGTCGGCAGCCCCCATGCAAGGGCTACCGGCCTTCTGGTACAGATTAACAGGTTTTAGTTTTTCAGCAAATTGTCAACTTCCTCCCTTATCAATCGCCTGGCCAGTAGAAGGGGGGCTGGGTCCAGCCCCCGGGCGGGGCAGCCCGGATACTGTCGGGGATGGGAATGTCCAACCGCAGGTAATCGATGGTTGGGTCAGGGGGATAAAACTCGACCAGAAAGCGCCGGCCCACCAGTTGCTGGCCGGCCAGCTTATCGGCATCGGCGCTGACCGTGTATTCGCGGCCCAGCACGGTGTAGCGGGTGTCGGCAAACTTGCCGCTCTTCACCGACCAGTGCGTTTTGTAAACCGTGGCAATGGCGTAGTAGTGTTGCTTGCGCAGCTTGCCGCCACGCACGTAATAATTATAGAAGCCGTAGCCGATGAACGCGCTTAGGACCAAGAGATTAAAAGTATTTTTAATTGGTGCTTCGGACCACACTTCCCGCAAGGCAACTAATGGGCCGCTCATGGCTGCTGGCTGGCTTCGTAAGTGGCCTTTATCTGGTCTTCGAGCAAATTACTATCTGCTTCGCCTGACGCCTTAAATCCATCGGTACCTCTCACAAAAGCATTAAGGTACCGCAGACGCTGCCGATGCAGCCAGATGGTATTAGGGTCAATGGAACGCTTAATGGCCGAGGCCGACGCCCCCCGGGCAGGCTGCACCATGGCATTAAGGCGGCCAGTAGCATAGTCTACCCCCACACCGATAGCTACCTTCTGCCCGAAGTTCAGCAAACCCGGCTCGTCGAAAGTCATGGGAGCAAATTTAGTAACCTCTTTAGTGTCAATCTTCCATTCCAGTGAGTTACTAACCAAATTATTGCGAATAGAATGACTCAACCCATCGCCAGGTAGACCGGCCATTCCCATCGAGGTGATATTAACCTCACCTACTGCTTCTTTCAAGTTTCCATCATGTGCCATCAGGCCACCAACAAACTGAATTACCCCATCAATAACAGCACGGTCTATGAACTCACGTCCTGCCCGATAAGCACTAGCGTATGTAAGCTGGCCCGCGCTCCGCGCAACGCTCGCCGCAGTTGGCGCCAGCAGCCGGCCCATCCCAGCGCCAAGCACCGACATGGCTATTTGCCGGTTAAGTGGGTCGGCCCCCCAAGCAGCGGCGAAAGGGTCACGCACGGCGGCCTCGCGCATGGCGCGCTCTATGGGCGTAGGGCCGGGCCTAACGTGCGTAACGCGGGCCTGCACCTGGGCCTGCGCGGTTAGCCGGGCAGCGTGGGCGCTGTGCAGCGCCATTTCGTAGTGCTGCCGCCGCACATAGGCCAGGTGGCCGTCGCGCCGGGCGGCTTGTCCGGGCGTAAGTGGCTTAGTAGCAGCGCGCGTTTGTTCCCAAGCCTGCACAGAGGCCCGTAGGTCGAGGTCCCGGTAGAGGCGGGCAGTTTCCAGGCCCTGGCGCACTTGCTCCCAGCCGGTGGCGGGCGGTGCTGGGGTGGGCGGTGCCGCCGGTAGGCGGCGCGCTAAAAATGGTGGAATCATCGCGTAGCTACTGAGTTGAGTACATATCGGCTTACCTGGCAACTACCGGCCTAGGGTTGGTCTGACGCAAGCTAGTACTTTCGCCAGATAACCCCGTCAATTCTTAGTACGTTACGTAAGTATCTACGGCTATGGTTGCCAATAAGCCGCCTAGATGATTACCATCTGGTTTATTGTGATAGCCCTATGCAAATGCGCAGGCTACTCCTGTCCCAATGGGCCTAGCAACCGCCACAACAGCCCTACTTTTATCCTGACTCACCCCACCTAAAAATTTTACCATGGCACATTCGGCCAAGCTGTACCTGGAAGGCGAAGTACTGATAGTCCAGGAGTTTCACTGGGCCATTGTGCAGCTCATCGATGCCCAGAGCCGACCCCAAAACAGCGTGCTGGCCGGCAAAATCAGCGTGGTTATCGACAAGCTGCAACACCCGCTGCTGGATGCCTGGATGGCCGATGCCCGCAAGCAGCTCAGCGGGCTGGTGGTGGCCGACTCGCCCGACGGCATGGGCACGGCCCGCAGCCTGCGGTTTGTGGATGCGCTGTGCGTGAGCCAAGAACTCCAATTTACGGCCGGGGGCACCGGGACATTTGCAGGTGCCATGACTATCGTGCTTACTGCCAGGCAATTACATATTGAAGATGGGTTGACCCTCGACAACCATTGGCCGGTTTAAACCTCCGGCTTGCGTAGGCTGCCACTACCCATTTCTCCTCTTCGCCATTTTTGTTTATGAATTCCGCCGCCGCTACTTTTTGGGTGCAGGACACCGACTACACCGTGCGCAGCCTCACCCAGCACATGCACCAGGAAACCACCGACCGGGGCACCGTCAATGCGCAGCCCACCGGCGGCGAGCTGCGCATGGTACTCGAAAACCGACCCCACGACGTACTGCTGCCCACCTGGGCCTATACCCCGCACCTCACCCTACCGGCGCGGGTGGTGTTTGCGGCCCTCGATGGCGTATCGCTGCCCCTCACCCTGGTGCTCGAAGAAGCCTACTGCGTGGGCTACGAAGAGCATTTTGAGTCCAATGGCCTGGGGCAGGCCGCGCACTACTACGTGGTAAGCATAGTGGCCCGCCGCTTCATCAAGCAGGGCGTGGCCTACGTCAACCAGTGGGCCGAGGCCACGCAGTAGGCCGCCTTATTTGCCAGGGCCACTTCTCCAATATACCACCTGAGTTAAAAAGCCCGCACCGACCTTTCCATCGTTGCAAGCGCTGCAAACCGGGGCGTTGGTGCATTCTATCGCGGCCGGGGAGCGCTATTTGGATGCATTGCGCGTAAAGGACGCGGCCAGCCGCAAGGCTCAACTGAGCTACCTCACCCGTGAAACCTGGCCGGACACCCCCCACTTCGGCCAGCAGAATATCCAGCAGTTTGAGGCCCAGCAGCGCTATGCCGCTGCGGTAGCGACCCGGCCGCGCCATACTATCCGCCCGGGCCTGACGCCCGAAGAGCGCCTCTGGCTACATACCGTATTAGCAGTAGCTACTTGCTGAAGTCAGCATTTTTGCGGAAATCCTGTTTTACCCAGTGGGGCAGCGTAGCAGCAACTACTTAATTAGAGAGCAAAAAGCCCCGGCGGGCAACCCACTGCAACCGCGGGTTGCCCCGCCGGGGCCAGAAAAGGGCATTTTGCGCGGGTCCTGAAACCAGCGATTTTGTCCCCGGTAAGCTACTTAAACAAAAAGAAGCGGGCGGGCTTACCCAACTCGGGGTTGATGGTTTCGAGCGTTTTCTCGATACTCTGCTTCATGTCTTCGGTAGCGGGGTTTTGCAAAATTTGGATAAACGCCGTGCGCGACTCCTCCAACAGCCGCGTGCGGTCCTTGCTATGGGGCTTTTTATCGAGGGCGCGCTGGCGCAGGCAGTCGGCCTCGGCGAAATCTACCTTATCGTTTAGCAGCTCTATCTGAAGCTTGGCCGACGTGCTGGGCGTGGCCACGGGGGCCGGCCCGCCGCCGCCGCTCGGCGCTACCGGGGCGGGGCGGCTGGCCAAGGCCGCTTGCAGCATAATCACTTGCTGGCGGGTTTGGTTGAGCTGGTCGAGCAGCGTAGCGTTGTTTCGCTCGGCATCGCCGCCGCGGGTCACGTTTTGGTTGAGCACGTCCACCGTTTTGCGGGTGGAGCGCAACAGGTCAAAATCGCGCAGGATGTTGCGGGCCAGCATCCGGTGCGCCGGCACCTTCATTTGGGCCGAATCCCGCCTTAACTCACTCAGCCCAAGTCCAATAGCATTTACGTTTTCTTCATTGCGCAGGGCGAGGCTACTCTTCACCTGCTGGTTGGTTTCACCCAGAATGCGCTGGTCGAGCTGGTCGATATTTTGCAGGCGGTGCGTGAGCGTGTCAAACTGCATCACCAGGCGGGCCTGCTCCTTGTGGGTCACGTCCAGCTCGCTGGTGAGCCGCGCGTTTTCTTCCACAATGCTTTTGTTGGAAAACAGGTAGTAGGAAGCGCCCAGCGGAATGAGCAGGGCTAACAGGTACAGCAGGCTAAACTGCCAGAGGCGGGTACGGCGCTCGGGTTGGTTGAGGGGATTCATGCAGGCAAGGAAAGAACGACGGGCCGGCGCACCGGGCGCTTACGTGAAGAGCAGTTAGCTAGCGGCCCGAAGCTTTTGCGTTGATAAATAGCGGGTTGCGGACAAATAATACCAGGTTATTTTTGACCAATTGCCTAAAAAGGGTTCCAGCGCGTGGTGCGCGCGGGGGCAGCATTAGGGTCGGGCTCAGGCAGCGTTTGGAGCTGCGGCTGGGTGGGCACGTAGCCCACGGTGGGCGACCGGGCAATGGGGTTTTCGTTGATGAACGTCTGCCAGCCTTCGCGGTTTTTACCGATATACTCCAGCTGGCTGAGCTGCCGAAACACCAAACCCAGCAGCTGCCACAGTTGCTGCTGCTGCCGCAGGTGCTCGTGCACCAAGTGGTGATTGTAGGTGAGCGCAACGGTGGCTTGCAACGCCCCCAGCAGCACGGCGGGCGGCGTTTCGGACCACTGCTCGCAGTACTTGAGCAGCTCCTCGCGCTCAGCTTCGGTGAGGCTGTCTAGCATGGTTTTCACTTGCTTGGCCACGCGCAGCAGGGCATCGAGCAAGTAGCTGGGGGGCTGGGCGGCGGCCAGCAGCCGCAACGTGGTAAGCTGCTGGGCCAGGGCAAACACGGTGCGCTCGGCCAGGTCGCGCACAAGGTCGGCCAGCGGGCCGCGCTTGTCGGTGCGCAGCTTCACTTTGTGAATAATCTTGAAGGCATCGGTTTCCAGCTCAGTCAGCTGAAAGTCAAGCTGATGCAGCGCTTGCAGCAGCGCCGGATGGCTGGCCAGGGCCGTGCTGGGCGGAATAAACTGCGTGACGGGCCGCAGCTCGCCCTCCGTGTACAGCAGTTCGCCTACCACTAGCGTAAAGGCCGCGCTGGCCGCGCCGCTCAGCTGCTGGGCGGGCACAAACCCCAGCTCGTAGGCGGGGCGCGAGTAGGGGTGGCGGGGGGGCACCTCCTCGGGGGCGGGCGCGCCGGTGGGCACCCGCTCGAAGGGATTGACAGTGAGCACCACGCTAAAGCGCAGGCCCTCGGTGGCCGTGAGGCCAAACGCCGCTAGCAGCTGGGGCAGGCTGCTGGCCGCCGTGAGGGGCTGCGCGCTGGGGGTGATTTCGATGCGGGCCCCGCCGGCCGTGATGGCCCGGCACTGCGTGAGGCGGGCCTGCACGCCGCCCTGGGCATCGACGCCCAGCAGCAGCTCAAAAGAATCGGGGCTGCCCAGCTCGTTGGTGGCGGGTAGCAGGCCGTAGTAGTCGGGGCGCAGGTGCTGGGCAATGGCATCGCGCAGGTGGTCGGTGGTGAAACGCTCAGTCTCCGCAAAGTGGAGGCGGGAAATTTTCATCCCATCCACCCAATTCACCGGATAATACTTAATTTCAGGAATCATAGACGCAAATGTAGAAGCGAAAGTAACGCGCGCATCCGGCGGCGCACGCTAAGCCTGGTCGGCCGGGCGCACCGGCACGCGCTGGGCCACCAAGATGCTGCCCTGCCGCAGGAAATTATCCTGAAAAGTGAAGTCGGGGTTGTAGTAGTGCCGGCGGCGCCACCACGAGCGCTTGGCATAAAACAGCCACCCAAAAGGCTGGCCCTGGCCGTCCACGTATTGCAGGGCCTGGTCGGGCTTGAGGGCGTTGTAGTCGGTGAGAAAAATGGCGAACAGGTCGCCCACCCGCATCTGGTAAGGGGCTTTGGAAGAGAAGTCGTGGTAGAGGGCTTCGCCCTCGCGGCGCGTCATCCAGAAGTGAATCACCATGAAGTGGCTGAGGTCCATGCGCGACAGGTCGGGGCTGGCAGCCAGGGGGTTATAGTGCCACAGCTTGTACTGCCGGTACGGAATGGCCAGCCACGCCCGGTACGATTCCCAAAAAAAGAAGGGCAGTAAGAACGGCACCACGGCCATCATAAAGCTGGTGGGGGGCAACTGGCTTTTGGCCCACGGCACCCAGCGCAGCGCAAAAATGGCGGCCGCCCCAATGAGGGCCGTGCCCAGCAATATCAGCGCCCCCTGGACCCGGCGCTGGGGGTTGTGCCAGCTCAGCCAGTTGGGCAACTGGGCGGCGTAGAGCCACCCCAGCAGCACCACGGCCAGCTGCAACAGCCCAAACGTGAGCGGAAACGACCACGGGCTGCGCACGGCCGCCAGCCCCAGCAGCCCAAACGCCAGCACGGTGCCTAAAATATAGAGCACTGCGCTAATAAAAGGCTTGCTATGCTGAATTCTAGAAGTTGAGTTGGATAACGCGCTGGAAACGACCGAACGGGCTTGGGAAGTAGGATTTGGAAGCATTCAGAGAGCGGCTAGCGAATGACAGCGGGCGGCTAGGATACCCAGCAGCAACCGGCTGCCCAAGGTACGGAATATTCTGGCCTAGGGGTGCGCGCGGGCAGTTATTGAATTGGGCCGCCTAACTTGGGGCCGCCGCCCCCGTACGCTTGGGGCGGGCCCGCTGCCTCACTTGCCCTCGCTTTTGCCCGTGCCACCCACCTCCTCCCGCCAGCTGCTGGCCACCCTCAGCCGCCGCCCGCTCGACCTGCGCCTCGAAGTAATTCTGGCCGAGCTGCTGAGCTACGGGTACGCATTCGACGATTTTCTGGTGCGGCCCGTGGGGCTGTTTGCCCGCCGCTACCGCCGCGACCTGGGGGCCGTGCACGACGAAGACTTTGTGCGCAGCGGCCGGCCCGTGGTGCGCACCGTGCTCGACCTGCACCGCGAGGGCCTCTACGACGCCCTGCCGCAGCAGGTATTTCACCAGCCGGGCAGCGACACGCCCGATGCGCCGCCCGGCGTGCGCGCCATGGTGGAGGACAGCCGGGCGCAGCGTCGCAAGGAGAAGGCCACCCGCCAGTTTTTCCTGCCCTTCGAGCAGGAGTTTTTTCGGTGCCGGGTGCGCATTGAGCAAGAAGAGCGGCGCTACTTCACCAGCCTCTCTCCCACCTGGTACAACGAGGTGCTGGCCCACCTCTGGGGCATTGCCGACTGCGGCCTGCCCGCCGGCCCACTCACCAACTTGCTGTACCTGTTACCTTTAGCCCAAAGCATGGTGGGTGACCTCGCCCGCACCCAGCGCTGCTTCGAGAGCGTGCTGGGCCAGCCCGTGGCGCTGCGCACGGTGGCCCCGCAGCGCCACGCGCTACCCCCCGCCCCCACCCCCACCGGTGGCGCGGCGGCGGGCACGCTGGGCCACGTGGCGCTGGGCCACGACCTGGTGCTGGGCGGGGCCTACCAGGAAACTCTGCCGGCCCTCGAAATCAGCCTGTTGGGTTTGTCGGTGCCCGCCCTGGAGGCCTACCTGGCCGGCGAGTGGCCCGCCAAAGCGCTGGCCATGCTCTGCGAGTACTTCGTGGCCTTCGAAACGGACATTGTGCTGCGCTACGAAATGGCCGCCGCCGAACCGTCCTTCCGGCTGGGTACCGGCGAAGAAACTCCCGTACTGGGCTTCACCACGGCGGGCATTTAGCAAATGGCCGGCACTAAAAGCGGCTGGCCTCACCTACTCTATTGCTTGTCTGGCAATGGATTGGATGAAGTCAGCCGCTTTTGAATGCCACTACGCCGAGGCTACTCGCGCACCACGCGCTGCACCAGGCTTGTGCCGAGTATCCGTACCACGTACAGGCCAGGGGCCAGGGCTTGCAGACTAAGCGCGCCGCCGCCGCTGGGCAGCACGGCCGTAGCTACGGGGCGGCCCAGCGCATCGAGCACCTGCGCCGTGGCCGCGCCCAGCTTAACAGGTAACACGATGTTTACTAAGCCATTAGTCGGATTAGGATACAGCTGCCAGGTAGTGCCGGCGGCCACCGGGGCCGCAGCCAGCACCTGCTGGTAGGCAGCCGTGGCGGCCTGGGCGGCGGCTTGCAGCTGGGCCAGCGTGGGGGCGGCCAGCACCGCAAAGGCCACGGTAACCGAGTCGCCAGGGGCCAGGCGCGGCACCAGGGTGCTCGCCACCTGCGAGGCATCGGTGCCCTGGGTATCGGTGCCCACGCTGCGGTGCGCCCGGCCAAAGCCGCCACTCAGAGCCAGGTATTTTTCGGCGGGGCCGAAGCCGTCGCCTAAGTAAATGGGCGTACCCGTTGGTGCCCCATTATCAATGGAATACACCCCAGCCGGGCGCGGCCCCAGCACCTGCACGCCTGCGTACACCTGCGGCGTGAGGGGGTCGTAGCAATAGGCCACGCGGTTCACCGAGTCCCAGCGGGCCACGTTGCGAGTGGCATCGCCGGGCAGGTCCCAGTCGGCAAATACACCGGCGTAGAGGGGCTTGAGCGTGTCGGCGGTGAGATTGCGCAGTGAGTAATCGAGCAGAATAAAATTGCGGCGGGCCGCCGGGGCCGCCCAGCTTTGGCCATGCTGGCGCACGCGCACGCCCACCGAGCGGGGCTTTTGCGGGTCGGGCAAGGAGTCGCGGAAGGTGCCGCGGGCTTCCTGGTCGGCGCGGGGGCCGGGGGTCAGCTTTTGAATTTGGGCCAGGGCAAAAAACGACTGCCGCACCGCGCCGGGGCTGCTGCGCAGGTGGTCAGCCACGCGGGTGGGCGAGGTAGCCAGCAGCAGGCCGCCCTCGCTGAGCAGCGGCGTGCTGCCCCGGTAGCTAAAGCCGCGGCCCACGGCCCCGGTCACATCATCATAAGCCAGGTTGCCCCGGCTGCTCACGCTCACGCTGAGGTCGCCGGCGTCGAGCTGCACGAAATCAGGATTGAGCAGCACTTCTACGTATTGGTCTGACTGATAGTTATTTGCCCCTGCAAAATGGTAGCGCAGCGTGGCTTTGGTGCTAGGCGGCACGCTGGCAGCCACCGCCAGCCGAAACGGCGCGGCCCCGTTGCTGGCTTCGGCCAGCGTGGCGAGGCTGCCCACCGCAAAGCTGCCCTGCCGCACCGTGAGGTAGGGCGACAGCGAGGTGAGCGTGACGGTGAGCCCGGCCACCGGCAGCAGCAAATTGCGCACGGTGGCGGCCAGTCGCACGGTGTCGCCGGGGGCGTAACCAAAGGGCTTGGCCGGGGCAAATGCGCTGCTCACCACCCGCGCCTCACGTTGGTTGAGGGCGGCCACCGCCCGCGCAATGTTGAGGCGGCCGGTACCCAGGTAGCCCCGGTAGTTCTGGTTGGCCGGCAGCTCGTAGAAGCTGGTGTCGGCCGCCTGACGCAGCTGCGCAATCACTTGCTCCGCAGTTAGTTGCGGAAACCGGCTACGCACCAGGGCCGCCGCACCCGCCACCTGTGGCGAGGCAAACGACGTGCCCGAGCCCACCCAGTAGTCGGCATCGGGCGGGCCGGCGTACGAGCTAGTGGCCCGGCCATTGACGATGATAATATTGGCCCCCGGGGCCGATATATCTACGCGGCGGCTGTAGGTCGAGAAATCGGCTTTGGCATCAGCCTCATTGCTGGCGGCTACCGAGAGCACGTGGTCGTAGGAAGCGGGGTAAAATTGCAAGTCGGCGGGCGTGTTGCCGGCCGCCGCCACCAGCACCACATCGTGGTTCACGGCGGCGTAGGTGCACACATCCTGCTCAAAGTGCGAGTAGCCGCCCGCCCCGCCCCACGACATATTAATGACCCGGCAGCCGTGGTCGGCGGCGTACACCACTGCCTCGTAGCCCGCAAACGAACCCGTGGTAGTGCCCGGAAATATTTGCAGGGGCAGAAACTTGCACTTAAACCCGACGCCCGCTACGCCCTTGCCATTGTCGGTAGCGGCCGCCACAATGCCCGACACCTGTGAGCCGTGACTGACAACCTCGTTATAAAAAGGGTCATTGTTATTATTGGAAAAATCCCATCCGCGGAAATTGTCAATATACCCGTCGCCGTCGTCATCTACTCCGTTGATGGGGTCGGCGTAGTTGTATTTCACCTGCCGCACCAAGTCCTCGTGGCTGTAGCGAATGCCCGTGTCGGTCACGCCAATCACCACGCTGGTGTCGCCCTTCGTGAAGTCCCAGGCCCGGTAGGCGTGAGTTAAGCGCAGGTGATACTCACCACCGGCCAGCGAGTCGGCCCGCGGGTCGTTGGGCTGGTATTGGGGCAGGCGAATGTAAAGTGGCTCCACATATTCCACTACTCCCGTGGCTAACAGCATAGTACGGGCTTTATTTAGCGTCAGGCTGGTGGGCACCGTTAGCTCGTACACGCGGCGCAGGTCTACGCTGCCCGGGCGCTCAGAGCTGGGCGGGGCGCTGTGCGGAAACTTCGGGGCCAGGTCGGTGGCCTGCAACGCGGCCAGCGTGGGCAACAAGGTACCGAGGTCGGCGGCCAGCAAATTAGCGCTGGGGCGCAGCTTCAGCACCAGCTTACCCGGCCGGGTGGGCGGCGCGGCCAGCACCGGCAGCGCCATGAGCAAACAGCTAGCCCACAATAGCGTACGCAATATTTTCATAATTCAACAAGAAAAATAATAGCCTTTAAGTAAAGGTAAGAGGTGCCCCGCCCCCACCTACGAAAAAACGATGTGCCTTATCCCCAGCTCGCCATTTTTTTATGGATAATTTAAAGCCTGCCTGTTGCCGCGTAAAACCAGCCTCACCCCCACGCCACGCGGGCTGGCAGGCCCGCCTCGCGCGCTAGCGGGGCCGCCCCCGAGGCAAACAGGCCCGCGAGCACCGCATTGGCGGCGTCGGCTAGCTCCAGGTGGTAGTCGGGGTGCAGCTTTTCGGCTTGCTTCAGCGCTTCCTGGGCGCGACGCACCAGGTGTTGCAGCAGCGGCTGGGTGGGGCCGTGCAGCCGCGCCACCAGCGCCGGCTGGCACCGAAACACGTTGGCCAGCAGCCGCAAACTCAGCTCCACTTCGCCAAAGGCATCGCCCGTAATGCGGGCGTGGTAGGTGAGCCGCGCTTGCAGCTGCCGCAGGATAACGAGCAGGTCGTTAGGCGTTTGGTGGTAGCCGCGCACGGGGTCGTCTACCTGTTGGCGCAGGGCGGCGCGACGCGTTTCGAGGGCATCGGGGCCTTCGAGCAGGCGATAGGTGAGTTGCTCAGTCAGCACCGCGTCCTGGGCTACGAGGCGGGTGAGTAGCTGGTCTTTTTCCCGTTGTGGGAGGTCGAGCAGGGCGCGGCGCAGGGCGGGCGGCAAAGGGGGCATAAGAAGCGATGGTATATAAGAACGAAGCCAACTGATGCGAAACAGGCGTTTGTCATTACGAGCAACGCGAAGCAACCGCCCCAAACGATATCCGAACGATTCCGTTCTGGTGCGATTGCTTCGCGCTGCTCGCAATGACAAATGCCTGCTATGCAAGTCCCATTTGGGCAGCATAGAACGAAGCACAAAAAAGCCCGCAGCCTTTCGGTTGCGGGCTTTTTAATTTATTGCCAGTTAACTACTTGGCTTCGTCCTCTTCCGCAGTCAAGGTTTTGCCCTGGTGCTGCATCTCGGGGAGGGTGAAGCTGGCTTCACTGGGGTTGGAGAGCTGGTCGGGCACGTTGTCGGAAGAGGCGGGCGAGGAGCCCATGGGGGCTTGCATGTCCGAGCGCATCGAGTCGTCCATCATATCGGCCATTTGCTGGCCGGTGTTTTCGTCGAATACCTGGCCGGCGGTTTCGCGGTTCAGGAAGCTGTCCGACTCCTTTTCGGTGGCGGTGCGGGCGTCTTTCGTGTCTTCGTTTTTGGGCTGTGCGGCGTTCTTACCATTGAGGTCGTTGCCGGGTGCTACTTGCGGAATAGAAGCCATAATGAGCTAGTTGTTAGAGTGTTCCTTGTCATTGTTTTCTTGCCAGGTAGCCTTGTCGTGGCCACCAGCGTAGCGGGGGTCGTCGTCGGACCAGGCGGCACGCTGCTTGTCGGTCTCGTCGCCCTGAGTGGCACGCACTCCGGCGGGATCCTGGTTTTGCTCTACGTGGCCGCGCTGGTCTTTGGGGTCAGCCGGAGCCTGCTGGGCGTCCTCGGGCTTGCGCAACTCGCTGAACTCATCGGGGTTATCGTTGGAGCCGTCGCGGCCGGGCTTCTGAGCAGCGTCCACGTTTTCGGGCTTGCCAAACTCACCGTAGGCGGGCGTACCAGCCTCGGCTTGGCGAGCAGGGTCGTTGGGGTTCAGGCGAGCCTCTTCGGCGCGGGCTTGCTGGCCGGGGGGTAGCTGGTCGTCGTCGTCGGAGTTGAAAGCGGCAATCGGATTCATGGGGAGGAAGGGAAAGGAGTTCGCAGCGTGCCAGCGGGCGAGCCCGGCCGGCTACGCAGGTGTTTACTCTAGTTTCCGGTTTCGCGTTGCTGTTGGCGGCGCGTTGGCCCGCATTTTTCGGCGCGGCTCCGTATAAGAGGGCACACTTTTTTTAGCCTTCTTGCTTCAATTTTCCATGCCTGTTCAACATAGTACTAGCAATCAATTCTTTACCAGCGGTCCGGTTGATAACCAGGCCGAGCTGGCTTACTCCTTACCCGCGGCGGGCGTCATCGATTTCGTGCACACCTTCGTGCCCGAGGCCCAGCGCGGCCAGGGCATTGCCGAGGAGCTGGCCGAAACCGCCCTGGCCTACGCTCGCCAGCACCACTTGCGCGTGCGCACCAGCTGCGAGTTTATGGCCGGCTACGTGCAGCGCCACCACGAGCAGTACAAAGACTTGTTGGATAAGTAGTTCAGGTAGCGTGGACTCTGCGGGTCCGCGCGTGGGAACGTTGTTCAACAATCGTTCAACGTTCCCACGCGCGGACTCGCAGAGTCCACGCTACCTCCTACGCCAGTACCTCCAGTTGCCACTCCAATTCTTCGTCCTTGATGGGATATGGATTTCCGTAGCGAATGGTCTGATAAACAGCCTCAAACAAGTCCATAAACGTGGCGGGCGCGGCTACGTCGGCCACGGGGGGCAACACGTGGTTGTGGCCGGTCGGGTCGGCCAGCACGAGGCGGCCAGCCTCGTCGGGGCGCTCGCGGCCGTAGGCGGGGTCGTCTGGCTTCATGCCGGCCAGCAGCTGGGCTTCCTGGGGGTCGGTGCGGCCCTTTTGGTAGCTGCCATGGGTGCCGTGTAGCACAAAGGCGGGGCCAGGGTCGGCCACGAGCAGGCTGCCGCTCAGCCACACGTTGAGGCCCTGCGGATAGCGCAGCTGTAGCGTGAAGCAGTCGGTTACCTGCGAGCCTTGGCGGAAGCTGCCGGTGGTTTTCTCAAACGACAACGGCTTGCCAAACAAGCTGATAGCCTGGTCGAGCAGGTGCGGCCCCAAGTCGTAGAGCAGCCCCGAGCCGGGGCGGCCATCTTCTTTGAAAATCTTGGTATGCAGGATGGGCCGGAAGCGGTCGAACCGAAAGTGCACCTCGATGAGGCGGCCCAGCTGTCCGCTTTCTATCACCCGGCGCACGGCCGCAAAGTCGGTGTCCCAGCGGCGGTTTTGGTAGGCCAGCAGGTGGCGGCCTTGCTGGCGGGCCAGGGCCGTGAGCTCGTGCCACTGGGCCACGGAGGTAGCCACGGGCTTTTCCACCAGCACGTGCTTGCCGGCCAGCAAAGCCTGGCGGGTGAGGTCGTAGTGGGTGTCGTTGGGGGTATTCACCACCACCAGCTCCAGGGTGGGGTCGGCGAGCAGGGCCTCGATGCTGGACTGGCTGCTGATGTGCGGGTAGTCGGCGGCCATGCGCTGCTGGTGGCGCTCCACCACCGAGCGCAGCTCGAAGCCGGGGTGCTGGGCCAGAAACGGCGCGTGGAAAAGCTTGCCCGACATGCCATAGGCCAGCAGGCCAGTGGCAATGGGTGCATCGGAGGGAGAAGGGGTCATGCCCAAATATAGCCGGCGGGTTAGCATCGCCCTCCTCGGTTACCCCACCCCCTAACCCCACGCCGCTTGATGCGCGGAATCCTCCGGGAGAGGGGGAACTAGCTCTAATTATAAAATTCTATCTTACAGATACTTATCTCTAAAACTAGTTCCCCTCTCCCGGAGGATTCCGCGCATCAAGCAGCGTGGGCTAGGGGTGGGGTGCCCCGCGGAGGGCGATGCTACCGCGCCGCAGCCCGCAGCGGCGCGGCCAGCCGCACCACGCACACGCCGGGCGCGTGCAGCCACGCCGAGCGCGCCAGCTGGCCCAGCCCAATGCTGCCGGTGAGGTAGTTGCCCCGCGTGCCGGACCGAAACTCCTCGTGCACGGCCGTGAAATCGCTCACGTCGGGCGCGCCGTTTTCTTCCTCAAACGTCACGAGCACGTCCACCTCGGCCGCGTCGGGGGTGAGGGCGAGGTGGGCATTCTGCTGAATTTTCTTGTAGCCGTAGCGGTAGCCGTAGGTGAGCGCCGAGAGGTCGCTGAGCACGGCCGAGGCCGTGGGGAACGCCCCCGCGCCGCGCCCCAAAAAGAACTGCCGGTCGGCAAAACCGCTTTGGGTGATGATGCCGTTAAACTCGTCGTGCACCTGCGCCAGCTCGTGGCCGGGGCGCACCAGCGTGGGCAGCACCGCTGCCGCCAGCCCGCCGCCCGGCAGCCGCCGCGCCTCGGCTACCAGCTTGAGCACCAGGCCTTGCTCGCGGGCGTAGGCCGTGGCCAGCGCACTGATGCCGGTGATGCCCACCGTCAGCAATTCGGTGGGGGCCACCACCAGGCCAAAGGCGTGGGCCAGCAGCAGCACCAGCTTGTTGCGGGCGTCGAGGCCCTCCACGTCGAGGGCCGGGTTGCTTTCGGCAAAGCCCAGTTCCTGGGCCTTGGCCAGGGCGGCGGCGTAGGGCTGGCCGTCGCGGTGCATGGCCGTGAGAATGTAGTTGGTCGAGCCATTCACGATGCCCTCCACCGATTCCAGCAGGTCGGTGTCGTAGTATTCTTCCAGGTTGCGGATAACGGGCAGGCTGGCGCAGGCCGCCGACTCGTAGAGCAACGGTGTACCCGTAGTGCGCTGAATTTCAATAAGTTCGGGCAAATGCTCGGCCAGCATCTTTTTGTTGGCCGTTACCACGGCTTTGCCGCGCAGCAGGGCCTCTTTCACAATGAGATACGCCTCGTCGGCGTCGTCAATCAGCTCCACAATCACGGTGAGGCTGGGGTCGTCGAGCAGGTCGTTTTTGTCGAACGTGAACAACTCGGCGGGCAGCGAGCGGGCTTTGTCGCGGTTTTTCACGGCGATGCGGCCAATGCGGGCACGCAGGCCGGGCGTGCGCTCCAGCACGGCGTGCAGGCCCTGGCCCACCACGCCAAAGCCAAAAAGACCAATGTTGAGGTCGGTACGAGTCATGAAAAAGGAATTGGGATAAACGCTGAAACGCGCGCCGCCTCCCCTGCCCTCTCTCAAAAAAATTCTCGCCGCAAAGGCCTAAAAAAAGCCCTTCCGACCAGTCAGAAGAGCTACGCGGCCGCTGGGGCGGCGCTGGCTACTCATAACTTATCTGCTTTCGAAAGTTGGCCAAAGCCGCGTTTCGAAACAGGAATTAGCACCTTCGCACTGCTGCTGGTTGCTAAGGCATCACAGGGCCTGTCCCTCCGCCTTTCTTGATAAGGGCCCCGGTGACGGAGCGTGCCGCAAAGGTAGAGCGCGCACCCCGCGCCCGCACCATTGGCGCGAAACCAGCGCCCGAAATCAGCCGCTCATTTAACGCGGATTTTACCCTTGTGAAAGGCGAAACTTTGCGTTGTATTCACTAGCATATAACGAGTTGCTGGCACTGCGCCATTCCCTTATTTCCGGAAACTTTACAAGCAAGTGATTCGCAGCGATAAGCAAAAACAGTGCTTAGCAGTCAGGCGTCTACCACCGCCACCGCCGGGCTAAGAAGCTTATTTAGAAATAATAAAAACATCAAAAACTCCTTTCGACGCGTAGGATTTGAGACGTCTGAAACGTGGGCCGTGGCCCGCGCTCACGATTTCCTTTTCCTCCTACTTTATCGACCCATGAGTTTACACTTCATCCAGGAGCCGCTCGAAAAAACGGCCCCCGCCGTGGTGCCTACGCAGGCCGTGACGCTAAACGTTAACGGCGAGGACCGCACCATCCAGATTGCCCCTTGGACCAGCCTGCTCGATGCCCTGCGCGAGTACATGGACCTCACCGGCACCAAGAAAGGCTGCGACCACGGCCAGTGCGGCGCCTGCACCATCCTCGTTGATGGCAAGCGCATTAACTCGTGCCTGGCCCTCGCTACGGTGTACCAGGGCAAGAAAATCCAGACCATCGAAGGCCTGGGTTCGGAGGATAACCTATCGCCGCTGCAACAGGCATTTGTGGACCACGACGCCTTCCAGTGCGGCTACTGCACGCCGGGCCAGATTTGCTCGGCGCAGGGTCTCATCAACGAGGGCCGCGCCAAGACCGAAGCCGAGGTGCGCGAGCACATGAGCGGCAACCTCTGCCGTTGCGGCGCCTACACCAACATTCTGTCGGCCGTGATGGAAGTGCTGCACGATGGCCAAGTAGTGGTAGACAACGGCACGCTGGTGACCATCCCGATGCAGCCCACTAAATCCAGCTCCGTTAGCTAAATTATTCGCTATGAACAGTTTCACCCTCACTCAAGCCACGGCCGCCGACGAGGCCGTGCGCGACCTCACCAGCCACGACGGCGCGGCCTACCTAGGCGGCGGCACCAACCTTGTGGACCTGATGAAGTACAACCTGGAGCGCCCCAGCCACCTCACCAGCCTGGGTCTGCTGCCGCTAACTGACATCACCAGCCTGCCCGACGGCGGCCTGCGCCTGGGCGCACTGGCCACCAATGCCGACACCGCCTGGCACCCCGAGGTGGAGAAGCGCTACCCGCTGCTGAGCCAGACCATACTAGCCGGGGCCACGCCGCAGTTGCGCAACGTGGCCACCAACGGCGGCAACCTCAACCAGCGCACCCGCTGCTACTACTTCTACGACTTGGCCGCGTCTTGCAACAAGCGGGAGCCTGGCACTGGCTGCTCAGCCCTCACCGGCCCCAACCGCGTGTGCGGCGTGCTGGGCACCAGCGACAGCTGCATTGCCACCCAGCCTTCGGATATGTGCGTGGCCCTGGCCGCCCTCGAAGCCACCGTGCGCGTGCAGGGGCCCGATGGCGAGCGCACCATCAAGTTTGACGATTACCACCGCCTGCCGGGCGACCAACCCGAGAAGGACAACACGCTGAAACCGGGCGAGTTGGTAGTGTCCATCGACCTGCCCGAGGAGGGCTACGCCGACCACTTCACCTACCTCAAGCTACGCGACCGCAGCAGCTACGCCTTTGCGCTGGTGAGCGTGGCGGTGGGCTTGAAGATGAACGGCAACACCATCGAGAAGGCCCGCTTCGCCCTAGGCGGCGTGGCCCACAAACCCTGGCGCGACCAGGCTGCCGAGCAGATGTTGGAAGGCCAAACGGCCTCGCCCGATTTGTTCCGCCAGGTGGCCGCCAAGGTGTTTGCCGAGGCCAAAGGCTACGGCGAGGGCTCGCTGCACAACTCGTTTAAAATTGAGTTGGGCAAGCGCGCCATCGTGCGGGCGCTCAAGCAAGCTACCGAGATGCAGTACGAGGTGAGTGCCAACGCTTTTTTGAATTCTAATCCGTAAGTTATTATGAGTCAGACTATCGCAACCCCACCCACCGTGCGCTTGGACAGCGACGTAGTGGGCCGGCCCATCAGCCGCCCCGACGGGCCGGCCAAGGTGAGCGGCGCGGCTAAGTACGCCGCCGAGTACGACGTAAACGGCCCGCTGTGGTACGGCTACGTGGTGAGCAGCCCCATTACCAAGGGCAAAATCACCAAAATCCACGCCGACGAGGTGCTGGCTTTGCCGGGCGTGCAGCGGGTTTTTTCGCACGAAAACGTGCCCTCACTGGCCTGGTTTGACCGCAGCTACAAGGACGACGTGGCCCCCGGCGGCTCGCCCTTCCGCCCGCTGCACGAGCCCGAAATCATGTTCAGCCAGCAGCCGGTGGCGCTGGTAGTGGCCGACACGTTTGAGCTGGCCCGCTACGCCGCTTCGGTGCTGCGCATCGAGTACGATGTGGAGGAGTTCAACACCGACTTGACGGTCGCGGCCCCCAAGTCGTTTGACGCGCCGAAGGGCAAAACGGGCTTTTTGCCTCCCCCCAAGCCCAAGGGCGACATGGAGAAAGCCTACGCCGACGCCCCGCACAAGATTGCGGCCGAGTACACGCACGAGGCCCAGCACCACAACCCGATGGAAATGTTCGGGACCACCATCGAGTGGCTGGGTGATGGCAAGAAGATGAAAATCTACGATAAGACGCAGGGCGCGCCCAACGTGCAGCAGTACATCACTAAGATTTTTGGGCTGAGCAAGGAAGAAGCGCGGATTATCTCAAAATTCACCGGCGGCGGCTTCGGCGCGGGCCTGCGGCCGCAGTACCAGGTATTTCTGGCCGTGCTGGCGGCGCTGGAGCTCAAGCATTCCATCCGGGTGGTGATGAACCGCTCGCAGATGTTCAGCATGGGCCACCGGGCGCACACCATCCAGAACGTTCGCCTGGCGGCCGACGACAAGGGCCAGCTACAAGCGATGGAGCACACCGCGCTGGCCGAAACCTCGCAGTTTGAGGACGCCACAGAAACGGTAGTCAACTGGTCGGGCATTCTGTATGATGCGCCTAACACCAAGTTCGACTACCAGCTGGCCCGCATCGACGTAAACACGCCAGCCGACATGCGCGCCCCTGGCGCCGCTACCGGCAGCTTTGCCATCGAGAGCGCCATTGATGAGCTGTCGTACGAAGCTGGGGTTGACCCGCTCGATTTCCGCCTGCTCAACTATACGTACAGCGACCCTACCGAGAAAAAGCCCTTCAGCAGCAAGCGCCTCGACGATTGCTACCACGAAGGGGCCGCCCGCTTCGGCTGGGACCAGCGCAACCCCGAGCCCCGCTCGATGCGCGACGGCAACCTGCTGGTAGGTTGGGGCGTGGCTGCCGGCTGCTGGGATGCGTCGATGCAGAAAGCGGAGGCCAAAGCCGTACTCCTGGCCAACGGCCACCTCACCGTGAGCAGCGCCACCAACGACCAGGGCGCGGGTACCTACGTGATAATGACCCAGATGGCCGCCCAAACCCTCGGGCTGCCGATGGCGCAGGTCACCTTCGAGCTCGGCGACACCGAAATGCCCGTGGCCCCCCTTCAGGGCGGCTCCTGGACCGCCAACTCGGTAGGCGCGGCCGTGCAGAATGCCTGCCAGGAAGTGGGCAAAAAGCTACTCAAGCTAGCCCAGAAAATGGCCGACTCGCCCCTCAAGGGCGTGGACTTCGAGGACGCGCAGTTTGCCGACGGCCACATTCGCGCCAACGAGGACATCACCCGCACCGTGGCCATTGCCGACATCTTGGCGGCGAGCGGCGAGGCCAAAGTAGAGGCGATGGGCAAGGCCGGCCCCAACCCCGCCAACATGCTCAAGTACTCGATGCACTCGCACAACGCGGTGTTCGTGGAGGTGAAGGTGGACGAGGACCTGGGTACCGTGCACGTCACGCGCGTGGTGGATGCCGTGGCCGCCGGCCGCATCATGAACCCCAAAACGGCCCGTAGCCAAGTGCTGGGCGGCGTAGTGTGGGGCATCAGCATGGCCCTCATGGAGGAGGCCTACCTCAACAATGACCTGGGCCGCTACATCAACCACAACTACGCCGAGTACCATATCCCGGTAAACTCCGACATCCACAAAATCGACGTGATTTTTGTGGAGGAAGAAGACGACATCGCCAGCCCCATCGGCGTCAAAGGCGTCGGTGAAATCGGGATGCTCGGCGTTGCCGCTGCCATCACCAACGCCGTGTACCACGCCACCGGCAAACGCGTCCGCGAATTACCGCTGACGATTGATAAGCTGCTGTAAGTTTCGGTTAGATTGAATGCAAAAGCGCCCCGTAGCCGATTGGCTGCGGGGCGCTTTTTGATTTAGTGAAACCTATATTTTTTCTCTCTCATAATAAAAGCTTCTTTACCACCTTCTACAATATCTGCGATGTGCTGTCGGATACCCATAGATTTTAAGACGTCTGTTTGAGAAGGCAGTTTTTCGAATGAGTTTTCGATAGCACCGTTTACATAATCAAACTTAAATATACTAGTCGAATCATCTTCGTTTTGCCCCTTTTGGTTCGCGACAATTACGTTTTCGGCATCCGCATTCACAACGATATTCGCGTTGTGTGTTACAATAATTATTTGCCTATCAAGCTTTTTATTGCGTAAATAATTTACCAAATCTGTTGTTATAGACCTATTATCTAGGTTATCTTCTGGCTGGTCTATCAAAATGGGAGCCTTAGACTTACTCAAGCCTATTATAAGCATTAGAATTACAAAGCTAGCTTTTCCAGTAGACATCTCTCCTAGCTGGTCGTTTTTATAATTAATTTTCCAATAATCAAAAAAGTAATCATCTAGAACAGTTTTCACTGCATTAGACATATTTGTTTTATTAGTAAGCTTATAGCTTTTAGCTACAATAGCTTCAAATAAACCTCTAACTTCTCGCATTATAAAATCGAAGTCAACCTCGTCTGTCACCTTATTCGTATCTGACAGAATTTTATACTCATTGTATGATGCACTTCTGCCATCACTTACATTAATTATTTCTCTACGTAACTTTGCAAAATTGAACCGAGATTTTCCCTCTATTTTGAGACCATCCTTTTCCAACTCGACTGTCCTACCTTTAAGGTCGTCTACAATTTCGGTGTACTCTTTATGATTAACTTCATAGATGCGAAACATTTCGGCTTTAGCATCTTCGAGCACTTTCTTTTTATGCTCTATTCTCTTGCCTAGATTATCAATATCAAGCAATGCCTTTTTATCGTTAGCTATTGATTCGTTAAGTTCATCAATAGCTTTCTTAATTAATTCATCTTGCAAGTAGGGCTGAATGAGAGAATCTAATTTAACTTTCTCATCGCTAATCTTAACAGCTACCTCATTAAGTATACTACCTTCCTTGAAAGAACGCTTACCATCTTCGTTGGTATCCATTTCCAAAGATAAGGACAATTCGTTTGATAGCTGAAACAGCGCATCCAGCAAAGAATATTGCTGCTGGTAGTAACTCTTAATATCATCAGAGCATATAGCACCTAGCAGTAAGTCTTTTTTCTGTTTTAATACTGTGGAAGCCGAAAGTAACTCAGAAGTAAAAGACTTAATATTAGTTAAATCTTGCTTAAGATTTTGAGCATTTACGGAATTTAGCTCTATTTTATCCTGAAGCAATTTGTATTCGGCTACTTGCGCTGGTGTAAGGCCTGAACCTGCGTTCAGTTCTTCAACTTTTTTTGTATTAGAGTCGATGTTTTTCTCTAAAACAGCTTTGTTTGACTTAACTTTAAATTCATTTTCTAGGTCTTCGATATCTTTTTTTGTATCAAAAAACAAGTCAATTTGCGCGTTTCGCAATTTATCATTTTGAATGACATTATTAATGAACCCCTGATACGATTCTCTAGAAGAACTATCCTCAGTTATTAAATCTCGAACAAGTTTGTTAAGCGGTTTACCCTTTTTATTCAGCTCAGGCTCCGCAAGCCTTACCAAATAATTTTGAGGAATATACTTCATTTCAGGAAGAATGGAATTAACCTTCTCGCCACGGCTTAGAAGCTGTGTAAATCCTCCTTCAGTTGTCACTTCAAAATCTACATTCTTTTCAAGCTTATCAAAATCATATTTATAAGATTCATCATCATTTTTCAGAACAGATAAATCAGCAGACAACGCTTTTGCAATTGCATACAATAAAATTGACTTTCCTGATGATTTTCCACCAATAATAACGTTAAGATTAGGGCTAAGAAAAATAGGTTGAGTAGAAAATACGTTGCTAGGTGAAATGAATCTTACCTTTTCAATTATAAGCTTTTCTTCTTTAAAATCAGGCTTATCCTTCTGGCATTTCACACGGCTTTCTGGCTCAAAGCAAATTTGCCGCAATCCCTCAAAAGTTAGGTCTGCTTTTACCCAAGTGAATTTTTCGAACAACTCCTCTTCCTTGTGTGCATCGCAACCCACCAAACAAGCTTTCAGCGAGCCCCGTTCTTTAATTAACAGCTCTACTTCCCGCTTATACACCGATTCATTATACCCATTTGCACCTTCTGATTTTCTACCAAGAAAATATTTTACATCTTTCGGGGTGGCAGAAAATACTGCGTCAGATATATAATATATAGACTGGCGAATACCATCTAAGCTTCCTCCTTCATTTTCAAATAAATCGTAATGCTTCTGAAATCCAGAAGCACCGTCTTTATTAGAGTTACTAACCACTAACAGAGTATTATCCGCGAACCTTTTATTATTTAGCAACTGCTTCAAAGGCTCTATACTTATCAGGTAATTATCAATACCTTTTTTATAAAAAGCATTTTCATCACCAACAGATTTAGTTAGTTCCTTGCCATACATCATAATACCTTGCCTATTCATCTGATAACCTTCCTGATTTTTGATATTAGAAAAGAAATCATGGTCTAATGATTGCACATAATCAGGATTAAATAGACAATGAATATTAATTAATTTAGCGCTATCCGTAGCAGGCAGCATTCTAAGCTCAACGTTTGGAAAAAGAAAAATTTCTTCTACAAAATCAACCTCCCATTGCTCGAATAATTTATCACCATTATTATTTATTTTATTTGCAATATTTTTTTGATAATCAATAGCATCCAGATACCTTTCAATAGAAAAATAATCAGTGATACCTATTGCACTTATCTTTTTAGCAACAGCCTTTTTGAAAAAACATAAAAAAAACTCATCCATAGAGGAGGATAAGAATTGGTCATTTTTGTTTGTCCCTTTTGTATGAACATGGAAATTCCACTTTCTCCACTGTGAGCCTGCTTTCATGTCAATTTTGCGTAGTTAGATTAGGAAAAAAATGGCGCAATATATTTACCACTGTAAGAAGAAACACAGCATACAAACCACAGTTACGCTGTATACTGACCATGCAGGCACAAAAACGCCCCGAAACTACGGAGTTCTGGGGCGTTTCGCTTTTTGCTAGCAAGGTGTTTTTCAGCATTCGCCCCGAAATATAGGCGGCCGCTTAGGCTGCCACCGTAATTTTGTGGCCGTGGCAACGGGCTTCTAAGCGAAGGTCCGTTGCACGGGCGGGATAACACGCAGCCCAGTGGCCGGCTGTCCGGATGCGGGGGCTGGCCCGCGCTTACGCCCAAAATCCCGTTTTTTCGACCACCCAGGGCGGCCCCGCCCCTTACGATAAGGCTCACGTATGAGTACCCTTGCTACCTCCGATTCCCCTAGCCCCAGCGCTACCCCAGGCAAGCCAGTGATTGGCGTGGTCATGGGCTCCAGCAGCGACTGGGACACCATGCAGCACGCCGTGCAGATTCTCACGGACTTTGGTGTGGCCCACGAGGCGCGCGTGGTGTCGGCCCACCGCATGCCCGACGACTTGTTTGCCTACGCTGAGCAGGCTGGCCCGCGCGGCTTGCAGGCCATTATTGCCGGCGCGGGGGGGGCTGCCCACCTGCCGGGGATGCTGGCCGCCAAAACCACCGTGCCCGTGCTGGGGGTGCCGGTGGCCAGCCGCCATTTGCAGGGGGTAGACTCGCTGCACAGCATCGTGCAGATGCCCAAGGGGATACCGGTGGCCACGTTTGCGATTGGCACCGCCGGGGCGGCCAATGCCGCGCTGTTCGCCATCAGCCTGCTGGCCCTGCACGACCCGAACCTGGCGACCAAGCTGCTGGCCTTCCGCGCCGCCCAAACTGAAGCCGCCCGCAACATGACCCTACCCGTATGAGCGCCGCTAG
The DNA here is from genome assembly GCF_054779975.1 of Hymenobacter arcticus. Taxonomy (NCBI): domain Bacteria; kingdom Pseudomonadati; phylum Bacteroidota; class Cytophagia; order Cytophagales; family Hymenobacteraceae; genus Hymenobacter; species Hymenobacter arcticus. The sequence goes on from NZ_BAAGXF010000014.1 coordinate 138,708, forward strand.
TCACGTGGCAGCCATGACCCCCATTTTTCCGGGCAGTGTAGACGCTGCCGGCCAGCGGGCTACCCTCGGCGTAGTGGGCGGCGGCCAGCTGGGCCGGATGTTTGTGCACGCGGCCCAGCGCCTGGGGTACTTCACCGCCGTGCTGGAGCCCGACGCGCACAGCCCCGCCGGGCAGGTGAGCCACCACCATATCCGGACCGGCTACGACGACCCGGCCGGGCTGGCGCAGCTGGCCCAGCTGTGCCAGGCCATCACCACCGAGTTTGAAAACGTGCCGGCCCAGGCCCTGCAAACGCTGGCGCTGACCCGGCCCGTGGCCCCGGGCGCGGCCGTGGTGGGCATTGCCCAAGACCGCATCGAGGAAAAAGCCCACTTTGCGGCCTGCGCCGAGGTGTCGGGGGTGACCTGCGCGCCCTACGCGGTGCTCAAAACGCCGGCCCAGCTGCAAGCCGTGCTGGACGAGCGGGCCGATTTGCTGCCCGGCATCCTGAAAACCGCGCGCATGGGCTACGACGGCAAGGGCCAGGTCCGCGTGAAAACCGCTGCCGAGCTAGCCGCCGCCTGGGCCGAGCTGGGCGGCGTGGCCTGCGTGCTGGAAAAGATGCTGCCGCTCACCGCCGAGTGCTCGGTGCTGGTGGCGCGCGGCTGGAACGGGCAAGTCGTGAGCTTCGCCCCGCAGCGCAACGTGCACGTGGAGGGCATTCTGGCCGTGACCTACGCCTACGCAGGCAATATGCCCCTGGCCCTGGCCGACCGGGCGCGCGCCGCGGCTATTTCCATCGCGCAGCACCTGGAGTACGTCGGGGTGCTGTGCGTCGAGTTTTTTGTGGTGGACGACGGCAGCGAGCACGGGGGCTTGGTAGTCAACGAGATGGCTCCGCGCCCGCACAACAGCGGCCACTATACCATCGACGCCTGCGACGCCTCGCAGTTTGACCTCCAGGTGCATGCCATGGCGGGCCTGCCCTTGCCGCAGCCGCGCCAGCATTCGCCGGCTATCATGCTCAACTTGCTGGGCGACGTGTGGCTGGACGCCGACGGCCAGCTGCAGGAGCCGGACTGGTACGCCGTGCTGAGCCTGCCCGGCACCCACCTGCACCTGTACGGTAAGCTGGACGCGCGCCCAGGCCGCAAGATGGGCCACCTGACCATTACCGGCCCGGATGTCGCCAGTGTCAAAGCCGTGGCACGCCGCGCCGCAGGGCTGCTCGGCTTGCCGGGGCTGGATGACATGTAGGCAGTTGGTCGGCCAGAAATAGCCGTTCAAGCGTGGTGCCTCACCCCCCGGCCCCCTCTCCGAAAAGGAGAGGGGGAGCCGACCGATTACAGACGTGAGCGAACGTTGAAAAGTCGTCAGGCTCCCCCTCTCCTTTTCGGAGAGGGGGCCGGCCCCAGAGGGGTCTCGTGAGGCGCTACATCAGAACAGTACGCTTGCTTATGCCCAGGCACTTAACTGCCAGCTTGGGAGGCTGACTGAACCAGGCTGGTTGAACTCCTTGGCCCATGCCACCTTCTAGTTGGGGGCGCTGCCCACGCTGCCCCCGATACCAACGGGGCGCACCAGCGGGCCGGGCTGCCACTCGAGGATGAAGACGGGCTGGGCGGGCAGGTTTTCGAGGGTTTCGCCGTCGCCCTGGCCGGTGCGCTGCACGAAGAGGTTGAGCACGCCCGCCCGCTGCCAGCGCTCGGTGTCGTAGCTGGGCTCCCAGTTGCCGACGGTGGTGGCGGTGAGGTCGGCGGGCGTCCACTGGTTTTGGCGGAGGTCGGGGCATTGCAGCACCGAGGCGCGGTCGTGCCGCTCGGCATCGCGGTAGAGCAGGTAGGCCGCCGTGCGGCCGTGCTGGGTGGCCACCAGCAGCTGCGGGCGCGAAATCGGGATTTTCTTTGTGCCCACCCCGCTCAGGCTAAACGGCGTGGTGCGCTGGCTGACTTGCACCGTTTGCCAGGTTCTTCCAACCAGATAAACTAATTGATACTGGGGCACTTGCGTGCCAGCCGGCCGCCAGTAGGTGGCAATGTAGGGCGTGCCCGCCGCATCGGTGGCCATGGCGGTCTGGTTTATCAGCTCGCTGTTTTGCGGAATGCGGGCGGCGTACTCGGCGGTGGCGGCGGTGATGGGCAGCTGGTAGGCGGCGCCGATGCTGCGCTGCCAGGTGCGGCCGCCATCGGCCGAGCGGGCGTAGGCCAGGTCGTGGTTGGAGGCCACGTTGGGGCTTTCGCGCCACACCCACGAGAGGTGGATGGTGCCCCGGGCGTCGAGGCAGGCCTGCCAGTAGGCGTTGCGCTGGCCTTCGCCGTCGATGAGCACGTCGTGCAGGCGCGTCCACTTTTGGGTTTTCACCGCGTAGCGGTTCAGCACCAGGTTGCCGTTGCCCGAGCCCCCGTCGCGGTACAAAAACAGCAGGTCGCCGTTGGGGAAGCGGTGAAACTCGGGGTAGGTCACCTTTTCCTCACGGTTGCCGAGCATGGGCTGCAACGCGCTCATTACCAGCGAGCCGGGGGCCGTGCTGCGGCAGTAGCGCAGCGGGTTGTTGTGGTGGTCGAACGACAGGTGCAGGTAGCCCGCGCCGTCGGCCATGAGGCTGATGACGTTGTGGGCATCCTGCACATTGCCTTGGTACTGCGTGCGTTGCACCTGCCAGGGCCCGCCGGGCAGGCGGCGCTTGGCCAGCGTTACGTAGCCCGCCGAGTCGTAGTAGGCCACGTACTGGTGGTGGCCCTGGGTCACGACGGAGTTTTTGCGAAAAACCGCCCCGTTGACGTTGTTTTTGGCCCAGCCAAGGCCCACCACGGTGGCCGTTTGGGCGCGGGTGGCGCGGGCGCTGCCCACGAGGCACAGCACCAGCAGCAGGCAGCGGGCAAAAGGGTTAAGTCGCATTCAATCAGCGTTATAGGCCCGATGCGCCCCGAAGCATAATGGTGCCGGGCGGATGCACGGCGGGCGGGGGCACTACGAGGTGGATGTTTACTAGGGTGCCGCTGGTGCCCGGCTGCGTGTCGAGCCCGGCGATATCGGCGGTTACTACGCGCAGGGCAAGGTCGTCGAGCGGCAAGCCTTCGAGCTGGTAGCTGACGGGCCCGCGCAGCTTCAGCTTCCGCCCGATAGCGGCCAGCGATTCGGTTTTGAGCTTAGGCTTTGCACGGGGCTTGAGCGTGATGGCGATTAGGCCATTCGTGGTCAGGCTACGCCACTTGGCGGGGGCATTACGGTCTTTATACACTTGTACATCAGCAATATCCTGCGGATTTAGCTGACTCAGGCTGTTGCCGATAATAATACGCGCATCAACCAGGAATACCGGCTGCGGCCGCATAGTCCGGGGTGGCTGGTCCGGGACTGGGGCCGCCGGCCGGGCTCGGGGCTGCCGGACAACGTTAACGGCCGGCGGCGGCGCGGCTACCCGGGAGGCTACCGGAGCCAGCGGCGCAACAGCGGGGCGCTGGGCCAGCGCGAGGCCGGCGCTACCGAGGACAGCGAGCAGGAGCAGCAGCTTGCGACAGGACATGGCGGGTACGGATTAGCGAAACAGCCCCAGTCGGCAACAGGGGCATTTTCAGAAACGTAGGCAACTTCTTGATAAATAATTACTTAACTTAGGACTTACGCAAAAACATCTGTTATTGCGAGCAGCGCGAAGCAATCGCACCAGCACGTTGTCGGGCGGGTATCGGGCAGGTGTGATTGTCGCGCTGCGCTCGCAATGACAGATGTTTTGCGTAGCTTCTAATCAACAAAGGGATTTTATTTTAACTAATTGATTTACAATTAGTTAATTAAGCACTACTCCTTGCCACCCAGGTACTTATACATCTCGCTGGCAGCCAGCAAAAAGGCCCCTACCCCAAAGTTGGCCGTCGAGTTTTTATCCACCACCTGGCCTGGAATGGCCTTTTCGCCGATGGGCTGCACGTAGCCGATGGCCCCGTCGGGCTGCACGGCCATGGTGGTGAGGTACTGCCAGCCCCGCAGGGCAGTGGGCAGATACGCCTTTTTGTCGAGCACGCCGTGGTTGATGCCCCACAGGTAGGCGTAGGTGTTGAAGGCGGTGCCGCTGGTTTCGGGGCCGGGGGCGTGGGCCGGGTCGAGGAGGCTGCGCGTCCAGTAGCCGTCGGGCTGCTGGGCTTTTTGGAGGGCGGCGGCCAGGCCGCGGTACTTGGCCAGGTACTCGGCGCGGTGCGGGTCGGTGGCGGGCAAGTCTTGCAGCACCCGGGCCAGGCCGGCAAACACCCAGCCGTCGCCCCGCGCCCAGAAGTCCTTGCCGCCGTTGGCCGACTTGTGCTGCGGGTACACGTACTTGGCATCGCGGTAGTAGAGGCCGGTTTCGGCATCGTACATGATGCTGTTGGCGTAGCCGAAGTACTCGTGCAACTTGCTCAGGTACTGCGGGTTCTGAGTTACACCGTATAGCCTGGTCATCACGGGCATCACCATGTAGAGGCCGTCGGCCCACCACCAGTAGTCGTTTTGGGCGGTGCTCATCTCATATTCCATCACCTCGCGGGCGCGGGCAATGCGAATCGGCTCGGGCTTGATTTTGTAGAGGTCCACGTAGGTCTGGAAGCAAATCTGCCAATCACCAAACAGCACGTGGTCAGGGGTTTCGCCGTACTTGTACTGCCAGCTGGCCCGGTCGGTCGAAGAAGCGCCCTGCCAGTTGTTGAACACGGCCCAGTCCTCGGCATACTGTCGGTACTTGTCGTTTTTGGTGGCGGCGTAGGCGGCCATGTTGCCGGTCTGGTAGGCCGCGTGGTCCCAAAATGCCCGCACCTGGGCCGGGTGCCCGGCCTGCCAGTGGTCGTTTACCTTGGTGAGGAGGGCCAGCACCTCAGCGGGCCGGCTAGTGGCGGAGCCTGCCGAATGAGACGCGACGCAGCCAGTGCCCAGCAGGCTGGCAGCCAGCAACAAATACTTCCTCATCAGGCAGTTAAGATTTTGCACAGAAGTTGCTTTAGTTGATTTTCACCGGCTGAATGCCCGCGTGCGTCGGCACCACCGGCTTGAGGCTGCCGTCGGGGTTAAACTCCAGCTTGTCGAGGCACACTTCGCGGTGGAAGCCCGCCTCGTCGCCCATTTTGAGGCCCTGCGGGTAAGTGAAGCGGTGGTACACCAGGTACCACTCGTCGCGCCCCGGCACCTGGATAACCGAGTTGTGGCCGGTGCCGTAAATGCCGGCCGCCGGGTTCTTGCTGACTACCAGGTTGTTGGCCGGCACCGTAATCTTGCTCAGCGGCGCCTCGGCCGTGCCGTAGCGCACCTGGTAGTTGGGGCTGCGCGTGTCGTCCTCGCTCCACATGAAGTAGTACTTGCCGTTGCGGAAAAAGGCGTAGGCGCCCTCGCGGAAGGTGGCGTCGGGCGTCATTACCCGCGTGGTGCCGGGTTTCAGGCTCGTCAGGTCGTCATTCAGCTCGGCGCCGGCCAGGTAGCCGTTGCCCCAGTACAGGTAGAGCTTACCGGTTTTGGGGTCGCGGAAGGCGGCCGGGTCAATCTGCTGGCCGCCTTTCACGCCCTCGGGCAGCTTATCGAGCAAGGGCTGGCCGCTGTCTTTAAACGGGCCGGTGGGACTGTCCGACAAAGCCACGCCAATCTTCGCGCCCGCGCAGAAATAGTAGGCGTAACGGTAGCCAGTGGCTGTTTTCTGCTCAATGATAGTGGGGGCCCAGGCGCTTTTCTTGGCCCAACTTACGTCGCGGGGCAAGTCCAGAATCACGCCCTCGTCCTGCCAATTCACCAAATCGAGCGACGAAAACGCTTTGAAATACGTGCCCGACCAGCTGGTGAAGCCGTCGCTGGTGGGATAGAGATAGAACTTGCCGGTTTTCTGCGAATACAGGATATCCGGGTCGGCGAAGTAGCCGGGCAGCGCCGGGTTGTGGGTTTCGGTCACGCTCACCTGGTAGGTGCGCTTGGCTGCGCCCTGCCCTACCGTGTAAGGCACGGGCCCCTTGGCAAAATTCTGCGGCCCGCTCGGCGTCACGGGCAGCGCGGGGTTGCTGAGTTGAAGGTCAAACGCTTTCAGGCTAGTGCCCGGCATTGCCAGAAAGGCGACCTTGCCGGCGGCACTGTCCACTACGGTATTGAGCTGGCGGATAGCGGGGTTTTGGGCCGTCAGCAGCACGTCGGCGGGGGCCAGCCAGCGCTGGGCCAGGCGGCTGGCTTCGGCAGCCGTAATGGGCATTACCGTGCCGTGCCGCGGGTGAAAATTCATGCTGATGTCGTGGTCCACCACCGCGAAATTTTGTAAGTCGCGGGTGCGGGTGAACTGGTATTTGCCGCTGGTGTACATGTCGTACATCAGGATGTAGTCGTCGGAATTATTGAGCTTGAAGGTGCCCGCGCCCTCCACCGGGCTGGTGGTTTGCTGCACGTACTGGTCGCGCAGCACGTAGCCGCTGGTCAGGTTATCCGACACGGCGATTTTGATGCCGTTGCCCTGGCCTTCGGTCTTGAAAAACAAGTAAAACTTGCCGTCCTTGGCCACAATGTCGCCATCGATGCACGAGCCGTTGGTGGGCGAAAAAAACAGCTGCTTCGGCTCGCCTTCCAGGTCCGTGAAATCCTTGTTGGCGTAGGCGTAGTATATTTTATCGGGCTCCGTGCCGTACTGCAACGAGAAGTATACCAGGTATTTACCCGCCTTGGCATCGTAGATGGTTTGCGGGGCCCACACGCGCTTCAGGTCGTCCTGCCTGGCGTAGCGCTTCTGAAAATTGAGGACGCGGTGGGTCCAATTAACCAAGTTGGTGGACTTGAGCAGCACCATGCCCCGATTGGAGCTCCAGCCCTTGGCCGACACCATATCGGTGGCCACCATATAGAAAGTTTTGCCATCGGCCCCGCGCAAAATGTGCGGGTCGCGCACGCCCCTGGTTTCGCTGATGGCGGCCGAGTTGACGATGGGCCGGTTGCCGTTCAGGGCCGTGTAGTGGTAGCCGTCGGGGCTGAGCGCAAAGCGAATGGCTTCATCCTTTTTGTCGTTGCCGGTGAAGTAGGCGAAGAGGTAGGCCGTGGGTTGCGCCTTTTGGGGCGTTTGGGCCAGAGCCGCCGGGGCGGCCAGCCAGCACAGCAGCACGGCCCCAAGCAATGAAAAGAAACCCCGGTGAACAGTCAAAATGCTTTTAATCAAGGCAATATGCTTAAATGGTGGCTGTTTTCTACTTGCTGGGGGCCAGCCCCTGGGTTTGCGCTGCACAATCGTTTGTGTAAAACTAGCCTGAACAGCGTCGTTTACTCCCCAAACCTCCCCACCCGGCGCGGGCCATGACGTGGAAGTAAGGGGTTGAGTGGGGTGGGACTGGTCAGCATCAATTTAGCCAGGACTTACGCAAGCGGCCCTTTCTTCAGCCCCAGCGGGGCACTATGCCACTAGGAAAGCGCTGAAAATCAGAACCGAAACCCGTAGGAATGATACCTGGCTATTGCACAGGCGCAGTGCCGCCCCTACGAAGCTTTGTTGCGCTTGCACAGGTAGTTACTAGCAACATATCGCCCCGCTGGGGCTGAAGAAAGGGCCGTTTGCGTAAGTCCTGGCGCGGTTTGCAAGTTCGTGTGCAGATTGGCTGGTACGGGCTGCCGGCTTTTCGCCAGCTGCCCGCCCTGTACGCCGACTTGGAAACTGCGCTAAGCTTGTTTCTGCTAGGCTAGCCCGCCGCTGCAAAAGCAGCCGCAAATTCCCTGGCAAAGTCTTCCAGCTTCACCTTACCCAAAGTAGGTTTATGCTGCTCGTAGTCCTCGCCGAGGGTGCCATTGCTGATGCTGGCGTAGATATCCACAATTTCGGCGGCACGGTGGGCGGGCAGGCCGTGGCCGACCAGGTTGTGCTGCATCTGGGCATCGGTGAGGGCCAGCCAGGGCAGGTTGGGCTGGCCGATGGCGGTGCCGAGCACCTGGGCCACTTCGTCGGCGGTGCGCTCGTCGCTGGCTACGTAGCGCACGTGGCGGCCGGGGGCGGCGGGCGTGGTCAGCTCATCAGCCGCGGCGGCGGCAATGTCGAGCGGGTGCACAAAGGCCACGCGGGTGCTGCCGGGGTAATTAACGCCTATCACGCCCCGCGCTTTTATAAGGCCGATAAAGCTGAACATGTTGGTGTAGAAGGAAGTAGGACGCAGGTAAGTGAGCGCGAGGCCCGGCACTTCTGCCAAGATGCCTTCGACATCGTGCGAGCCGAGAATACCGCCCGTGCCCGCCGCCCGGTGCGCACCCCAGCTGCTGAGCTGCACCACCCGCCGCACACCCGCCTGCCGCAAGGCGTCGGCGTAGCTGCGGCCAATGGCGCGGTGGTAGGCACGCGAATCGGCCACGGCAAAATTGGGCGGCACCATGAGGTAAACTGCCTCGGCCCCGGCTAAAGTAGCGGCCAGGAACTCCGCGTTTTCTACCGAGCCAATGGCGGCGGTGGCCCCCAGCGCCTCAATGGCACCTTGCTTGTCCGGCTTACTGCTGATGACCGTGACGGCGTGGCCTTGCTGCACCAGCGCCGTGGCCAGGGGCTGGCCAATATTCCCGAGGGAACCTGTGAGAATAATTTTCATGCTGCAAAGCTCCGGCCGGCCGGGGCGGGCCGAAAGGGCTAAACGGCGGGAAGATTGGGCCAAAGTGCGGGAGTGGTGTAGCGTGGACTCTGCGAGTCCGCGCGTGAGTAGGCCGTTCAACTCGCGGACTCACAGAGCCCACGCTACGGGCGCTACGCCCAGCGCTGCCGGTAAGCCGCCGGCGCAACCCCGGTACTTTTCCGGAAAAACCGGCCGAAGGTAGATTGGTCGGCAAAGTGGAGGGTATCCGCGATTTGGGCGATGGGGAGGGCCGGGTTTTGGAGCAGCACGCTGGCTTCCAGCAGCACGGCCTCGGCCAGCCACGCTACGGCGCGCTTGCCGGTGGCTTCGCGCACGGTTTCGGCGAGGTGCTTCGGCGTGATACAGAGCTTATCGGCGTAGAAGGCCAGGCTGCGCTCGGTGGCGTAGTGGCTGTTGACCAGCTTCTTAAACTCGGTGGCCAACTGCTGGCTGCGCGTTTGGATGGTGGTTGGCAAGCCGTGCTGCGCGCTGTAAACAGGCGCGATTTCGTGCAGCAAAATGTGGATGAGGCTGCGCAAAATCTCCGCCCGGTACGCGTGGGGCGCGTCGTATTTCTGCTCAATGGCCCGCAGCAGGTCGGCAATGGCGGCGGCCGGCGCGGGGGGCAGCTCCACCACGTGCCGGGCATCGCGCTCAAAAAACGCAAACGCATTGAGGTTCAGGCTGCCGCTGGCCGCCACAAACTCCTTGGTAAAAAAAACACTCAGCGCCTCCATATCGGCCGACATGAAGGGCCACTGTTTGATGACGTAGGGCGAGAGCAGCATCAGCGACCGAGGGCCGATGTCGTAGGTTTCGAGGTTGACTTTCAGGCGGGCGCTGCCGTGCAGGCAGATGCCGATTTTGTAGTAATCGCTGCGATACGGCAGATCGATGGGCAGCTGCGTATGCGCCGAATTGGGCCCCAGAAAGAAGAAGGCGGCCGGCGGGCCAGCGGGCACGGTCAAGGTGTTGAGTTGATAAACGGGGATAGCAGCGCTCATAGCCGGCAAAGTACGCGCCGCGGGAATAGCGAGAACCATGCCTTGCGGCGGGCGGTTCTCACAACTCCGCGCCGCCGCCGGGCGTACTGCCCCCGCGCATCCTTTTCCGATAATGACTGAATTACAACGACTATTTAGCGCCTACGACCAGCACCGCACCGCCCAGCGCCCCTGCGCGCTGGCCACGGTGGTCGAGGTGCTGGGCTCGGCCTATCGCCGCCCCGGCGCCCGCATGCTCGTAACCGGAGACGGCGAGCTGACCGGTGCCATCAGCGGGGGCTGCCTCGAAGGCGATGCGCGGCAGCGGGCCCGGCGGGCCATTTTTCGGGGCGAGCCGGCCCTGGTTACCTACGACACCCGCGACGAGGACGACCCGCGCCACGGCCTCGGCCCCGGCTGCCAGGGCGTGGTGCGCATCTTGCTGGAACCCCTCGACTTTGCCAACCCTGACAACCCGCTGGAGCTGCTGCGCGGCTTTGCGCAGCACCCCGCACCCGCCGTGCTGGCCACCGTGTTTGAAACCGATGCCAGCGGCCTGAAAGCCGCGGTGGGCCAGCGCGTGCTGCTATCCGAAACCGGCGTGGTGCGTGGCACGCCGCTGCTGGCCGCCCCGCTGGCCGAGGCCGCCCGCGCCACGCTGGCGCAGCGCCAGCCCCGGATTTTGACCATCGAAACGGATGCCGGCCCGGTGCGGGCGTCACTCGAACTGCTGCTGCCGCCGCTGCGCCTGGTGGTGTACGGCGCCGGCAACGATGCCCAGCCGCTGGTGCACCTGGCCGGCTCGCTGGGTTGGCACATCACGGTGGTGGATGGCCGGCCCAACCTGGCCACCGCCGCCCGCTTTCCCGAAGCAGCCACGGTGCGCATCGTGCCCGTGGCCGAGCTGGAAACGGCCCTGCCCGACCCGCTGGCCTACCACGTGCTGCTCAGCCACAACTATGCCTACGACCTGGCCGCGCTGCAAACGCTGCTCGATTCGCCCGCGCCCTACATCGGGTTGCTGGGCCCGCGCCTCAAAGCCCAGCGCCTGCTCGACGAGCTGGATACCGCGCCCGTGGCCCTGGTAGCGCAGCTGCGCGCGCGCCTGCACAGCCCCATTGGCCTCGACCTGGGCAGCGAGACGCCCGAGGAAATTGCGCTGGCCATCGTGGCCGAGATTCAGGCGCAGCACAGCGGGCGGCAGGGGCGGCCGCTGCGCGAGCGGGCGGGCACGGTGCACATTCCGGCCAGCGTATGATACTGGGTTTCCACGAGGCTTTTGTGGCGGCCATCGTGGCGGGCACCAAAATCCACACCATCCGCGCGGGGCAGCGGTGGCGCGTGGGCGAGGTAGCGCAGTTTTGCGTGCGCGCCCATCAGCCCGACCAGCGCGAGTTCTGGGAGCCGCGGCCGATAATAGCCATACAAGTTATTGAATTGACTAGCAACACCTTGCAAGTAGACGGCCGGTTGCTACCCCCGGCCGAGCTACTGGCCCTGGCCCAGGCCGATGGCTTTCCAACTATTGAGGAGCTATTTGCCTTTTTTGCCGATAAGCCCCTACCCTTTCAAGGCCAGTTGCTGCACTGGACCAACTGCTGGTACTAAAAGTGTATACTTAGGACCGACGCAAAACGCCTGTCCTTGCGAGCGCAATGCAGCGGAGCGCGGCAATGACAGGCGGTCCTAGCAAAGTTGCGGTAATACCCGCCTACGGGTTCACGGCGCGCTCCAGAATGGTATCGACTTCCAGCAGCAGCGCGGCGCTCACCAGCAGGTCGTGGAGCAGGAATAATTCTTCGAGCGAAAACAGGAATACCTGGCTGGCCACGGGGCCGGGCAGGCTGATGCAGCGCTCGGTGGCGTCGAGGGTGGCCAGGGCGTGGTGGCCGCAGCGCTCGGCCACAGTGCCGCGCCACTGGCGCAGCTCGTGGGGCAGCAGGCGCAGGCCCACGTTGCCGAAGTAGAGGTGCAGGCAGCACCGGCCGGGGCATTGGGCAATGCAGCCCAGCGTGTTATGATGGAGGCAGCGCGACATAAGGCAGCGGTGGTAAAGGGGGCTAATACCTAGTGCCGGCCCGGGCACCCCGCTCGCAATGGCCTCACCAAGAGCCAATAGTGCCAATTCAATGGTCGGGGTACCCAAGCCGGGCTTTAGAGCACTCCCGCTACCCAAGTTCGTTGCCGGGCGGGCGGAAGCAGTTGCTTTTTATATTTAGACACTTTCTAAACAACAGCAAATGTAGCAGCCAGCCCATTAGTAGCCAAGCTTTATTTAGAATTTATCCAAATAAAGAAAATACCCCTTCGCCCCCTACTCAAACCCGCCACTCGGGTCCTTTTCCTCCTTGCGGGGCTTGGTGGCCTCCCCATCGCGCCCAAAACGGTAGCTGAAATTGAGGAAGCCTACCCGCGACTCGCGCTTGTTGTAGCTCACCGCATCGAGGCCGGGGCCGTAGGCGTTGAAGTTGTAGCGCAGCGTGTTGAACACGTCGGACACGCGCAGCGTGAGCGTGCCGCGGTCCTGGGGCAGGAAGGTGTACTTGGCGGCGGCATCCACGTTGAACGCCGTTTGGCGGCGGCCCTGCGCCGTCACCACCGGCGAGCGGTAGTTGAGCGATACCTGCACGTCGAGCTTTTTCACGGGTGTAATCGTCGTGTTGAGGCGGCTCGTGTACACGAAGCTGCTGTTGGTGATATCGGTATTGGCCACGCTGCCCTGGATGATGCGCCGGAAGGCCGAGGCCGAGCCGCTCACCTTCCAGAACGCGGCCAGCGGCAGGCTGCCCACCACTTCGAGGCCGTAGTTGATTTCGTCGCCCAGGTTGATGCGGCTCGTGCTCGTAACCTGATTGCCGGTCAGCGGGTCGGTAATCACCTGCCGGAACGACTTGATAGTCTGGCTCTCCACGCTGTAAAACGCCGTGGTGGCCAGCGTAGCCTTATTCTCAAACGACTTTTGGTGGCCCAGCTCCACGAGGTCGATGTACTCGGGCAGCAGGCTGGGGTTGCCGGTGTTGAGGTTGAGCGGGTCGGAGCGGTCGGCGAAGGGGTTGAGCTCACCCTGGTCGGGGCGCTGCACCCGGCGCGAGTAGCCGAGCTGGGCGCGCTGGTCGTGGGGCAACTCGCGGGCCAGCGTGGCGCTGGGAAATAAATTCAGGTAGCTGCGGGCGAACTCCTCGCCGGTGATAACTTGCAGCCCGTGCGTATTGGTCTGCTCCAGACGTAACCCGCCCTGGTACTGCCACTTGCCGCGCTCCCCGCCCAGGCTAGCATAGGCCGCCTGAATGTACTCTTGGTACATAAAAACAGACTGCTGGTATAAAACCGGCCGGGTACTGCCGAAATCGTACTGGTTGTTGTAGCGCCGCCAGGTGCTCTTAGCCCCAGCTTCGAGGCGGCCCTTCTCGCCCATTGGCTGCACAAAATCGACCTGCGCCGCGCCCTGGTCGAGGCGGTTGTGAAAAGCCTGCTGCTGCACAGCGCGCACATTATCACCCACATACACCAGATTCGACGTAATGGCATTGTCGCTGCGCAAGGGCGTGTACACGGCCCCGGCCGTGAGCTCGCGGCCGGGCCGGGCGGGCCACACGCGGCGGTAGTCGAGTGTGAAATCGGCCGAGTGGCTGCGGCCGGCGGTGGCGTTCTGGCGGTCGGTGCTGCCCACGTACACGGGCTGGCCCAGGGTGAGGTCTTGCTGGCGCGAGCGCAGCGCCTCATCGGCGGTGCTTTGGTTGAAGCGGGGCTGTACGGCCAGGCTCAGCGTCTGGTTGGCGGGCAGGGTGTACTCCAGGCCCAGGCGCACGGCGTGGGTAGTTTGGTAGGCTAGTCCGCTGCGGTCCTGCCGCAGGTAGAGGCTGTGCGCCAGCGTGGTAGGCAGGCCGGTGGCGGGGTCGAGCACCGGCGCGGTGGTGGTTTGGTCGAGGCTGCCGAGGGTGAAGCGCTGGTCGTGCCGAAAATCGTACGAGCCAAACGCGTTCAGCTTGCCGCGGCGGTAGTTGAGGGTGAGCGAGGTGTTGTACTTATTGCGGGTGCCCGCACCGGCCGCCACCGTACCATTGAGGCCGTCGCGCTGGTTTTTCTTGAGAATGATGTTGATGATGCCACCCGAGCCGGCCGCGTCGTAGCGCGCCGAGGGGTTGGTAATCACCTCAATGCGGTCGATGCTGCTGGCCGGAATCTGGTCGAGGCTGGTGCCGTTGCCGCCGCCCGCCGCGCCGCTGGGCTTGCCATCGATAAAAATGGTAACGCCGGGGTTGCCGCGCAGGCTCACGGCGCCGGTCTGGTCCACGCTCACCGAGGGCACGTTCTGGAGCACGTCGGTGGCGGTGCCGCCCACGGCGGTGAGGTCCTTGGCCACGTTCACCACTCGCTTGTCGAGGTCGGCCGTCACGGGCGGGCGCTCGCCCTGTACCACCACTTCGGTGAGCTGGGTGGCGGCCGGGCGCAGGCGCAGCGTGCCTACCTGCGCCACCGGCGCGGCCCCGGTGAGGCTGAGCGCGCGCCGGCCGGTGCGGTAGCCCAGCACGTTGGCGCGCAGCACGTAGGTGCCGAGCTTCAACTTTTCGAGGGCAAATGCGCCATTATCAGCCGTTTGCGCATCGGCCACGGCCGTGGAATCGGGCAGGCGCAGCAGCACCACGGCGGCAAAAGGCAGCGGCTGGCCGGTAGCAGCATCGAGCAGGGTACCGCGCACGGCACCGGTTTGGGCGTGGGTCAGCCGCGGGGTGGCGGCCAGGGCCGTAACGACCAGCAACCCAGTTAGTTTTTCGGTAAAAGACAGCATAGCAGCATAAGCAGAGCCCAAAATTACCAGTGGATTCTGGGGTAATTCTGCGGGCAGCGCCTCCAATACTTCTGATAACGGACGACTACTTTTACCTGGCACCAGCAGCTACTACGCAATAATGCGGCTACCATTTCCCGGTGCTTTTGCGTTGCAGCTATGAGAGCGGCCATCTACTCCAATCAGCATTTGATAGGCTTCGCCGACTTGCAGCCCGGCGATGAGGCTATGGGCGGTGTTTATGGCGAGTTTGCCCCAACTACGAAGTACTATAATGAGGTGCAGCAAACAGTTTGGGAATTCAATGCCAGCCCTTCGCCCGATTACGCCAAGTGGCACGCGTTGGCACTCAATGCACAGCTGGAAAACGGGTATTTTCTTTTTCCAATGGGTGGTTATACCATTGATGACGCCGCCGAATTACCAGATGAGCCAAAGCGAATTTACCTCGCCGGAATAGCCGCTGAAATCCTGCAAGACTTCCTCACAACTGACCCGCCGCGCACATTTGTGGTAGAGCCCTGGGAAGAATTAACCATTCAGCAGAAGCTGGCGCTGGAAACCGAGCTTAGCCGCGAACTAGGCAACGATTCAGGGAGGCTAGCCAAGGCTGCTGCCAACAGCCCGGCGGTGGCTGAGCCCAGGTTTTCAGCGCTTTGCAAATTGGGTGCAATGGGCGCACCAAGTAACATTTTATTTTCTATTCGGGGCGGGCCTGGGTTTAGTGGTCATTTTGCGCTTGTGCGTCTCACCTGGTCGGGCACCCAGGAGCAAAGCCAGTCGTCTCCTAAAGTAGTTTTCTTCAACTCCTTCGCTGAGTTGAAACTCGAGCGGATGTACCCCGATAGGAGTGAGTGGGAGGACTAGCGGGCCCGGCTGCAGCGGTAAAAGCTGGTGTTGTCCACAAACCCCGAGCCTACCCTAGCCGTTTGGCGTAGCAACCTTGTTACGCCACTATGCTACTTCGCTACTCGCTAGCCACCCTCCTCACTTCACTGGCCCTGCCCCTGGCAGCCCAGCAAACCCCTACCGACACCCTCAATGCCCGCGCCCTGCCCGCCGCCACCGTGGTGGGCTACGGCCAGCGGCTGCCGCTGCGCCGCACGGCCGCCGGCGTAGGCGTGGTAGACCAGACTATCATTCAACACTTTAACGAAAACTCGCTGGCTTCGGCGGTGAACACGCTGCCCGGCGTGCGGCTGGAGGAGCGCGCCACCGCCAGCTACCGCATCAGCGTGCGGGGCAGCACGTTGCGCTCGCCGTTTGGGGTGCGCAACGTGAAAATGTATTACTTCGACATCCCCTTCACGGAGGCCAACGGCACCTCGCCGCTCAACCTGCTCGACCCCGCCCAAATCGGGCGCATTGAGGTGCTGAAGGGGCCGGCGGGCAGCGTGTACGGGGCCGGCACGGGCGGCGTGATACGCCTCGAAAACCGCCGCCCCACCGGCGCGGCCGGCCAAGGACGGGCGCAGGTAGGCTACGCGGCGGGCTCCTTTGGGCTGCGGCGCTTCACGGCCACGGCCGAGGGCAATGGGCAAAACGGCGACTACTGGCGCGCCCAGTACGCGCACCAGCAGCTGGGCGGCTACCGCCAGCAGAGCGCGCTACGCCGCGAGGTGTTTGCGCTCGATGGCCAGCTCTCGCCCTCCACCAAGCAGACGCTGGCGCTGCACGCCCTCTATACCGATATCAACTACCAGCTGCCGGGCGGCCTCACGCGGGCGCAGGTGGAGGCCGACCCACGCCAGGCGCGGCCGGGCACAGCCGCCGCCCCCGGCACCGTAGCCCAGAAGACGTTCTACGCTTCGCAAACCGGCCTCCTGGGGGCCACGCACACGTACAGCTTTTCGGATAAGTGGCAGACTGTGAGCACTATCTACGGCCGTACCAGCAGCATTCAGACGCCCTACCTGGTGGATTGGACGCGCGAGGCGCGGCTGGAAGGCGGCGGGCGCGTGGCCCTTAACTACCGCGGCCGGCTGGCCGGCCGCACCCTGCGGGTGCAGGGCGGCGGCGAGTTTCAGGCGGCGTTTGTCGATTCGCGCAGCTACCTGAACGTGGGCGGCGCGCCCACTACGCTGCGCTACGACGACGAGATAACGACCCGCACGGGCTTCGCCTTTGCGCAGGCCGACTATGAGCTGCCGGCCGGCCTGCTGCTCACGGCCGGGGCCAGCTACAACCGCCTGCGCTACCAGATTGCCCGCGTATCATCGGCCGCCACCAACCCCGGCGGCTACGTGGTTACCCAGGATTTCCGGCCCCAGATACTGCCCCGCGTGGCGCTGCTCAAGGAAATTACCAGCCAAATTTCGGCCTACGCCAGCGTGAGTGGCGGCTACTCGCCGCCCACCGAGGCCGAGCTGCGCCCCTCAGATGGCACCATCAGCCGCGACTTGCAGGCCGAGCGCGGCACCAGCTACGAGGTGGGCAGCCGGGGCACGCTGCTGGGCGGCCGGCTGCTGTTCGACGTGGCGCTGTTCGATTTGGAGTTGCGCAACACCATCGTGTCGCGCTCCGATGCGCAGGGCATCCAGCTGTTTGCCAACGCGGGCACCACCCACCAGCGCGGGGCCGAGGTGGCCGCCAGCGGCTACCTGTGGCAGCCCACCGCCCCGGCTGCGGCCGCCAGCCCGGCGGCGGGGCTGCGCGCCTGGGCGAGCTACGCCTACAACCGCTTCCGCTTTGGCAGCTACGAGTCGGCCACCGGCCAGCAGTACGGCGGCAACCAACTCACCGGCACCGCCCCCCATACGCTGAGCGCAGGCCTCGACTTTACGCAGGCGCTGGGCTTCTACCTCAGCCCCACGGTGAGCCACCAGGCCGTGCTGCCGCTCAACGATGCCAACACCGACTACGCGGCCGGCTACTGGGTTTTTGGCAGCCGCGCCGGCTGGCGGCGCACGGTGCTGGGCCGCTTGCAGCTCGATTTGTACGCGGGTGTCGATAATGCTACCGACCGCCGCTACAGCCTGGGCAACGACCTCAACGCCTTTGGCGGGCGCTACTTTCAGCCCGCCGCGGCGCGCAACTACTACGGTGGCGCGCTGGTGGGCTGGCGCTGGTAGCAGAGCCGGGCAGTACTTAGGAAAGAGCAGTTTGCTTAGCCAACTCTTTAAACACAATCTTGTATAAGTCAGCTAGTTGCCACTCCTTGGTATCGGACACTTGGCCATCGCCGATTTCGATAATAATGGCTTCCCCGGCGGTAGTATAGGCCACGTCGATAGTGTAGAGCCAGCGACTTTGCAGCGCTGCCAGCGCGGGTTGCAAGCGCGCGGGCAACGGCTGGCCACTGGCCCCAAAAGCCACGCCGCGCACAGCAAAAAACCGTTCCTCGGGTTGGTCGGCCAGCTCCGTAAACTCGCGGATAAATAGCTGCTCATCGGGAGCCACCTCGTACTGGCGCAGCAATGCCGCCAAGTCGGCCAGGGAGGCCACTACCGAGTCGACCCCAAACGACTTAGCCAGGCTTTTGACGAAGCAACGGCCATTGGCCCGGAGGAAGTCGGCGACTGCGGGCGCGGCCTGGCTGGCCGGCGCAAACACACTGCGCGGCGTGAGCGGCGCCACCGCTGCGTACCAGCCGGTGGCATAGTGCGAGGCCAGGTACTGCGCCGGGGCTACCAACAGCGGCGCGAGCTCGGCCAGCTGCTGGTAGCCTGCGGGGCTCAGCATCCAGCCCCGGTACAGGGTAGGCCAGGCCACGGCGGGCGGCTGGTAGAGGCGCGGCTGCTCCGCATCATACAGGCATACCTGGTAGCCCAGGCGGCGGGCTTCGGCCGCCTCGTCGGCCCACATGGGGTCGATGGCCCGGCTATAGGGTAGGCTGGGCAAGAGGATGTTGAGCATTGCACAGGCACTGTTTGGTTAGTTAATAAGTTGGTTAGCAGTTGTTTCGGGAATAATCAACAGGTAGTCATACCCCCCGATAATGCGGCACAACTTTTCCGTTACTTGCAGCTTGCCGGTGGTGAGGGCCCGGCGCGCGGGGCGCAGGTCGAACGCCGCCCAGGCGGGACCGGTAACCTGCTCCAGAAACGGCAGGAGCGCCGCATTTTCGGCGGCGGTGTTTTTGGCCGGGAAGTTCAGGTTATCGGCTTCGGCCCGCGCCCCTTGCTTACCGATAATGAGGTTAATCTAATCCAGCGTGCATAAACTAATAATATTGGAAATCATCCTTTGCAAATAAAATAATTTGTAAAATCAGTTTTTACTTCATCACTTTGAATCTGAAATACTTGAGAGAAGTACTAACATTCAATCTTTTTACCACAATTTATGGGGAATTTTTCGCGCTTATCAGGGGCACTAATTGCTACTAATCTCTTACTTTTATTGGGCTGCCAAAAAGAAAGCTCACATGATGTCGGACCTAAGCCTGCAACAAGTGCAAGTCAGAATCGACTTGCTGACCCGGTAGACCCGCCGGTCGACTGTTCAACTGGCAACTGCCCACCCCAATACCCAACTCCTCTTCCTGTTTTTTATAGTACAGAGGGTACCGTAGGTAATAGCTACGATACAACTAATGGCAACGGCGCTTATAATGGACCAGACAATCCAAGTGGTGCCATTTTGGACATAGTTTTTACTCACGAAGCAAATGGCTTTGATTCTCGTGCTACTGCTCCTGATGGTTATACTGTTGTTCCGGTAAATTTTAATTCTCGTGCTGGAGGAGATGTAATCTACATGTGCTTTACACGCAATCCAAGCAAGGTGGCTACTTACCAAAACAGCATTTCTGCCATTACTGGTATTCGTGGTGCGCGCGTAGTTGGCTACCAAGCTCCTGATAAAGCTATCTCGACAGAACATATAGCTCAGTGGCCATCACGTAGCTGTTGCTACTACCAACTAGGCTGGGATTCGGCTAATATGAATGGGGGAATATTTGCAACAGGTAATCTAAATGTCTTGGCCGACCACCAGCAAGGAGGCAGGCCAATTGAGATAGGCGTGCTTTATAACCAAGATGCTGGTATCAATCCGCCTACAGGATGGACTAAAGTGCCTTTTGATTTTAATATGTATGTAGGGGGCGACTGCGATGTTGTATATTTATGTTATAAATATAAGTAAGGATTTAATTTTATTGCAAATACTAATCAATAAATCTACTAAAAGTCCTACCCGCAACGGTAGGCTTTTTTGTTGCTCTTATCTCGACATCAAGTCGATGACAGATGCAAAACCAGTGAGTCAAGCGCTTGGCTTTACTACTCTCAAAAATAACCTTTTAACTTCGAGGCAGATTTTCCTACCTCGGAGCTAGTAGAAAACATAGCCGAAAGCTACTTACAGCGTAACCCCAATACCCGGCCCAAAGAGCAGAAATGGCAATGCTTTACCGTCTGTAAGTAAGTAGCCGCCGCCTAGATAGAGCGGAAACGTGAGCCGTGCCCCCGTGCGCACCGGCACCACCGAGCCAAGTATTACAATACCCAAGGCGCGCTCTACTTCATTGCTATTGGAGAGGTTGAACGCATTGAGGGCCACGAAGCCCGCCCCGATGCGATAGGGCCGCAGCTTATTGATGCGGTCAGGGGCGTAGAAGCTGAGCTGCGCCAGCGTGGCCAAACTGATACCACCGAAGCTACTATAACTAGGTTGGCCAGCGTACTTGGTGAGCAGGCCGGCTGGAAAGCTCACGCTGATATCGAAGTTGACGTGGCGGCGCAGCACCAGCTCTATCTGCTGCGAGTAGCCCTTGGTGCCGCCGTATTGCCGGGCATCGTCGCGCACGGTGATGATGATGCGGTACCAGGCGTCGAGGTCGTAGGTTTTGCGGCCCAGAATGCTGTTGAGGCTGAAATTGCCCACCTGGCAGTCGTTGCCCTGGTAGTAGGCGTAGCGCGGCGACGACTCGCCGGGGCACACAACCAGCTGGTCCACTGTGCGTTGGTCGATGAGGTTGCCTTTCTCGTCCACGGTGCGCACGTCCATCATCAGGTACTGGCGGCCGTAGAGGTTGCCGCTTTCGTCGATGGCGTTGGCGTTGAAGCTGAACACCACGTCGGCAATCGTTTTGTCGTAGAGTACGGGGCCGTTGAGCTGGTTGACGGGGTGCGGGCCGTCGCCGTAGTTCACCTGCACAAAGTTGAGCGGGTGGGGCCGCTGGGCCTCCTTCACGGTGAGGCCAAACTCGGTGGGCGTGCTGGCATCAAACACCACAATGCGCTTGCGCACGCTGCTCAGCGGCACCTGCACGCGGAAAATAACCACTTTTTCGGAGCGCGTAGACGAGTCGGAGGGGATGATATTGGCCCCGTCGAAGTGGTAGCGGCCCTTCAGCAGCGACTCGCCTTCGAGGCGCACATCCACGGTTTCGCCGGGGTTGATGGTGTTATTGCCGCCCCAGTCGCCGCCCCGGTGCAGCACGCTGAGCGTGGCAATGCGCGGCCGGGGCGTGATGTCGAAATTGGTGATGTACTTGGCCACGTCGCCGTCCTTGATGTAGAGGTAGCCATCGGCCTGGCGGTGGGTGTTGTACACGCGCAACTGGCACAGCACCCGGTCGTTAGACAAATAGCTGCGGGTGTAGAGCTCGGCGATGAGCGCGCCGCCGGGCTCCTGCTGGGCCTCGATGCGGTAGGTGTGGCGCAGGTCGAAGTTGTGGCCATCGTCGAGCACAAACTCGGTGCCCTGGCTGCGGCCGGCCTCGTCGTAAGTCACGTCTTTGCGCTCGGCGGTAAGGAAGCGCAGGCGGCTGGCCCGCACGTTGAAGGCCAGGCTGAGCGGCGGCAGCTGGTAGGTGAGGCGGCCCGCCCCGTCGAGGTGGGGGCGCTCACTTTGGGCGCGCACCACCACAGTGTGGGCCCCCAGCGTGTTGGGCACGAGGTGCAGAAAGAGGCCGTTTTTTTCGCGCGTCAGCTTGTAGTCGATGTCCTGGTTTTTGGTCCACTCATTGGTCACGCGCACGTTAGCCAGGTTGTTCGTGCTGATTTCCAGCACTTTCTCTTCACCAATAAACAGCTCGGGGCTGGTCAGCCGCAGGTCGAGGGTGGTGCGGGTGAGGGGCAGCAAACTCACAATTTGCTGGGCCCGCGCCGGCTGCCCGGCCGAGTCGGCGGCCGGCGCAAAGGCCAGCCGTACAAACGGCGCGCCCGTGAGGTTGCGGAAGTGCAGCATGCCCCGGTACTCGCCGCCCGGCCCGGCAATGAGCGAGTCTTGCAGCACAAAGTCGGGGGAGGTAAGCAGGCGCGGGGGCCGGCGGCCGGGCCGCAGCGGCACCAGGCGCAGCTCGGCCACCTGGTCGTCGTTGTGGTAGTAAAAGTAGAGGCGCGGCTCGCCGGCCACAGTCAGCATCTGCTCGCCCAGGCTATAGCGCACGGTATCGAAGGTGAGCGACAAGCTGCGCAGCAGCGGCGTGGTGGGGGCCGACCCCTGGGCGCGGGCGCCGCTGGCCGCCAGCAACAGCGTGAGCAAGATGAGCCAGTGTTTTTTTAGCATAGCGAGCACGAGTTATCGCTGCAAAGGTCCGCGCTAGGGGCCATAGGCCAACCTGGCAGCGTTTTTTTTGACCAACAACCCGGTATTATTAGCTGAACCATTAAACCAGGGGCCGCGCGGGGCATCTCAGCCGAGCTACTCCCGGCTACCTATTTCGCCGGTAGCCAGGCGTTCACGCAATGTACACGGGTGCTGGCCAAACCTTTCGCCCCTTCCTACTCTCCCGCTTTCTGCCCTATGCCCCGCGCATTTAGTTACTGCCTGCCGCTGGCCTTGCTGGCGGCTCACCTTGCCTGCGCCACGCCTACCCTGCCGCCTGACTCGCTTGCCCCGGCCCCACCCCGCCTCACGGTGGGCTTTGCCTCGGCCAGCCGCACCACGTATTTGCAGCGCGTGCCCGAGCGCACCAACGACAAGGGCTACCTGGGCACCACCCTCACCTACCAGGCCCCGGCAGGCTTTATCGGTTCGCTCTACCTCAACCATTCTTATGTATATAAAACACTAGGTGAGCCGTTTATCAATTATGGCGAGGCTATGGTGGGCTGGCAGGCCGTGGGCAACTCCGACACCTACTGGACAGTGCAGTACACCCGGCTGTTTGTGTACGGCGAGAGTGCGCTGGTGCAGAACTCGTTGCGCAATGATTTCAGCGCCAGCGTCACGCAGTTTTTCGGTTTTGTCACGGCCAGCCTCAGCGCCGACGCCTTCGTGGGCAGCACCCACGATTTCATCCTGACCGTCGACCTGAGCCACCGCTTTCAGCTGCCCGTGCTGGGCCACGACACGCTCTCGATTGAGCCCACCGTGGAGCTGGGGGCCGGCAGCCAGCACTTCTACGCCGCCTCGCTGGCCACTACCTCGCAGGTAAAAGTGAAGAAGCGCGGCGGCACCACCACCGTGCTCAAGGAGCCGGACACGCCGGCATTCAGCACGCTGGGCTACACGCTGTCGCTGCCCGTTACGCTGGCGGCGGGGCGATTTAGCGTGGCGGCTACGCCCAGCTATCTGGTGCCGCTGCACGTGCCGGCGGGCGGCTACGATGCGTCGTTTTTTTACTTCACGCTGGGCGTGAGCCGCACGTTTTGGTAGCGGTCAGTGGGGAGGTGCTTGGTTAAGGCAGCGGCTGGCGAGAGATGTACACCAGCGCCGTGCGTTGTTGCGTGGCTTCCAGCGCCTGGCCCGTAGTTTCGTCGAAGCTGAGGCCCGAGGCGGCTACGTACAGGCGGTTTTGCGCATCAAGGTGCAGGTTGTTGAGGTAGTGCCGCGCCGGCAAGCGCAGGGCCTGCTGGCGGCCGGCGGCATCGGTTCGCAACAAATCGGAAGCTATCACCAACTGCGCGCTGGACCCCGGAATGGGCTGGGTATTGGGCTGAACGCGGTAGGCAATACCCGCCGCGCCCACCTGGCCGATGGGTTGCGTCAGGGCGTGCGATTTTTTGTAGGGAAACAGCGTGTAGGCCCACGTTTTACCAAAATCAACCGAATACATATCCGCCTCCGTGGCATTCAGCCGCTCACCCTTGCTGTTAGTGAAGTAGTTGGTGAGGGCAAAAATGGTGTCGTGGCGCGGTAGCAGACCCCACACCGCCCCGTGAAAGTTGTGTTGTGACTCCTGCCAGGTTTTGCCGTGGTCGCTGGTCAGGTATAGCTTCTCGGTGGTCGAAACCAGAAGCGTGTGGTCGATATCGCCGGCAATGGAAAAGGCTTGGTCGCCCGCTGTCCAGGTGGTCGGTATTTCCAGCTTCAGCCAGGTGGGGTCTTCGGCGGGGGCGGCGTCTTTTTTTTGGCAGGCCCCAGCCAATAAAGTTAATGCGCTGAGTAAGAACAGATTTTTCATGCGTGGAAACGGATAGAGGAGGTGGCCTAGCGTAGCCTACTATGCTGCGAGGCCGCAATATACAGTAGCTACTTATACCGCACACGGGTTTTGGCCCGGCGGCCTCAGCCCCGGTTTTTTACCGTTCGCCAGGGGCTACGCCCGTTCGCGGGGGCCGGGGTTAAGGGGCTGAAACGGGGCTGGTACGTTTGGGCCATCCTCTCACCACCAACCTTTTTACTCATGCTTACCGCCTTGCTTTCCCGCTGCACCCTGGCTGCTGCGCTGCTACTAGCCGCCGCTGCTACGCTACCCGCCACGGCCCAAACCACCACCGGCAGCCCGGCCGCGCACCCCGCCTTCGTGGTGAAGGTGGTGGGCAAGGGCCGGCCCATTATCCTCATTCCCGGCCTCACCTGCCCCGGCGCGGTGTGGGACGAAACGGTGGCCCGCTACCAAGGCCAGTACCAGTGCCACGTGGTGTCGCTGGCGGGCTTTGGCGGGGTGCCGGCGCAGCAGCCCGTGCCCGCCCACCTGCTGCAAGACACCCGCGACCAGCTGCTGGCCTATATCAAGGCGCAGAAGCTCAACCGGCCCGTCGTAATCGGGCACAGCCTGGGCGGCTTCCTGGCGCTGTGGATGGCCGCCACCGCCCCCGCCGCCCTCGGCCCGCTCGAAATCGTGGACTCGCTGCCCTTCCTGCCGGCCGCTACCGACCCCACCGCTACCGCCGAAACTACCCGCCCCCCGGCCGAGCAGCGACGCCAGCAAATGAGCAAAGGCCGCGCGTCGGGGGCAATGGCCCGCCAAATGGCCGCCGGCATGGTCACCGACACCGCCCGCATTACGCAGGTGGCCCGCTGGGGCGCGGCCTCCGATGCGGCCACCGTGGCCCAGGCCATGTACGATATGTACACCACCGACCTGCGCGCCGACGTGGCGCGCATCGAGCAGCCGGTGCTGGTGCTGGGCACCTGGGCCGGCTACAAGCAGTACGGGGCTACCCAGGAAAGCGTGCGCGCCACTTTCACGCAGCAATACGCGCAGCTGCCGCAGGCCCGCATCGAGCTGTCGGAGGCCGGCCGCCACTTTGTGATGTACGACGATACCGCCTGGTTTTTCGGCCAGACCGACGGTTTTCTGAAGCAGCCGGCGCTAGCCAAAAAATAGCTGCTGGCCGGCCAGCGGGCCGTGTCGCGTTTGGCTGGCCGTCCTTTGTTTTGCACCCCTCCTTTACCCATTGCGTATGCTGCCGCTCACTGCCCGCCCCCGCCTCTACTGGAAGCTACAGGTAGCTGGCTGGCTGCTCTATGGGGTCTTTGGTGGGGTGGTGGCGGGGCTTTTCAGTAAGTTTTCCTTTAGCCTGGTGGGCGTCGAGCTGATTGTGGCGGGCACCTTACTGCTGTTCAGCCACTTATTTCGGCTTTATATCCGTCGCCACGGCTGGGTGCGCTGGCCGCTGGGCGTTTTGCTGCCCCGGCTGCTGCTCGCGCATATGGTGGTGGCGGTCACGAGCATCGTGGTTATTGCGGCGCTTACGGTGCTGCTGTTCGTGGTCATTGGCCAGCAATCCACTGGCAAAGGCTTTCCGTGGGTGCAATACGTCGGCTACACGCTCAACATCTTTTTTGTGTTCTGGGGCTGGTCGGCGGTGTACTTCGGCGTGCATTATTTCGATAACTACCGCACTGCCGAGGTCGATAAATGGAAGCTGGCCGCCGCCGCCCGCGAGGCCGAGCTGCGCACCCTGCAAGCCCAGCTCAACCCGCACTTTCTCTTCAACGGCCTCAACAACATTCGGGCCCTGGTGATGGAAGACCCCGCCCGCGCCCGCACCATGATGACGCACCTGGCCGAGCTGCTGCGCTACTCCATGCAGCGCAACGGGGCCGAGCAGGTGCCACTCTCCACCGAGCTCGAAATAGTGGACAACTACCTCCAGCTCGAAGCCATGCAACTCGAAGAGCGCCTGCACTATACCGTGACCGTGGCCCCCGCGGCGCGGCCGGTACTGCTGCCCCCCATGACCCTGCAATTGCTGGTCGAAAATGCCATCAAGCACGGGCTGGCCCCGCGCCCGGCCGGTGGCCACCTCAGCCTGAGCACGCAGCTCGACGCGGCGGGCACCAAGCTGTGCGTGGCCGTGCGCAATACCGGCACGTTCCGGCCGCAGCCGGGCCACCCGGGCCTGGGCCTGCGCAACGTGCGGGAGCGCCTGGGCCTGCTTTTTGGGCCGGCCGCGCACTTCGCCATCGGCCCCGACCCACTCCTGCCCGATACCGTGCTGGCCGAGCTGCACTTACCCATCCGAAACCTGAATCTGCCCCATGAACGCGCTCCTCATTGACGACTCGCGCCTGGCGCGCACCGAGCTGCGCCACCTGCTGCGCGCCTTCCCCGACGTGACCGTGGTGGGCGAAGCCCGTCACGCCGACGAGGCCCGCCAGCAGCTGGCCGACCTCCGGCCCGACGTGCTGTTTCTCGATATTCACATGCCCGGCCAATCGGGCTTCGAGCTGCTGGCCTCGCTGGACGGGCCCGCGCCGCACGTCATCTTCACCACCGCCTACGACCAGTACGCGCTTAAAGCCTTCGAAGTCAACGCCCTCGACTACCTGCTAAAGCCCGTGAGCGAGCCCCGGCTGGCCGCCGCCCTAACCAAAATCCGGTCATTAGCCTCAATCCCGGCCCCCGCGCCCCCCGCGCCGGAACCCGCCCTGCCACCGCTCACCGCTCAGGACCAGGTGTTTGTGAAAGACGGCGAGCGGTGCTGGTTTGTGCGGCTGGCCGATATCCGGCTGTTTGAAATCAGCGGCGGGGCTACCCGCGTGTATTTCGAGCAGCACCAGCCCCTCATTCCGCGCAGCTTGCAGCAGCTGGAGGCGCGGCTCGACTCCAAAGTATTCTTCCGCGCTAATCGCCAGCAAATCATCAACTTACACTGGATTGCGGGTATTGAGCCGTGGTTCAGCAACACGCTGAAAATCAGCCTGCGCAACGGCCCCGACGTGGAGGTATCGCGCAGCCAGTCGGGCCTGTTTCGGGAGCTGATGAGCTTGTGAGCAATCAGGAAAGCGCCAGGTCAGGGCTTCGCCAATGGTAGCTTTTCGACAATCTCGGCCACCTGGTTTTCGGGCGTGTTGTCGATGTCGATGCGCAGGCCGTAGGTGGGTTTTTCGAGCGTGGCCAACTGCGAATCAAGCATACCAGCCTTCATGTAGTGGTCGTGGCGGCCTTCGAGGCGAGCATACAATACGGCGGGGTCGCCATCCAGAAACACCCAGTGCAGGGGCGCGTGGGCCCCGGCTTGCAGGGTTTGGCGGTAGGCTTCCTTGAGGGCCGAGCAGGCCAGCACGGCCCCGTCGGCCTGCTCCCACTCACCGATTTTGGCGGCCAGGGTGGCGAGCCAGCCGGCGCGGTCGGCGTCGGTGAGGGGATGGCCGGCGGCCATCTTGGCCACGTTGGCGGCCGGGTGAAAGTCGTCGCCGTCGTAAAACGGCCGGCTCAACTGCTTGGCTAGTAGCTCGCCCACGGTCGTCTTGCCGCAGCCCGACACGCCCATGACGATGATGATTGGTTGGTCCATTTTTTAAGCTGTTGGCTATCAGCTGCTAGCTGTTAGCTCTTATTTATCTACTCATAATCAGCGAAAAGCTAACAGCTAGCAGCTGATAGCTAACAGCTTAAAAAAGCGGCCGCAGCAGCACCCGCGCCGGCGCGCCATCGCTGCCCACAATTTTGAGGGGCAGGCACAGCAGCTCGTACTCGCCCGGCTCGATGTGCTGCAAAGCCAGGCCCTCAATTACGCAGATGCCCGCGTCAAGCAGTGCGTGGTGGGCATCGGCCTTGCCCACGGACAGGTAATCGACACCCACGCACACCACGCCCGCCTCGCGCAGATGGCGCGCCGCATCGCCGTCCAGGGCCACGAAATCGGACTTGAAAGGCTCGGTGCTCCACTCGCTGTCCGAAATGCGCGTTTTAAACAGCAGCCGCGCACCGGGCTTTATGTCAAGTACTTGCACTTCGGCCAGGCTGATACTTTTGGGGTCTTTGATGGCCACTACCGTGGCGGGGCCCATGAGTTGCCCCAGGTCGAGGGTGGTGGTATCGCCGGCCCCGCTGGTAAAGTGCAGCGGCGCATCGACGTGGGTGCCGGTGTGGGCGCTCAAGTGCAGCTCGGTCACGTTGGCGGCATCGCCGCGGTCCTGGCTGAGGGTGCGGGTCACGGTCACGCCAAGGTTGTCGGGCCAATGCACCATTTGGTCGCGCATGGCGGTGGTGGCATCGAGCCAGGGAGCGGGAATAGGCATAGGATAAGTAACTGTGCGGTAAGCTTTAGCTTGCCGTTATGAGGTTAATGTAGGGTAAGCTTTAGCTTGCCGCTAATAGGGTTTTATTGCTAAGCAGCTGTTAGTACCAACGGCAAGCTAAAGCTTACCGCACTTACCCACGCGGCTGCAACAATTTGGTAATCAAGCCCGTCCAGCCAGTCTGATGGCTAGCACCGAGGCCCGCGCCGGTATCGCCGTTGAAGTACTCATTAAACAAGAGGTAGTCCTTAAAATGAGGGTTTTGCTGCAAGAGCGGGCGGTTGCCGAAGCAAGCGCGCTGCCCGGTGGCCGGGTCGCGCAAAAACAAGTGTGTGAGGCGCTTAGCCAGCGCATCGGCCACGTCGAGCAGCGTCACGTATTGGCCCGAGTGCGTGGGATACTCCACCTTAAAATCGTCGCCGAAGTAGTGGTGAAACCGCTGTAACGCCTCAATTATCATGAAGTTGACCGGCATCCAGACGGGCCCGCGCCAGTTGGAGTTGCCGCCAAACACGCTGGTTTCGGACTCGGCCGGCTGGTAATTCACCGTGATGTCGGTGTCGCGGAACACGTAGGGCTTTTCCAGGTACACCCGCGAGAGGCTGCGCACGCCGTAGTCAGACAAAAACTCGTCGCTGTCCAACATTCTGAACAACAAGCGCTTGAGCCGGTGGCCGCGCAGCAGGCTTAGCAGCCGGGTGGCACTTTTGCCGGGCTCCTGCCAGTGCGATACCAGGGCGGCGAGTTGCGGGCGGTTGGCGAGCAGCCAGTTCATACGGGCCACAAACTCGGGCGCACCGGCCAGCACGTTTTCGTCGAGCACTTCCACCGCGAACATCGGGATGAGGCCCACCATGGTGCGCACGCGCAGCAGCTCGTGGCCGCCATCCTCGGTTTTGAGGGCGTCATAGTAGAATTCGTCTTCCGCGTCCCACAAGTCCAGCTCGGTATTGCCGACGTTGGTCATGGCCTCGGCAATGTAGAGGAAATGCTCAAAGAATTTGCCCGCCAAGTCCTGATACACGGGGTTGGACTGGCTCAACTCCAGCGCGATACGCATCATGTTGAGCGCAAACATGGCCACCCAGGCCGTGCCGTCGGCCTGCTCCAGGTACGCGCCGTCGGGCAGCGTGGCCGAGCGGTCAAACACCCCAATGTTATCGAGCCCCAGGAAGCCGCCCTCGAAAATGTTGCGCCCGTCGCGGTCCTTGCGGTTCACCCACCACGTGAAGTTGAGCAGCAGCCGGTGAAACATGGTTTGCAAAAACTCATGGTCGCCGGCGTCGCCGCGCCGCTTTTGCTCCATCTTAAACACCCGGAACACGGCCCAGGCGTGCACCGGCGGGTTCACATCGCCGAGGCGCCACTCGTAGGCCGGCAGCTGGCCGTTGGGGTGCATGTACCAGTCGTGGCACAGCAGCCGCAGCTGGTTTTTGGCAAATTCGGGGTCAATCTGGGCCAGCGGAATGCAGTGAAAAGCCAGGTCCCAGGCGGCGTACCAGGGATACTCCCAGATGTCGGGCATCGAAATGATGTCGTTGTTATCCAGGCTTTTCCACTCGGCGTTGCGGCCGGTAAGGCGCTCGGGCGGCGGGGCCGGCTGGGCGGGGTCGCCGGCCAGCCAGCGGGGCACGTTATAGTTGTAGTACTGCTTGCCCCACAGCATGCCCGCGAAGGCCTGGCGCTGCACCAGCCGAGCATCAGCATCCGTTATATCGTGCTGAATAACCGCGTAAAACGCATCGGCCTCGGCCTGGCGCTGGCCGAGCAACACCTCAAAATCGGCGAAGGGCTGGGCCTGCCCGGCCGGCCCCAGCCGCAGGCGCACCTGCTGCGTGGCCCCGGCCGCCAGCGTGAGCACGTAGTGCGCAGCCGCTTTGGTACCCGTGCGGGCCGGGTTTATGGCGTCTAAGTCTTTTTCAACCAGATAGTTATTAATCCCGTCTTTAAAAAACTGCTCCGGGGAAGCAGTCCCGTACAGCCGCTGCGTGTTGGTGTTGTTGTCGCAAAACAGCAGTTCGGGGCCGCCCTCAGTGTAACAGACCAGCTCGCCCAGGTCACGGTGCTGCATGGTCACCTGGTTGGCGGCGGTGGCGGTGAGGCTGGGGCGGTACTCGTCGTAGCCCCAGGCCCAGGTGTTGTGAAACCACAGTTGGGGCAGCACGTGCAGCGTGGCCTCCTCGGGGCCATGGTTCACAATGGTGTATTGCAGCAGCAGGTCGTCGGCGTCGGCCTTGGCGTACTCAATGAACACGTCGAAGTAGCGGTACTCGTCGAAAACACCCGTGTCGAGCAGCTCAAACTCAGGCTGCTTGCGGGTGCGCTGCGCGTTTTCCTGCACCAGCTGCTCGTAGGGAAAAGCCCACTGTGGATACTTGTAAAGGGCTTTTTGGTAGGAGTGCGTGGGCGTGTTGTCCAGGAAATAATACAGCTCCTTCACGTCCTCGCCGTGGTTGCCCTGCGGCCCGCTCAAGCCAAAAAGCTGGTCCTTGAGCAGGGCATCCTGCCCGTTCCAGAGGGCCAGGCTCAAGCACAGCTGCTGCTTGCTGTCGCAAAAGCCGGCCAGGCCCTCCTCGCCCCAGCGGTAGGCGCGGCTGCGGGCCTGGTCGTGGGTGGTGTAGTTCCAGGCATCGCCGCCGGCCGAGTAGTCTTCTCGCACCGTACCCCACTGGCGCTCAGATACATAAGGACCGTAGCGCCGCCAGTGCTTCTGCTCATTATCGGCTTCGTGGAGGCGCTGGTGTTCGGCAGTCATGCGGTGGAATTTAGAATGAGAAATTTGGAATGGGAAATTGGAGAGCGGAAGCTTGGTAGCAACTGCAAAAGCAATTCCTCATTCCAAATTCTTCATTCTCAATTATTTACCCTAACCATTATCGGCGAAGCCGGGGTACAAGGTCATGCCGCCATCCATGAAAATGGTTTGGCCCGTGATGTAGTCGGCTTCGTCGGAGGCCAGCCAGGCGGCCAGGTTGCCAATGTCGGCGGGGTCGCCCACGCGGTTGTAGGGAATAAGGGTGAGCAGCGCTTTTTCTTCCTCGGGCGTGTCGCGGGCCGAGAGGTTGATGGGCGTGGCGATGGCCCCCGGGGCAATGCTGTTGACCCGGATTTTGTGCGGGGCCAGCTCCTGGGCACTGGTTTTCATGAGCTGCATAATGCCGCCTTTACTGGTGGCGTAGTTGACGTGGCCAGCCCACGGAATCACCTCGTGCACGCTGCTCATGCAGATTATTTTGCCCAGCGCCTTGCTCACATCGGGCTGCGGGCCGCGCTTGGTAAACTCGCGGGCCGCCTCGCGCAGGCACAGAAACTGGCCGGTCAGGTTCACGTCAATCACCTTTTGCCACTGCTCCAGGGTCATTTCGAGCAACGGCGCATCTACCTGAATACCAGCGTTGGCCACCACAATGTGCAGGGTGCCAAACTTATCGATGGCCTGCTTGAACATGGCCAGCACCTGGTCTTCCTTGCTCACGTCGGCCTGCACGGCAAAGGCCTGCCCGCCCGCATCGGTGATGGTTTTGACGACCTTATCGGCCCCGGCGGTATCGTGGCCGTAGTTGACGACCACCGCGGCACCGTGGGCGGCCAGCGCCACGGCCACGGCGGCCCCAATGCCGGAACTGGCCCCCGTGACGAGGGCAAATTGCCCCGTGAGGCGATTCGAAGTTGTTGGAGACATGAGCTAGAAAAGGAGGAAGAAAGAGGCGCGTAGCGACCGGCCCAGCCAGGGCTAAGGCGGTTGCCAGGCGTAAAGACGCAGGTTTAGCGGTTCAGGTTTTCCCGAAGTGGGGCTGAGTTGCAAACCTCACGCGGGCTTCATTGGCCCGCTCGCGCCGCTTGCTGCCGAAAGCGGGGGCCGATAAAAAGCCGGCGTTGGTCGGCAGACTATCCCGGCGGGCCGAGTAAGCTACCCAGCCCCCAGCCCAACCCGGTAGCTTTGAATCAGTTGCTGGCCGGGCTACCTACCTGGGCGCGGCGCAGCCTTCACTTCCTTCCCCGAATCGAGATGACTACCTACTCCCTGCGGCTGGCCTTGCTGGCCGCCACCCTCACCGCCGGCGCGCTGGCCGCCCAGGCTGCCCCCCGCCAGGACGCCCCCGCCCAAACCGCCCCCCGCGGTGGCCGCGGCGCAGCTATGCTCAAAGACCTCAACCTCACCGCCGAGCAGCAAACGCAAGTTGATGCCCTGATGAAGGACGAAATGGCCCAGCGCGGCACCCGCCCCAGCGGCCCGCCCACCGATGCCGAGCGCCAGGCCATGCAAACCCGCCGCGCCGACATGGAAGCCAAAATGAAGGGCATTCTCACGCCCGAGCAGTACACCAAGTACCAGGCCATGCGCCCGCAGCGCGGCCAGCGCGGCGGCAGTCAAAATACTGCTAATTAGAATTTTATCTACTCTGTCTTCCGCTCAGCAAAAAGCACCAGCCAATTAGTGGCTGGTGCTTTTTCAATGCTTAGCCACCCAATAGAACGTCATGCTGAGCTTGCCGAAGCATCTCTACCACGCCGTTGGGGTTACTAAGAGGCTATCCAAATAGGGATTAATTTGGGGTATGGCTACTACTCAAGAGTTCATCATTTCCGATACGTTATGGG